>DATCHW010000001.1:0-3087 GCA_036508135.1 Ignavibacteria bacterium
ACAATCGCGTTTACATATTCCTTCAGTTCACCTTTGAGTCGTTCGCGAAATTCGGCCGGGAATGGTGCTGTGTTCTGGTAAAGAGAAGCAATGCAATTAGCCTCTTTGTTTGTAATTTCAGTGGCCTTGTCAAAATCTCCCCAGGTGACGACCACGGTGAAGGCCAGGATGACCGCGTAAATCACACCGAGAGTGGCAAAAATAAAGCCGGCAATATCGTTATAGCTTTTACGGCGGTGCGGCGGATAATACTTCCGGATGATGATAAGACTTATGATGGTTAAAAAGATATAGATAAATATAATTAATAAACCAAGAAGAATGGTCGGTACATGTACAAGCAGAAACTGGATGAATGACATAGTTTTCTCCTGAAATAATTTGATTGTGCCGGCAATTTCGGTCAAAATCTATATAATCGTTTTTACAGCTACGAAAAAAGTCAGCCGTCGCTTCAAGCGTTAGGCGGAAGTGATTTGTTATGCATCTCCGTTTTCTTCAAGGTGTTTTACGTCAACGAGATCTTTGTCTCTTCCGGTCGATTTTTTATTTTGTATAAGGTTTTCTTTAGAAATAAAAGGAAGATTTAATCCTTCGATGACGATCGTTTTTCTGGAAGGATAAGCGTCACTAAAATCAACGCCATCAATATGGGTTATAAGGTCTATTCTGCGGGGCGCAATACCGATTTGAAAGACTATGCCTTTTTCCATGAAAGTTTTTCCTGTTAACCCTAACGTCGGTGCGCCGAAGGAGGTAAGGGAAGATAAGATTTTTTTAGAATTTTCTGCGCTTGCTTCTATCCATATGTCAAAATCACCGGTTGCTCTTGGGTATCCATACGCGGCAAGGGCATACGCACCAACAATGAGAAATTTGACCTCATTGTCTAGTAAGGTTTGTAACATGTCTTTGTAATCTTCGTTCAGCATCTCTAGCGCCTTTAAGTGACCACAGTTCAGATGTCAGTTCCCAAACAAAAGATATTCTTTCCTTAAAAGAGGCATTTACAAAGCAGTCATCTTGTTTGGTTTGTTTTTTTAATATGGTTTTAGTTCTATCTAATTTCATGCGATATTATACCATATTTTGATCCACTTGTCTGCATAACGTTTAACATAACGAGACAATAACCCGCCGGCCGCCGACCTCGCCATTTTGCGACACGCGAAGTTCCGGTCGGGTTGATTGATTGGTTAGGTTTTCCTTACTATCAAAATATCACTTAATTTTTCGGTTATTAATTTTTTCCTCTTTATAATAAAATCTCTAAAATTTGAAAAGTCGAATGATATTTGCTGAGGTATTAATGAGGATTCCAGAAATTCCTTGCTCTTGTTGGAACTCCAATCAATAAAATCGTCATCTTTTTTGACAATATTTACTGATGGATTAAGCAAGTGTAAGTTTGCAATAGAATTTGCGTTATCATCATAAAATGATATGTCATCTTGACTTAGTTCCATTTTCTTATATAGCTCTCTGTCAAATTTACTTATTGGGAAGATATGATCTTGGTGGCAATTATCCCAATATTTATCTTTGGAAACTAACAATAAAATTAAATGTGATAATCGTGATTGATAATATTCCTTGTTTACCCATTTCTTTATATCATCTTCGTCGATAATTTTACCAAGATTTATTTCTTTAAAAGATTTTCCATCATCAATATTCTTCCTGACAGTTTTGAGTGTTGAATCTGAAGAACTACCAAAAGCACCTGACATCTGTGATACCGATAGCCATCTAATAATCTCATTTTTTGTTTCCAAATCGCTATGTTGTTGTGAAGCAACAAATTCCTTAGATTTGTTATTTTTCTTCAGATAATATGCTATCGGAATAAGTGCATTTTTAGATATGACATTTTTAGCCGAAAACCCATACCTTGCAATTAGTTCAACTGTTAATTTTAAATATTCTTTGATTAGCCCCCAATTATTAGAAATAATTTTCAGATTGTCTTCGTTGAAATTTTTCAGCTTGTATTGGACTTCTAAATCAGAAAGAACCAAGCATGACTTCAATATATCATCTTTTCTAAAATCGTAATCAGGTTTATGAACCTCCACTTTATTTAGGTCATCAGTAAATAAAAATATTTCTGATCTAGCTCCTTTAGGAACAAACAGTTTTTTATTAGACTCCATATACGATAGCAATAAATCTGCTTTTTCAAGTTTTATACCCCCATCATTTGTCCTAACGAATATATTTAGCACTTTCTCGTCATCATCGGTTATAACATGATCCTCTCTAATACAATCATCACAACAAAAAACTTGATGTAATCTCCCTAATGTGTTTTTTGCTTTTTTGATCAATGTGGAAGAAGTTGTACTCTCCCGAATAAGATTGTCATAATCCTCTTTAAAATCTTCGCTAGTTTTATCATGATAATCCAGTACGTTTCCAACTTCAAACCATAATTCATCCTGATTCGCTGTAGGAGGATCTTCAATAAATTTAAATTCGTATTTTAAACCATAGGTATTGTCAATATCATTTTCAATCTCAGAAAATATATTTAAAAACAATTTTGTCTTTTTCTTTTTATTTCTATATGAAAAACTATATGTTCCCCTTAAACCTATATTTAATGCCGATAATCTTTGTTGTCCATCAAGAATTAAAAATAATTTTGAGTAACCATTAAGATTTGCAATAGGATTGTGCGGAGTATCCTCATCATAATCTTGCACAAAATTGTATACCTCCCAGTTGATATTTTCTAAATCCGGAGCTTTGTTGACATTCCAACATAGAATCATTCCTATCGGGTAGGCTTGTAACAAAGAGTCAAATAGTTTTTCAATTTTATTATCATTTCTCTTCCAAACAAATTCTCTTTGTATTGAAGGTAAAAGATAATCCCTATTAATACGATTGAGTAAAAAATCGGATATTTTCATTTGTCTATACCTCCAAAACCCAACAATTAATATACATGACCCTTTATATACCGGCTTGAAACAAAATCTGTTCTTTGCCTGATATATTTTCTACACGAATATTTGTTTGAAATCAAATAATTATTATTGAATTTTTCCTTGATTGACAAACGAGGCATGAAAATAGATAATA
>DATCHW010000002.1:0-1336 GCA_036508135.1 Ignavibacteria bacterium
AAATTAGACAAATCTCATGAAACTGCAATTTGTTGCATCATTTAAGCAACACTTTATCATTGTTATTGAGCACTAATTTATATAATTTAGCGATCGTTTATTAAAGAATAAAATAAATGACTTTTAAAGAAATAGCATTAAAATACAAGTATTCAATAGTTTTAATTCTTTTATTCGTACTTGTTGAAAATGTTTCGTTTATAATAGAACCCACATTTTTCGGCAAATTACTAGACTCACTTATCGACCACTTTTATGACCATGAAAAAGCAGATTATATTTTCCCTCTGGTCATATGGATAATTGTTTATTTAATAAATGTTGTGGGGGGAACGCTGCACCGCTATTTTAATGGAAGTATCTATTCCAGGATGTATGCAAATGTTGCAACTGAGGTAGTTTTAGAATCAGAATGCCGGAAAGATGAGTTTTCTAAAATGCTTGTCAGAGCAGAACTTGTTAAAGAATATATTGCTTTTTTCAAGGAGCGCCTGCCTGAAATAATGTGGCAATTATCTGCTACGGCCGGAGCAATAATCGCAATTTTCTTTTATGATTACAGAATTGCCCTGGTCTGTGTTACAGTAATAATCCCTATCGCTTTTATAAATAATCTGAATCGCAAAAAAGTCACTCACCTCCAAAAAGATATACACGATAATCAGGAAGAATTGTTTCACTTGATAGAGAGCAGGGACTCTTCAAAAATCACTTCGTTTTATCAGAATACCATATCACCAAAAACCAGGATTGCACGATGGAACGCATTTAGTTACGGAACAGTGAAAGTATTGCTGATTATCATCTTCATTGGGGTATTGTTTATTTGTGTTGATGTCGATAAATTTACAACCGGGAGAATTTATGCTATAGTAGCATACTTGTGGACTTTTATTGCATCTACCGATTATTTGCCCGAACTGATGGAAAGTCTGGCTTCCGTAAGGGACCTTAATGTAAGGTTCAGCACTGAAGAAAAAATCTGATATCCATTGATAAATCTTTTATAATCACACCACTAGCTTAATTTAAATTCCTTTTAATCAAAAGCTCATCAATTATGAAAAAACTTCTGACAACATTATTATTAACTGTATCTGCTCTAAGTTTATTTGGACAGACAGGTAAAGTTATGGATGATCTCACGGTTCCCAGTAAAATATTAAAAATGGACCGGAAATATGCGGTTTATCTTCCGCCGGATTATGAAACGTCCCAGCGAAGCTATCCGGTCCTTTACCTACTGCATGGCGCCGGTGATGATCAGACGGGATGGGTACAGTTTGGAGAAGTTCTGAGAATTGCCGATGAAGCTATAAAATCAGGAACTGCAACA
>DATCHW010000003.1:0-169944 GCA_036508135.1 Ignavibacteria bacterium
ATTTTTCGGTTACTAATTCTTTCAAATCAAAAGATGGTTGAAAAACCTGATGTAATTTATTTCTTTTCTTGTCAGTAATGTTTACAGCATTTTCTAATTTATTCAATAAATCAAATTGTTCTAGTTCTTTTAGTCTTTTTATTATTTCGTATGCCGTAAACCTTTTTCCAGTTCCAATAATTGAATTTATGTTTATTGTTATCTCCGGAAGGTATACAATAAAATGCATGTGGTTTGGCATAATAACAAATCCAACAACATATATTTTTTTCGATTTCAATATTCTAAACCATTTATAAATATGGTCGTATAAGTTTGTTATATCGAATAGAGGAATCCATTCAAAACAAGTGATTGTGCAAAAATAAAATGTATCCTTGTTATATTTTTCTTTTTTTGTACTCATTTATATATATTGCAGAGTCTCCAATAGCGGGGAGACTCTGCTAAAAAAGAAGTAGCTTTCCCCTAGCTTGTTGTCTTTTCCTTATAAACTTTTGAGATAATTTCAAACCAGACAATAGATACCAATCCGGCTGCAAAACATATTAAAAACTCAAATACTCCCAATGCCTGAAGTTTAAATAAAGATTGCAAAAACGGAACATATATGACAAGTATTAGAAAAAATATCGCAGCTCCTGCCACCCACCATTGTGCAATATTAGGAGTTATTAGTGATTTAAAGAATCCTTTCGTTCTTGACCTGTTTTTTACAATGAGCAATAAATTTCCGATAATAAGAGATGTAAATGATATTGTGCGAATCTTAGTTTCAGGGAGACCTGTTTTCATTGCAAGGATATATACGCCGAGAACCACTATCAAGACACCCAATCCCATTAATACGCTTGACATAATCATCCATAAACTGAAAATCGGAACACGCGGATTACGCGGAGGTCTTTTCATTACATCTTTCTCCTCCCGCTCACCTTCAAATACTATTGTGCAGGAAGGATCAATTATCAATTCAAGAAATGCTATGTGCATGGGAAACAGAAACAATGGCCAATTAAAAAGAACCGGAATCAAAGACATTCCGACAATCGGAATATGTATCGCTAATATGTATGACATTGCTTTTTTCAAATTATCAAATATTCCCCTGCCCTGATTCACTGCCCTGACAATAGATGAAAAATCGTCATCTAAAATTACCAACGCAGAAGATTCACGAGCAACATCTGTACCTCTTCCGCCCATTGCTATTCCGATATTTGCAGATTTTAAAGCAGGAGCATCGTTAACCCCGTCGCCCGTCATTGCAACAATTTCGCCGTTCGATTTGAATGCATTTACTATAAGAAGTTTTTGTTCGGGAACAACTCTTGAAAAAATATTTACCGTCTTTATTTTTTCGGATAATTCTTTTTCTGATAATAAATCAAGTTCAGGACCTGTAATAAAATTTTCAGTATTCTGCAAACCTATTTGTGCGGCAATATTTTTGGCAGTTCCGGGATAATCCCCTGTAATCATTACTACTCTTATTCCTGCTTCATAACACATTTTTACCGAATCAGAAACTCCGGGTCTTACAGGGTCTGTGAATCCGATTAATCCTAAAAATTGAAATTCATAATCATGCTGATTATCCGGCAATTTACCTTCACCTAACTCTGCTCTGGCAACTCCAAGAACACGCAGACCTTTATCAGCCATTTTGCCGACATCTTCTTTTATTTTTTGAATTCCATTTTCTTCAAGATGACATAAATCCGCAATTGCTTCAGGTGCACCCTTTGCGGCTATTAATAAATTTTTTCTGTTGGGAGAAGTCCATACGTGCGAGAGTGCAAGAAGTTTTGCAGAAAGAGAATATTCTCTTTCAAGATTCCAATCTTTGTGTAGGTGTTCAGTATCTCTCACCAATTCCTCACCCTTTAGTTTAATAGCTTTCTCCATTGGGTCAAACGGGTCTCTGCTGGATGCAAGAATACTATATTCTATTAACTCATGAAATTTATCGGGTAATGAAGATATGTTATCATTATCTGTTTTAAAAAAATCTCCCTCGAATGAAATCTCGGTCAATGTCATTTTATTCAAAGTGAGTGTTCCTGTTTTATCCACACATAATACCGAAGCAGATCCCAATGTTTCAACTGCAGAAATCTTTCTTGCAAGAACCTGTTTCTTGGAGATCCGCCAGGCTCCAAATGCGAGAAAAATAGTCAGTACAACGGGAAACTCTTCGGGAAGCATTGCCATAGCCAGCGTAATACCTGCAAGCACACCGCCCAGCCAGTCACTTCGTGAAATTCCATAAAAAACAATTATCGTTAAACAGAGTACGCCGCCAATAATTGCAATATTTTTTACGAGTTTTCCGGTTTCTTTCTGCAGCGGAGTATTTTCGCTTTCAACAGATTGAAGTGCGTTGCCAATCTTACCAATTTCAGAATTTCCGCCTGTTGCAGTAACCCTTGCGATTCCCTGTCCCTGGACAATTAATGTTCCGGAAAATATATATGGAGTATCATCTCCCCCCGGCTTTCCTTTCTCGGATTGATTATCCCACTGTGATTTTCGAACCGGAATCGCCTCTCCGGTTAAAAGTGATTCATCAACCGATATTGTGTTAGATGATAAAAGTATGGCATCTGCCGGGACCCTGTCTCCTTCGGAAAGAATTAATATATCACCACAAACAACTTCTCTGCCCGCAATTCTTTTGCTTTCTTTCTCTCTTATAACATTTGCCCGTGGACTTGATAGATCCCTTAATGCTTCAAGTGCACGTTCGGTTTTTCGTTCCTGATAAAGAGTAATTCCCATTACGACTAAAACGAACGCAAATAACATTAAAGCTTCTCCAATATCACCCAGTACTAAATATACAGTGGAACAAGCTATAAGCAGAATAAACATAGGTTCCTTGATAACATCGATAATTATCGCAAAATTACTTCGGGGTTTTGAAGATGGAAGTTCGTTATATCCTTCCTTTATAAGTTTTTCCTCTGCTTCTTTTTCTGTCAATCCCGTGTAGGACTCTAAATTATTTGGGTCTGTCTGCATTTTAATATTCTTTATTTATTTATCAATTCACACAAAAAATTATCATGCTTTCGAAATCTCCCTGTCGTCCCTGTTCGTAAAACCTTGCACTTGAATATTTATATAATGTATAATCATCTACAAGATTATATTTTCCCGAAATAGGATTCTTGTGAATATAGTTTAATTTTTGAATTACATATTTTTCGGTTACTAATTCTTTTAAATGCATGTGGTTTGGCATAATAACAAATCCAACAACATATATTTTTTTCGATTTCAATATTCTAAACCATTTATAAATATGGTCGTATAAGTTTGTTATTTCGAATAGAGGAATCCATTCAAAACAAGTGATTGTGCAAAAATAAAATGTATCCTTGTTATATTTTTCTTTTTTTGTACTCATTTATATATATTGCAGAGTCCCCAAAAGCGGGGAGACTCTGCTAAAAAAGAAGGAGGGCAGACCCTTAGGTCTGCCCCTACAATATAAATTCTTTTAACCCTTCAACTTTTATACTTTTCTTTTTATCTTTATGCTTAACTTCTTAACTTCTTAACTCCTGATTTCTGAATTCTGCTTTTTTACGGTTCACCGAGAGCCTTGAATTTACTTCCGGTTGCTTTTACAATCATTTTATACCAGTCAGTACCGTAGCCGGGTTGTTTTACATTTGGTGCTGCTACAGTTTCTCCTTTGGTTTTAATATTACCGTCCATATATTTTGTGAAGAGATAACCATATAACTTTTTCCAGGAGTCAAAAGTCATCTTACCCCCCGTATTAGAAAATTCAGTCAGGAATGTTATTGCTTCCGCAGGATTCTGATTATATAATTCCATTGTTTTGCTGTCAATATCAGGAATTTTATTTATGTAACCTGCTTCAAGTTCACCCTGTAAAAGTCTTATCTCCGGTATCATATCGCTGTATCTCATATACGCAAAGTTTGACACCTGATTAAAAATCCAGAAGGCAGAGGAATCGCTAAACTCCATCATAGAGCCGTTTCCGACAGCAAAGTTTGAAGGTACTTCTGTAATAGAAGTAAACATAGGAGTATAAACGGTGCTGTAAGAATCATCTACACCAAACCAGTTAATTCCACCGATAGCATCAGGAAGCCACGAGCGTGATTGTGTGACAAATGAAAATCCGGTTTGCTGTGTTGAAATCGCTCTTTCGTTGAAGTAAACATTCGTATCTTTTTTATCCTCAAGCGTCCAGGATAAAGGTCTCCAGCGGTAGGGGCATTTATAAGGACCCGCACCTATGTCTTTCGTCATATCTAAATCGGTTCCTTCAAAGTGGTCACGCATAAGTTCCATTGCATCTTTAATTGAAATCTTCTTATCGGGTTTTACCCATAGAGGCATTCTGTTTTTCAAGTTTTCTCCTTTTGCATAATCGAGATATTTGTTCATTCCCGATGTTGTCCTGTTGAATATTGACCATACTCTCGCTTCGCAGAATCTGGCTGCGCCAAACGTGAGAGGATTATATACATCCGAGAATGAAAAATTTTCGTCTTTTCCTTTATAGAAACCTTTTTCTTTAGCGAATGAAATCACGTCTTTTGAATAGATGCAATTTTCAGGGTCGTTAAGCGGGAAGGTTGTAATTCTCGCCTGATTTGCGTGCGAGCATATATATCCGTCCGGGATTCTCTGTGCAACCCATACGGCACCCTTGTGTCCAAGCCCTTTCCCGATCATTTCGAGTATCCATACTTCATTAGCATCACTGATGGAAAATGATTCGCCTTCGCTCCTGTATCCGTATTCATCCACAAATTCACCAATAATTTTTATTGCTTCTCTTGCAGTTTTAGCTCTTTGCAGGGTCAGATAAATAAGACCGCCGTAGTCCATAATTGCAGTGGTATCAAGATCTTCTATAAGTTCTTTTCTTCCGCCGTATGTAGTTTCGCCGATTCCAACCTGATGCTCATTCATATTTCCGATAACATTGTATGTATGAAGTACCTGACGGATTTTTCCGAGATATTTTCCCGAATCCCATTCGTAGAGATCAAGCATTGTACCCGCAGGATAGTCGGCAGCAGGCCAGAAATAGAGTTCACCATATAGAGTGTGCGAGTCTGCAGTATAACTTATCATCGTTGAACCATCCACAGTGGCACCTTTCGTAATAAGGAGGTTGGTGCAGGCGTATAGAGATTGATTTAATATTAGCAAAGATAAAATTATGATTGAAATTGCAGATGTAACTTTTTTCATATATTGATTTTAGGGTTTCGTAATAAATAGAACAAAAATAAACATAAAAGAACAAAATATCGAGAGAATTAAAATCAATTAATAAGGAGTAATTTTTGATGAATAATTAGAAATTAATATTTTCTTCGTTCTTGTAACGAAGCCCCAGCTTCGTTTCATTATTCATATTACTCCATTCTCATTACCAAGTTGCACTTGGTAACGCACTTGAAGCAGAAACTTTGTTTTTTATTGTTTCTTGTTGGGTTTCGAAGGTGAGCATTCGAAACCAGAGAAAAATTAATATTTTTTAAATAAAATTATTTCCCTCTTCGGAGGTCTAAGAGCCTCCCGGGAGTGGGTTTCCCGACAAATCGGGACAGGAAGGAGGAGGGGAATTTCCTGTCAGAATTTTATTTCCATTCCGAAATTGAATTTATTGTTGATATCCCCATTGATAAGGTCATAACCGGTGCCGATTGATTTTACACCGTCCTGATATGTCTCTGCATATTTTGCCTGAAGTTCAATAGAGTTAAATACTTTATATCTCGCAAGCAGGTACCATCTTGTGCCATTGCCGTATAATCCCGTATTTGACATCACACCCCTGACATCATCTTCATATTCATAAATTCTGCTGTCATAACTATCCGTCTGGAAGAAAATTATCCTTGCGTCAAAAGTCAGTTTCGGAAGAGGAACAAACCTTGCATCCGAATAGAATAGAAATCCTTTATTATCCCCGCCGAAATCTTTATAACCGACATAAACATATTCTAATCTGCTTCTCACCCTGAGATTGTTTTTGAACTGATAAGCAAATCCAATTCTAAGATTGAGCTGATTTCTGTTGTCAAGTACCCTTACGCTTCTGTTGAATTCATCAATTATCGATACTGTTCCTTCCTGATTCTGATATCTGTACTTGAAATTGAATAACAACTGACTATTTGCTTTCCATTCAGAAAAAATCAGAAAATCATTTCCAACCGTAGGCACTGCATCAGAATAAGTTCTGTAAGGGAATTTAAACTGGTCGTAATAGGCATTTACACTCAAACCTTTTAACGGCGTTAATTGAATTCCTGTATAAAACCCTGTTTCGTTCTGAGTATTTCCACTTCTGTCCCCGAAACCGAAAGAATGCAGAACTGTGAAATCCCTAGAATAATTTCTGTAAGAAAATACAACATCGGCAATTCCCATAAAATTGAACTGGAGATTTCCAATTCCTGCAAGTGCGCCGTTATTCGAACGGGCAACTTCTCCGTATAAATTCATATTCCTGTAAATAAAATCATAATCCGCACTCATCATATTGGCATAATCGCCTGAGAAATTGAATAGCTGTGTAGCAGCTGTCGTAGTATCGGGTTCAAATGGTTTTGAAAATTTGGCATCCCAGTACGTAACACCTAACCTCAAGAAGTCATTATCATATAAAAATCTACCGCCGAGAAATCTTTCCTTTATTGAGTTTTGTCTGCTGAGTTCAGAAGCCGTGCGGTGATATCCGTCAAAATAAATGGTTGAAGCTTCGCCGAGAGTTGTATCAATGGAGGCATCGAGGAAGTGATTGGAATAAAAAACGTAAAAATTATATTTATTACCGAAATTCAGTTTTGCAGCACCGCCTCTAAAAAACTGCACTTCGCTTACCGAGCTGTAACTGTCTATGCCTTTTTCTTTTTTCTTGATAGGGTCAACCGAGATATTTCCTTTTGAAAATCCGAACGAGCTCCACATTCCAAGCCCTTGCCCGAAGTTCAGGCTGTAATCCCCGACGATTAATTCTTTAATAAATTTGTAATCACTTAATTCAAGATATGCGGATTTGAAATCGGCGAAATTTGTTTCGCCTGCGTCTTTTTCTATGGTTACATTGCCCTCAAGGGTGAAGTCGCTATTCTTGAAGATTGAATTAAACTGGTTATAAATTTTTGCTCGTGAGCCCGGATATTTTCCGTTAAGATATCCCACTTTTGGTTGAAGTTCCTGCTGAAATCTTGTGCGGTATCTGAAGTCGAAATTTTTTATAAGATTAATACGGCTTCCCCTTGAGTCTATTTCGGTTTCTCCGTTTTCATTTATCAGAACATCTACTTTAGATTTTCTTGCAACGAGGTAACCCTTTATTTCGTCATAAAGAATTTCGGTAATTCCGTCGACTTTCAGTAATTCTCTTTTTGATTTAAAGTAAATGTTTTCTTTTCTGTATTCTATAATCCTGCGTGCAATAATCGAATTGATGTAGGGAATTGATTCCAGCTCTTTTTGTGTTACAATGTTCAGGTCAAGAGGATTGCGTTCGAGTTTTTCGAGATAATCCAGCAGTTTCGAGTCTTCAAGGTCAAAATCGGAATTTTCAAGAATTTTTTCTTTCTGGTCTCTCAGGTTCAGGCTTGTTGTATCACCGGGCGCTTTAGTCGTATCAATCTGTGCTTTCAGATTCTCTGAAAATATCAGAATCAAAAATACAATAAGAAAAGGATATGTAAGTCTGATGAATTTCAAACCGGGTTTTTACTTTAATAAATTTTTATTGTACCAATTTTTGTTTAACCACACCAAAAACTTCTTTTGTAGAAACAGATTGAACAAAAATTATGATATCGGTGTTAAAAGCTTTAATACCGCTTTTCAGAGTGAAACTTTTAACAAAACTTATGGTTTGTCCGGGGGTTATATTGAATGGCTCACCGCCCGTGGGAGTTACTAAATCCCTTAATGTATTTTCAAAATCTGCTTCCCCGTTTGGTGCCGGAGGATCCATAATCAATCCGTTTTCGACAACGGCAATATGCATCACGAAGTCCGGAAGCGAAGAACCGCTAATCTGGTTTAATTGAATATTTAATGTACCTTCTCTTTCTGTCGAATCATATGAAGGGTACAGGTTGATACTAAAAGCGTTTGTAATTCTTAATCTTTCATTTAATGCATTTGTCCAGTTAGAAGTATTAAAACTTCCCATACTTGTTCCCATAAGAAATCCGCGTGGATTTGACAGCCCTGCATTATAATACTGCTGCCTTGCAAAGTTAACCGGAACGTTAAAGTTATAATAAGGGTCTCCTGCAAAAAGTGTCGTGTGTACACGCATAATAATCACATTCGTATCGTTATTGGTAACTCCGCTCAGGTTGTTCACTCCGTTAAGGAAATTGTTCGCCTGCACGCAGGGAACACAGCTTGTATTTGTAAATAGTTCTACGAGAACTTTATTTGTGGCTTTAGCATAAGGGTCGCCTTTTACGATCATTCCGTCGTTGCTTTCACAGGAATAAAGAAAAACCGAGATCGAAAGAATGAGAAAAACAAGTAGACTTTTAAAATTCATAGAATTAATTTTCGCTTATTTATGCAAAATATATCAAATTTATGAATCAAAAAATGTTTTATTTTTGACACAATTAAATATTTTTCCGGAAATTGAATGGTTTGTATGTATAATGAAATAGAATAACTAAACAATAAAAGCGGGAAAATTTTTTTACAAATAAACCAATATTGACAGAGCGGAAATAAATTATTTGAACCCTAAAAAAAACCTAACAGATAAAAAACCAGTTTCTGACGGAACATCTTTCGAAGATTTCGCTAAAGACTTTTTGGCTAAAGCAAGCAAATCTAAGAAATACTTCTTAGAGAATTCTGAAAAGTTGATTGACGGACAGAAAAAGGGCGATCTTTACTCGCAGTTTATCAGATATACAAGCGGAGCTGTTTCGAATTATGATGAGGAAAAAATTACTATGTAAAAAAAAATAGTTTTACAGACCCGGATAACCCCGTAATTTATAAATCAGTGCTTAGATTCCGGAAGAAAACCGGAAAAAATTGGAAGTTATATTCGGTTTTTTTCCAATGTGAACTTGACTCAAATTAGTTATAAAAAAACGTAGCATTTAAATTATTTTTTGTGGGAAAGGGGTGGAGAATTTCTCCTCCCCTTTTTTAATAACTGAAAATCCGGATTTATACTCCTTTTCGGCATCGTTTTGGTTGTTTCGAAGGCTCACCTTCTGACAGACAAGGGATCTTGGTCCCTTGATTTTTTGCAAGGGGTAATAGACCCCTTGTCTGTAAATTGTTTAGGATCATAGACCCCTTGTCTTTTTAAACACCGGGAAAAGAAAAAATTTATTACATACAACTCCATTGAAGATTTTTATGATTTTATATAATTTACAATTGAAATTTTGTTTATTCCATTCCCGGGTACCCTTTGGTCAACCTCTGAATGGAAACATTAAAAAGATTTTTATAAAAATTGGAAATAAAAGAAATACAAAGCAGAAAAGATATTAAAAAATTTGTAATGTTCCCTTTTGAACTTTACAAAGATAATAAATACTGGGTTCCACCGTTAATAATGGATGAGATTAACACATTTTTACCGGACAAAAACCCTGCTTTCGAATACTGCCGGGCGAAGTTATGGCTCGTTCATAAAGACGGAAAAATAGTCGGCAGAATAGCGGGTATCATAAACGACCGTTATATCGAAAAATGGGGAAATAAATATGTACGCTTTGGATGGATTGATTTTATTAACGATGAAGAAGTTTCCGGTCTGCTGATTAAGACAGTTGAAGACTGGGCTAAGTCCGAAGGTATGACAGCAGTTCACGGTCCGCTTGGATTCACAGACCTTGATCAGGAAGGTATGCTGATTGAAGGATTCGAAGAACTTGGGACTCTTTCCACAATTTATAATTATCCATACTATCCCGTCCATCTCGAAAAATACGGTTACAAGAAAGATACGGACTGGGTTGAGTTCGAAATAAAAGTCCCTGAATCCATACCGGAAAAAGCAGATAAAATATCACGCCTCGTGCAGGAGCGAAAAGGGGTAAGGGTATTCGAAGCAAAAAAAGCAAAAGACATGCTTCCTTATGCACACGGACTTTTCAACGTTTTGAATAAAGCATTCTCTGGCTTATATGGATTTGTTGAACTTTCCGAAAAACAGATTGACAAATATGTAAAACAGTATTTTTCATTCATCGTACCCGATTATACAAAAATTCTTCTTGACGAAAAAAATGAAGTTGCAGGATTTGTAATTGCAATGCCGTCACTTTCAAGGGCGCTTCAGAAGTCAAAAGGTAAATTATTGCCTTTCGGCTTCATTTATATCCTGAAAGCAATTAAATCAAATAAATTTATAGACCTTTATCTCGGAGCGATCCGTCCGGATCTGCAGGGTAAAGGCGCGGATGCACTGCTGATAACGGAACTTTCACGCACGGCGATAAAAAACAAAGTAATTTCCGCAGAATCAAATATCGAACTGGAAGATAACTACCTTGTCCAGGGTCACTGGAAACACTTCGACCACAGACAGCACAAAAGAAGAAGATGCTACCTCAAACAATTAATAATTAGTAATTATTAATTTTTTAAGGTCATTAATTATACCTTTTAACTTTTTTCATTTTCTCCCTCTAATGTTTTTTAATTATTAATTGAAAAGATTTCCTGTCAATCTTTTATACTAACAAAAGATTTTATAAATGTTTATTTTTTATTTTTAAAAGATTGAAATTATTCTGATTTAACTTGAAGAGAGTTTTATATACATTTATTGCAGTTCTGATATTAGTGATATCCATAATCATTACCCTGGTCATACTTTTTAACAATCTGACTAAAAAATCTTTTTACAGTGAAACCGGCACTATAAAAACAACGGGTATAACTGATTCCGTAAGGATAAGCAAGGATGATTTCGGGGTTCCGCATATAATTGCAAAAAATGAAAAGGATTTATATTTCTCACTCGGTTACATTCATTCGCAGGACAGGCTTTTCCAGATGGATCTGTACCGGAGGATTGGCGAAGGCAGAATGTCTGAGATTTTCGGAAAGGAGACCATAGAATATGATAAACTTTTCCGAACCATAGGGATAAATAAAACAGCAGAGTATTTATACGGTCACATTTCCCAGAAGTCAAAGGATATTCTTCAAAGTTACAGTGACGGTGTAAATTATTTCATTCAAACACATTCAAAAGAACTCCCGCTTGAATTCGATATACTCGATTATAAACCCGAAGTATGGACACCGGTTCACTCCCTTATAATCGTCCGCCTGATTGGCTGGGAACTGAATCTTTCGTGGTACACGGATTATACTTTCGGCGAAATAGTAAAGAAGCTCGGACTCGAGAGAGCAAGAGATTTTTTCCCGAATTACCCGGAAGATGCTCCGTTTATAATAAAATCCGAAACCAAGAAAGAGCCCGAAGGAAAAGATAATAAAACAATAGGTGCAAATACGGAAATAAAAATCAATAATTATACAACCGCAGAAAGTAATTATAAAAGTCTTGCAGAACTCGGGTCAGAATTTTTTAACAGCACAAAAGACTTCAGGAAATTTACCGGTACGGAAGGTTCACATATCGGAAGCAACTCCTGGGTGATAAGCGGAACAAAATCCGAAAGTAAAAAACCAATACTCGCAAACGACCCGCACCTTGCCCTTACTGTCCCTTCGAAGTGGTACGAAGTCCAGCTTTACAATAACCAACAAAAGAAAGGTGTCAGCGGTTTTTCGATTCCCGGAGCACCTGGTATCGCAATCGGAAAAAACGGTTCAATTGCCTGGGGTATCACTAACCTTATGAATGATGATTCGGAATTTTATATACTGAACAGGGATACCGCAAACAGGAATAATTACATACTGAAAGGAAATTCGTATCCGCTTGATAGTACCGCAGAAAGTATAAAAGTAAAAGGGATTAAAGATGAAATTTCATTTGTTACATACACGACAAAACTCGGTCCGGTGATTTCAGATCTTGAAAAAGCAAGTCTTTATGCAAACCAGAACTTTAAGCAAAAGGGAAATCAGATTCTCACTTTCCGGTGGACAGGCTTTGAATTAAGTGACGAAATAAAGGCAATGTATGAAATTAATTTCGCCGGTAACTGGAATGAATTCAAATCAGGGCTTAAGAGTTTCGGACTGCCGGCATCAAATTTCACTTATGCAGACACTATGGGAAATATAGGATATCACGCTGCCGGATTGGTTCCCGTCAGAAAGAATACAAATCCGGAATACGACGCTTATTTCCCTTCAAACGGAGAAGTCGAGTGGAGCGGTTTTATTAACTTCGATGAACTCCCGCAGGTATATAATCCGAAAGACAGTTTTATAGTCACTGCAAATAACAAACCCCAGAAGGATTATAAATACTATATTTCAAATCTTTATGAAGCTCCCTACAGGGCAGAACGCATTGAAGCACTACTCAGAGCAAGAAATAATTTTAATGCAAATGAATTCCGGCTTATTCAAAATGATGTTAACAGTCTGCAGGCAAAAGAATTTACGAAATACATCGTTAACGCATTCAGCAAGGACTCTCTCACAATAAGCTCCGAAGACAAAAATATCATTAAAATCCTTAAAGGATGGGACTATAACATCACCAATTTCAGTATTCCCGGAACGATAATTGCGGAATTCGAAATCCAGCTTTATAAAAATCTTTATTCCGATAAATTAGGTGAAGAACTTTTCAAGAATTATCTTACAATTCCTAACGTTGCCATTCGTAATACTTCCAGGATTCTGAAAGAAGAAAAGAACTGGCTTTTTGATATGACAAGTTCCGTACGGAAAATAGAAACGCGGGACGAAATGATCAAGAAAACATTTCATGATGCAATAGTGAGTCTGAAAAATAAATTCGGAACAGCCGACTATAATAAATGGTACTGGGGAGAAGTACATAAAGTAGTTATGACGCATCCCTTCGGAATCATATCTGCCTTAAGCAATATTGTAAACATCGGTCCTTACGAAATAGGCGGAAGCGGAACAACTATCGCCAATTCTGAGTATAGTTTTAATCATGCTTTGAACTCTAAGGATTTCGAGTCGAATCTTGGACAGTCATTGAAGTTTATTACAGACCTGTCCGATAATAAAAGTTATTTATCCGTAATTCCCACGGGACAGTCGGGACAGCCAATGCACGGAAATTACAGGGACCAGAGCCGTATGTGGCTTAACGGAGAATATAAAACAGTATCAACAGATATAAGGGAAATATTAACCGGTAAATATAAAACGATTTTTCTGATTCCGTGATAAATATGAAAAATACAAAAAACTTTGAGATTCCGGAAAGAAAAAATGGGAATAGATAATACAGACAAATATATTAAATACAGACCGAAAAAATTCCTCGGTCAGAATTTTCTCGTGGATGATAATATCTCAAAAAAAATTGTTAAATCACTGGATATAACTCCTGAAGACTTTATCATTGAAATAGGTCCCGGATACGGCTCACTTACAAAACATATTATTCCGGAGGCGGATGATTATCTTGCAGTTGAAATTGACAAAGGAATTACGGAAAATCTCAAAAACGGGTTACTCAAAAACGAACAGGAGAAAAACCACAATATTATATCAAAAGATTTTCTGAAATTTGATTTTGAAAATGATGCAGATTTATATAACACCCGTAAAAAACAAATTAAAATATCAGGGAATATACCTTATAACATAACGACAGAGGTCTTATTCCGGCTGTTTGAAAATAAAAAGAAAATCTCAATTGCAATATTGATGATACAGAAGGAAGTCGCCAACCGGTTAACGGCAAAAAAGGATACGAAAGAATACGGAATACTTGCCGTGATGACGCAGTTCAACTCGGATGTAAAAGTTTTATTCAATGTTCCGCCGACGGCGTTCTTCCCGAAGCCGAACGTAAATTCAAGCGTGATAGAGTTGAATTTCCGAGAAGAAAAATATCAGGTAAAAGATTATGAATTATTAAGAAGTCTTGTAAGGTCAAGCTTCGGGAAAAGAAGAAAAACGATGAAAAACTCCCTGAAAGATTTTTTCGAAAAGAACAAAATTGATTTGAAAGAAATAAACTTTGATTTTTCAAGAAGAGCGGAAAATGTAAGTGTGGAAGAATTCGTAACTCTCGCAAACGGGATATACGGAAAAATATTTAAACACTGATTTGAATTAATAAAGTGTTACTCTCAAATGATAAGCGGGATAAAATCAATATTATATAATTCCGGTAAGTTCAGGCAATTGAACGATGCAAAGAACAACACGGTATTTTGCAAGGTTCACGGCTCGCTTGTTTCTTTTATAACCGATTATTTATTCCTGAATAAAAATAAAAAAATTATTTTTATTTCAGACGATGAAAATAAATTAAGTGCACTTCGTGATGACCTGGAGCTCCTGACGGACAGCGAAAATATTGTTTATCCGTTTGAGAAAGTGAACGAAGGCGATGATTATATGCGAACCCTGAAAACTCTATCGGAAAACAAAGAGTATATAATATTGCTATCCCCGGATGACCTCGCAAAAGAAGCCATTGATAAAGATAAATTCAAAGAATCCCTTCTCGATATATTCAAAAACAGGGATATGCCGTTTGAAGATTTTATCGAGAGACTAAAAAAATATAAATTTTCAAGAAATGATTTTGTGGAGCAGGTGGGCGATTTTTCCGTGAGAGGCGGAATCGTCGATCTTTTTCCGGAGCACAGCAGTACCCCTTTGCGTATAGAATTCTTCGGGGATACAGTCGAATCTATCAGGGAATTTGACATTACTACACAGAGGTCTATCCGCGAAATTGAAAAGGCAAGCATTGGCTTTAATCTCACAACCTCATCCGAAGACGAAAAAACCGTGAATGAAAACTCAGGCGGTACATTGAGAACTTACATTCCTCCCGATGCTTTATTGCTGATGGATGAGGAAGATACGGCTGAAAACTTCGATGAACTGAAAAACGAGAAATATTTTTTCTCTTCATTTCTTAAGAGCGTGAACACAATCAATTTTGAATCAAACACACAGCCGGATTTTCATTCAAATGTAAAATTACTGTTTCCAAATCTATCCGGATATATTGAAAAAGATTACTCTGTGTATATACTGTGTTCGGATGAATACCAGAAAAAACGGATTAATGCACTTATAGAGGACTTCAGTACGGAAGGATTTGATAAGGATATTGCAAAGATTAAAGTGGATTCAGAGTCCGTCCAGAGCGGATTTATTTTTCCCGAAGGAAAACTGCTTGTTTATACGGAACACCAGATTTTCAACAGGTATTTCCGCCAGATAAGGAAGAAAAAGAAAAAATTCCGCGGACTCACATTCGAAGACGTAAAAGAACTAAAACGGGGAAATTATATCGTACACAGGGATTTCGGGATTGGTATTTTTTCCGGATTAAAAAAAATAAAGATAGGTAATAATGAACAGGAAGTAATAAAATTATCCTATTCAGACGGTGATAAAGTATTTGTAAGTTTGAATTACGTTAACCTGATAAAGAAATATTCCGGTACGGAAGGATATACTCCGAAGCTTACACGACTTGGCGGTGGAGAGTGGGATAAGCTGAAAGAACGGACTAAGAAAAAAGTTAAAGATATTGCACGCGACCTGATAGTACTTTATGCAAAGCGTAAATCAGAAACGGGATTTGCTTTTTCGGAAGATACACACTGGCAGAGAGAACTCGAAGCGGGCTTTATGTTTGAGGATACACCGGATCAGATTACATCGACCGAAGACGTAAAAAACGATATGAAATCGGAAACCCCTATGGACCGGCTCATCTGCGGAGACGTGGGATTTGGCAAGACGGAAATAGCAGTGAGGGGAGCATTCAAATCGGTGCTTGACAATAAACAGGTGGCAATACTTGTGCCCACTACGATACTCGCATTACAGCATTATAACACGTTCAGGGACAGGCTCAGTCCTTTTGCCGTAGAAGTAGGACTGCTGACAAGGATGCAGACAAAAAAAGAACAAAAGGAAACCCTTGAAAAACTCGAAGAAGGAAAAATTAATATTATTATCGGAACACACAGGATTCTGTCTAACGATTTGAAATTTAAAGACCTCGGACTTCTTATTATCGATGAAGAGCAAAGATTCGGCGTGAAAGCGAAAGAAAAATTAAAAGCATTGAAGCCGAATGTGGATACGCTCACACTCACTGCTACCCCGATACCCAGAACATTGAACTTTTCACTGCTCGGAGCAAGGGATTTATCTTTGATAAATACTCCGCCTAAGAACAGAAAACCTATAATTACCGAAATTACAAACCTTGACTGGAATTACCTGAAAGAAGTGATTCAAAAAGAGATACAAAGGAAAGGTCAGATTTATTTTGTTAACGATAAAATATTCAACCTCGGAAAAATATCCGACAAACTTAAATCTTTATTACCCGGCTTGAGGATCGGAACCGCACACGGTCAGATGGATGCAAGGGAACTTGAAGATGTGATAATAGATTTCATAGAAAAGAAAATTGACGTTCTGCTGTGTACTAAGATTATTGAATCCGGACTCGATATATCAAACGTGAATACAATAATTATCAATAATGCAAATATGTACGGACTCGCAGAGCTTTACCAGCTTCGCGGAAGGGTGGGCAGAAGCGAAGCACAGGCTTATGCTTATTTCATTTCTCCTCCGGCTGGAAAACTTACAAAGACCGCAATAAGAAGACTGCAGGCAATCGAAGAATATACAGACCTCGGCTCGGGTTTTAATCTTGCAATGCGCGATATGGAAATCAGGGGAGTGGGAAACCTTCTCGGAAGGGAGCAGAGCGGCTTTGTACAGCAGATAGGGTTTGAAATGTACATTGATATTATAGACGAAGCAGTTGCAGAGCTTAAAGAAAACGAATTTAAGGATTTATTCAAAGATGAAAAATCGTTAAAGAAAATCAGCGATAAAGTTCAGGCAAAATCAGAAGAAACATTTACGGTGATAGAAAATGATTTCAACGCATATATTCCGCAGGAATATATTGAAAACGATACTGAGCGGTTAAATATTTATAAACGGCTTTATGACCTCAAAAAGACAGATGAGATATATACAATTAAAGAGGAATTGAAAGACAGATTTGGAGAGTACCTTGAAGATGTGGAAAACTTATTCGACGTAATTGAGATAAAGATAATTGCTTCGGGTTATGGTCTGGAGAAAATATCCGTTCATAACAGGAAAGCGGAATTCCATTTTCCTGCGGAGAAAACGAACAGGATATTTGAAAGCAGTTTTTTTAAAAACCTGATTGAAAAAATATCGGCTGAGAAATCCACAAAATATAACATTGCAAACGTAAAAGAACGGCTTGTGATAGAAATAAATCTTTCCGGCGACGAAGATAAAGAACGGATAAAGGAAATAAAAAGTTATTTATAAATTTTATGTTTTTTACCTCTGATTCCCAAACTCCCGTTTGGGAGTCTATTCTTAAATTATCACCATCATTCCAAATAAATTTTATATAGAACAAAGTTAAAAAATTTTATATATTCAGCAGAGACCACAGAAAGTGGTTGCATTATCAAATTTAAAACAAGGGGTACAAATGGGCTTGTTCAAAAATTTTAAGGGTATGATGAGCGGCGCCAAAGATCTCACCAAGCAGGCGTCGGAATATCAGGAGCAGGCAATGAAAGACCAGCAAGCGGCAACACAACCGGTAGATTTAAAAGATCCGATGTGGGCACCGATTGAAAGCGTCACTCTGGATAAATATGCAGAAATCTCCGCAGGTCTGATGAAGAACACAATTATGGGTTTAGAAAATGTGAATAAATATGCTGAAGAAAAGGGCGTACCCGCGGGTGCATGGCAAGCCGTTCAAAACGGATGGGTAGCACGTATGGGAGCTAATATGCCTGTGAGAACAAGATTCGGAAATTTATATAATGAATTCCTGAAATAATTTTCAATAAAAAACTATTTAGGATTCTTCACAAAATAAATTTTAATTCTTAAAAAGGAGCTGCTATGAACTGGTTGTATCATGCAGGCCGTATTGCGGGTATTGTATTATCCGTAATCGGGATTGCATTTGTAGCTTTATATTTTTTTATGCCCGGTAAAATGGATGTATCAATAATGACAGGAGCCATTTTATTTGTAACCGGAATTATCGTATTCGCTGTAAATACTTATTTCTACAAAATGTTTAAGGATTTTCCCAAACCGAAAGGTTTCAATGAATCTTTCCGGAGCGGGGCAGATCAAATGTCATCCGCGGCAAACTTTCTTAAAGAGCAAAATAAAATAAACAAATTAAGTTCGACCGGAAAACCGGTAAGGGTGAAAATAATAAGTGTCCGGGATACAGGTAAACTGGTGAATTATGACCCTGTTTTAGAATTCAATCTTGAAGTGCTTCACGAAAGGCGGTACGACAATTATAATATCACTAATCATCAACAGGTAGTATCAAAAATAATTGCTCCGCGGTTAATTCCCGGAAACGAATACCCTGCAAAAGTTGACCCGGAAGATAAGAACAGCATTCATATTTCCTGGCTGTAGGAATTAGACGCTTTTTCTATTTGCAAAAAACAACCTTGCGTAAAATATTAATTTCCGGACTGAAGTCCCGGATGAGAAAATTATAACCCCCCAACCCCCCTTTAATAAAAGGGGGGATAAAATGCGTCTATTCATTATTTCCCAATTCTCAGGTTCATCGGGCTTTCACTCCGTTCAACATTATTAACTGCACATTATCGAAGCGTAGCGTAGATCCCGATGAACTCGTGAATCGGGACTAATTATTAATTGATTATCTTGTTCGTTAAAATTTGTATATCAAAATTCAATTTTTATACTAAATTTACACAATATCATAACTATTAAATTATATGAATAAATCGAAATATTTCTTTTTACTACTTTCAGTTTTATTTTTAGTGTCAGTTGCCTATTCGCAATCGATATATCAGAATGTGATGATCAGCAATCAGAACAGTCCGGAAGAAGTGAGCATTTGCATTAATCCTAAAAACTTAAATCAACTTGTAGCCGGAGCAAACATAATAAATGAATATTATTCTTCAGACGGCGGAATGACATGGACATGGCAGACAATGTCTTCCACTTATGGTGTCTGGGGAGACCCTATAATAACGGTAGATACCATCGGTAACTTTTATTTTTTCCACTTATCAAATCCTTCAAGCGGAAGCTGGATTGACAGGATGGTCTGTCAGAAATCAACAAACGCAGGTGTTACCTGGAGTAACGGCACATACGCAGGATTGAATCCTCCAAAATTACAGGATAAAGAGGGAATAGTGGTTGACCGCAGAAATAACTATATACACATGACCTGGACGCAATTTGATGTCTACGGAACATCTAATCCGCTTGATAGTTCAAGGATTCTTTACACAAAATCCACGGACGCAGGTGAAACCTGGAGCACCCCTGTAAGAATTGATAAACTTGGCGGCGACTGTGTAGATGCCGATAACACCGTAGAAGGTGCGGTTCCTGCAGTAAGCCCGACCGGGGATATTTATGTTGCCTGGGCAGGACCGAAAATAAGAAATTCACAATTCGGAATATTTTTTAATAAATCTACCGATGACGGACTCACCTGGCTTGCAAATCCTATTTATGTTACAGATCAGCCGGGCGGCTGGGATTACATGATTCCAGGGATTCAAAGATGCAACGGCTTGCCGCAAACTGTCTGTGATGTAAGCAACGGACCATTCAGAGGAAATATTTATATCAACTGGACAGACAGTGCCGGTAATGGAGACCACGATGTAAAATGTGTGAAATCTACAAATGGCGGGTTAAATTGGAGTTCGGTTAAAAAAGTAAATGATGACCTTCCCGGAAAAGAACAATTTTTTACCTGGATGACAATTGACCAGGCAACAGGTTATTTGTATTTTGTGTTCTATGACAGGAGAAATTATACAGACTTTCAAACTGATGTCTATATGGCACGCTCAACGGATGGCGGAGAAACTTTTACAAATTTCAGGGTAAGTTCAACTCCATTTCTTCCGCAAGGAAGCACATTCTTTGGAGATTATAACGGAATAACTGCTCACAACGGAAAAGTAAGACCAATATGGACAAGACTTGTCTCAACTCAGCTCAGCATCTGGACAGCAATAGTTGATTTCCCGGTAGGTGTCGAAAATATTACAAGCAATACTCCTTCGGAATTTAAATTAAACCAGAATTATCCGAATCCTTTCAATCCGAGTACAAATATCAGCTACTCAATAAAAGAAAATACTTTCGTAACTTTAAAAGTATATAATCTGCTTGGAAAGGAAATAGAAACGCTTGTTAATGAAAACAAACCTGCGGGTAATTATGATGCCGTATTTTCAACTGACGGAAAATCAATATCGACCGGAATTTATTTTTACAAGCTGACAGCAGGAAATTTTACTGAAACAAGAAAAATGACGGTATTGAAATAATTTTATAAGTTTCCGTATTTTTAGGCTGTCCGGATATTATCCGGACAGCTTTTTTTTTATAAAAACTTGTTACTTATATATTTAATTTAGGATAAAAATGTGAATTTTATTTCATATAAAAAATAAGGATATTTAAGTACGAAATTCACTTTTCCTTTTAAAATAAAAAGTAGAAATAATGAAAAAGTTATATACATTTTCTGTTTTGGTATTGGTGAGCATTGTCTTGTATTCATTTACCGGGAATTACAGTCCATCACCACAAGCCAACTCTGTAGTGTTTCAGTTCATAACTGTAAATACTTATGGAAATAATTTATACCTGGACAATTTTATGGTCGGTTCGCAATATCAGAATGATATTGCTGCCTTATCTCTTAATAATATATCAAAGGATACGAGTTATTCTCCTTATGGTTTATCTTCATTTAAGATAGTACCAAAAGCCGGTTTTTTAAACATAGGAAGGGAGAACATATCAACTCCATTCAATGTTACGTTGACAACAAGTGGTTATACAAGTACGAAACAAATTGCATCATTAATGAGCGGGAAAATAACCGAAGTGTTATTTGATAGTTTAACAGTTGCGCCAAATACACAATATTCCACAATGCTTTATGCTTCTTTGGGAAATGATCAAAATCGAAGTAATGATACCACAAAAATGAATTTTATAGTTTTACCGGGAAAAAATGTAGTCTTTATGGCTTTTACAAGTTCCACTTGCGGCCCGTGTGCAGCAAATAATCCTTCGTTGGACGCTTTCATCGCAGCAAGGTTCCCATTGATAGTTCCGATAAAATATCACGTTAATTGGCCTGCTCCCGGTAATGATCCGATGTATTTAGCGAATCCGACTCAAAACAGTGCCAGGGTATCTTATTATGGAGTAAACGCCGTCCCAACATTGAAAGTGGACGGAATTTTGACTCAGGTTAGCGGATATAGTTATACTACTCTAAATCCAAAATTTGTACAAAGAGTCAAAATGTATCCTTCACCCGTAAATATTACTGTTTCAGATCAAAGAATTGCTGGTGATTCGATTAAAGCTACAATTAATGTTACTGTTACTTCAGGTCTGCCGTCAGCAAGCTATTACCTTCGTGTTGAAGCAATCGAAAGAGTGATAACTTATGCGTCTCCTCCGGGAACGAATGGGGAGAAGATTTTTAACGATGTATTCAGAAGAAGTTATCCCGATAATAACGGAATCGCAATGACAAACACACCCGGAAATTATAATTACACAGTTACTTACAAACGCGAATCTAACTGGGCTGACAGCATGATATACACAGCCGTATATTTCCAAAATGACGGAACAAAAGAAATTATAAATGCCGCAAAAGCACGAAATGAATTATTAGTCCTTGACAAAATTGAATCATTTGCCAAACAAACAGATGCTCCGGCAGGGGTAAATCCAAGAACGGTTTATGGTTCATTATTATCTCCTAATGTTGATGGTCAGTTTATACCTGAATTATTTGAAAATGATTTTCCCCCGGCCAAGTGGAGAATTGGAAACCCTGATGGTGGTATAACTTTCGAGCAAACTATTTTGACAAACGGTCCTTCAATGGGGGGAAATAGGTCTGTAATAATGGATTTTTATGATTACAGTGGTTCCGGTCAATACGATACATTAACTACCCGACCATATTTAAATATTGCTCCTGATGATACTGTCAGATTTGACTGGGCTTATGCGGTCTATTCTCCGAGTTATGCCGATAGATTGTTGATAAGGATGTCAACCGATGGCGGGACAACTTTTCCGTTTACCATTTTCGATAAATCCGGAACAGATCTTGCCACGGCTCCTTCAACAACTTCATCATTTATACCGGCAGACAGTTCGCAATGGGGTAAATTTATTAAAAAGTTTTCTGATTTGACAGTCGGAATTAATCCGATTTCTACAAAAATTCCTGCTCAGTTCAGATTAGATCAAAATTATCCAAACCCATTTAATCCGAATACAAAAATTATTTTCGCATTACCAAAAAGCGGAGATGTGAATTTGAAAATTTATGATTTAACGGGTAAAGAAGTTGCTACTTATGTAAATGGATATTTTGCTACAGGCACATACAGTATTGACATAAATCTCTCGAATTTTGCCAGTGGAGTATATTTCTATAAGATTCGAGCAGATAAATTTACGGATGTAAAGAGAATGGTTCTGTTGAAATAAGGATTCATAAATATTTTTTTTATTATTTATCGGACAAGGGGGGCTCGTCCCCCTTGCTCATTTACCTTTGACAAGGTGGCTCGTCCCCCTTGCTCATTTACCTTTGACAAGGGGGGGCTCGTCCCCCTTGCTCATTTACCTTTGACAAGGGGGGGCTCGTCCCCCTTGCTCATTTACCTTTGACAAGGTGGCTTGTCCCCCTTGCTCATTTATCTTTGACAAGGTGGCTCGTCCCCCTTGCTGTATTAGTATTCAATATTAAAAATATTCCAATTAAATTATTTTATGGATAACAGTACATACGTTTTTCATATTACATGCGTAATGCATAATACCAGAGTAAGTGAACGAATGAAAAGATATAATGTTAAATCAGGAAATCCGGTCAACCTGGATGAAAATCAAGAGATAATATTGACCCAAATAATTAGTGACATAGTTCGAAAATATAAATATATTATTTTAGCGTATAATATCTGTAGAGATCACGTTCATTTTGTAATATTATGTGATTTCGAAAAATTACCTGCAATCATAAACATAATTAAATCAATAAGTTCCCGTAAATTTTATGAAGAATTAAATTTATTTCCGAAATTATGGGCTGAGAAGTTTAATCGAAAAAATATTGATAAAGATAAACAATTAACCGATACAATAAATTATGTGAATTATAATAGAATTAAGCATAATTTAAATGAAAATGATGAGCTGAAAAAGGTAATTGAGGAAATGATTACACCATTTGATGAAGCATTTATTTGACTCAAGGGGGACAAGCCACCTTGTCACGAGTGTGGAGATGTTTATTTGACTCAAGGGGGGCAAGCCCCCTTGTCATACAAGTGTGGAGATGTTTATTTGACTCAAGGGGGACAAGCCCCCTTGTCAAAATAATTTATTTATTGAAAGACTTTAATAAAATATTAGTATACGGCGAACGGGATGAAGGGGCATACAGGCAGATTGTCGAATGCTCTAAAGAAGCAGCTTATGCAGTCCTTTGTGCAGATCATCATCTCGGATATAGTATGCCTATAGGCGGAGTCGTTGCTTATGAAGATTACATCAGTCCTTCGGGAGTCGGCTTCGATATTGCCTGCGGTAATAAAGCAGTGTTGACAGACCTTATGGCAGAGGATATAGAAATAAAAAAGATAATGGATGAGATTGTTAATAAAATCAGTTTTGGACTCGGAAGGCATAATCCCAAACCTATATCTCATCCCGTTCTCGATAAGATAGAAAAATGTAATATCAAACCGGTTAAAAAATTGATTAACCTTGCACGAAGCCAGCTTGGTACCGTAGGCAGCGGGAATCATTATGTCGATTTGTTTAAAGATGTTAAAGGCAGGCTTTGGATTGGTGTGCACTTTGGCTCACGTGGTTTCGGGCATAAAATAGCAATGGGTTTTCTTGCACTTGCACGGGGAATGAGGTTTGACGAAAAACCAAAAGATGCGAACAGTATGGATGCTTCGCCGACACTTTTTAAAATTCAGTCGGAACTCGGGCAGGATTATTTCGAAGCAATGAAGCTTGCAGGAGATTATGCATATGCCGGCAGGGATACGGTGGTAGAGAAAGTACTTGAAATTCTCGGTGCAAGAAATTTATTCACAGTTCACAATAATCATAACTTTGCCTGGCAGGAAACACATTTCGGCAGAAAGTACTGGGTAGTGCGGAAGGGCTGCACACCGGCATTCCCCGGACAACTCTCTTTTATAGGTGCAACAATGGCGGGTGAATCCGTGATTGTGGAAGGGCTTGATAGTGAAGAATCAAGAAAAGCCCTGTTTTCCACGGTACACGGAGCGGGACGTGTAATGTCAAGGATCAAAGCCGCAGGTAGAAAAAAATGGATGAGGGATAAATTCGGATTCAAAGCACCCAGAGTAATCGAAAAAGGATTGATAGATTTTAATAAAACAAAACATACTATGAGAAATATGAATATAGAATTACGAGGCGGAGGTGCCGACGAATCCCCCGAAGTATATAAAAATCTTAATGAAGTTTTAAATTATCACAAAAACACTATCCGCATATTACACCGTCTCACCCCCATTGGCGTCGCAATGGCAGGCGAAGACATCTACGACCCATACAAAGATTAAAAGAAAACCCACACTGCTCTCTTTTACATTTTTTTGACAATTCATTTACAAATTCCTGACACTCTGATTTTTCAAGCGGAGTTTATTTCTATCAGTTGCAAGCAGGAAATTTTATTGAAACAAAAAAGATGATCCTTGTCAAATAAATTCAGGTTAAAAAAAACTTTTCATTTATTTAAATTAGCCTCTCTCCCTTCCCC
The DNA here is from genome assembly GCA_036508135.1 of Ignavibacteria bacterium. Classification (GTDB taxonomy): domain Bacteria; phylum Bacteroidota; class Ignavibacteria; order Tepidaquicellales; family Tepidaquicellaceae; genus DATCHW01. Next base: position 25,070 of record DATCHW010000003.1, read on the forward strand.
ATTCAAGAGGAGGGGAGCATGGGCGGGGTAAAAATGGTATAAGTCTTTTCTTTGAATTTCTTAATTCTTCACAAAATATTATTTGTATCTCCTTATATTTTTTTAATCCTGTCTGATTTTACGTTTTACATTTTTATTTTTCAATTAATAATTACTAATTTTTAATTATTAACTGAAGTTACGCAAACCATAAAAAACAACCGGGTTTGTCATTCTGAACGAAGTGAAGAATCTCGTTTTCATTGATTTTTGAGATGTTTCGCTACGCTCAACATGACAAATGCGTAACTTCAGTTATTAATTGAATTATACTGTGATTCATTTTATAATTAACTTTTCCTCTTTTTTCAATTATCTTGTAAAATATTTCACAGAAAAATTAAATTTATCCGATAATGAAGGGAATAATTTTAGCAGGCGGTGCGGGTACGAGGATGTATCCGATTTCAAAAATATACAGCAAACAGCTTACGCTTATTTATGATAAGCCTCTTATTTATTACCCGCTTTCTATTCTGATGCTTGCGGGAATAAAGGAAATTCTGATTATATCGAATGACGAAACAATTCCTCAATATCGAAAACTGTTCGAAGACGGTTCTCATATCGGACTCAGGATAGAATATGCAGTCCAGAAAGCTCCGAACGGAATAGCAGAGTCTTTTATTCTGGGTGATAAGTTTGTTGCAGATGATAGTGTTACCCTAATTCTCGGAGATAATATATTTTACGGAAAACTGGATTTTCTGTATGACGCAATCACCAATAATGAGGGCGCCACTGTTTTCGGCTACCGTGTGAATGATCCCGAGCGGTACGGGATAGTGGAATTCGACGAAAGCGGAAAAGCAATTTCCCTTGAAGAAAAACCAAAGTGTCCGAAATCAAATTTTGCAGTACCCGGTTTATATGTCTATAATAATGATGTGGTCAATATTTCCAAGAACCTGAAACCTTCACCTCGCGGTGAACTGGAAATAACAGACGTAAATATTGAATATATGAAAAAAGGAAAATTGAAAGTTGAAAAAATCGGAAGAGGAGTTGCCTGGCTCGATACCGGAACACCTGTATCGCTTCTGCAGGCATCGAATTTCTTTGGCGTGATAGAAGACAGGCAGGGCTTGAAAGTGGCGTGCATAGAAGAGATAGCATATCATATGGGTTTCATAAATTTTGAACAACTGGAAAAAGTGGTGAACGCTATGCCGAAATCAGATTACAGAAATTATCTTGATAAGCAAATTAAAGAACACTTTTAACTCCGTCACGTTATTTTAAAATCGGAAAGTAAAATTAAGAAATGAAATTTATAAAAACAAAACTCGAAGGTGTATTAATTATAGAACCGGATGTATTTCCTGATGACCGGGGTTACTTCTTTGAATCTTACAGCGAGATAAAGTATAAACAGCACGGATTCGACCGTTACTTTGTTCAGGATAATATTTCCAAGTCTAAAAAAGGAACTATACGCGGACTTCATTATCAGGTCGGGGATTTTGCACAGGGTAAACTGTGTCAGGTGATAACAGGCAGAGTGCTTGATGTAGCTGTAGATATAAGGTTTGGCTCGCCGACTTTTGGTGAATATATTAAGGCGGAACTGTCAGAAGAAAATCATAATCAGTTATGGATGCCGCCCGGATTTGCTCACGGGTTTTCTGTCCTGTCGGAAGAAGCTGTGTTTCATTATAAATGTACGAATTATTACTGTAAAAAAGATGAACGCTCGATTCTGTATAACGACCCTGATTTGAATATAGACTGGCAGGTAAAAGAAATTGAAGTTTCAGAAAAAGATTTAAGAGGCGTAAGATTAAAAGACATAGAAAAAGATTTTATATATTAAGTATAACCGTTTGATTGTTTCCCATAATATTTTTAAAAACCGTTCCCCGCAGTGGATCTAAGATTGAAACGGTTGAAAGCAACTATATCATTCCTATCCCACGGTTAAAACCGTAGATTGCTTATAGCTTTCCACCGCTGGAGCAGTGGAAAGAGAGGAAGTTTTAATACATTCACCACGGTGGATCTAATGATTTCAGGGTCTAAAATTTTAAAAAAGATCCCGAAATAAATTCGGGATGACAAAGTGGATGTAAAAAACTTTTTGTGTATTTTTAATTTTTAAATTTTAATTTTTTCAGACCTATTCTTCCTTTATAACATCGCCCTGTATTCCGATAATAGCTAATTTGAGCGGTATTTTTCTCTGAGCCGATTCAGATGCAAGTTTTGCAATTTGCAGCAATCCTCCGCAGCAGGGAACTTCCATAATCATTACCGTGAGTGTATTTATCTTTGCCTCATCTATCATACTAATAAGCTTTTCAACATAGACTTCTTTATTGGAATCCAGCTTAGGGCAGGCAATTGCAAGTTTTTTTCCTTTGAGAAATTTATCGTGGAAATTGCCAAGACTGAATGCACAACAATCAGCGGCGAGAATAACATCAGCACCTATAAAGTGCGAAGCAACAGGATTAAGCAAATGCATCTGAATAGGCCAGTGTGTCAGCCGGGAATGGATCTCTGCCTGTGAATCACCGTTACCGGTATCTTCACTATTGTCGAAAGAGGCACTCTTTGAACCGGTGCACGCTGTAACGTGTCCGTTTTTATTTTCTATTATATTGAACATTTGTGTTTTATTTTTTTCCAAAGGTGAAAGATCTATTTTAATTGAATTTTCATTAATGTATTCCACTGCCTGATTAAAATAACCCATTTCATTATGGTCTTTCAGATGTTTCATATGGGCAAGTATGACTTTATTTCCTTCCTGTGAGACTCTTTTCATCACGGCAATTTCGTCATAGGGTTCGGCTTCCCGCTCTTCAAGCTCGATTGCTCCGACAGGGCACTCTCCTATACAGGCACCTAGTCCGTCGCAATAAAGTTCGCTTACAATCCTTGCCTTGCCGTCTATCATTTGCAGTGCTCCTTCGTGGCATCCGGTAACGCAGTCACCGCAGCCGTTGCATATCTTTTCGTCAATTTTGATTATTGTTCTTTTCATAATATTAAATTTTCAGGTCTGATATCCTTAATTTCGATTTTTTAATTTTTTCCGATAATTTTTTAATTGTTGTTGAGTAATAAAGTTTTTTTATCTTCTCCATAATCTTTGTCCAGTCATCATGAATGGGGCATGGAGTTTTTGTTCCGCAGCCCTTTAAGCCGAGAACACACTGACTAAATATTTTATCTCCTTCAAGTATCCTTATAATATCAATCAAAAATATTTTCTCTGCAGATTTTGCAAGCGAGACTCCGCCCTTTGGTCCCTGACTCGATGTAATAAGCTTCTTTTCTTTAAGCGACTGCAATATTTTTGTCAGAAAGTGAAAAGATATATCAAGTTTTTTCGACATATCGCCGATAGAGATATATTTCTCATTACCGAATAATTCTATATAAAGTAATGCCCTTATTCCGTATATGCTTGCTTTTGATAACATTTTTTAACCTTAATTAAGATTTAAGAGTCTTATATCTTAAATATAATAACTTTGATTTTATTATTCAAGTTCAATCATTCTCTTTGCTTTGCACGGAAACATATCTGTCCATACTAATATTCTCAATTTATGTTTTATATTGATTCGGTTTTGGCTAAAGCCGCATAAGCGTTAGTTTTTTTACCCCGTCGTGAACGACGGGGTAATTTTAAAACATTATTTACTAAATTCTATCAAAACCAGTATTTGTATCTTTTAATCAAGTAAATTCCCCGACGCTTGCGTCGGGGTAGTTCATTTTCCCCGCCGTTTACGGCGGGGTTCGTGTTCGCAACAGAAAGGGCTTTAGCCAAACCGCAGGGGTTGTTGTAAGGAAGAAAATTATTGCTTAATATTTTACAGAGGAAATATATTTTATCAAAGATATATTTAAATTATTTTGAACCATAAAATAGCACATGAAAAAAGCAATTATCATAGGAGCATCTTCGGGAATTGGTAAAGAACTTGCAAGGATATTAGTATCTGATAATTATTTAGTTGGTATTACCGGAAGAAGAACGGCACTTCTTGAAGAACTTAAAAAAGAAAATGCGGAGAAATATTTTATCAAATCATTCGATATTTCTATTCCCTTCGAAAGCCCAAAATATATTCAGGAACTGACGGATGAACTCGGAGGGCTTGATTTGCTTGTTATAAGTTCCGGTACAGGTAATCCAAATGAAGAACTCGATTTTAAAATAGAAAAAGAAACAATAGATACGAATATCTCGGGTGTAACGGAAATCGCAGACTGGGTATTCAACTATTTCAGGAGACAAGGTTGCGGGCATCTTGCTATTATTAGTTCTATCGCAGGATTGCGCGGAGGAAGATTCGCACCCGCATATAGCGCCTCCAAAGCTTTTCAGATAAATTATGCTGAAGGATTAAGGCAAAAAGCTAAACACCTGAAAATACCAATTACAATCACAGATTTAAGACCCGGCTTCGTGGATACCGCGATGATAAAATCCGAAACCAAATTTTGGGTGGAAAATCCCCTGAAAGCAGCACAGCAGATATATACAGCATTACGGAAAAAAAAGAAAATTGCTTATATAACAAAACGCTGGATATTGATAGCATACATTTCGAAATTAATTCCCAAATGGATTCATGAAAGAATATAAAAACCAAGCCGAATGAGCCAAACAGTAAAAGAAATAATCAGTTATTTTAAAAGTCTTGAAAATCCCGCAAACATAGAAGGAATGCGAAGATACGGAATTGCAGCAGATAAAGCATTCGGAGTGAATATTCCAAAAATCAGAAATCTCGCTAAGCAGTTGAAACACCACCATAAATTAGCACAAGAACTCTGGGAAACGGGTATCCATGAAGCAAGGATACTTGCGTCTCTTATCGATGATCCGAAAGAAGTGACAATTGCACAGATGGAAAAATGGGTAAATGAAATTAACTCATGGGATATTTGCGACGGATGTATGTCAAATCTTTTTGATAAGACCCCTTTTGCATATAAGAAAGCAATCGAATGGAGCAGGAGGAAAGAAGAGTTTGAAAAACGAGCCGGATTTGTTTTAATGGCTACGCTTTCCGTTCACGACAAAAAAGAAGATGATAAGAAATTTCTTCAATTCTTTCCACGGATTGAGAAAGAGGCAAAAGATGAAAGAAATTTTGTGAAGAAAGCCGTCAACTGGGCTTTGCGGCAAATCGGAAAAAGAAGTTGGTATTTACACGGTGAAGCAATAAAAGCAGCGGAAAGAATTTATAAACAGGAATACAAATCAGCAAAATGGATTGCCGCGGATGCCCTCAGAGAATTAAAGAGCGAAAAAGTAAATGTTCGAAAAAATTAATAATGAATAATTAGTAACGAATAATTGAAGAACAAAAAGTAAAACACAAAATCGGATTGGATTAGGCAGAATGTACAGGATAAAGAAGAAAGGATGAACAAGTTAAGAAGAGTGGAATTTTTAGTTTTTCACAATCTCCGAAAAAAAATTAAAATCAAATTATTCTGCAAATCCTTTAAAATCCTCTTCACGCGGGAAATTTAAGAAAAGATACAGCATTGTTATCACATAGCCGATCGCAGCATAGAGTATATTCTGGTTTACAAAAAGACTTGTAGTAATGCAGATAATTCCTCCCAAATCACTTAGTGCAAAAGGCAGAACGATTGCATTAAAATATGATTTTGTAAAATTTGCCATCGTTACTTTTTTCAGCATACTTATTTTCAGCAGAAAAGAGCCGACGCAAAGAAATGGACACAGTAAAAAAGTGACAAGGTTATAAATCCCGAGCGAAGGATTGACGTAACTCCCGGACACAGCCAGTCCGGTAAAAAAAATCAGCGTTAATGTGACAATGATAGCAATGCCAAGAAGACGAATCTGCCTCATTATCATCAGGAATTGAATTTCGGGAGTTTTTGGTGTCATCTTATCCATTTGAACTCGTGATTTAAAATTGTATGTATCTAAAATTAACATTATTTTTATGAAAATGTTAGAATAAAAATTTATATCCCGGGATGAAAAGCACGAAAAAAGTTAATTCGCCTGACAAGACAGAAGAAGACCTGATTCATGAAAAAGATTTCACATCACTGATAAGACCAAGGGAGTTCAGCGATTTTATCGGGCAGGAAAAGACAAAAGAGAACCTGAAAATATTTATAGAAAGTTCGAGAAGATTAAAAGAACCGCTTGACCACACACTGTTTACAGGACCTCCCGGACTCGGGAAAACAACACTTGCAAATATTATTGCAAATGAACTCGGCGTTGAAATTATCAGCACATCAGGACCCGTGATTGAAAAACCCGGCGACCTTGCCGGAATGCTTACAAAAATGAAAGAGAAACAGATCCTGTTTATCGATGAGATACACAGGATACCTAAAGTAGTGGAAGAATTTTTGTACTCGGCAATGGAAGAGTTCCGTCTGGATATTATGATCGATACCGGACCGGCGGCAAGAAGCATTCCGATAAAACTTGAAAAGTTTACACTGGTGGGCGCTACAACTCGCCAGGGATTATTATCCTCACCTATATTGGACAGGTTTGGAATCAATTGTCGTCTCGATTATTATAACACGGATAATCTTGTTGATATTGTAAAGCGCTCTGCGAGAATTATGAAAATAAAAATCACGGAAGAAGGCGCCTACGAAATTGCACGCCGAAGCAGAGCAACTCCGAGAATTGCAAACCGGTTACTCAGAAGAACACGCGATTTTGCAATCGTTAAAGGAAATGGTACTATTGATAACGCTATAGCTGAGTATGCTCTAAGCTCATTGGGTGTTGATAAACATGGTCTGGATAATATTGACAAGAAAATTTTAGAAACGATAATAATTAAGTACAACGGAGGACCCGTGGGACTTTCCACAATCGCAGCATCGATCGGCGAAGACCCGGGGACAATTGAAGATGTATATGAACCATTTTTATTGATAGAGGGATTCATACAACGTACACCCAAAGGAAGGGAAGCAACACATCTTGCTTATAAACATCTCGGAATTAAAACAAGAGGCAGGAAAAATCCACAGGATGAGCTATTCGAAAGCTAAAAATGTTTTTATAATTTTTCTATAAATTCATCTATTATGTTCTTCGCATTTTCAACGCTGTCATAATCTTTCACCGTGATTTTATCGCAGCCGCGGAGCATTGCAGAAAGGCGGCGGTTCTGCCTTCGGCGCAGGCATAATACTTTCTTATTATTCTCAACACTTCTGCCTATCTCATATCCGACACCGAAACTTGTATTTGATACTTCGGCAATGATAACATCTGCTTCCATTATCCACTTCATATCCCGGTCGTGAATTTCTTTATTCTCAAGAGTTAATTCTCCCACCCGTATCAATGATGAATCTGCAAAATGTTCGGTAAGCACTTCTCCGTATTTTTTTAAATGTTTTATTAATTCTATATTCGTATTTTCCGCTTCGGGATTTGTTTCACCGCTTATTGATGTGGCATAATATATTTTCATAATCTGAAGTTATTGAATTACTTTGAAAATAGCATTTAATAATATATTGTAAAATGATATTTTAACTGAAGCAGAATTAAATAAACTTTAACCCCCATAGAAATAAGCAATAAATCAACCTTTCCTGTTGGACTAAAAGAAATATGAAACTTTTATCATTAAAATTTTGATTTAGTATTAAATCTTTTTTAAAACTTATAAATAGAGAAAAAATGATAATAGTAAGAAATACCTTCAGGCTTAAATTTGGTAAAGCCAAAGATGCCCAGGCTCTAGTAAAAGAGGCAATAGCAATAAATAAAAAACTTGGTATACCCAACGCAAGGGCAATGATGGATCTGACAGGGGAATCGTATACTCTTGTTTTCGAAACAGGGCACCAATCCTTATCGGATTTTGAAAAAAATTTGAAAACAGTTTTTGCTTCGGAAGAATGGGCTGCTATGTACCAGAAAATGATTCCGTTGGTTGACTCTGCTCACAGGGATATATTCACGGTTGTCGAGTAATTCCTGGCTTCTTTTATTGTTCAGATAAGTGAGAACTGTCATCCTGAGGAACGAAGTGACCGAAGGATCTCATTTTCACAACTGTTTCCCAATCTCCTGAGACTGTGTAATAATTGTTTTGTTTCCCTGCCGTTTACGGCAGGGTTGCGAATCTACTCCGGAATCGGGCTTCAGCCCAAAGATAATATTCATAAATCCAGGTTTTCACACGGTCTCTCCTGATTGGGAAACTTTAACTTTTTTTCTTTACGGATTCACAAGGGCTCAGCGATGCTCGGGACAGGTCCTCCAAAAATACGGAGGACGGGCTGGAGATTCGTCAAGAGGGAGAAAATATTCAACTTGATTAAAAACTCAAAGAGTTCAATTCATTACTAAAATTTTTGTCCTGTACGTAGCTTCTAAGTTGAACCTTAAAAAATACATTTTAAATCCTTCTTTCCCGAAGTATATTAAAAAGGTTTTAAAAAAATTTAATAATAAGTATTATGAAAAAATCTTTTTTCAAATCACTTATCTTCTTTTTTTTGATTACATTTTTCACACCAATAATAAATTATTGCCCTGCCCAGTGGGTACAGCAAAACTCCGGAACGAATTATCCTTTATGGGACATTTTCTTTACTTCGGCTGAAACAGGTTGGATTGCTGCCGATTCAAGCTATCACGGTAAACTACTTAAAACCACTAACAGCGGTGAAAACTGGATTTCACAAAATTACGGAAGCAATAAAGGTTTATGGGGTATTTATTTCATTAATCAGAATACCGGCTGGGTGGTAGGAGATTATGGAGTAATAATTAAAACAACCAATGCCGGACAAAACTGGATGGTGCAAAATATTGATACTACTGAATTTTTCAATCAGGTTTTCTTTTTGAATTCAGCCACAGGCTGGATCACAGGTAACAGTTTATACAAAACCACTGATGGGGGGAATAACTGGATTAAAAACCCGCAGATTACAACGTGCTGGGCGGTATATTTTCAAAGTGAAAATACGGGATTTGTTACATTATATTACAGCAGAATTCTCAGAACTACAAACGGCGGTTCAAATTGGGATTTGATTTATTCGGGAGATTTTCACACGTTTCTAAAGTATATTTATTTTAATAATGCTAATACAGGATGGATAGCGGGTGAAGGATCTTCCAGTGGTATTTTAAAAACAACAAACAGAGGGCTCAACTGGACGAGTGTTTTTCATGACAGTTTTAATTCAGTATATTTTAAGGATGTGAATACCGGCTGGGCGGCAGGGACGCAAATGTATAAAACTACAAACTCAGGTGTAAATTGGGTTATTCAGAATCTTCCTCAGCCATATTATGACGTTACTTCAATGACATTTACAAATGACAGCACCGGCTGGGCAGTCGGGCAGGGCGGAAAAATATTTAAAACTACAAACGGCGGAGTATGGGTAACGCAAATTGGGAGCGAAGTCCCTGCGAAATATTCTTTATACCAAAATTATCCGAATCCATTCAATCCGGTGACGAAAATAAAATTTGAAGTCCCCCCGGATGTCAAAAGTCAGACGCAAGACGGATACTTCCCCCTTCGAAGGGGGGTAGGGGGGATGACTTCATTGAAAGTATTCGATATCCTCGGACGAGAAGTCACAACGCTTGTAAATGAAAAACTAAATCCTGGAACGTATGAAGTAGATTGGAACGCATCGCAATATTCCAGCGGAATATATTTTTATCAACTAAGAGCCGGTGAATTTTCAGAAACAAAAAAATTAATTTTATTGAAATGAATTTCTTTGCCAATTCGGGAGCAGCGCTAAGGTGGGAAGACATTGGTATAAAAGACCAGGGACTTTTTCCCCTTGCAAAATTAAAGATTATCATAATGAAAAAGATATTGCTCCTTCTTTTTATGTTTTGCTCAACTTTGGTTCTATCTCAACCGGCATGGATTGAACAACAAACAGGGTATTCCAATCATTCCGTTGAATGTGTACATTTCTTTAATGAACAAACAGGAATTATTGGTGGTGGCTTCGGTGTTTTTGCCAGAACGACGAATGGGGGTATTAACTGGATACATATTAATAATAACGAAAATAACCATTACCAATCAATTAGTTTCATAAATAACAATACTGGTTGGATATCAGGGGGATTTTATAATTATAGTTATGTAATGGAAATAATAAGAAAAACTACAGATGGGGGATTAACTTGGGATTCAACTTACTTAGATATATACGCAAGAGTATATGATATACAATTTATTAATAGTTCAACAGGATTTATGGCAGGTAAATATATTAAGAAAACAACAAATGGAGGAATTAACTGGTCAGTAATTGATAGTAATATTATCTACTCAAATATTGCATTATTTTTCCTTAATTCAGCTACGGGATGGGCAAGCAAATCCTATTATGACCAATATACATACATTTCTGTTTCGAAATTACTAAAAACGACTAACAGTGGCCAAAACTGGATACCACAAATTATTGATACAAGTTCTATTTATACAAATAACTGTTTTACAGATATTCAATTTCTTAACGAAAATACGGGATACATAACAAACACTACTTATGGAGTTTTTAAAACTACAAACAGCGGGCAAAATTGGTTTATTGTTGATTCTAACACTTCAAATTATAAATTATTTTTTTTAAATGAATATACAGGATGGATCGGTTCATGGAATTATATCAGAAAAACCACCAATGGAGGTACAAACTGGCTATCAGAATTTTTATATCAAGGATGTTCTTTCAGAGGAATGTATTTCATAAATGGATTAACGGGCTGGACGTCAGGGATGACAAATGTTAGTCAACCCAAATTATTTAGAACAACAAACGGAGGTGTATGGGTAAAGCAAACCGGAACCGAAGTCCCTGCGAAATATTCTTTATACCAAAATTATTCTAATCCGTTCAATCCGACCACGAAGATTAAGTTTGATATAGCTCCCCTCTTGAGAGGGGTTGGGGGTGTGTTAACTTCTCTAATAATCTTCGATATCCTCGGTCGCGAAGTAACAACACTCGTAAATGAAAAACTTCAACCCGGCACTTATGAAGTAACATTTGACGGAAGTAATCTTTCGAGCGGGATATATTTTTACCAATTAAAAGCTGAAAAATTTCAAGAGATAAGAAAAATGGTTCTTCTAAAATAGCAAGTTGAGTCAGAAATTTATTTATGACGAAATCCCGATTTATCGGAACGGAGTTTGTTTTTAGCAATTGAAGGCAGAAAATTACATTGCAACAAAAATACTTATTTTATTAAAATGAAAAAATTTATTTTTACAACTTTAATATTTATTTTTAATTTACAGTTGGCAAATGCTCAATGGGAGCAATTGAATGGAGTATACGGTGGAATAATTCATTCGCTTGCTTCGAATGGAGGATATGTTTATGCGGGAACTAAACATGGTGTTTTTCTTTCTTCAAATAACGGTATTTCATGGACTCAGCTTGGATTAGCCGATCAGGATATTAGCTCGCTCCTCGTTTACGGGAATAATATTTATGCCGGAACTATGAACATTCCCGGAACAGGTAAAGGTGTATTTTTATCGACAAACAATGGTGCTTCGTGGTTACTATCCGGTTTGACTAATCAATCTGTACTTTCATTTTGTATGATCGGAACTAAAATTTTTGCCGGAACTACCGGTAGCGGTATTTTCGTGTCCACAGACTACGGGATGAACTGGGCACAAACAAGCTTGAATAATAGATGTGTTCTATCACTTGCAGTAAATGGTACTGATATTTTTGCAGGAACAATGTATAATTTTGGTGTTTATCTATCAACTGATAATGGACAAACCTGGAATCAAACGTCTATGAATAATCAATATGGACGTTGTCTTGCCATTCGGGATTCCAATATTTTTGTGGGTACAGAAAATGGTGTTTTTATGTCCACGAATTACGGAACAAACTGGATTCAAACAACTTTAAATTTTCGTGATGTATTATCCCTTACTATAAAGGGTTCAAGTATTTTTGCAGGAACTGACGGTTATGGACTTTATCGTTCAGTAAATAATGGGCAAACATGGACTCAAATTAATGTCGGTGCAGAAACGATTCAGGAATTAATTTGTGATGAAGTTAATATATATGCTGGTACTTTCTTCGGCGGCGTTTTTCGATCTACGAATAATGGAACGACCTGGATACAAACAAATTTGAATAATCAATCTGTAATGTCAATATGTAGTATAGGTTCAAATATATTAGCAGGAACCGGTATATATCCAGGATGGGGTTTTGGGATTTATAAGTCATCAAATAGCGGTATCAGCTGGACAAAAACGGGATTAGATTTTAGTGCTGTTTGTTCAATTATCTCAAGCGGTTCAATTATTTTTGCGGGAACATCCGATGGAGTTTATAAGTCAACAAATATCGGACAATCATGGATTCAGTCATCCATTGGAATAGGTAATCAAACAGTTTTTTCTTTTGGATCAAGTGGTACTAATTTACTTGCAGGAGGAGGTTGGAGCATTGGTATTTATGTATCTTCTGATAATGGACTCAACTGGATACGGTCGAATTTAACTAATCAATCCGTATATAGTTTTGCTGCAAGTGACTCAAACGTTTATGCCGGATTGAGTAATGGAGTTTATAAATCCACCAATAATGGACTGAACTGGGTCAATGTCAATATAGGATTTGATCAGACAGTATATTCTCTTTTGGTAAGCGGTTCAAATATTTTTGCAGGTTGCTGGTATAATGGTTTCCCCAATCACGGTGGAATTTACCTTTCAACTAATAATGGACAAAACTTGACACAAATAGGATTTAATAATCAGACTGTATATTCTATAATTTCAAACGGTTCAAATATTATGGCAGGAACTTCAAGTGGTGTTTATGTATCAAAAGATAACGGACAAACTTGGATTCAAAAAAATCAGGGGTTCAATTTCACAACAGAAGTAAATAGATTACTCTTCTTTAATAATTATGTATTTGCAGGAACTGTCGGTAATTCGATTTGGAGAAGACCATATTCTGAATTAACGGATATTCGGAATATTGGCACAGAATATCCTAATAATTTTAAATTGTTTCAAAACTATCCGAATCCCTTTAATCCGGCCACGAAGATAAAATTTGATATTCAGAAGTCAGTAGTAAGTAGTCAGAATTCAGTAGTGACATTGAAAGTATTCGATATCACAGGAAAAGAAGTCGCAACGCTTGTAAATGAAAAACTAAATCCCGGAACATATGAAGTAACATTTGATGGCAGCAAATTTGCATCAGGTGTTTATTTTTATCAGTTAAGAAGCGGAAATTTCACAGAAACAAAAAAACTAATTTTACTAAAATGAGAAAAATATTTTATTCTTTGATTTTTGTTTTAATTATACATTGCACATTGACAATTGATAATTGTATTTGCCAGTGGTATTGGCAAAATCCTCTTCCGCAAGGTAATCATCTAAAATCAGTTTCATTTCCAAGTCAAAATACGGGTTATATCGCAGGGTTTTGCGGAACGGTATTAAAAACAACCGATGCTGGTAATAACTGGAGAATCATAAATACAGGAACTCACGCAGATTTTTCCACTTCATTTTTTATAAATGATAATACGGGTTTTGTTGCAGGAAAAAGTTCTCCTGACAGTGTACTTATACCAATTCTTAAAACTACAGATGGCGGTGCAAACTGGAAATATTATTATATAGATCTAAATGACGAAATATATGCATTCCATTTTATTAATGAAAATACAGGATATATGCTTGGCGCCAATATTTATAAGACAACAAATAAAGGTACTTCCTGGTTTGTTTCATGTTTTAATATAGTCGGTTGTTCAATCTGTTTCACTTCTGATGAAATCGGATATCTAACCGGAACGGATAAAAATACGTATAATTCGGGAGTTTTTAAAACGACAAATGGAGGAAATGACTGGAATTTTTGCCCGGAAACATATCTTAATTCAAGTTATGTCAAATTTATTTCACCGGATACAGGATTTGTTTTTGGAGGAGGTGGTAAAATTATGAAAACAACGAATGCAGGAAATAATTGGATTCAAAAAAATGTTGGGAATATGGGCACAATTTATACTTCCAGTTTCATAAACAGCAATACAGGCTTTGCCTTTGGAGACGAGGGTAAAATTTTAAAAACGACTAATAATGGAGAAAATTGGATTCTTCAGCCATTTTCAAACGGACTTTATACCACATCTTCTGATTTTCTACCGCCTAATAAAATTATTTTTGTAGGTTATTCCGGAGGTATTTATTCTTCAACAAATGAAGGAAACATTTGGAATCCAATTTCCAATGGTTATACTCCAAATAGTGCTTTATCTGTTTATTTTGTCAATCCCAATACCGGAATTGTTGTTGGCGATGGGGGGATGATTATGAGAACAATTAATGCAGGAAATAACTGGGATTTTGTACAAGTGAATCGCAATATGAGGTTTACAAGCATTCATTTTCCGGATGCAAATACAGGCTATATCGTGGGAGGGTGGGACACAGTTATATTTAAAACTACAAACGGCGGAGTAAATTGGATTACCTTGAGATATCCTGTTGCCACTATGTGTAATGATGTTTTCTTTGTAAATTCTAATACCGGTTTTATTGTCAAGCAATGGGTTGATCCTTTATTAAAAACAACTAATGGCGGATATAATTGGACTGTAGATACAACAATAAAACCGAGTGGAAATTATAATAAGATATACTTTATTAACGAAAACACCGGTTTTCTTTCAGGGTATGGTATGCTGAGAACGACAAATTGTGGTACGACTTGGGATACCGTGATTCAATCCAACAGTTATTCTTTGTTTTCTTCAATTAATTTTATAAATTCAAACACAGGATTTGTATCTTGTTATCCTGATTACACATCCAATTTTTCCCTTTATAAAACCACTAATACCGGACTCAACTGGATTGGTATAGTTACAGGTTATTATCTTGAAAATACTTCAATACATTTTATAGATGAAAATACGGGTTATTTTGTCGGAAATATTTTTGTTTTAAAAACAACAAATGGAGGAATTAGCTGGGCACAGCAGTATTTCAATACGTCGTATTCGTTCAGCGATGTATTTTTTACTTCGAGTAACGAAGGTTACCTCGTAGGAAATTACGGAATGATCTTAAAAACAACTAACGGCGGAGTAGGAATTAGAACAATTAGTGAAGTTTTGCCAAAAGAATTTTTTTTATCTCAAAATTATCCGAATCCATTTAATCCAGTAACAAAGATTAATTATGATCTTCCAAAAGATTCAAGGGTTTCTTTAGTCATTTACGATATTCTTGGAAGAGAAATTGTAAGACTTATTAATGATGAATTTAAACTCGCAGGAAGATATATGGTTCATTTTAACGGAAGTAACCTCTCAAGCGGAGTGTATTTTTATCAGTTAAGAAATGAAAATTTCATCGAGACTAAAAAACTTATTTTACTGAAATAAAAAAACCAATCTTTTATTAAAGATTATTTTTTTCACTTTCAATTTTTTATTCTTTGCTCGTGCTCCAGCAGCCATTTTTTTCTCCACAAACCTCCGCCGTAACCCGTTAAATTTCCATCTTCACCTATCACGCGATGACAGGGGATTAATATGGAAATTCTGTTGTGTCCGTTTGCATTAGCAACGGCTCGGACAGCTTCAGGTCTTTTAATAGCCATTGCCTGATATTTATATGATACAGTTTTCCCGTATGGAATCTGCCGAAGTCTATCCCACACTTTCACTTGAAATTCTGTCCCCGGTGAATGAATGGGAACAGTGAAATTTTTCAGCTTTCCTTCGAAGTATTCGCCAAGTTCTTTTTTGAGCAGATTAAAATGGATATTTTCTCCCGGAAGAATTACTGCATCCATATAACGCGTCAATTCTTTTAATTCGGTTTCCAGCATTCTCCTGTCTGTAAAATCCAGCAAGCATATTCCTTTCTCTGTTGCACATGCATACATCGGTCCTAAAGGAGTTTCTATTCTTGTGATATTTGTAATTTGTTTTTTAGCTTTTGTCGGAGAATCACCTATCGCGGATTTGAATGAATCATTAAATCCGCTTAAAGATTCGTATCCCGAGTCAAAAGCCGCATTAGTCACTTTTTCTCCTGATTGTATTTTATTGAATGCATTGTTCAGCCGGCTCATTCTCTGATATGCCTGAAAAGTCATGTTATGGTTTTTCTTAAACCATCTGCGAATTTTATTAGGTTCTAAGTTTCTTGATCTCAGGTCATAGTCCTTTAATTTTAACGCGGGATTAAGACCTATTTCATCAATTAGTTTTTTTATATATTGCGGGGTTTCTCCTAATTTTTCAAGCGGTGAACACACCTTGCAGGCTCTGTAGCCGTTTACAATTGCCTCCCTGCAGGTATTGAAAAATTCTACGTTTTCCGGTTTCGGTTTGCGGGCTGTGCAGGTAGGTCTGCAAAATATACCCGTGGTTTTTACGGCAACAAAAAAAATCCCCTCAAAAGAAGAGTCTTTTCTAAGCAGTGCGTTGTACATTATTTTTTTACTCAGCATATTTATTCTGTTTTTATTTCTTAACAAAGATATGATTAATAAAAAATATCTGCCACCGTTATTTTAACATACAATTTTTTAGTTTCAATTCATCGGATAAATCAAGTGGTAATGTTGGTAATTCATCCGATGAGTTTCTTTCATTATTATTAAACATAAAAATTTTATCCGGTTATTCTTATTTGCTCTTAATCCTGTTTATCTTGTCATATTTTAGTGTTATTTACTTTTAAAAATAATTTGTAAATTAGAAAAACACATGGAAAATCCGATGAAATTATATTATATAGTGATATTATTTGTTATAATGATAACAATTATTCCAGCAGTAATAAATGCACAGGATAATAATCAAACGAAAAAAATCCGCTATCAGGAAGATACTATTGGTTTTTCGAGTCATGCCTCACAGATGGATGAATTTATGAATCGATTGTTAAGGGCACAATATAATGACATTGAAAAATCATTGGATGATGCAAAAGTAAATAACTCTACTGTTTGGAAAGCAGCAATATGTCCTCACGACGATTACACTTATGTCGGATATCTTTATCCGGCATTGCTTACAAACGTGAAGGCAAAGACAATTATTTTAATCAGTGTATGCCATAAAGCAAAACAGTTTGGTCTCGAAAATAAAATAATTTTTGACAGTTATACTCACTGGCGTATGCCCTACGGAGATGTTCCCGTCTCAAACCTCCGTAACGAAATAATAAAACGGCTTCCGCTTAACATCTTTGAAGTTAATGATACCGTACAGGCTGTCGAGCATTCCACCGAAGCGATCATTCCTTTCCTTCAGTATTTTAATAAGGAAGTAGAAATAATAAGTATCCTCATTCCCTATATGGGTTTTGACAGAATGAATGAAATATCTATTCCTCTTTCCTCTGCAATTAAAGAAGCATCGGACAATTACAATCTGCAGTGGGGAACTGATTTTGTCGTTATTATTTTCACGGATGCAGTGCATTATGGAGATAAAGATTGGGGCGGAAAAAACTTTGCATTCTATGGCAGTGATAGTTCCGGATATGTTAAAGCAGTCGGGCACGAAATGGAAATTATAAATAACTGTCTCACCGGCGGAATTATGAATGATAAAATTAAAAAATTTGTTGATTATACTGTAAGGGAAGATAATTACACCGAATACAAATGGACCTGGTGCGGAAGATATTCTGTACCGTTTGGATTGATGACGGTTTTGAATATGCAAAAACTTTATAACTCAGACCTTGAAGGAGTACTTTTGAAATATGCGACGAGTATTGACCATTCCCATATCCCTGTTTTTGATATCGGAATGGGTATTACAGCACCGGCAAACCTGAACCACTGGGTCGGTTATGCGGCGATTGGATATAGATAATTAATAATTAAGAAGTTTTTTATAATTATAAAATCATACATCTATGAAAATAAAAATTTATCAGGTAGATGCATTTACTAATAAATTATTCAGTGGAAATCCGGCTGCCGTATGTCCTCTTGAAGAATGGCTTCCGGAAGAAAAAATGCAGTGTATTGCCACAGAGAATAATCTTTCAGAAACAGCATTCTTTGTCAGGAAAGGCGATAGGTTTCATATAAGATGGTTCACTCCTGCCCTGGAGGTTGACCTTTGCGGGCATGCTACTCTCGCCTCGGCTCACGTTATTTTCAATCATCTTAATTATGCAGGAGACGAAATAAAATTCGATTCTAAAAGCGGTATTTTAAAAGTCAGAAAAGAAGGTAATATGCTTCTTTTAAATTTTCCGACAGATGAGTTTAAAGAAGTTTTGGCTCCGGAGGCATTAGTTGCAGGATTTGGAAAAGAGCCGATGGAAACCCACAAGGGAAAATGGGATTATTTGCTTGTTTTTAGTTCTCAAAAAGAAATCGAAAACCTGGACCCGAATTTTTTCTTATTGAGGAAAGCTAATGTAAGGGGAATAATTGTAACGGCAAAAGGAAGCAAAGTTGATTTTGTCTCAAGGTTCTTTGCACCCAGAAGCGGAGTACCCGAAGACCCGGTTACCGGCTCATCCCACACAACATTAATTCCATACTGGGCACAGAAACTCGGAAAAAAAGAACTGACAGCAAAGCAGCTTTCAAAACGCCGCGGTAAACTCAAATGCAGACTCCTCGACGACCGTGTGGAAATTGGCGGCGAAGCAGTTACATATATGATAGGGGAAATAGAAATATAATTAGTAATTGGTAATTATTGGTTCGTAAAACGTGAAACATCGAATATTTGTTTATCACCAAAATAAAAAATATCGAACAAGCTATTAATATTTTCTCTTCCGCCTTCGAAAATGACCCGATGCATCTTTTGATTTTCAAAGATGAATCCACAAGACTCGCTATGGTGGAAAGTATTTACAGGTTTGTTGTTTACAGTATTGCTCCTGAATTGAACTATGATATTAAAGGTCTTGAAATTAATAATGAATTAATTGCAGTTATTATTTTCACAACCCCCGAAAGTAAAAAAGAATGGACTCCTGTTCTGATAAGTGAAGGAGAAAAAGCCGGCAGGATAACTGGTGAAAGATACGTCACAATGATAAGGGAATACGCATTAAAGGCAATGAGAAACAGACCAAAATCACCCCATTTTTATATAAATGAACTCGCAGTTAGTCCGGAATATCAGGGTAAAGGATACGGAAAGGCACTGATGAAATATATTGAGAATTTGTCAAATAATCATTCGTTATCAACGGGTATTGCACTCGATACTTCTAATCCGGAAAATGTAAAAATGTATGAACATCTGGGATATAATGTAACGTATAAATTCAGATTTCACGGGATAAAAGGTTATAGTATGTTTAAACCGAATCACTGAAAGAACTGATCACTGAAAATACTGATTAGACAGATTACGCTGATTCTTTCCGCAACGATACTACGGAGTTTTTCTCGTTACGATAATCAAGCGTTGTGACGAAAACCGATTTCACAAATTAAAATAATAAAATTATGAAAAAATTAATTTTAACATCAATCATTTTCAGCTTCCTGTTTTTCCATTTCCAAAATCTATTTCCACAGGATAGCAAAGATGCGTTAAGCGTTATTTACAACAGAAAAAGTGTCAGAAACTTTACAGGTGAAGCTGTCAGCAAGAAAGACCTTGATAAAATACTTAAGGCGGCGATGAGTGCACCAACAGCCGTGAATAAACAGCCATGGTCATTTGTTGTTGTAACCGATAGAAAAACCCTTGATAAACTTGCAGATACATTGCCGTCTGCCAAGATGCTTTACAAGGCTGGAGCGGCGATCATCGTTTGTGCCATTCCCGAAAAAGCAATGGAAAAAATGACGGAGTTCGCAATTATAGATTGTTCACTTGCAGGAGAGAATATTCTGCTTGCAATCGAAGCTCTCGGGCTGGGTGGATTATGGACAGCGGCATATCCTTCTCCCGAAAGAATGAATTCGATAAGAAACATACTGGAAATACCTGAAAATATTATTCCTTTGAATGTAATACCAATTGGTCATCCCGAGGGAGAAACAAAACCAAAGGATAAATTCAAACCGGAAAATATACACTGGGGGAAATGGTGATAATAAATAAGAACGAAGAGAAATTTCCCTGTATTTTGATATACTTCCCCTACATCAGTAGAAATGAAACAATTACACCGGATTTTTTGTTTAAAAGTGAGCAATTTCTTTTATCATTATTTTAATATTAATCTTTTTGTAAATTATATGATATGACGGAACTATGAATAAACCGAAAACAATAACACAGGTAGCTATAATTCTCGGATTTGCTTTAATAATTGCATTAATTGTTAATTCAGTTAATCCAAAGGGTATTTCTATTCTGGATGACGGCGAAAGATATGATAAAGACGTGAAAGAGAAATCCCTGAAGGATGTAACACCAAATGTTAATGATACGACTAATAACAATAAACCAAAGACCCTTGACAAGCCTGCGAATATTAGCAAAGAGGGATTTGTAAAACCTCAATTTATTGCTTTAGATCTTGCAAAATCATTTTTTGGTCAGGGGGCACTGTTTATAGATGCACGCCTTAAAGTTCAGTATGATTCAGGTCACGTAAAAGGTTCGATAAATCTTCCTTATCAGGAGTTTGCCGCAAAAAGCAAAGAAGAGAAACTCGAGATACTGAAAAAATATAACAAAGAAGGCACTATAGTTTGCTATTGCAGCGGGGGTGAATGCGAAGTCAGTATTGATCTTGCATACGAAATTGCAAAAATCGGTTTCAACTATGTAAATATATACAGGGGAGGATATAAAGAATGGGAAAATGGCGGAAATCCCGTGGAAAAATAATTTTTAAATCGTCGAGATGAAATTTTTAGAAAATAAATTTATTATCGTTATTTTAAGGCTCGTAATAGGCGGTCTTTTTATCTATGCGAGTTGGGGAAAATTAATGAATCCGGAGGATTTCGGAAGGGCTATAAGAGGATACGATATTCTTCCGCTTGGGAGTATAAGTTTTCTTTCCGTTCTGCTTCCGTTTGTTGAATTTATTTCGGGTTTATTTCTGATTCTGGGAATATTTAAGCGCGGAAGCTCGTTTATTATAATAGCAATGCTTCTTGCATTCCTGATTGGTTTGACTCAGGCTTATGCCCGGGGTCTCTCGATTGATTGCGGATGTTTTTCGCTTAGTGCTTCTTCGGAAAATACACAGGGCGGCTACTATCTGCTTGTAAGAATTATTCAGGATGTTCTTATGATGGTGGCAGCTATTGTAATTTATAATTTTGAAAGAAAAAATTTAAACAACATTATAAGTAATTAAAATAAAATAAATATGAAAAAAGTAATTAAAATCATTTCACCTCTTTTATTGATAGTCTTTGCTCTCGGACTTATGTCCTTTAGTCTTTACGATACAATGAAAGCACCAAAAATCTCTTTCAGCCAGACCAAATACGATTTTGGAAAAGTACCCCAGGGTCCGCAGTTGACATACGGTTTTAAGTTCAAAAACAAGGGCGGCGAAGTTTTACTTATAAAAGAGATCATTACTTCCTGCGGATGTACCGGAGCGACAGTAGGCGATAAAAAAGAATATTCGAAAAACGAAAAAGGAGAAGTGGCAGTAACATTCAATACACAGGGACGCGAAGGTCAACAGGAGAAAAATATTATTGTGAAAACAAATGACCCTTTCAATCCCGAAGTGGTTCTCACTATCACTTGTGATATAGATCCGAGTATTCAATAAAAGGAGGAATAAAAATGAAAAGCTTTTTAGAAACCCGCACTGCAAAAACGATTTATTTCGTAATCGGTCTTGCAGTTATAGTATTTGCGATGTCTTTCGTGCTAAAGAAATCGAAACTTGCGGCATCCATAAATAGTCCGCAGATTTATTTTCAGGATATGAAACACGACTTCGGAAAAGTTCCGCAGGGACCGCAATTGCAGTATAATTTCAAGTTCAGGAATACCGGAGCCCAACCGTTGAAAATTGACAAAGTACAAACTTCCTGCGGATGTACGGGTGCAACCGTAGGAGATAAAACGGAGTATGCAACCAATGAATCAGGTGAAATTTCCGTAACATTCAATACACAAGGCAGGGAAGGAAAACAGGAGAAGACAATTATCGTTTATACAAACGAGATCACAAGTCCTATCAAGACGGTGACCATAACCTGCGATATCGATCCTGGCATGAAATAAATCAGGATTACAATATATTTTTAAATTTTTCAACAGGGGAGTCTACTCCCCTGTTCTGCATATATCTTTTTCTGCATCTTGTCATTTTTATATCATTTATTCTCTTAATTTGAATTCATATTTTTACAAATATTTACATTATAAATTAACCGGAGAAAAATATGGAATTTAAAAATTTTATTAACGGAGTATGGAAACCATCCTCAAATAAAAAGTTCAGCGAAAACAGAAATCCCGCAAACTGGAATGAAGACCTGATTGGAATGTTCCCCCTTTCTACAATAGAAGATGTGGATGAAGCAGTGGCAGCAGCAAAAGAAGCATTCAAAAAATGGGAACTTATCCCTGCTCCAAAAAGAGGTGATGTACTGAAAGAAGTCGGCGATATTATGCTTAAAAGAAAAGATGAAATTGCATTTGAAATGACACGGGAAATGGGAAAAGTTTTTGCCGAAACAAAAGGGGACACACAGGAAGGTATCGATACAGCATATTATGCAGCATCCGAAGGAAGAAGGCTTTTCGGAAAGAATGCACCGAGCGAATTGCCGAATAAAATGAATCTCAGTTTCAGAGTCCCGATAGGAGTTGCAGGGATTATAACTCCCTGGAATTTCCCTATGGCAATTCCGACATGGAAAATTTTTCCCGCATTAGTATGTGGAAATACAGTTGTATTCAAACCCGCAGAGATAACTCCAAAGACGGCAAATATACTTGTACAAATAATCGATGAAGCAATGAAAACAGTTCTCGGAAAAGATTATATTCCCGGAGTCATCAATCTGGTACACGGAAAAGGCAGTATCGTGGGGGAAGCATTCCTTTCCAATAAAGATATCGAACTGATTTCTTTTACCGGATCGACCCTCGTCGGCAAAAGAATAAATGAAATAGGCGGTAAGGATTTGAAAAGGATTTCTCTCGAACTCGGCGGAAAAAATGCACAGATAGTAATGGATGATGCAAATCTTGACCTCGCACTCGATGCCGTTTTATGGGGAGCATTCGGAACTACAGGTCAGAGATGCACTGCAACATCCAGACTGATTCTGCATAAAAGCATACACGATAAATTTGTGAATATGCTTATTGCAAAGGCAAAAAAACTGAAACTCGGATACGGAAATGATAAAGGTGTGGATGTAGGTCCCTGTGTAAGCGAAGCACAGAGAAATACCGTGGATGAATATGTAAAAATCGGATTAAATGAAGATAATGCAAAACTTATGCTCGGCGGAGAATTTGCAGCCGAAGGCGATTTGAAAAAAGGATGGTTCTATAAACCCACCATATTTACAGGCGTTAAACCAGGAATGAGAATTGAACAGGAAGAAATTTTCGGACCGGTTTTATCTGTTATCAAATGTGAGAGTCTTGAAGACGCAATTGAAATTCTCAATGATACCGAATATGGACTTTCGTCCAGTATTTTTACAAACAAAGTTAATGATGCGTTCACGGCGGTAAGGGATATTAAAGCCGGTATCACATATATTAACGGAGCAACAATCGGAGCCGAAGCCCATATGCCTTTTGGCGGAGTAAAAGCCACAGGCAACGGTCACCGCGAAGGCGGCTGGACGGTTTATGAATTCTATTCCGAATGGAAAGCCGTATATATTGACTATTCAGGAAAACTGCAAAGAGCACAGATAGACAACTATTAATTTAAAATTTTAAATTTAAAATTGAAAATTTAAAGCGGGAGAAATCCCGCTTTTCAATTTATTTTGAATATGGTTGGTTTTTTTGGAATTTCAATGTATATTCATTGTATATACAAAATTAAACAATATGACAACAAAAATTCAAAAATGGGGAAACAGTTTAGCCATTAGAATACCGAAATCTTTTGCTGTAGCCGTAAAGATAAAAGAAGGTTCAGATGTTAATCTGAAAATTGAAGAAAATAAACTTGTTATTTATAAAAAGAAAAATCGAAATCTCAAATTAGAAGAATTTTTATCCAAGGTATCTGATAAAAATATACACAAAGAATTTAGTTACGGTAAACCCAGAGGTAAGGAGTTATTATAATGCCCATAAAGTATATTCCGGAAAGAGGTGATGTTGTATGGCTTGATTTAGATCCACAAGCAGGTCATGAACAAAGAGGAAGAAGGCCCGCATTAGTTATCTCACCAAAAGCGTATAATGAAAAAGTTGGTCTTGGATTATTTTGTCCCATTACGAACCAAATAAAAGAATACCCATTTGAAGTTAAAATCCCTTCAGATTATAAAGTTAACGGTGTCGTATTATCGGATCAAATAAAAAATCTCGATTGGGAAATAAGAAACATTAAATTTATTTGTAATTTATCTGATAAATTAATAAACGAGGTTATACGTAAAATTCAAGTTCTCCTTTAATTTTTAAAATAATTTCTTGCCGCTGTTGGTGTTTAAGCGGAGCGTCACCAACAGTCCATAACTCCTATTTTATTCTTTCTTTAACTTCTTTCCAGGTGTCAGTAATTAAAAAACTTTCTTCCATATAGTTAATCATTTTCTCAAATCTTTTAATCGGAACAGAAAAAGATAATGTATCTTTCGGCACGCAGGGTCTTGCAGAAGGGTCGAACATTCCTATCACTGCTCTCGGATTTTCCTTGTCAATTTCAAGATAAGGGTAATGAATGATCGAGCCGCAGCCAGCACTGAACGGGACGAACACCCCTGCATCAGGTTTTACGGTGTCAAAATTTGCAAGTGTGAAAAGTCCCGAAAGGACATCCGGTGTTGCAAAGAAAATAACTACTTCCGGTTCATCGGTTTCCCCCAGATTATCCCATCTTTTAAAGATAACATATTTATCCTTCGAGGGTAATATATGCAGGAGTTTTTGTGTCTCCAGAACTATTTCGGGTGATTGTTTATATCTTTCACCTTCCATTTCACCGGGTATCCCGCAGGAAAGAAAGTATTCGAAATTTTCTCTCATTCCGGGAGCATAACCAAGATATCGTTTTGCACCTCCGCATTTCAGCGTTTCTCCGGTATAGCAGGCAGACTGACCTTTCCATATCTTTGCAAGTTCACAAATCAGGCAGCTCCTTCCTTTAGGGAGAATAGCATGCTTTACTCCATTGTCCGTTTCTGAAAAATATACCGTAATGGGCAGCACTGCATCATTAAAATATTTTTTCCAGAGTTTTAAAAATTTTTCTTTAAGTAATAAATCCATAATTTTGATTTATTTTAAATTTTCAAACTGTTTTCATACAAATTTTTTATCGGTTTTGTCAAATCTATTCTAAATCCAATACGTTGATTTTTCTTCCTTTTGTTTCGGGGAATGTCCATATCCACAAACCTGTCAGCAATGCAAACAATGCCGCAATTGATATTCCGCTTCCCAATCCGTAATTAACTGCAACTATGGCAATTACAACGGGTGTAAAAAACTGAATACCTCTTGCAAGATTGAAAGCCGCACCCATAGCTGTTCCGCGGATTTTTGTCGGGAACAATTCGGAGAACAAAGGACCATATCCGCCGAACATCCCTGTTCCAAAACCAACAAGAAACATACAGGCAAGTAAGAGAAACTGATGAATGGCAATAACTTCCCAGAGAACGGTAATTAATATCAGTCCTGCTGCCATTAAGAAAGAATAAATCGTATATGCTGGGCGTCTTCCAAACTTATCCGCCATAAATCCAAAAGTAAAATATCCTAAAAATCCACCGCACTGTGTAATGAGTATAAACAGTGCAGACTTTGCCATTGTGAACTGCCTTTGTTCATGCAGATATCCCGGCATCCAGGAATATGTAAACCAATATGCCGACATATCAAAAATTGCAAGTACAAGTGCAAGAATGAAATATTTTCTGTGCTCTTTTGAAAACAGGGTTAAAAATTTACTTCCTCTTTCTTTTGTTAATTCTTCCTGAGATAAGAGTCCTTGTTCCACTAATCTCTGCCTTTCTTCCCAAATATCTGATTCCGGAAGATGTTTTCTGATGACCATTACGAGGATTGCGGGTAGAATCGAAATGAAGAAGCAAAGCCGCCAGCCGATTTCCGGAGCAATGTATCCGCCGATTATTGATGCAAGTGCAATCCCGATTGGTGCACCGGTCTGCATAAATGCCCCGTACCTGCCACGCATTTTAGGAGGAAATGTTTCCGCGATATAAGTCTGTCCTGTTCCCCATTCACCTCCGACACCAAGTCCCGTTATTATTCTGAAGATCAAAAGCATAAAAATGCTTCCGGAAAATCCGCTTAAGAATGTTCCGATGCTGTAAGTAAGTATCGTCCATTGCAAAACTTTCTTCCTGCCGTATTTATCAGAAAGAAATCCGAATATTACACCTCCGATTGCAGTTGCAGCAAGACTTGCTCCAAGTATAAAGGAAACCTGAATATCCGAAAAACCTAATTCCTTTTTAATCGGAATCATCAGGAATGTATAAAGAATTAAATCGTAGAAATCAAATACCCAACCTGCCCAGCTCAATAAAAGAATTTTATAATGGCTTGAAGTAGGCTTATCATATTCGCTTAAAAACTTTCCCATAGCTTCTAAGATTAATTTAATTAAGAATAAACTCTTTTTATAAAATCAGTTTAAATTAGCTGGTATATATTCATTTATTTTATCAAGTTCCACTTTCATTCTTCCTGACCTTGTCTTTCCGTAAACTTTTGCGAACTTTGCTCCCCAGACAATATCATTTGATTTATATGAATATAGTGACTGCACTTTCTGAGAGTAAGCAGTATCGAAGCCCCTGAGCAGAATCAGAAACTCTGCATCAATTTCATCCATATCATCTTTTGTTAATTCGTGCAACGGACTATTTTCATTTATTATGTGATTCACCGTCCAGGTTGAAGCAAAAAAACTGATTTTACTGTATTCAAGTTCGAGATTGAAGAATTGTCTTTTCGGTACACCATCAAAATTTTCTATTACCGTTAAAATCAAAGTTACTTCTACATCGATCATCTCGTGTTTCATTCTCTGATTAGCAGTTCTGAATTGAAAGGCATTCGAATCTTTAAATGGAGCTATCAGTGCTTTCTCACTGTATATAATTTTCGCAACCGGTCTTGAAAATCTTCCATATAGCAAACCTGTTGCAAATGCGAGTGACAACAAACCAGAAAGAGATTCGAGGGAAGCAATAATATTCTGGATTATTCCTGTCGGTGTAATTGCACCATAGCCGACTGTAGTAAAAGTTTGTGTACTGAAAAAGAATGTAAATAAAAATTTATCAAAAAAACTCTTATCCGGTACTCCGCTTATGCCCTCAACACCGGCTATTAAATAAAGGAAAGTAAAAATTATATTGATTGCAATGTAAAGGATTAAAATCCAACCGCAAAATTTCAGCCACGACATCGTGATAAAAAAATGGAAAAAACCGAATGATTCTGAAAAAGGTATACCTGTTCTCATTACGTTGAAAGTACCGTCCTTATTTATTATACCCTGGCTAACGTCGGTGAGATTCGAGCCGAACCCAAGCTCGTTCATTTCTTTTCGTGAATCAAGTATGTTTCTTACTTTTTTTATCAATTCCGTTTTATCAGATATTTAATTTAAGATAATTAAAATTTGAAATATAATCTACTATTTATGATATAATTTAATGGGTTAGTTATTCCATCATTGTATCGTTATAACATATGTTGCAGATAAAATAATCAGTTTAATATGTTAAAGATAAACCATATTTTATTGTGTTTAAATTGATTTCAGTGAAATTAATTTTATAACTATAAAAATTATCATTCTTATCAAAATCTTTTAAACATAGTAAATGAAAAAGTATTTGCTGCTTTTTTTATTGCTGATATTGTCAATGCGCTTGTATGCCCAGGAGGAAGTTGTTGATTCGCTTAAACTTTCCCTGAACTCATACCAAAATGATTTAGACAAAGCGAATACTTTACTGAGAATATCAGATGAATATCTGAATCAGCAGAATTTTGACAGCTCATATCTTTATTCGGGAAAAGCATTTGCATTATCTGAAAAGATTGACTTTTCCGAAGGCGTAATAAAATCAAATAATAATATAGGAAGGGTTTTTTCTTTTATCGGAAAATATGATTCGGCTTCAAAATATTATCTCAACTCCCTGCGGGCTGCGGATAACTCTAGTAATATTCAGGGGACGATTAATTCGTTGATTTCTCTCGGGGAAAATTCCCGTGCTTACAGGGCATACTACCAGGGTAAAGTATATCTTTTCAGGGCTCTCGAGACCAATAAGAAAATCAACGATTCGCTTATACTTGCCAGAATATACAACCGGCTCGCTGCAATTTACTTTGAACTAAAGAATTATGACAGTACTGTGTATTATGCAGAAGCATCGATTATAATTTCAGAAAATTTGCAAAACAAGGAACTCATAGGCAGCAACCTTAGTATTCTCGGTGTGAATTATGCTAATATAAAAGATTTTAAAAAAAGCATCGAATACCTGAAAAGAGCAGAAGTTATTTTCACGGAAATTGATTCGCCCGACCTGCCGAATGTTCTTAATTCACTTGGTGCAATATATAACCTCATCGGAAACCGAGAGGAAGCCATCATTCACGGGCTGAAAAGCTATAACATTGCAGTAAATAATCATATTATAACTTATATCCAGATGGCGGCAGATGTTTTATTTGAAGCTTATGAGGCGCAGGGGAATTATAAGGAATCGCTGAAATATATAAAAATTTCTACCGGCTATAAAGATTCTCTTTACAATGTTGTTCTCGCAAATAAAATCAACGAATATAACTCAATGTACGATGTTGAAAAAAGTGAAAAAGAAAATGATCTGTTAAAACAAAAACAAAGTATAAAAGATATACAAATAAAGGCATCTGCAGTTGCAATGATAGCCGCAATTGCTTTAATTGTTGCTTTCCTTTTTTATTTCAGGAAAAACAGAAAAGTGAATTACCAGCTCAGTGTGCAAAAAGAAGAACTGGAAAAAATATCAGAGGAACTTAAAAAACTTAACAAAACAAAGGATAAATTTTTCTCCATTATTGCCCACGATCTCAGGAATCCTTTTAATTCAATAATCGGTTTCTCGGATCTCCTTGCAAATAATTATGACAGTTTTGATGATAACGAGAAAAAGGAAATGCTTTTTAATATAAAAGATTCATCCTTGATTGCTCATGAGTTACTAGAAAATCTTCTTCAATGGTCCCGTTCACAATCAGGGACTATGCAGGTTTCGCCCGAGGACATAGACTTAAATGAAATAGCTCTGGAAAATGTCGGGTTACTCAGGCATACTTCTCAATTCAAGGAAGTTTTTCTGCATTCTGAAATTCATTCCAATACGATGGCTTATGCAGACCTTAAAATGATTTCAACGGTAATCCGGAACCTGATGAGCAATGGAATCAAATTCACTCCAAAAGGCGGAGAAGTAAAAATAAGTGCAAAAAAAGAAAAAGATTTTGTGAAAGTGTCCATATCCGATACGGGTATCGGAATAAAAAAAGAATCAATCGAAAAACTTTTTAGAATAGATGATTCTTATAAGCGGGCTGGTACGGAAGGTGAAGAGGGTTCGGGACTTGGGTTGATAGTATGCAAGGAGTTCATCGAAAAAAACGGCGGTAAAATCTGGGTAGAAAGCGAACAGGATCAAGGCAGCAGGTTTATTTTTACTATTCCGGCTGAGAAAAGTTAAAACTTAAAACAGAAACTTACATATGCCTACTTGTTCCCAAATTGAATTTGGGAACACACTTATCTTTCAAACTTTGTTTGGTTTCTTGACAAATGGTTTCCATTCACATCTCACTCGTTATAATATCCTGTCCCGATTATTCGAGGCACAGCGATTTCTCATTATCCTCCGCGGAGGACTCTGGCGTTATGATGAGAGAAATATTTATTTCACCAATAGTCCTCTCCGTCACGGAAGGCAGGCACAGAGAGGAGCCCGCCCAGGCGGTTTCCAAGATTTCTGATTAAATGACTGACGTCAAGTATTGTTTCTTCAGTCCCGATAAAAAGCATTCCGATAAAGAACATACGGAACAAGTCTGGATTCCTAATCAAATAACTGTCGTCATTTGATCATTAACATTTTTTTAGTCTCTGTATATTCTCCCGCTCTCAGCTTGTAAAAATAAACTCCGTTTGGTAAATTACTCCCATCAAATGTCACTTCATAACTTCCGGGATTTAATTTTTCATTAACTAATGTTTGTATTTCTCTACCGATAATATCATAAACTATCAGTTTTATATCCAACGTTTTATGTTTTACTGTTTCTGGTATATCAAATTTTATCTTTGTTATCGGATTAAATGGATTCGGATAGTTCTGGTATAAACAATAGTTTTCAGGTACAGGTGTATTTAAGTTAGAAATACCAGTTATGTTTCCATTGTATTCCCATACTCCTCTGCCGTGAGTAGCTACACGTAATTTGCTCTGAACAGAGTTAAAATCCAAATGCATAGCTACTGTATTCGGTAACCCGTTTGCTAGTTCAGACCAAACATATCCATAATTATTCGTTATAAAAACACCAACATCCGTTGCAGCAAGCAGAATGCCTGTTGAACTTCCCGGATAATAAAACAATCCATCATTGATCGGAATGTCAGGAAGATTTCCGGAAACGTCATTCCATGTATTCCCTCCATCCCTCGTCTTGTATATATGTCCGCCACCGAAACCGCTGTACGTAATTAAAACCACATCCGATGAATCCGGGTGTATATTTATACTTGTAATAATTCTTGATGGTAAGCCGTTCGTTTTATCCGTAAATATTAATCCTCCGTTTGAAGACCAGTAAATGTAATTATTTGAAGATGCAAATAAAATTGCAGGATGAGACTTTGATATTGCCATTTCCCTGATAACTCCGGCCGTTCCGGATGAGTATGGATACCAGGATGCACCATAATTAGTTGATTTAAACACCTGCTGTCTCGCTGAGTAAAAAATTCCGGTAGAATCCGGATGGGAAATAATCGGAGCAATCCAGGCAGCATTGCCGGAGAGACCCAGAGTATCAGTATTCCAGTTTATACCTCCATCAACTGATCTTTTCAAACGGTTGAACTGATTTTCTGTTATTATGTAATTACTGTTTTTCGAATCAAAACAAACATCACCGCCATCACCACCGAATATCAAAACATTCCAGTTTAGAGAACCGGTGGTTCTTTGAACACCATTATCCTGTGTCCCACCCAGAATATGAGATGCATTTGTCGGGTCAGATGTAACCCTGTAAAATTGTGAAAGGTTAAGAGTGTAATTAAGGTTAGTCCAATTCGTTCCTCCATTTGACGAATACCAGACACCACCGTCATTAGCGCATATCAATTTGTCCGGGTCAGTTGGATGAAAGTCCATATTATGATGGTCAACATGAACAGGACCCGCTGAAGTATTTGTAATTTTCGAAAAAGTATTTCCGTCGGTTGTTCTCCATAAATCTACAAGCCCGACGTAAGCATAATTTGCGTCAAATGGATTTACATAAATATAGAAATCATACCACCCCTGAGTTGTTCCTGTGAAATTATTTTGCAGCAGGGTGAAATTATTTCCGGAATCCGTGGATTTGTAAACGCTGACAGTACTTCCTGAATAAACCGAAGCATATAAAACATTTGAAGCAGATTTGCAAACAGCAATGTGATTTCTTGTACCTAAAGTAAACGGATTATATATGGTGAACGTATTCCCTCCATCTGTTGAAATTCTATACCCGCTGCCCTGTCCTATACAATAAGCTCTGTTGCCATCGGGAGAAAACACTACATCATCGCATCTGCCGGATATTATCTGGTTCCAGTTTTGACCTGCATCAATACTTTTATATAAACCCGATGTTCCGAGTGCTGCAAAAAGTATATTTGAATTTCCGGGTTTTATAACCAAGCGGGAAAAATAAGTCATTGACGGAAGACCATTTATATAATTTACCCAATTATCTCCTCCATTCGTAGATTTCAAGATTCCCATACCATAATAAGAATACGTAAAATATGTCGCTTCACCGGTGCCATAATATATTATTTCAGGATTTACATTGTCTATTGCAAGAGCACCTGATGATAATGAGATTTCAAAATCAGTTTTCGGAATCCAGTTTTGTCCTCCGTTAGTTGTTTTCCAAACTCCCCCGCAAGCAGCTCCGAGGTAAATAATGTTTGGATTTGTCGGATGAAATTTTACTGTTGCAACTCTTGAAGAAACATAACTGTAATATGTATTTATTCCGGGAGTCGGTCCTATGCTGAACCAATTATTGATTTTATTATAGAAACCGTAATTATTCCCGAGGTTTATTTTATCCCTAAATGCTTTTTCATATGCTCCCGTGGGAATATATCCAAGAGGATACATTCTCTGCTCGTAGAACCATTTCTCGCGCTGAAATGAGTTTCTTAATTTTACTTCATCCGGAGCTTTTTCATAAATGCTTTGTGTGTTCTGTGAATAAACATCGGTACAAATTAATAAATATATTAATATAAATATTTTTTTCATTAATAAATTAAAATTATTTTATCAGTACTCCTCCACAAAGACTGGAGCCCGGCCTGGCGGATATTAAAGATTTCCGATAATGTGACTTTTTTCATTTTTTGATCCTTTAGTCCCAATAAACCGGGGTTCCTGATAAAATGATTATTGTCATTTTAACATTAACATCTTTTTTGTTTCTGTGAAATCACCGGCACTTAATTTATAAAAATAAACCCCTGATGGCAGATTACTGCCATCAAATGTGACCTCATATGTTCCAGGCTGAAGCTGTTCGTTTACAAGTGTTGTAATTTGTTTTCCAAGTATATCGTAAATTACTAATTTGACTTTTGCCTTTTGACTTTTGCCTTCCGAAGGTATATCAAACTTTATTTTCGTCACCGGATTGAAGGGATTTGGATAGTTTTGGGATAAAGAAAATTTTTCCGAAATATTTGATGATATTGGCGATATTTCAGTAACTGTTGAAGCAATCCTTTTCCACACAGAATTTATACCTCCGGCATAAATATAACCATTATAAACCAATACCGGATTCGTTTCCTGAGATGGCCCTAAATTAATCCAGTTTAATCCATTATTTGAAGTTGCAAAAACTCCCCCGCTCGTACTAGCAACCAAAGTATCAGCAAATTGCGAAAATGATTTTATCGAATAACCATTTAAACCACATTGATTCCATATAAATCCATTGTCTGTTGAGATGTAAACACCATTATTTGAACCCGCAAAAAGTTTATTGGAAAAAATGTAAATAGAGTTAATATTTATACCCGTTAATATTCCTGATATCCAGTTTGTTCCATTATTTGTAGATACCTGTATCCCGTTATTAGTACCAACGACAATAAAATTATTTGGGTATGTAATTGTATTAATGGGTATATTAATTAATCCCAAATAAATCCAATTCTGACCGGTATTAGAAGTTTTATAAATTCCACTATTGGTTCCGGTATATAATGTAGTTGAATCCTTTGAAAAAAATGATTTTATATTTAAATTTCCTAAGCCTGAATTAACCTGAGACCAGTTTTGACCATTATTTGTTGACTTATAGATTCCAGAATCTACGGTTCCTGCAAAAATACATGAACCATGCTTAATTAAACTTAAAATATAACTGTTATTCATATCAATATTTGCCGGAAACCAGTAATCACCTCCGTCAGTCGAGGAATACATTCCGGAACTATCTGTTCCAATAAACAATATACTGTCCTTTTTGATTATACTTTTAACGCTAAATGTATTTAGTCCTGATTTGAACCACGTATCCCCATTATTAGTTGAGGCAAATATTCCATATTTAGCCCAATTAGCACCCGCAAAGAGTTTACCGTTATATGATAAAAGTGCGTTAATACCGCAAATTTCAATACCTGTTCTTGCCGGTGCCCAGGATGAACCAGATGAAGTTCTGTATACACTGCGAATATCTGTTCCTGCGAAAAGATATCCATTATTTAAAGCGAAAGAGTGAATATATGGCGTTGGATTAGTTTCAAAACCGCTATTGCACTGGCTCCAATTTGACCCCCAGTCAAATGACCTGAAAACGCTGCTACCGCCTACATATAAAGCTCCGTTAAAAAAACTGAATGAATTTACATTATAATTTGGGTATCCATTATTTCTTGGGAACCATGTCATTCCATAATCACTTGATGCGTATATGCCGTATGCCAAAGTTCCAATAAATAACATGCTTCCCGACCAGTAAAATGTGTGAGAGATTTGACCAGTCCAACCCGGAATATTAATCCAGTTTAATCCATTATTCGTAGAATAATACAGATATGTTAAATCTTTTATGATAACTAAATTTGGACCTGCCTGAATAATACTATAAACCCATCCCGTAATTCCTCTTTGTTGCCAGCTTTGACCAAAATCAGAAGAATAATATAAACCCTCTCCTGCTCCACAAAATAAGTCAGAACCTGATACAAAAAAAGTATATCCCAAGACCTGACCTATTCCATTATTTAAAATAAACCAGTTTGCTCCATTGTTAGAAGACCTGTATATCCCTGCATTTGCCGTACCTGCAAAAATATAATTACCCTGACTCGCAAGACTATAAACACCATAATCACAATAAAGTCCCGTTTTCTGACGTGTCCAGATTTGAGCATAACAAGGATTTAAAATAGAAAGCAAAAAAAGAATAATCGTGATTTTGATTACAAGAAAATTTATTAATTTCATAATCGTTTTATTTTAGAATTATTAGGAAACATTATTTTAACAAAAGCATCTTCTCAGCCTCAGTATAATTTCCCGTTTCTAGTTTATAAAAATATACCCCGCTTGGTAGATTACTTCCATCAAACGTGACTTCATATGTTCCCGGTTGTAATTTTTCGCTAACTAAATCCTTAATCTTTTTTCCCAATATATCGAAGATACTTAATTTAACTTCTGACTCCTGACTTCTGAATTCTTTCTTTAAATCATATTTTATTTTCGTTACCGGATTGAATGGGTTCGGATAATTCTGGTATAATCTGTACCCTATGATAGCTTCACCGTTATTTCCAATACTGCTTGGAGAAGGAATTATAATGCTCAACGCACTTCTTCCGTGCGTCCAGGCAATGAGTTTACCTGTCGGTCTGTGATAGGTCAAATCGTGAACAGGTACATAAGTCGGGAATCCTGTGCCCAGCGTAGTCCAGTTTGCACCAAGATTTGTAGTTGTCATTACACTTATATCAGTGCCGATATAAAGCGTGCTTGTCCTGTCGGGATCAATAATTATATCATTCACCGGAGCATCGGGGAGGTTGCCTTTTATTGATGTCCAGAGTGCCCCGTAATTTGTGGTACGGAAAATATGCGAGCCGGTTGAATCAACTTTATAACCTGACAACGAAACATAACATACATTTGCAGAATCAGGATGTATCGTTACTCTTGTAACCCACCTGTAAGGTAATCCTGAATTTATCTTTGTCCAGTTGGTTCCGCCGTTCTGCGTTACCCAGACATTTGCATCATCCGTTCCGCAATAAATTACATTCGGATTTGATTTTGAAACATCGACAGTCGTTATCGTTCCGAGATTCACAACGTGTCCGTTTGCGAGGTCCGGACTGATGGCAGTCCACGATTGCATGGCGTTAGTTGTTTTATGAATTTTATATGTGCCGCAATAAAGAGTGAGCGGAGTATTTTTATCCATAACGTATGGAGTTGACCAGTTGGAATAAGTTAAATCTAATCCGTTTGTTCCCGAATTGAATAATGCACCTCCGTTTACCGAATATCCGAGATAACCATTTTGCGAAGAAGCATAAACCCTTGAAGGATTTGAATAATCAATCAGACAATAAAATCCGTCGCCGCCGTAAATATCCGTCCAGTTATTTAATGCACCTGTTGTGGTTCTCACGGTGCCGTTATCCTGCGCCCCTCCGAGTATATCGTTCGGAGTTGTAAAATTTATATCACCTGCGTAAAATTGTGTCACGGGAAGCGTGTGGCTGTATTGCCAGGCAGAGCCTCCGTTTGTCGAGTATTCTATTCCTCCGTCATTTCCAATTATAACATAGTTCGGATTGGATGGCGCAAATGCAACAGCGTGCTGGTCAACATGCTCTGCTCCTATACTTGAAAAACTCGTTCCGCCGTTTATCGAACGCTCCATATACAATCCTCCGCCGTAAACTAAATTCGCATCGTTCGGATTCACTTTGAATATTCTGTTAAACCACGCATAATTTGATGAATTTGCAACGGAAGTATTAAAGAGAGTCCAGTTCGTACCTCCGTTAGTGGTTTTATATATACCCCTAGAGCTTCCATTTGTATTTGCAGTCAGGGCGTAAATAATGTTCGGGTTTGCAGTACATATATCGAGTGATACTCTTCCGAGTGTTGCATCATTGTATGGGAAGCCGGTAACAATAGTCCAGTTCTGCCCTGAGTTTGTTGAAAGATATAATGCTGATTTCGGTCCGCCGTATTTGACATAATCTTCCCTTCTCAGTCTTTCCCACATTGCGGCAAAAACTTTTGATGGATTTGACGGGTCTAAAATAACATCGATTGCACCCACCGAATCTGCAACATATAAAGATTGTGTCCAGTTAAGTCCGCCGTTAGTGGATTTATAGATTCCGCGGTCTGTTGTTTTTCTCCTGAGAGAACCAACTGCCGCAGCATAAATTTCCTGAGTGTTAGTTGGATTGACCACCACGTTACCGATGCTGAAAGTATTCGCAAGACCTATCAATTGCCACGTAGCACCTGCGTCTGTTGATTTATACATTCCCGTTCCGGGATAATAACTGCGAAGTGAATTTGATTCGCCCGTTCCGCAATAGATTACCTGCGGATTTCCGGGATCGATTGCAAGCGCTCCGATTGACGAAGTGTTCTGGTTATCAAACACGCTCACCCAACTCTGGCAGAAGTTTGTTGATTTCCATATTCCTCCGTTCGCACAGCCCGTATATACTATCTGTGGATTAGTCGGGTGTATGGCTATCGTTGATATCCTGCCTTCGATGTTGATAGGTCCGGCAAGCGTCCACGCGGCATTGATGTTTTTATCCGAAGGAATATTCTGTTTCACGTATTCAATGGACTTAATGTATTCGCCATCAGGAATTTCCTCAAAGGGAAACGCTCTTTGCTTTTCGAACCAGTCATCTGCAGGGACGAAAGATTTCACTTTTTCTTTTCTCTGCCCGGGAGCAGTGTTGCTATTATAAATTATTCCGGCAGTAATTGAAATTAAAATTGTAGTGAAGAAAATTGTGAGGAATATGGAAGAATTATTTTTTTGCATAATCGTATGCTTTTTGCTAAAATTTGCGGGAAAATTAAAGCAATAAAAAGGGAAATTTAGAGTTGAAAAAACTCAACCAGACAAGGAGAATTACCCATTCCCATTGTAAAGTTTAATCTTGTTCTCGAACACAGAGTTTGTCCAAGAACCTATTTTATCATCGTGAATTTATTTCAGGATCTCATTTTTAGACAAACCTATTACGTAAGATACTGAAATCACCGACAGGTCGGGATCTTCGACAAGTTCAGTATGACAGTTTGGCTATGTTATGCAATCACAAAGTATTATTTATTTCTGCTTTATCGCTTCTGCAACTTTGTCTATACCCAGCATTCCATAATCGAATGTGTGGATATCTCCGTTATCAAGAGTCAGAATAACTTTTTTGCTGATAAAGCTCTTCTTTACTTCCACATTCTTGATACGCTCTTTAGGAATTTGGATATAACCCTCGGAGCCAGATTTTATCAAAAGTGCTTCTTCGACAATACCTTTTACGGACATATCAAACTTCGCATCATACAGCAGACGCTTGTTAGTTACAACTAATTTTCCGTTATACTTTCCTCCACCCGGAGGAACATATAGAAGTGTCCAGTTTCCAATTTCGGTTTCGCCCGGTTCAAGATTAAATTTTCCCATAATCTTAACATTTTTAGTTTTGAAATGTACTGAAATTTAAAATTAATATATAAAAAAAACAAGGGGGCTTACCCCCTTGTCTGTTAATTGTATCATTTTAAGTCTTACACTCTGATTGCTAATTTTTTCTTACTTCACCAACAGCATTCGTTTTATATCGGCAAAATTTTCAGTTTCAAGTCTGTAAAAATATACTCCGCTCGATAATGACGCTGCGTTGAAGTTAATCTGAAAATAACCTGCACTAAGGAATCCGGTAAATAAATTATCAACTTCTTTTCCGAGTATGTCATATAACTTTAACGATACATCCCCTGCTTTTGGCAGATTGAATTTAACGGTCGTTGACGGATTGAACGGATTGGGATAGTTCTGTGATAGTTCATATTTTTCCGGTACCTCCATACCAATCTGATTAATACCTGTGTTAATTGTATCAAATATCGCAACCTGATTTATAAAATTATTCACACTGTTAATCTGGAAACTTTGGTTTGTTCCGGAATAAGAGCCATTGCCGCCGCCTAACCATCTCTTGAAGTAATATGTCGAACCGTTGTATTGTACTGTCGTTGGTGAAATACTTATAGATGCAGTAGATCCTGAATCGTAAAATACATTCCCACCGGTAACCGTTACGAGAGAAGCAAGTCCTCCGGGTGTGACAATTGACTGAACTTTAAATTGGGTTTTAAAATTAGCGGTATAATTGCCGGTATTTGAATTAACAGTAATTGTCTGCGTAGTATCTCCGCCGTTGCTCCAGTTCAGGAATACAAGTCTGTGGTCTGCAAAAGCCTGCGGAAGCGCCCGTAAAACCTGGCTTGAGCCGAAGTTCCATTCGTAAATCTGCGGTGAACCATAAACAGTTCCGTTAACAGAAAATTGTGCTTCGGGTCCTCTGTTGGTTTGAACCGAAACATAGTTTTTTCCTACAAGATAATTTACAGCCGTCTTATGATATTTTCCCGAAGCATTTGTTCCGGTGACAATAACTTTGTAAACACCTGTTGGTACTGCCGCAGTTGAAGATACCTGTACCGCCAAAGAGTCGTTAAAATTACTGAGCACATTTCCGCCCGGTAAAGTTACATTTACTCCCGTGGTTACGGGCTCAACTTCTGTCGTAAAAGTTATAGGCGAAGTATATCCCGCTGCTTTTGTAGGCACTTTTATGCTGAAAGTTGCCGAGCTGCTTTGTCCCAGTTGTACAGATTTGTAGCCCGGACTCGGAAGCAATGTAAAGTTCTGAGTCTTCTTTGCCGCGGTGTACATTTCCTTTGTCACAGGATTTTGTGCGTATGCCATCACGAACATTTC
Source organism: Ignavibacteria bacterium (assembly GCA_036508135.1). Lineage (GTDB taxonomy): Bacteria > Bacteroidota > Ignavibacteria > Tepidaquicellales > Tepidaquicellaceae > DATCHW01. The sequence goes on from DATCHW010000003.1 coordinate 64,590, forward strand.
CGAAGCATTCCATATCGGGTCCATCTTATATTTAAACTCAAGAACCTTTTTATCTCCGGGGAATAGTGTAATCTGAGTTCCGTTATAATTCGGCAGCATCTTTCTCATTACGGTATAGAAATCTGTTTCCCCGTTCACTCCGGGAGGCGATGTGTAATGTATGTGGTTTTCTGCAACCGAAACATAAACATTAACAGTTGGATTAGCAATGTAAGTTTCGCAGTAAATCATAGCCCTCACTTTTACGCTGTCTCCGAATGTGCTGTCGCTGAGTATAATTGAAACAGGGCTCAATATATTTATTCTCTGGTCATAATAAGATTGGAATATACCCGTAGAATATGAAGAAAGAACAATACTTCCATCAAACCTTCCCTGAGGTATAGAGTTTATTCCGTATAAATTTCTCCTTCCGTCATTATCTCCAATATTATACCAATACATCGGGTCATTCCCCGGTGCGGGCCAGCTCATGTGATAACCTATTGCAGAAATCCTCTCTGCATCATGGCTGCTCATAAAGGCAGTCAGGATTGGATTGTATGTTGCACACGGTCCGCAAGTCGAGCTTGTAAAGAACTCGATGATCATAAGTCTGTCCCCGGCTATAAGATTACCGGTTATAAGAATTGCGGTTATTAATATAAAAGATTTTAATAATTTTTTCATAACTTTTTTTATTTTGAAATTACTAATTTTTTTGTTTTGTTAAAAGAACCTGATTTGATTGCAAAAAAGCTTCAAGAATAGGATTACTCGCGGCACACGTTGGACAAGATTCATTCGTGCCTTCTTTAAAAAGTACTTTTCGTGTCACCTGGAAAAACGATAAAGATGAGATAAAAAGAATAATTGCTAAAAAGAAAAGAATTTGTAATTTTAATTTCATAAAATACGATTGAGATTTTGAGTATGCATTACTACAAATATAAATAAACGATTATTAAAATTCGTTCCCAATTTAATAGTATAATTGTTAAAAATAATATGCTGTTTTATATATAAATATATTTTTCTTCTTAAAGAACCCGCCCTCCCGGTTTATCATTCCTGCAAAACAGGAATGACAAAGTTGGGTGATTGACTTTTTCAGAAGTCTCTCATTATTAATTATCGAAACGCAGCGAAGATCCCTATGAACCTGTGAATCGGGACTAATTATTAATTGTTTTTTCCTTGCCTGTGTAATTCATTTTGACTTTAATATATTTATAAAAAAAATGTAACTTTAATTATACTAATTAAACTATTCTTATATGAAATACTTTATATTTCTTTTCATTTTTCTCATCCCCGCTTTTTGTTTTTCACAGGAAAAAGAAGATACCCTTAAATACGAAACTGAGGAACTCGTTATTACCGGAACAAGGACTTTTGAAAAAATTATTGATATACCGTATTCTGTTTTCCGAGTTGATAAAAAGGAACTGGGATATGGAAGGAAAATCTCTGCTAAAGATGTTCTTGCAGATGTTCCCGGACTTTTTCTTCAAAACCATTTCGGCTCCAACGACTTAAGAATTTCATTAAGAGGTTTCGGAATGAGATCAAACTCCGGAGTACGCGGAATAAGAATACTTCAGGATGGTATACCCGAATCGGAACCCGATGGTGAAACTTCTATAGATGCAGTAGATTTTACATCTCTCGGAGGTGTAGAAGTTGTTAAGGGAAATTTATCTTCTTTATATGCGAATGCTCCCGGCGGAGTAGTTAACTTTCTATCGGATATGAATTTCACGAATAATTATGTCACCTCTACTAATCAGGTTGGGAAATTTGGATTCAGGCAAAATGGTGTGAAATTCGGGTTACAGGATGTTAATAACAGATTTTACACATCTTATTTCTACCGGAACCTTGATGGATTCAGGAATCACTCAGCAAGCGACCAGCATTTAATTAATTCAGTATATGAGGGATATATCGGGACAAAAACAACAGTATCAATATTAGGTAATTATGTAAATAGTTTTACACGCGACCCTTATTCACTTACACAGTCTGAATTCAATATAGATCCTTTCCAACCAAGTCCATTAGCAGTTTCCCAGGATTTCCGGAACAAAACAGAAAAAGGAAGACTGGCTGTAAGATATAAAACCTCATTTGGTAAAAACAATAATAATGAAATAGAATTAACCGGCTACGGAGGGATAAAAGAACTTATGAAGGCAGATTTGAACTTTATAACTTACGCAACCCGCTATACAGCCGGATCGCTTGTAAGATTTTCTAACCGTTCGCAATTATTTAACCGTGGAAATATTATATCGCTTGGAATGGATTATGCCTATCAGAATGGACCAGTTACCGAATACCAGAATATAAACGGGAACAAGGATATTACCGTGCAAAATGAATATACTTCGAGTTTAAGTAATATAGGATTCTATGTGTTTGACCAGTTTAATCTTCTGAAAAATAAAATGGATTTATATGCTTCTGCCCGTTTTGATAAGAATATTTTCTCCAGGGAAAATTTCATACCTTACGGCAATACAGATACATTCAGAGTATTTCAAAGAATTACTCCCAAAGTTGCATTGAACTTTAAACTTACACCGACAATAGCACTCTATACATCCTATGGGGTAGGTTATGATATTCCTGCTTTGAGTGAACTTAACAACACCCCGGTATCCTCAAACCTGAAATATACCTTGAACCCCGACCTTGATGCACAACAATCCGGCAATTTTGAATTCGGAATTAAAGGTAACATATTAAATAAAAAATCTGAATTTATGCGAAAGCTATTCTTTGAAGTAACATTTTTTGATTACAGGTTAAAAGATGAAATAGTTCCTTTTGTAATTAATCAGGTATCTTATTTCAGGAATGCAGCAAAGACCAACAGAACAGGTGTCGAATGCGGTTTCAAGAGTGAACCGTTCGAGGGGATGGATTTAATAATAAATTATACCCGTACATATTTTAAATATGATGAATACAAAGCTACTATTTATACACCGTCGGGGACTTATGTTGAAGATTATTCGGGTAATTTTGTTCCTTCCGTACCACAGAATATTTTCAATTTTATCCTGGAATATGAACTGGAAATTAATGAACAAATATCAGGGCTGCTTGTATGGGATTGTGACTATCTGACAAAAATGTATGTCAACGATAAAAATTCAGAATCTACATCCGAGTATTTCTATGGTAATTTTATGGCAGGAATTACTTTTAATTTTAGAAATTTTGGCGCTATATTCTATCTTGGCGGAAATAATATTTTTGATAAAAGATATACCGGTTTTGTAAATACCAATGATTATTTCGGAATGTATTACAGTATGGGTGAACCAAGAAATTTTTATTCAGGTTTAAATATTAGTTACAGATTTTAAATTTAAAATGTATGTGCAATAAGGTTTTTGGAATTCTGTTTTTTATAATTGCTATGAGCTATCCTGTCACGGGGCAGTGTCAAAGTAATTTTATTAATTACCGTATTTTCCCTTCAGCGGTTACACAAACAGAACCCGTAATCTGTGTCAGCCCGTTAAATCATCAGATATTATTTGTCAGTGCAGTTACAATAAACACAGCCACCACTTTCCGGAGCGAAGGGATTTATTTTTCTACAAACGGAGGGGCAAATTGGTTTGGAAGTGATACCTGCAAAGGAGCAAACATCAATAACCATGGGGGTTCACCGGGAATCGCAATCGATAATAACGGTATCTTTATTATGACACATATTGGTTTGATTATTCCGGGTGTCTATAGTCATTACTCTACTAACTACGGAGCAAACTGGTCTAATGCTTTTAATATTATTTATAATCAATCAGTCGATGATAAAGGAACCACTTCTGCAGATTATGAAACCGCAAGCCCTTATTTCGGAAGATTATATAGTGCCCGTGCGGTTTTTATAAACCCATTCCCGATTTATTTTTCATATTCATCCAATGGAGGTACAAGCTGGACATCTTCTGTTGCAATTAATAACCCTCCTCCCCAGAGATGCTCCGGCGGATCTGTCAAATCTAATTTTGACGGAAAACTATACGTGTGCTGGGCAGGAGTATCTAATATTTCTCCCTTTACTGAAAATTTTATTGGTTTTGCTTCTTCGACGAATGGAGGGGATAACTGGAATGTTACACAAAATATTTATAGTGTAAATGGTATTAACGGAACATTAACCGCAAAAAGTAACATCAGGGTGAACGGACTCCCTGTACTTGCAATTGATAAATCAAACGGACCGAGAAGAGGATGGCTTTATATTGTAACCACGGAAAAAAATCTTTTGCCTGCCGGAAGTGACCCCGATATTATTCTTCATTACTCTTCAAATGGCGGAACTAATTGGTCAGCAGGAATACGTGTCAATCAGGACGCTTTGAATAACGGTAAGATACAATATTTCCCTGCTATCGATGTAGATTCAACCGGTGCCGTAAATATACTTTTTTATGATGACCGGAACACTTCATCTGACTCTGCCGAAGTATTTCTCGCCCGCTCAAAGGACGGAGGAACATCCTGGACTGAATTAGCTGTGAGCAATCACCGCTTCAAACCAAAGCCGATTGCAGGCGGAGCAGCAGGATATCAAGGAGACCATATTTCATTGCAGGCATCTGGAGGAAAACTTTATGCTCTTTGGATGGATGACTATTCCGGATTATATCAGGTCTGGCTCGCACCGCTTGATATAAGTACTATCGGGATAACAAACATTACAACTGTAATTCCAGATAAATTTAATTTACACCAGAATTATCCCAATCCATTCAATCCCGTTACAAAGATAAAATTTGAAATTCCGTCAGACGTAAAACGTAACACATCAAATATAAAACTCGTTATTTATGATATAATCGGAAAAGAAATTTCAACACTTGTAAATGAGAATTTGCAGGCAGGTTCTTATGAAGTTACATTTGATGGAAGCAATATACCATCTGGTATATATTTTTATAGATTGCAATCTGGAAATTATGCCGAAACAAAAAGGATGGTTCTCGTTAAATAACAAGTTGAATCACAAATTTATTTGTAATGAAATCCCGACGTGTCGGGACGGCATTTATTTCTATCGACTAACGACTGATGACTTTTCACAAACGAAAAAAATGTTGATGATAAAATGACGATAGTCATTTTATCAAAAATCCCGATAGCGAAGCGTATCGGGAACAAAGAAACAATGTATTACAATACTCTCTTTTTTAGCAAAGACTCCTGATCTATGGGGACTCTGCGTTACAGGTGACTATGGGTTTTATGAATGTTTTGGTGCAGGATTATGATAACGCAGAGTCCTCCGCCGAAAAAATTCGTCAGAAAGACTCTGCTAAAAAAATTGAATAGAGTTCCCAATGAGGGCATTAGGAACGAGGGGGAATCGACCTGCTTATTTTTATCAAGCGAATCTTTTAATCCTATGAATCGTGGTTCAAGATTATTTCAACTTAAGGTATATTTCTTTACCGTTTCCAAATTCAGGTCTGTTGCTCTTGGCGTTTTCAAGTTCACTCAGAAACTCTTTTTCAATTTCAGAAACATTCGTAAAGTCTTTCGCTATTTCAATTGCTCTTTTTGCATATTCAAGTATTTGCCGGGTTTCTATTCCTGAAATATCCGAGAAGAACCAGGCGCAGCTCGTGAACATAAACATAGCACATTTTTGCATTTCAAGAAGTTGAATACAAATATTTTTTTCCTTATCTCCTAAATCATTTTTCGCATTGCCCGCAAAAAAATCATTCTTCGCATCCTCTGAACTATCCAGTAATATATCAATATAATTGTTTCTTGCTTCCCAAATATCCTTGAAATATTCTGCACTATTGGTTTCATAGATTTGCGACAGAGAATCTCTAAGATGGTTCAGAGAACTTCTTAAAGGCGTTCTCCATTTTTGATTCCATCCCGGTTCACCGCCTGTGTGGCATCCGCAGTCTTCATACCAACGTCCCGTCCCGTGAACACAGCTCCACGATGTTCCTTTGCCGGCTATTCCTTTTTTAATTGAGACTTCATATTCCGGAGGGTGTGCAGCAAGATATTCCCCGAAATTCACAACTTTATAACCCTTGTTAGGTGCAAGTACGGTCAGAAGAAAAGCAATTGTTCTTTCGGTGAAATGCTTGTGATGACCAAAAGTTTCTCCATCCGTAGCGGCGGATATCAACTGGTCAGATTTATGATCCCGAATTTTAATTGCTTCTATTCTGCCGAGCATTTTTTCAGCGCTGTAAATCATATCATCGAAGGCTATACTTTTCGCAAAAGGTCCGTCATAAAAAAAGATGTCAATATATTTTTCTTTTTTACTGTCCAGATAACATCTGAAGGGAATTTTAGGGTTAATGCTCGAATCCGAAACATCAGTACTGTTCACTGAATTGAATTCCCTGATTTTCTCTGCTTGTGAAGGATCGAGAATTGTATATTTTACTCCTTCGTCCGCCAGCACTTCAAGAGTCTCCAAATCGCAAGCTGTTTCGGACAGCCATATACCTTCAGAATCTCTTCCGAAATAGAAATTAAAATGTTTAAGCCCCCATTTCACCTGTGTGATTTTATCTTTTTTATTTGCCAGAGGCATTATAATATGATTATAGACTTGTGCTATGGCATTCCCGTGCCCGTTATGTTTAAGAAGACTTTTCTTATCAGCTTCGAGAATTTTAAAAAACAACCTGGGATGTTTATCCCTAATCCAGTTCAGAAGTGTAGGACCAAAATTAAAATTCATATATTCATAATTATTTATTCTGTTAACAACGTCACCTTGATTATTAACGATAACTGCCTCGGTATTTGGTTTATAACACTCCTGATAGATTCGTTCATTCCAGTTGTGAAAGGGAGAAGCGGAAGGTTGTTTTTCGATTTCTCCTGTCAGCGGATTTTCTCTTGGCGGCTGGTAGAAGTGTCCGTGCAGGCAAAGGTAAAGATTCGTTTCCAAATTTATTTTCAATTTTAATTCATAAAGATATAAAAGAATTCAAAAATATTATAAAGGAATAAAACAGAAAAGTTAAAAACTCATCCAGGATAAATTGCGGGACACTGAACATAAATACTGGACGTAATAACTATAATTCGGTTAAATATTCTTCTCGTATTTAAAAATAACACCTGCAAGCGGAGGTAAAACTATATTTATCGAGTGCTGCCATAAAAATCTATTCTGCGGATGCGAATGTACTCCTCCAAGATTTCCTTTTCCGCTTCCGCCGTATTCAAGTGCGTCACTATTAAATATTTCCTTATAAAATCCGGGCTTCGGAACTCCGAACACGTAAGTCTCCCTTGATACAGGAGTGAAGTTAAATGCAAATATCAAAATTTCATTTTCATCGTAAGTTTTTCTCATAAAACAAATAACACTTCCCTCTGAATCCGATAAGTCTATCCACTGAAACCCTTCCGCATTGAAATCAACTTCGAAAAATGCTTTGTGGGTTTTATATAATTTGTTTAATTCACTGAAAAAGAATTTAAGTTTTTTATGGTCAGGAAAATTCAGCACATACCAGTCCAATTCTTTTTCTGCATTCCATTCATTATACTGGGCTATGTCATTCGACATAAAGTTGAGTTTCTTACCCGGATGTCCGAACATAAACACAAAAAAGGAGCGTAAATTTGCAAACCTCTGCCATTCGTCACCCGGCATTTTTTCGAGAAGTGATTTTTTTCCGTGAACAACTTCATCGTGGGAAACGGGTAAAATAAAATTCTCGTTGAATGCATACCACAATGAAAATGTGATTTTGTTATGGTGATATTTTCTGTGAATCGGGTCAAGCGAAAAATAACTCAGTATATCATTCATCCAGCCCATATTCCATTTCATATCAAATCCGAGACCGCCGAGATATACAGGATGGGATACCTGCGGGTAAGCTGTCGATTCCTCTGCTATCATCATAATACCCTTATGATATTCATGGACTATTATATTTAGTTTTTTAATAAACTCAATTGCCTCGAGGTTTTCTCTTCCGCCGAAAACATTTGGCTCCCACTCACCCTCTTTTCGGGAATAGTCAAGGTAGAGTATCGAAGCAACCGCATCGACCCTTAAACCGTCTATGTGATATTTATCCATCCAGAACAGAGCATTTGATATTAAGAAATTTATCACTTCATTTCTTCCGTAATCAAAAACATAAGTACCCCAGTCCATATGATAACCTTTTTTCCAGCTTTTATAAGCATACAACTGAGTATTGTCAAAATTCGCAAGTCCGTGTTCATCCGAAGGAAAGTGTGCCGGCACCCAATCAAGCAGAACACCTATTCCGTTCTTATGAAGATGGTCAACAAAGAACATAAAATCCTCGGGGGTTCCGAAACGGCTTGTCGGTGCAAAATAATTTATTACCTGATATCCCCACGATTGGTCGTAAGGATGCTCCATTATGGGCAGAAGCTCCACGTGAGTATATCCCATTTCTTTCACGTAGTCTGTTAGTTCGTATGCAAGCTGTCTGTAATTTTTATATCCCCATTCATTGAGGAAATCTTTATTATCGTAATCTTTTTTCCACGAACCGAGATGTACTTCATAAATCGATATCGGCTGATTAACAAAATTCCAGTCTTTTCTGTTGTTCAGCCATTCTTCATCATTCCATTTGTACCGGCTTATATCAGCTATTACAGAAGCCGTCTTGGGTCTTAATTCAGATTGAAAAGCATAAGGATCTGATTTCATAAACACACTTACATTATCCCTTGATTTGATAGAAAACTTATATACATCACCTTCTTTTAGTCCGGGTATGAACAAACCCCAGTTCCCGGAGTCATTCAGGTTTTCCATTACATACTCCCCGGTCCGCCAGAAATTAAAATTCCCGGTAACGCTTACACTCTTAGCATTCGGAGCCCACACCATAAACTGAACACCTTTTACTCCGTTTATTTCTTTTAACTTAGCCCCGTATTTTTCATAACTTTTAAAGTGATTACCTTCACCCATAAGGAATAAATCAAAATCTGTTACATCTACATCGAATGAAAATGGGTCGTTTTTTAAATACTTCGTCCCGTCAGAATAAGTGATATTAATTTTGTATTTAAATAATTTTTCAACATTTTTGTAAACGCACTGGAAAAAACCTTTATCATTTAAAATTTTCATCTCAAGATTTTCCGCAACATTATCTTCGGGAATAATTTCCGCTTTCAGTGCACCGGGAAGAAAAGCATTTATTATTACCACTTTTTCATCTTTCATAAAATGAGGACCTAGCACTTCAAAAGGGTGATTGTGATTGAAATCTACTATCCAGTTTACAGCTTTCTTTGTGTATTCTTTAAATTGCTTTGATTTTTCTATGCTCTTGTTCCTGGACTTTTTTTCTGTTTTTGCCATATGTATCTTAAAAATTCCGGATTAAAAAGTAAAAAAGGTCAGACCGGTTAAAGCCTAACCTTTACAAAATTAACTATATTTAACGAGAAATGATTTCTAAAAATCTATTTCTTCCCGAAATAGAAAGATATACCTCCGAAGAATCCTACAAATGCAATATTCCGGTTGTTTTGCATATTAATATTCAATGAAGTGTTCGCCTCATCGTTCAGAAACATATAACCGCTTTCGTCTGTTAACGAAGAAGATTTTCTTTAAGTTAAAGAAATTTATCCAAAATACTTCCGGTTGATTCCTTTGCTTTATCTGCAAGATTGATTGCAGATTCTTTTGCTTTACCAATTATATCATCTAATACCGTAGTTTAAAATTTTATATTTTCAATAAGTTCTTTGTAAAAATGATCTTTAAATGCGAGAAATTAATAATATTTGAAATATTTTTAAAGTGATAAACCGATAAACGATGTTCTTTTTGGTTCAACATAATGCATTATTTTTATCTTACATTTTCAATGATTAATAATTATTATTTAATAACATAATCCTAATCACGGAGGTGTAAAATGGATAAATTCCAAAAATATCTTTTGTTTTTCTTTGCATTTATAATCACATTGTTATTCCAGAGCTATACGGGCTGCGCTCAGGAGATAATTGAAAAAACAGGAACTGTAAAATATTTCTCGTTTGAGGGTGGATTCTTTGGTATCTTAGGAGATGACGGCGTGAATTACGATCCAATTAATCTTGGACAAACTTATAAAAAAGATAACCTTAAAATTAAATTCAAAGGTAAAATCAGAACTGATATGATGAGTACAAGAAATTGGGGAACGATTATAGAAATTTCGGATATAGAAGAACTTGGTGCGCCCCCTCTGCTGGGCGGATACGAAATTTACGAGTGGGGAGTTATGGTTGGCTGTAAGAATGATGATATTTATTTCAACACGTCACGTCCGGAGAGAATCACATACGTTAAACAACCGGTAATTTATGTTCACGCTACCGAAAAGAATCCCTTTGACCTTAAAGTTATTTTTAAGTCGGGAAAACCTACAGAAACATATCCGCCCGCTAATACAGAAAAGAATACGACAGAATGGAAAAATGTTTCATTCCCGATTTCTGAAAAATCTATGAAGGTGAATATTGATACAAGCAGACTTGTTCCACTTGGAGAAATTATGGGAACTTTGAACAAAGTAGACGCGGATGAACTCGAATATAACGGAATAAAATCAAGATTTCTTTTTTATGAAGGGGAAATGCCCTTCAGTAATAAAGTTACTGCAAATTATGACAGAGCAAACCGTGAAGTAACAATTACAAATAACTTTGACTATGCTATTTATAATGTAGTTTATTCAACTTTTGAGGGCAATTTCATAAATCCTGTTTACTTGTCCTGCGTAGCAGAAGTTATTAATCCCGGTGAATTTATAAAACTAAAAGTGAGTACCAAAGATATTGAATATTGGGCTGAAGATCTTATTAAACTTGGTTTTACAAAAATGGAGTCAGAATCTTTTTCACAAATCTGGAGTAGTACATTCCTTGAAAATTCTAATTCAAATAACTGGACTAACCTGATATACCGGATTCCACAAAGTGAACTCGAAAAAATGATTACACTGGATTTTAATCCCTTACCATCAAAAGTAACACGGGTATTGTACGTTCTTGTTCATCTTAACGAAGAGTGATTAGATTTCGAAGAAACATTCAGAATTAATCCGGTTATATTATATTAATAATATTAAGGTTTCGAAGGTTTACATTCGAAACTAATTTTATTCTTTTGAAGAATCGTGAAAAACTCAGGTATCTACTATAAATAAAAAATCCAAATTATTTCACCGTATCATAAACTGAATATTCAATTCCGCTTTTGTTTAGTTTTTTCCATTCGTTTCCGTTTAAGCCGGCTTTTCGGCAAAGGCTCAAAAGAAAATCTTCTTCCATTGTAAAGTGCTCCCACACTTGCGGGAGATAAGTTGATCTGTAAAATCCTTTTTCAAGAGTAACTCCTTTTTTTCTTATTTTGTCAAACAATTCTTCCTGTGTAATATAATCAATCTTTTCGGGTTTGGTGAGAATGGATATTTCAAACGTAAGAGAATCTAATTCTTCTTCCTCCATGGAATTGAATCTTGTATCCCTCGTAGCGGCTGAAATAGCATTTTCAATAACGCTCCTGTATAATTCATCGTAAGGCTCTAATGTTCCTATGCATCCGCGAAGTTCGCCTTGCTTGTAGATGGTTACAAAACAAGCAAGCATATCTTTAGTACTTTCAGGAACTTCCTCCACATATAATTCCTTACCTGTTCTGATAAATTTCTCCACTGCATTTTTCGCAAGATTTTCAAGAAACTTCCTGTCTTCTTTTGGAAATGTTTTATTCATTTTCATAAAAAATTATTGACGCATATCCGACAACACTGCTTTTATCCCCTGTTATATCACCCGAATTTTTATAGCAGAGTAGTTTTGTTTTCCAGTTTTTTCTCTTTGCAAGTTTTATCAGAGCCATTATAGCGAACGGTGAATCAATTTCCGCTTCTTCGATATCGGGAGCGTTTAGTTTAAGAATACAGTTTATTGAAAATTCATCTAATTTCACCGCAGTATTGTAATTATGAAAATGGCTCAAATCAACCGATGCCACCAGAACTGTGTTTTCATCAAAATATTTCTCGAGTAAATAAGAAAAATGATCCGTATCTATTTTACCGACAATCAAAGGCATTATACAAAAATCTTCTAAATGCATTTGCAGAAAGGGAATTTCAATTTCAATCGAGTGCTCATCTTCATCTGCTTCCCGAATAGAAACCACATTTTTCTCATCAATTAAGTTTTTAATATCTTTGCAGACTCTTACTTTTCCGAGTGGAGAATCATAATATTCATAATCCATTACGCCTGTGCCTTTAAGCGGATATCTGTGAGCCGTCCCAAGAATAATGACCTTTTTCGTGTTCCGGTCAATCTGCTTAAAGGAGTGAGCTGCTACCTGCCCCGAATAAATATAACCTGCATGAGGAACTATAACTGCCCTCACCTTCAGGTTCTCATTTTTAATATTACTGAGATAACCATTTATTTCCGCGGTGAGTTTCTGCGGATTATCCGTGTACCAGTGACCGGCACAATATGCGGGACGTATTTTTTCCATAATTGTAATTTATAAAATCTTTTTTAAATATTCCCTAAATAAACAAATCGTAAATACTCTCCTGCAATTTTTTCAAATCTTTTCAAAAGCCCGGTAGGTGTCGGGTCAAAATCTAATTTAAATCTTGGGAATGCCCGTGAAATATGCAATACAATATTTTCGTCAAGATTTTTCAGAAACAAACAATATTCCCGGAATTCGTTTTCGTCATCATTAAATCCTTCAATCAGAAGAAATGTTACCTCGAGATGTTTTTTTTGTTCAATAATAATTCTGATAGTATTTTTAGTGGTTTCAATATCACCCTTGCAGATTTTTTTATAAAAATCCGGATTAAACGCTTTTAAATCTATATTAAATGCATCAATATATTTTATTAAATTCCGGAGAGGCTTTTCATTTATTTGTCCGTTTGATACTACTACAGTTTTTATATCATTCGCTTTGCAAAGTTTGGCAGTCTCGAGCATATACTCGTAAAATATTGTCGGTTCATTGTAAGTAAAAGCAACAAATTTCAGATTGTCCTGCCTGCACAGATCTATTATCTTTTGAGGATTTACTTCCTTAACTGATTCAAGTACTTTTTTATCATCTTGCTGACTTAAATCATAATTCTGACAGAAAGGACAGGATAGATTACATCCATAAGTCCCGATTGATAATATTCTTACTCCGGGATGGAAATGATACAGCGGTTTTTTCTCGATAGGGTCTATATGTATTGCGACAGGTCTTTCATACACAAGGGAATACAGCACACCATCCGCATTTTCCCGAACTCCGCAGACTCCTGTTTTCCCATCTTCCAGCCTGCACCCTTGAGGACACAATAAGCATAAAACACTTTTTTCTTTCTCTATTTCGTAATAAAGTGCTTCTTTCATAATTTATTATATTGTGAAATATATCAATAAATACTACACACATACAATATAAAAAAACCCCAAAGCATTTCTGCTTTGGGGTTTTAATATAACTAATCTCTTAATTTTATTTTACAAATAACATTTTCTTTGTATCTGTGAATCCGTTTGTGGTAATTTTATAGAAGTATAATCCGCTTGTAAGAGCAGAAGCATCATAACTTACCGTATAGCTTCCTGCTGCCATAGATTCAGAAACGAGTGTTGCCACTTCTTTTCCGATTGAATTATATACTATAAGTGTTACATTTCCTGATTTAGGAATAGCAAATCTAATAGTCGTACTTGGATTGAACGGATTAGGATAATTTTGTTCTAATTTATAATCAGCCGGAACTTCATGGTTATTACCCGTAATACCTGAAAGAGGTCCGTATTTCATTAAACCGCCAAGTGCACCGGAGGGACTGCCAAGAGCTGCGAATCCAAGGTTTGCGTTCAAAAATTGAATGTGTGAAATCGTGCTTGCTGATGCCTGAGTCGGAATCACTTCCCTTACCCATGTTGTTCCTAAATTTGTAGTAGAATAGAGTACTGCACCACCGCTGGAATCTATTGCAAGTCTGATCTTATTTGAGCCGTCTTTCAGTGCACTCATATTCATTACCGAAAATGATGTTAATCCTGAGGGTGGAGTTACGGATGTATAAGTTGCTCCGCCATCTGTAGTTTTCTTTATATCGCCGCCACTTGAACCAATCATACCATTATTATTATCTACAAATCCAACTGCCTGATAATAGCATCCTGTAGCTCCGCTTGTTCCGGGAACAGTGGTTGTCGAAATTGTTCCGGTGATGCCGGTTGATGTACGAAACACTTTAGCAGTTGTTGAACTGGGTGTAATATTAGCTGAACCAAACCAGATATGAGAAGTGTCTGCCCAATCCCATGCATTAATAACACCCCAGTCGGAAGTTGAAACCGGAGAGGTAGAATTTATAACCCAGTTTGTACCACCATTATAAGTATATCTTATTTGATACGGTTGACCGGTAGAACTTGTCGGGTCTGCGTAAAACCACCCTGTATTCGCATTAATCATACGAATACCATCACAGAAACTGCCGGAAACTGTTAACTGAGCAACCCAGGAACCTCCGCCATCAGTTGTTTTATAAATAGTCATTATATCATTTCCTATCCAGCAAGTCAATGAATCCAAAGCACATATTCCGTAACCATTCATCGTAGTAGGAAGTCCTGTATTTTTTATTTGCCAGTTTGCACCACCATTAACAGTTCTGTATATTCTTGCTGAACCGCCCGCAGCGGCTGCGGCAATCCAAATTATGTTTGCATCAACCACGGATATTGAATTAATAGAAGGCGTAGGAGCCGGTAAATAGCTCACCCATGTCCAGGAATTCTGCGAGTATGTGACGTTTATCATCAATATTAATCCCGCTAAAATAGAAAGCAATTTTTTCATTATTTTTCCTTTGATAATTTTAGAAAACTAAAAAATTTATTAAATAAATTACATTTTTTATAATATTAAGTAAATAGTAAAATTTAATAAACCATATGTTATCTCTGATTTTCCGCTCAAAATTAATTAAAATGTATGTTTAAATAATTATTTTGATCTGATGTAAAAGTGTAAATACAGCTTATTAAAATTTTTCATATTACTATAATATTATATTTGATATATTAATATTTTATATCTGTTTTAATGAATAAATATCAGCAAAAATACAACAAATATAAGGAACTAATAGATAACAGAATATCTTTCTTTATTAAGAAAGATGAACCGGTTTCACTTTATAAACCTTTGAAGTATATTCTTGAAGCGGGAGGTAAAAGGATAAGACCCGTGCTGCTTCTTTTTGCATGCGAAGCCGCAGGAGGAAAGCCGGAAAACGCTGTAAATGCTGCACTTGCCGTTGAAGTGCTTCACAACTTCACACTCATCCATGACGATATTATGGATAATGCCGGCTCAAGAAGAGGCAGAGACACTATTCACAAAAAATGGGATTCAAATATTGCCATTCTTGCCGGTGATAATATGGTAGGTCTCGCTTATAAAGCCCTTTGTGAAACGGAAAACGTTAATATTTTAGAGATAGTAAAAGAATTTACTAACGGTATAATAGAAATATGCGAGGGACAAAGCTATGATAAAGAATTTGAATCCAGGAATGATGTGACCCTTGAAGAATATCTTTTAATGATAGATAAAAAAACTTCTAAACTTCTCGAAACCTGTGCGGCGATAGGAGCTTTGATTGCAAATACTGGCAGTGAAAAATATAATGCTTTAAAATTATTTGCACGGAATCTCGGTTTGGCTTTTCAGATTCAGGATGATTTACTTGATATACTTGGAGATGAAAAAAAAATCGGGAAGAAGAAAGGTGGTGACCTGATAGAAGGTAAAAAGACCTACCTGCTGTTAAAAGCACTGGAACTTGCGGATAAAGAACCGGATAAATCCCTTTTAGTGAAAATTGTAAACGATAACGGAATTAAAATTAATATAGACAACACTATAGCAGAGGTAAGAAGAATTTATCTTAAATACGGAGTTGTTGAATCAGCAGAGTACGAGGTTGAGAGATATACAAAAGAAGCGGAAGACTATTTAAGCGTTTTTAAAGATGATGATACAAAAGCAATGCTGAATTGGTTTTCGAGAATGCTTCTCGGCAGGAGCTTTTAAATGATAGAAACAGAAGTAACAATAATTAATCAGGCGGGAATGCACACCAGGCCTGCCTCTGCGATAGTGAAGATTGCCGCTAAATATAAAGCTGATTTCTTTATTGCAAAAAACGGCTTTGAAGTTAACGGGAAAAGCATTATTGGTGTCATGACGCTTGCTGCGGAGCAAGGCTCAAAGTTAATACTTAGATTTTCCGGCGAAGATGAGCAGGAACTTGCCGCTGAAATGATTGATTTTTTTGAAAAAGGTTTTAACGAATTATAAAATTTTGATTGTCCTGAAAATTCTTATTTTGGCAATTTTTCTTTCTTTTTCTGTGATTACTCATGCAGAAGAAGATACTTTTTATAATTCTTCACAAAAAACCGGTAAATTTTTTCTCGAAATACCGGGAAAAGGAATATATATTTCTTTCATTGATATTTTTTCTAAAGGGAAAACTGATGGAAGTTATATTGAGATCAGTTCAGATAAAACACGAAGTTATTTAGTCTCATATTCGGATAACTTCCCCTTGTCTCTGGACGGACATTGTTTTGAACTCGCAAATTTCAGATATGGAATTTTAGAGATTAAAGACAACGTGATTCCCTATTTGAATAAAAATTTCCTGCAAAAAGTTATTTATTTACTTTACAAAACCGGTTTCCGTCCCCGCATTACAGATGCTATGAGAAGCCCGGAAAAACAATTTAGATACAAGAGAAGAGGATGGTCAAGTGTCGAAGCTTCGCCTCACCTTATCCGGTCTTGCCGTTGATATGGTTATGTATTCCGGGGCTGATAGGGAACTAATAAAGAAACTATCCGAAAAACTCGGTTTGAAATTCCTCTACCATGGAGGCGGTGCAAACAGGCACGTTCATCTTCAGGATGAAAAACTCTGGACGGAGGTTCAGAAAACCGACATAACAATAATTTCGGATTCGTTGAATAGTTTTATAAAATCCGGAATTGACAAAAAAGATCAGCGGGAAATTGATACAATATCAACCGGACAAAAATTCGATTATAAATTCTCAACAGAAAAATACTGCAGAATAATTTTTAAGGTGGAAGATATATACGGCGAAAAGACAGCAAATATAAATTCAGGAATTTTTGAACCCGGAGATTATTCTATTAGAATTAATTTAGATTATCTTCCGAAAGGATTCTACAAAATAAATGTGTATGAAAACGAGATATTCACTTCGCAGAAATATTTTGTTAAATACTGATCTTATCTCTTTGGTATAAAAAAAGTTTTCAATACTTCACTGCACTCAAAATCAAGGATACCCCCATACACATTGCATTTATGATTGAGTAATTTATTGTTAGTAATATTCAGAACTGAACCGGATGCACCGCTTTTTGTATCGTAAGCACCGAAATAAAGATTTTCAATTTTCGAAAGGACAATTGCGCCGGCACACATTGCACAAGGTTCAAGTGTAACATACATAGAACACCCGGTTAACTTTTTTGATTGCAAGTATTCTGCCGCTGATGTAATTGCAAGCATTTCGCAATGTGCCGTCGGGTCTTTCAGGATTTCTGTTTGATTGTGTGCTTTTGCTATAAGGGAATCCCGGAATACAATGATACATCCTACAGGAACTTCTTTTACACTATGACCTTTTTCTGCTTCGCGTAAAGCGTATTGCATCCATTTTTCGTGGACCGGTTTCATTCTTTTGCTTTTTTGATTGCATCCCCGAATATCTTAAACCGGTATCCCTTTTTCTTTAAAATATAAACCTGAGAAGTATATTCCGATAAATCATCGGATGAAAAATTTACAAGATAAAAAATCACTTTATAACCCTTGTTTGTTTTAACTATTATATCATTAATCAGTTCATTTATTTTCCGCGGTGACTTTTCTTTGGATTCGAATTTAACAAATATTGTATCGCTGAAAACGTTACTGCTGTATCTGATAAATTCTTCTTTAATCTCGTTTTCGAACTTTGGGATACTTCGTCTTGGGGAAAGTATCATTGCAGATGCTTTACTATATTCGTTGAACATAGTTTTAATTTTAGATTTCCATTCTCCCGGTTTCATATCAGAGCGAAAATCTGCATCTATATCTTTTTCTGAGCCCATATCAAAGAATAAAATATAATCCTTTCTCGAATCAAAAATCTGCACCTGAATATCACTTTTTTCAATATCATCCGGAAGTACTACCGAAAATTTTTCGGAGGAGGATAAAATTTTATTGATATCCTGCTCGGGAAGATTTTCAAGTTTATTCAGCACTATGCAAACATCAGACACATCCCGTTTTAATTCCTTTGACTGTGAAAAAACAATTTTCCCGACAAGTTTTTTTGTGGTATCCGGAGTAAAATATATTTCCGATGTTACGGAATTTTTTTTAAGATCTTCAGAAGCCGTTAATAAACAGTTATAATCCCTCAGATAATTATTTATATCTATATTTACTTCGGCTACTGATAGATCAACCGGAATTGAGACCTTTTTAACAAACCACAAATTATTATCGATATTAGTGATAGTTTTTTCTTTAGCTTTGTTTTTCTTCCCGGAAACCGGAGATTTAAGATTTTCTTTGCCGGAAATATTTTCTATCCATTCTTTTTTTATCCCAAACTGTGAAATTAGTGAATCTATAGCAAACGTAACTTTTTTCTTTACCTCTTCCTCATTTATTAAATTTTTCTTTTTGTCATCCCGGTTTATGTTATCCTTTTTATCACCGGCAGGTTTGAGATATACCAGTAGCATTACGACTGTTAAAATCAGAAGCACACCCGCTGATATAATCTTAATTGTTAAATTTTTTGACATATCCACCTGATAAAATATAATATTATAATTTAAATTTAAATAAGAATAATGTAAAGTTTAAAATTTCTTGTTTAATTAATTTAGATTTAATATATTTCATCAAAACATAAAAATTTTGCAGGGCAAATATTTTACTTGATATAAAAACATTAAATTATTATCTTTTTATGGGAATGGTGTTTTCTTTGTAGATTAAGCGGAAACTCCCGACAAAACAATTTATTGTTAAGCTAATTTTTTCCAAATTTTAAAAGATATATTGATGAAACCAATTTTACGTTGTTTTTTCATTTCAATATGTATTACTCTACTTCCTTCATTATATCTTTACTCTCAAGAGTATGATTCATCGGAGGATTGCTGTGACGAATATTACCTCGGAGATACTTCGGCGGGAATGGACTACGATGAGTGGTCAAGGCAAATAGGTGAAGAACTTAATAAAGTTAACCGCTTACTTGCAGAAATTAATTTGCTGAACCGTGAGATAGATAGTCTCCGTGAAATATCCTTTGCAAAAGATAAAAGCGTAACCGAAGCAGAAAACGAGCTCTATTCCGCAGTCGGTTCTAATAAAAAAGGTATAGATGATTTCAGGATTAAATTCAAAGAATGCGAAAAAATGATAACGGATTGTAAGGATGCAGAATCTGCCGAGCGAATCCGCAAATCTTGCTTTAATGATATAGAGGCATCAAGAATTAAATGTCTTCCTGAATTCTGGGAAAGATATCTTATGATGAAGAAAAAGCTGGAAGAATGTTCAGGGAAAGTGCTTGTTGAAGAAAAAACAGGTAACTATACAGTAGTTAAAGGTGACTGCCTGTGGAAGATATCTGCCAAGCGGGAAATCTACGGTAACGGAAGACTCTGGCCAAAGATTTGGGAAGCAAATAAGAATGGAGTTATTTCCGCTCCTTCAAGAATTCCAAAAACTATTAAAAACCCGAACCTGATATATCCCGGACAGGTGCTTAGAATACCGGTTATATCCGAAGCAGAGAAAAAAATGGAACTTAATAAAGCTAAGGAAATAAAAAAGAAACGGAAAAAGAAAAACGAATAAGTTCGGAAAGAAAAGGTGATCAGTTAAAAGGCGCCTTCGTGAATTTTCACGGAGGCGCCTTTTTTATCTATTTTTTTACTTTTAAGACCTGCAATGTTTCTTTTGTGTTATAATCCGGAGAAGATGTGAATACTATCTCGCCCTCGCTGAAATATCTTTTCATTTTCCTGTCCCACGTAACCAAGTAAATATCTTTATCACTATTTTTCGCAGCCTGTATCATATCAAGCGCCTCATTATTTTCAAGCCATATACGGTTGAATATGTGAAGGTCAAGTTCACTTAGAACCTCTACAGATGCCTCATCACAGAAAATTATTTTTTCCGGTGGAAGTTTTTTAATAAAGTCTATTGTCTGATACCTTTCTATAAATAAATGGCTGGTATAACTTAGCCATCCTGCTGACCAGATTAACGTTACCACTATCTGTGAAATAATCATTAAAACTCCGAGAACTTTTTTAATTTTATTTTTCGTTTCCTCATCCGATTTATTCCCGGGTCTGAGTTTTGTCCTGATTCCCGATATTAAGTCCGAAGCATAGGAAATTCCGTTTACGAGCAAAACCGAATAAAATGGTACAAGCACTGCAAAGTGCCTGTGCAAACCAAGCGTTGATTTATTTATCCAGGTAATGATTAAAAAAAGTAATATCACGGAGTATAAAAATGCCCACATATATTTTTGTCTCTTCAATGTTCGATTTATACCGAAGAAAGCAAAAATAATGAAAGGTCCCGCGAAATAATATGGAACTATCAGAGGATAGTAAAATATATCATATATGAATTGAAGTATTCCGCTATCGAATGAACTTGATGATTTAAGAACTTCATTAGCAAATCCTTTAGTAACAAAAATAAATCCGAACCAGACTCCCTCGCTAAAGTATCTCGCAATTGTCCATATTGCCATAGCTATTAGCGGTAGTATTACTGAATTTAGAGGCTTAGCGCTCTGAATCTCGTTTTTTAAAAACGCGGGCTTCCGAAAAAACATAGTCCACAATGTAAAGAATATAATCGCAGGAGGTAAAACCCATGCTTCATATCTCAGAAGAACTGCGACAGTTAAAAATAATGAGGATATAAAATATTTTTTCTGTGAAAAGAAAATCCCGAATAATAGGATTAACAGGCAAAACATAGGCTCAGGCTGAGCCGTGGTTCCCATTAAGATTAATACGGGGAAAAGCATGCAGATAATAGCCGCAATAAATGATTCCTGATAAGGTAAATCTTTATCTTCACTTTTCTTCAGATGAAAATATAATACAATCGGAATTACAGCCGTAATTGCAAGATTTATATATCTCAATATCTGCATCGTGAACCCAAGAGCAATAAATACTACCTGTATGTAATGGAAAAGCGGTAGCCAGACCCAGTGTATATTGAGGTTTGAATTTCCGAGATAGATCTCGCGTGAAATTGCATGATGTGCGTATGCATCAGTATCAAAATCAGGAAATATATTTATGTAAATAATCCCTGTTATAAAGAGTAAAAGATCAAGTAAGATTACTATCCGTAGATATTTTTTATGGTTATCGGATATCAATATTATTTATGAGTTTTTGATTTTGATTATCTGCGCCGCTATGCTTATTGCAATTTCCTCAGGTGTTTTGCTGTTTATCTGAACACCTATTGGTGCGTGTATTTTACTGAGTTCATCTTTTGTGAATCCTTCGCTTAATAAATTATCAAATATCTGTTTTACTTTTGAAGGGCTTCCCATCATACCAATGTATTTCAGTTTTTTTCTGATTAATTGCTTTAATACCAATTCATCTGCTTTATGACCAAATGTCATTATAACCGCATACACCCTCTCTCCGTCTTTCAACAAAGATTCAAGTTCTGTAAAAGGAACATATTTTTTTTCATTAGCATACGTATTTATCCGCATTGTTTCCACTTCCTGCCTGTCATCATATACCGTAATATGAAAGTTAAGTTCGCTCATTATCTTTGAAAGGGCTAAGCTGCAATGTCCACCGCCGATTATATGAAGTGAGTTGAGATTACCTATTCTTTCAGAAAAAGACCAGTCATTTTCGCTAACGAAGGTAAAATCAAATTCTTTAACCGAAGATTCCCCGGTAATAAAGTTCATTCCGGTATGAGAAAGATTTAGCACTCCTTCACGGTTTTTATCGGTTGATTCATATACTGCTCTTATGACTTCAGTATCTCTAAGAACGAGTGGTATCAAGGCAACCGCCTGTGAACCGGAACAAATCATTCCCGATTTATTCACAACACCTTTATCCGTATGAAAATATCTCTTGCAGATTATTTCCATGCTGTTGGTTTTTAGTTTTTCTCTCGCAATCTCCACAAGATTATGCTCAAGAGCTCCGCCGCCGATTGAACCCAATAGTGAACCGTCTGTTGAAACGAGCATCTTGAATCCTTCCCTCCCGGGAGAGGAACCGTCACTTTCGGTTACTACGAGTAAAGTGCAATTGATACCGGATTCGATTTTCTTTAAAACCGAATCCCAGAATAATTTTGTTCCTGTTTGAAAAGACATATAATGTTTTTATTTAAATTTTATTTTTTCGAAATCTTCATACGTATCAATATCTGTCAATATACCGGCATCATCAACTTCCAATATTTTGAAATTTTTCTTTTTTATAAATTTACTGAAATTAGAATCTTTTTCTTCTTTTAAAAGTTCGGAAATTATTTTACTTTTCATAAGTACAGGATGACCTTTTTTCTTTTTATAAACGGGTATCACGATATCTTTATTCTCTTCGAGCAAATGTATATAAGTTTTTTCTTTTATAAGCGGCATATCTGCGGGCACAACAAAAAACCTGTCCCCCTTTATTTGCTTTGCACCTGCAAGAATTGAGCTGAACATTCCCTCGGAATAATTTTCATTTATTACAATATCTGCTTTTTCATATTTGACTAATATTTTTTTTATATCATCAGCCCGGAATCCGCAAACAACTATTATTCGTGAACAAACATCATATAAATTGTCTATGGTTCTCTCCAGCAATGTCTTATTTCCGAATTTAATAAGCGGTTTAAATTCAGGAAAACGTGATGAATAACCTGCGGCAAGAACTATAGCTTCTACTTTTTCTTTCATTATATTCTTAAAAGTAATTTCTCTTTTTGTTTCAATAATTTTCCGTTTTTGATAAGAATATCCACTTGACCAGACTCATCAGCATTTATAATATATGCGTTCTTAATAAGCTTAAAAAAAAGAATTAAGTAATTGTAAATTAAATAAATTAAAAGTGTATTAAAATGAATAAGGAATAGATAATTGTTCATTTTCCCGAGAACTCGGGATTGTAAAAGCTCAACTTTGCTTATGATTAAATGAAACGAACCAAAGAAAAATCTCCCGCCTTAGAAAAAACGTTTATTTATTTATTGAATTTATTGAAAAATTTATCCCGAACACACAGTTTTTCGGGACGAGAAAAAGATTTAAACTCGACCTATGGTCTCAAACCCTCCACAAAGACTGGAGAGCAAGCATATCAAGTCTGAAATGATCAATACACGTCGGGACTTATGAAAAAATAAAACCGTTATTTTGTCATTAGCATTCGCTTTGTATTAATAGTGAATTATGATTATTTTTTTTAATGTAAAACTAAAAGCCTACTTTTAAATTAAAGAAAATGTTTCTTTCGGCAGCCGGAATCCAAATAGGCACTCCCGAATTATTTATCCCGCCCGTGGCTTCATAAAAATTATTAAGAATATTGTTTATTTTAAACGATGCTTCCAGAGACTTAAAAAATTTGTTCAACTTATCGGATTTTAGAATGGGAATTAAATCCAGAGAAACACCTGCATTAAAAACAGTATAAGGATTAATTACTTTATCTACGTAACCGGGAACAAGTTTAACTTTAGGATTTTTCGCTTCGTTTTCAGAGTTATCGAGATACTGCTTGCCGATGTACTGAACAGTAAGGTATGCATTAATACCGTAGTCGGAATTAAAGTTAAGAGAAAGATTACCGATAATTTGAGGATTAAGCAAAATCTGGTTTCCGGAATAATCACTTCCGTAAATATTCCCCAGTGAATCTATCAATTTTTTTTCAAGATACTTTTCGAAATAATTATCAGACAGACTAAGATTTCCGCTTAAGGTTAAAAACGGATTTTTATAAGTTACTCCGTTGTGATTTTTAGCAAGTAAATTATATTCGAATTCAAGTTCGATTCCGCGATGAACTGATTTACCGGCATTCCATGTAAGCGGTTGTCCGAAATTGTCCAGTTGTCCGTTGCTCACAATTTCGTTAGTGTAATCCATCCAGTAAAGATTCAGATTTGCTTTCATCAAATCCCCTGCGTACCCGAATCCCAGTTCGTAGTCTTTCATCTCTTCATAAGTAATTAAAGGTTCGGAATAAATCCCGTTAATTGTATCCACAACCGCAAAGTTTGGCTTCGCAGTAACATTCGAACCGTCGTATATATCGCTCAGCCCGGGTTCACGCCTTGCAATGGATACATTCATAAATGCTCTGAAGTAATTATTAAAATTATAGTTCATTCCTATCCTGGAGGTGAGGAATTTATAATCCACATTAAAATTATATGGAGTATATGCAATATCATCTATTTTGTATTTATGATAAGTCAGCTGAATTCCAATCATTCCGGAAAGTTTTTTTTCTATATTGGTAAATTCATTCAGATAAACAGAAAAAGTACTTTTCTTTCCGTTGTAAGAATAATATTTGTAATTTTCCGGTATTCCGGGAGGGAGTGTAGTTGCAGAGACAATTTCGCCGGAGTGTTCCGAGTTATGCAAACGAAATTCGCCTCCGATAAGCAGGTTACCGATATCACCGGTATGCTTTAAAAGAATTTTCGGATACCAGCCGAAGTCATTGCCGTTTATTTTCAATTTTGTAGCTAAATCGCTTCTTACAATAGGGTAGCCTTTCCCGGTTACGTAAACAAGATGACCGTACGAATTTCTTAAATAATAGTTTATATTATAAGAAAATGTATCAGCAGCATAAAAAGTCGGAATTCGGAAATGAGAATAATCATAACCTCTGCTGACCGGATAATTATTTATATAATAACCGTCACGTCTGACATAATTAAATGTGTTAGAGATAAATAAATCTTTTGCTGCCTGCAGATTATAAATCAGTTCGAAATGAGGCTGGAAGAAATTATCTTTTTCATCCGGATATTCAAGAGGATTATATCTCCTGTCATTGCTTTCATCTCCGGTAATCTTCCCGTCAAGATAGTCTTTTGTAATTCCGTAATACGCCAGATGATTTTTAATTGGCGAACCATAAATGTTCAGTTTAATTACTGAATTTTGACCAAACAATTTACCGCCGCTTAAAAAGTACGACCAGTGATCCGACCAGGAGAGCTTCCTGTAGCCGTCGGTATTGGTTTTTGAAAACTTCCCGTAAAATCCAAATCCACTCTTAGTCAGTCCTGATGAATATTCCAGTGAAAATCTCTTTGAATTATAAGCACCATATCCTGCATTAAGATTTAAAAATTTATTCTTAAAGAAATCTACTGTCTGAAGGTTGATAACACCTCCGATTCCCGATGTACCGAAAAGCGCAGTACTGACGCTTCTTTGAATCTGAATGTTCTCCACCGAAGACGTAATATCGGATAATTCAACCCAGTAAACCTGATGTTCTAATGCATCATTCTGAGGAGTGCCGTTAAGTAAAACTGAAATTCTCCTCTGGTCGAATCCGCGAATCGTAAGATATGAATAACCGACAGAAGCACCTGATTCCGAATACGCATTTATGTTTGTGCTTCCGTTTAAAAACATTGGCAGGTCCTGCATCCAGTATCTTTTCTCGATTGACTCCCGTTTTATGATTTCTAAATTTATAGGCACTACTTTTTCGATTCCTTTTAAAGCTTCTACCTCAATAACGGGGATTTTGTAAACGCTGGTATCGGTTTCCTGTGACATCGTTTCGCCCGTAAATAATAAAAACGTAAATAGTAAAATATAAATAAAAAATAGTGGGAAATGAATAACCTGTCGTGAAATGTCAAACGTGAAAGGCGTAGAGAATTTTAAATGATAAATTTTGAATTCTAAATTCTTTTTAGATTTCTTTATTTTTATTAAGGAAGTGTAATTTTCCTTTTTGATAAGAATATCCACTTGATCAGACTCATCAGCATTTATAATATATGCGTTCTTAAAAAGCATTAAAAAAAGAATTAAGTAATTGTAAATTAAATAAATTAAAAGTGTATTAAAATGAATAATATTTGTTCATTTTCCCGAGGACTCGGGATTGTAAAAGCTCAACTTTGCTTATGATTAAAAGAAACGAACCAAAGAATCCCGAGATTTCGGGACTGTGCTTCGCATAGAATGATATTTATTTTGTTAATTGAAAAATTTATCCCCAACACACAGTTTTTCGGGACGAGAAAAAGATTCGAACTCGACCTGCGGTCTCAAACAAAATTTTTTCATTTAATGATATTCAAAATCATGGTATTCTTTTTTCTAAGGCGGAGAAATAAAATATAAAGAAATAAAAGAGCTTATTCTGACTTAATATTATTATCCTCCCTTTTTTTCAAAGGTCGAAGAGGCTCCGTGGAGTCGGAGTGGGAAGTTAATTTACCCCTTAATTCTTGTATTTACTGGAAAAAGACATTGAAACCAACCACAAAATTAAAAGTATTGAATCCGTTTCTTTTACCATTATAATTCTCGGGGTTTTGAGTCTTTTCGTTATATTCAAATGAAAATTTAAGTAAACTATTCCCAAATAAATTCAATTTCACACCTGCTTCTAAATCCCATGCGAAACCGGAAACAGTTGTTATAGACTTTCCACTTATGCTATTATATCCTATTCCTCCCTGAATATAAGGATAAGCAATTGAGTTTGTATTAAAATTATAAGCAGGTTCTAAATATATTACAAATGTTGTATAATCAAAAGAACCTTGCGAATAATAATCAATTCCAGGAATTAATCCTACTTCAAAACCATCCAGAAAAAAATAACCTGCATAAGGATGAAAAGAAATATTTGTCAATGCTGTACTGGAATTTCCGTTATGAACTTCAGCCATGCTCGAGAATCCAACAGAGCCTCCCAGTTCCCAGGTTTGTTCCTTAGCAAATCTGTTCCTGGTTTGAGAATGAGCATTTATAAAAAATAAAGAGATTAAGACGGCAAAAAAAATATTTTTTCCCATTGGTCAATGTATTTAATTTGAAAAGTCAACTATAAAATAAAATTAAACTGTGCAAAATTCAATGTGATAGAAATTCAAGATTAGTGAATTCCTTTGTTTTAAAACAAGGAAAGACTAAAATAGTTTTCATTCTTGTTCGTGTCACATCGCTCAAACACCATAAAATCAGACCAACAAAGCCATCGAAACCACTTTATAGTGGTATTTATTACTCAATATATGGGTTTTATCAACTTTATGCTTGACTTTTCAATCAAGTCCAATTATATTTGTTAAGAAAAACAAATTAAGGAGTAAATTAAAAGGATGGTCAAAAATAAACAAAATTTGAAGAAATGGATGCTAAAAAAGCCGAAGTTGAATCCTATCTTAGGGATTTAAAAACATAAATTGATGTTTTTGAAATTATTTTACCGACTACAAGGGATAATTTTATTGAAACATTAAAAAAATTAGACTACATACCGACACAATGTATAAAAGTAATAAAAGATTTGACATACAAAAACTATTATAAAGGACCGAATCCTGATAATATTTATAAAGGTAATTATTGGGAATTTGGGGTCACAATCAAAAATATGGAGATATATATTAAAATCAATATCGGACAAATGAATAAAAGAGTTATTTGTATTTCATTTCACGAAGCGGAATTTAAAATAAATTATCCCCTAAAAGATAAATAATAAATTTATGGAAAAAGTTATTGATTCGCCGTACAGCGATTGCAAAGCTGTATTGAATAATATTATAAAAGAAGAGGAATATAGAAAAGAAAAATTTAATGTTTATGAATTTTTTTACAAATGTGAAAAAACAGGTAATGAATTTACGACACCCGAAATCGGTGATATAAATATGTTTCAATTATATAATCAATACAGGGAACGGAAAAACATTTTGTTTCCTGACCAAATAAAAAAAATGAGGGAAAAATATGACTTATCAGCTGCAAAAATGTCTGAAGTACTGGGCTTTGGAGCTAATACATATAGCAATTATGAAAAGGGTGAAATTCCAAATGATTCAAATTCGACATTATTAAATGTTGCCAATGAACCGGATGAATTTAAAAAATCTATTATTGCAAAAAAAGAATCTTTGTTTTCTAAAAATCAATTAAATAATTTATACGATACCATTGATAAATTAATTCAAGAAAAAAACAATTGCAGCATATATAATATAATTTGGAGTAGAAATGCAGTACCTAATAAATTTACCGGATATAGAACTCCTGATTTCAAAAAATTTGCTCATACAGTAATTTATTTTATAAGAGAACCCCATACATTTGTAACAAGGCTGAACAAATATCTTTTCTATTCTGATTTTTTAAATTTCAAAAATACCGGGTATTCAATAACAGGATTACATTACGCTGCCATACTGCGAGGACCTGTACCAAATGATTATGACTATTTATATCAATTATTATTTAGCGAAGAATTTATTGATAAAGAAGATGTTTCTATTAATAACAACGATATTTATGAAAGATATAAACCTGCGAAAGAATTTGATGAATCATTATTTACAAAAGAAGAATTAAAATCTCTTAAAAGTGTGATGGATAAATTTTGTTTTTTGAAAACAGAAGAAATCATTAATTTAAGCCATGAAGAAAAAGCCTGGATAGAAAACCAGGCGAAAAAAGATTTAATAAGTTTCCAGGATTACGCTTTTGAATTAAAAGGAATTTAATATAAAATAAATGAATAATTAATATGAGTAAATCGACAAGAAATACCGGTAAGGAATGGACAAAAGGCGATGAAAACGCTTTAAAGCAGTTCGCAAAACAAAACACACCAACAAGGGTAATTGGATTAAAACTGGGGAGAACACCGGGAGCAATTTATTCTAAAGCAAGTGAACTAGATTTATCATTGAAACCAACCAATCAGTCACCTTATAATAGGAAAAAATAACCTACATAAGGATGAAATGAAATATTGGTCATTGCTACACCAGAATTACCATTATCAACTTCTGTTATGTTCGAGAATCCAAATGAACCTTCCAGTTCCCAGGTTTGTTCCGTAGCAAATCTGTTCCTGGTTTGAGAATGAGCATTTATAAAAAATAAGGAAATTAAGACGACAAAAAAAATTTTTTCCCATTGGTCAATGTATTTAATTTGAAATGTCAGCTATAAAATAAAACTAAACAGAACAAGATTCAAATAATAGAAATTCAAGATTCGAGTATCCCGTTCTCTGCAAGTCGGAAGGCGCTTTCAGCCCGGACGTGTTATCATGTATCCTTTTTTTATTCTTAATACAAAACTAGATGCAGGTAATGAATTTCTCCATACCACTAAATCCCTTATTGGCTATAATGAGTATTATGAGCAGTTTTTAATCCTTTCAATAATTCGTTATTTTCTTCATTCTTTAGTCTAATTCTAAGTTTCTGTATTTTGTTATTTTGTAAAAAAACTCCTGTTTTATCCATAAAATCTTCTTTAAAAGCCGCATCATATAATAATTTAGCCCCATATTCCGGTTTCTTGTACATTAAAATTCTGAAGGGAATCATCCAACCCGGCATACCATTCCCTTTTGTTAGTTTTGTTTTATTGCCACCCGGTGAAGCATTAATTATTCGTATATTATCTTTTATCCATTCGTCTGAGATGTTATTCATAAGTAAAGCAAGAGCCAACTTAGAATGCATATAGGAACCAAATAATTTTCTGAATTTTTTTGGACTTAATAATCCGTTTATGTCAATTTTTTTCATATAATGTAATCCATCTGTGACTGTATTAACTATTAAGGCATTTTTTGATTTTATCATTGATGACTTTAATTCAATTGCCAATGAATATGGTGCAAGAGTATTTATTTCAAAATGCATTTCATTTCCTTGAACCGAATATTTCTCTTCTCCCAGTAGTATCCCCGCATTATTGAAAAGAATATCTACTTTGTCCCATTTTTCTTTTATTGCATTTGCAATTTGAACAACTTTTTCTTGAATACCTAAATCTGCTATGAAGAAATCTGTATTTTCTGTGACGAATTCAGGATATTTATTTAGAAAATCTGATTGACTATTTTCATTTCTTACAATTAATCCTAGTTTATGACCTTTTTTTAATAATATTTTGGATAGCTCAAGACCGATACCGGAATATCCTCCGGTTATGATTATTTGTTTTTTCATTTTCAATTGTTCAAAAGATTAAAATAGAGTTCGATTTATTTGGTAATAAAGATTTTCGATTTTCTTCCTTACGTTTTTAGATTATTTCCCCCTATAATTCTCAAGAATCTTTTTGAAATCTTTGTCTTTGTAATATTTTTCCCCATTGGTCAATGTAATTAATTTGAAAAGTCAGATATATAATAATATTAATAAGAATTTCTATATTTAATTATTTTATCTATCCATTTAATAAAACTTTGTTTTATTTCAAGTTTAATAGCCTTTGTACTAAATAAATGATCAATATGGCTATAAATTTTATTTTCTATTTGAATAAGTGTACTTTTTGTATCAGAATCGTTAACTGTAACAGCATTTAAAATATAATCTACCCAGTTATTTTTATTGAATTCTGTCATGGCCTTAAGAAAGTAAATTTGGACTATAAAATCACTTACAACCATGATATTTAATTCTCTGAGTTGATTAATATCTCTTAAAGTATCAATAGCTTTTTTGTTGATATTATAATTTTTAAAATCTTGAGATTCGATATTATGTAATAATATTCTAGCGTTAACCGGAACAAAATAATAATTCATCCAAATTAACTTCAATATTAATTCATTAAATCTGTAATCATTAATTATTCTTTTATCATAGAGGTGTTGTATTAAAAATAATGTACTGGAATATTTATAGTCTGGTATGTTATTTTGCATTAAATCATTTAATAAGGAATCATCACAAATAATCGGTATATCTAATTCTAGTGAAATGTTTATTGCTTGCACAGATGATTTTTCAAGCATAATTGCTATTCTTTTGTCAATAAATAGTTTGTTTGTTCCTTGGATATGTTGTTTAACAAAATTTATCATATCTTCAATCTTTATTATTTCCTTTCTTATATCTTCTGCAGGGACTTCAAGTTTAATTAAATTACCCTCAAAACTTATAATTGAATTTCTACCCTGTACAGATGCTAAACTTAATTCTTGATTATATTGAACTAAACTATCCAATAAACCTTGTGGGAGACAAACATTATTTAAGAACTGATGTAATTTTAATTCATACAATGTGAAAAAAGCAAAGGGTTCAATCACTATTTTTTTAGATGATTTAATAATTTCATACTGCTTCTTTCGGGTATTAGGATTATATGAATATATTTTAGACATATAACTAATCGATAAATTTTTCCAAGATTCATAAATGTTTTCACCGCGTTGATTAGAGTAATAAGAAAGTGGTATTTGTTTTCTTTCATACATACTCATTATTCTCAATCCGAAATCACTTCTTTTTTCAAGTTTCTCTCGAATTGTTTTTAAATCTGGTTCAATAATTATTTTTTCAAATAATTTATATTCAGGAAATAGAACATCCCAATTTTGCATCAAATGATTATAAAGTATTTTTCCTTCTTCGGAAACTAACTCAGGTTCATTAATCATGAAATGAATAATAGATGCAAAATTTGCATTAATTTCTGCATCCTCCGGCAAATTAATTGCACATAAATAAGCAATATCAAAAGCTTTTTTTTTCTCACCAATTTGTAAGTAATTAACAGATATTTTAGATAATTCTTTATATTTTCCTGAGAATTCTTTTTCAGCTTCTTTTGTTATTTTTAAAGCCTCGGAATAATTAGTTAATCTAATTTCACAATATGCCCAATTATAATAATAAAAACTTATTCTTTTTCTTATAGATAATTCTCTAAAAATAGGCAGTGCATCAACATAGTTTTCTAATCCTAAATAAGAATATCCCAATAGTTCCTTAATTTTGTCTTTGTTTTCAATATTATTATCATCCAACATTTTTTTTGCAACAATAATTACATCTTCGTCTTTCTTTAAATTATATAAACAGTTCAGATAATTTATTGTAATAGTTTCATCAATATCTAAATAGTTCTTGTATATCTCTTTAGCCTCAATCCACTGACTATTTGAAAAATAATAATCTGCAAGTTTTAGATAAATAATTTCTTTGTTACTATCTGTAATATCTTTTTTTGATTCTATAAATTTTATTGCCTCTTCTTTTTCTCCTCTTTCCCACAATATTTTAGTTTTAGTTAAAATAAAATCATAATCATTAGGGAATGAAGCATTAATCTCAAAAAGAATATTATCGGAGCCTTCTTTATCAAGTTCTCTATTAAGAGCATTTGCAAGAAATGAATATATTTTAATGTTATTGGAATTTAATTTTATTTCTGGATAAGAAATATGTTCTAAGCATAATTTTTTAAGTTCTATAAATTCTTTACCATAAAATAATGCATTTAATAAATTTATAAGAGATTTTTGTTTGTCTAAATCATAAGCTTTTTTAAAATAATATATAGCTTTGGTAAAATTATTTATTAAAACGTAACTAATTCCTAGATTTGTAAAAATTTCTATATTTGATAAACCAAGTATTTCTGCAGTATTAAAATCTGCTCTCGATTCATCATCTAATTTTAAATAACCATTTACAACACCCCGGTTAAAAATTGCGCTCCTGTATATTAATTTATTTTGCGTTTTTTCTAACTTTAATATAGCATCGTTAAAAATTCTTTTTGTTTCTAATAAATATTCTTTGATTTCAGATAGGATTCTGTTAGCTAGAAATTTTTCTTTACTTATTTTTTCAATAATATAAGCTATTCTATATACTCCATACTCATAATTGAGTTCAGGTGTGCTTTTAGTTTCAAGGACTTTTTCAATTTCAGCGATCGCATTCTTATAATCTTTCTTTTCGTATAGTATTTTTGAATAAGCAAATCTATTATCTGGATTTTCAAGACTTTTTTTATCATAAAGTTGCAAAGCATCCTCTAATTTTCCTAATTTTATTAATAAATTCATTTTCATTAATCGTTCGTCATAATCCAAATCTTTTTCTCCGAAATCTGAAATAAATTTATCGTAAGCAGCTTGTTCCCCTTGTTCTAACATTATTACAAAAATGTTTTGAAGTTTTCCACGATATTCATTTGGTAATACAGTATATGCGTTTTTAAGATATGGAATTGCTTTTTCAATCTCATTTGTTATTAGAAATGTCATACCAATATTGCGATTCAATTTCCAAATCTGTTCATTGGTTAAATTATCACTTTTTAATATATCGAGATATTTTTCTCTTGCGGTATCATATAATTCTTTTTCAAATAAATCATTTGCATTGTTTAGAAGATTCTGGAATTCAGATTTAATTTGTAATGAGCCATCTTTTTCTTTAACAAAAGAAGTAATCATATTTTCTATGTTTTTTAATCTATTCGATTCTTCAACCTGTATTTCTAACATTATTTCTTGATTTCGTGAAATACGAATCAAATTTTCTTGAATTTGATTTAATTCCGTTGATATTATTTTAACATTTTTCTTAAATTCTTTTGTAAAAAGATTATTTCTTCTAAAATTAATTTCGATAATTGATTTTAAATAAAGTGCATTAGTTTTTGGATCTTGCAATATGTTATTAGTGATTTGTCTAACGAAGTAATTTATAACTTGTATAGCTATCAGTTTTCTATCTCTATTAGTTGGGAAATAAAAGTCTGTTTTTAAAAATGAATTTATTAAAACTTCTTTCGAGATGTAATCAATTCCTTCATGAAAATATTCCGAAGAGTTAATTACATCGGAATCTTCAAGAAATTTACAGAAATATTCTTTCGTTAATTCAATACCTTGCTTTTGAAAATAAATAATTGTTTCCGAGACAGTTTTTTCAAAATGTTTGATGCCTTCATCATGAAGAAATGCTTTTTTTGCAATATCATACAACAATGATGTAGTTATATTAATAATAATACCTTCTAAGAACCCGTTCATATCAATTTTTTAAGTTTTTAAAAATTTCCAAAGATTTATTTATGTTATTTATTTAAGTAATATCATTTTTTTGTCCGATAAATCAAATTACCGCTTCGCTCCAATTTTCTATTTAAGTAAAATCATCTTCTTGCATTCAATATAATCTCTCCCGACACGTCGGGATTTCGTTACAAATAAATTTGTAACTCAACAGGTAATTTTAAAAGAATCATCTTTTTAGTATCAATATAATCTCCAATGCTTAAAGTATAAAAATATATTCCTGATGGATGGGCACTTGCTTCAAATGTTACTTCATAAGTTCCGGGTTGTAATGGTGCGTTTACAAGTGTAACGATTTCTTTGCCAAGTGCATCGTAAACTTTTAATGTAACAACCCCCTGACCCCCTTTTCTAAGGGGGAATAATTCATTTGACGTCTCACTTTTCACATTTGACGGTATTTGGAATTTTATCTTTGTTGACGGATTAAAGGGATTGGGATAATTTTGTTCGAGAGAAAAATCTTTAATTACATTGCCCTGATTATTTATCCCGACGGAACCGCCTGTTGTTGTTTTTATAATCACACCGTTATTCCCGACAGCATACCCTGTGTTGACATCCGTAAATGTGATTGATTTTAAATCTGTTGTAACTCCAGAATTCTGAGGGTACCAAAAAACCCCGCCATCATTTGATTTCCTGATTAATCCTTCTGTCCCGCACATCCAGCCTTTATCGGCTCCGATTAAATATACAGAATTAATAACCGATATAGATTGATAAGTCGCCTGAAACCAATAAAGTCCTCGGTTGGTAGTTCGGTCAACGTATGTATAAGTTGGATTTCCTCCATTATAATAACCGACTGCAACCCCGGTATTCTGGTCTACAAAATTCATTGCATAAAAATAAGCATCATCCCAATGGTCCAGCATTTCCCAATTACACCCGCCATCGGTAGTCCTTTGAAGTTCACCGTTATTACTGCCGCAAAAATTATAGAAAACACCTCTCCACCCTGTCAGAGCAGTCGGGAAATTCACAGATAGAATTCCCATTAAGTGATTCTCTTTGCTCCAGTTTAACCCACCATTTGTAGTGAGCATATCAAATCCGGAATTAATTACTGAATTTCTTTTCTTTCCTCCGATGTACCCATTATTGGCATTTACAAAAAATGAACATTGAGGTTCATTATAATAATCATATCCAACGAATTGCTTACTCCAGTTAATTCCTGCGTTAGTTGTATGATAGATATAAACCGAATCATTTCCCCATCCTGACGCCCAGCCGTTTGAGTAATCAAGGAAATAAATTGTTTTGAAGTTAATATTTTGGTTGGGAGAAACTGAAACCCAATTAATTCCCGCATTTGTAGTTTTTAGAATTACGCCATTATCTCCTGCGGCATATCCAAAATTCCCGGTTTCTGTTGCAGGAAAGAAAACGATGTTAAGATTTGATGTTACGCCGCTATTTACCTGAATCCATCCGGACTGAGCTAATAAATAATGACCAATTAAAAACGAATAACAGACCGAAATTATAAAAATAATTTTTTTCATATGTGAAAAAAATAAATTTTTTAAAACTAATTTCTAATCAATTGGCAATCATACCCTCATATTGCTTGTACTCATCAACCTTAATACATCTCCCATATATATCAAACTATCAATTATCTATTGTAAAAACAATAAGATTAAAAAATCTTTTTGCCATTTTATTTCAGGATAATGTTTTGAAAATAAATACCCTGATTTTTGCTTAAAGGATTTCATAAAATCTAATATTTTTGAACCTTCATTTTCTCCTTTAACAATCATATGAATGTGATTTCTCATAAACAAATATATAAGTGATGAGCAGGAGTATTTTTCTAATTCTTGTAGCAAAATTTCTCAACTTCGCTAAATATTTCATCATTATTTAAAGAATTTTTCTTTAAGTATGTACAAAGCGTGAATGCAACATATATTTCACCGTTATATAATTCGGGTGATAATCTGTGAATTTTTTCTTTCATTTTTAATTTGCGCAGGCTAAAGATCCCGACATATCGGGACAGGCTCTGCGGCAACGACATATTTAAAAGATTGTTGTGAACTAAAGTTTCAATTTTCTAATCACAGGAAAAGAAACGGCTACGATAATAACAACGATAAGTGTCATCACGCCTCCGAAAATTACCGAGGGAACAATCCCCATCAGTTTCGCAGCAAGTCCTGATTCAAATGCACCTATTTCATTGGACGAACCGATAAATATGCTGTTTACAGCCGAA
Source organism: Ignavibacteria bacterium (assembly GCA_036508135.1). Taxonomy (GTDB): domain Bacteria; phylum Bacteroidota; class Ignavibacteria; order Tepidaquicellales; family Tepidaquicellaceae; genus DATCHW01. Next base: position 101,108 of record DATCHW010000003.1, read on the forward strand.
ACCCGTCCTTTCATATTTTCCGGAGTCTTCAACTGAATTATAGTTTGCCTTATAACCACACTTACACTGTCAAACATACCGCTTAAAGCAAGCGTAAGCAGTGAGAGGTAAAAATTCCGTGAAACTGCAAATACAATTATGCTGATTCCGAATCCCGCTATACAGAAAAGTAAATTTCTTCCTGCATTTTCCAGCGGCGGCTTACGAGTAAGATACAAAGCCATAAAAACCGCACCTATGGAAGGCGCTGCCCTCAGCATTCCAAGCCCCTGCGGGCCGGTTGACAATATATCCGAAGCGAATACCGGCAGCATTGCTACCGTTCCGCCGAATAACACGGCAAATAAGTCGAGAGAAATTGTACCAAGTATAATTTTATTTTTAAAAACAAATTTTACACCTGCGGCAAGTCTATCTGATAAAGTGTTATGTTCACTCAATTCCGGAACCGGTTTTTTTGAAACGAATAGCATTGCAAAAATTGCTGTTCCAATGAGTATTACAACTGTGAGATAAGAAATACTCACACCATAAAATCCATAGATCAATCCGCCGGTTGCGGGTCCCAATACTGCACCAATCTGCCAGACGGTTATATTCCAGGTAATTGCCTTTGAAAATAACTCCCTTGGTACTAACTGAGCCATAAAAGCAAATGAAGAAGGCATTACAAATCCACGAGCGATTCCGCTGATAAATATCACAGTATAAATATAAGTTACTCTTTGTGTGTTCAGCAGGTCAATTGCATTAGTAGAAAAAAAGAAGAGTAAAAATGAGCAAAGAAAGAGAAGTAAATAAGAGGAGAGTAATATTTTTTTCCGGTCACTTATATCAACAATATGTCCGGAGACAAGAGCCGTAAGTATTGAAGGAATTGCCTCTGCCAGACCGATGAGACCTAATGAAAAAGGGTCCTTCGTAAGTTCATATACCTGCCACCCTACGGTCACTGCCTGAACCATATAAGCAAGTGTGATAAAGAATCTCGCAAAAATAAAATTCCGAAAATCTATTATCTGAAAAACACTTAAAGCCCCGGTCTTTAATTTCAAAATAAATGAATATTATTTAACTGCATAACAAATAGGAACTATTATTAATGGCGTTAAAAATCGTGTGTAAATTCGAACAATTATCAAATGAACCCCCCAACCCCCCTTTATCAAAGGTGGGACAAGAATCGAAATCGTTTATTTAATTTACCATTTTGAATGCTATTCTGTTATTACATCTTATTGAACTCTTCTATCATTTCATCCCATTTTGCAGGTTGGTCGAAAATGTTCTTCCAGATTTTCCTGTCGTACCATAGTTGATTCAAATCTTCGATGCTTCTTTCCTGCTGTTCAACCCAAGTAAAGTATTTTAAATTATGAATCATTTTTCTATCTGTATAAGTTAATTCTTTCATACTGTCGGTTTGTGTGCCGCAGATGCATTTTTCAAAATCCTTCGCGGCTTGAAGTTCAGTATATTCACCTCTTTCCGACCTCAATTCACCAAGACGTGATTCATACATATTTGCTCCGTCTGTTGCCAATGATATTATCACATCATCGGAATTCATTTCGTAATATTTTGCAGTCTTTACAGCAGAAAGAATATTTGCTATTCCTGATATTCCTATCATATCAAGTTTATTAATTAATTCTTTTTCAAGTCCTTCACCTGCAAGATATTTTTTACCTTTCGATTCATTGAATAGCCTGAAAATCCTCATACAATCTTCGTCGTCAATTGCGGTCACAACATCAGTGTTTTTTACATTGTGAACCCAAGGAATATGCTTGTCTCCGATGCCTTCAATCCTGTGTCCGCCGAAGCCGTTCATTAGCATTGTCGGGCATTGTAATGCTTCCGATGCAACTACTTTTACTCCGGAATATTTTGTTTTAAGATAATCTCCTGCTCCGATTGTGCCCGCAGAGCCTGTATTGGAGACGTAGGCGGCGAGATTTAATTTAGCGTTCCCACGTCCCGATAAATGCGGGATCTTCGACTGGAGTGTAGAAACGAGGGAGAGAAATACTTCTTCAATTGCAGAACCGGTAACATGATAATGCCAGCAGGGATTTCCGAACTCCTCAAACTGGTTAAAGATAATGCAATCTTTTCTTGTCCTTTTTATCTCCCAGCATTTATCGTAAATTTCTTTTACATTTGATTCACATCCGGGAGTAGCGATAACTTCCGCTCCGATTTCTTTAAGCCAGTCGAATCTTTCCCTGCTCATTTCTTCAGGCAGTATCGCAACAGCCGTGCATCCCATAAGATAGGAGTCGAATGCTCCGCCGCGACAGTAGTTGCCGGTTGATGGCCATACAGCTTTATTATATGAAGGGTCAAAATCACCTGTAATTATTCTCGGAACAAGGCAACCATAAGCCGCACCGACTTTATGTGCCCCGGTAGGAAACCACTTGCCAAGTAATAAAATTATTCTTGCATCAACTCCTGTTAAAGATTTTGGAAGTTCTAAATAATTAACTCCGCCATATAATCCGCCTTTTTCTTTCGGTTCATTTTTCCAGGTGATGCGGAAAAGATTTAACGGATGTAATTCCCACAGACCAATATTTTTCAATTTATCTTTTATTTCACCGGGTATTAAATCCGGATTTTTCATTTGTGCGAATGTGGGCAGTATGATTCCTTTTTCTTTGAATATCTTTGACGTTTTGTGCAGTATATCTTTGTTTTTTATTTTTTCTATTAATTCTATCATTGTTTTATGTTTGATTTTTAAGATCCTTCGCTGCGCTCAGGATGACATATGAGACGCTCAGGATGACATATTTAATTTTTATATAATTTGCTCCATAATTTTTTTGACATTTCTTTAGAATAAGCTAAGATATCTTCTTCGTTAATATTGATTAATTTTTTATTTTGAACGATAAGTTTTCCTTTCGATATTACGCTTTCGATATGGGATGATTCGATACCGAAAATGAAGTGACCTATAAAATTATCCTTGTTTATTTCCGTAGGGGAATCATAATTCAGGATAACGAGATTATTCTCTCCGTCACCTTTGAAATCATTTTTATTGAGATAATTATGGACATTCCGTAATCTTTGGTAAACCGTCAATGCCTGAATTTCCTCAGCTTCCCTGCCCACAAGGAATGCAGATTTTGCAGAGCGCAGCATATCGCTGTGCATGCCGTCTGTACCATAAAAAATATTTTCGTTTAGTCCGTAAGAGTTAAAACTACCTACATTATTATTCATATTGCTTTCTGCATTCTGTACTATCCATGTATTCGAATTTTTTAATATCTCACGCTCCTGCATATTGATATTTACACAATGTGCGAGTATTGTTTTCTGAAAATTCATTACTCCTGCGTTATTGAACCTGTTAATTATTCTTTTACCATAATCACGAATAGTGAATTCCTGGTCGATAGAATCTTCAGCGGTATGAATATGAATACCCGAATCATATTTTTCCGATAATGCGACCGATTTCTTTAATAAATCATCGCCGACAGTAAAAGATGCGTGAAGTCCTACCAATCCCTGCCTGCCGGATTTAATATAATTTTCCGTTTCCGAAAGTCCCTTTTCTTTAGGAACTTCTCCATCCCTGTCTGATAATTCTATACAAAGTAAATGTGATAAACCTATTTCATCGAGAGCCCCGGCAATTATTTCAAGTGAGCCTTCAACAGCGAATGGTGATGAATGGTGGTCGATTACAAACGTAACACCATTTTTGGCACAGTACATTCCTGTAACAAGTGCACTTGCCTTTATCATTTCGGCATCGAGTTTCTTATCGAGTTCCCACCATATAAATTTTAGAATTTCAAAAAAGTTTTTGGGTGCAGCCGGAGAGGGTGTCATTCCGCGTGCGAGAGCTGAATAAATATGATGATGTCCGCAGGCAAATGATTTTGTAACAAGTTTATCTTTGCAGTCGATAACAATATCCGTGTCGCTTATTACTGCCGGAATTTCTCTGATAAATTCTAATTTTCCGTCATCGCCTTTATTGACTTTTAAATTTGTCTCGACAAATTCCAGTGTCTGCCAGTCTATATATGTAGTATTTTTTAAGTATATCGCCATTTACTTATAATTATTTTTTATTTCCCTTAATTTCTTCATCGGAAGTTTTGTTCTTCTGATTCCGTCAAACTGATACAATGCATTTGCAACTGCGCCTGCGGTAGGAACCATTCCTATTTCTCCCACTCCCTTCGCTCCGAAAGGTCCGAGCGGGTCTTTCACTTCAACTCCAATCACAACCACCTCAGGCATATCTTTTGCTTTATACAATCCTAAGTCTTTATACTTTGTGCTTACTGGTCTTCCGTCTTTCAAAACAAGTTCTTCTGTTAAAGCGTACCCCAATCCCATACAAACAGAACCTTCCATCTGTCCTTCGAAGAGTGTCGGATTCATGATTTTACCGGCATCGTGAGCAGCAATAACTTTTTCCACCTGACCTTTATCATTCAATGCCACCAGTTGAGTAGCGTAGCTGTAAGAGTAGTGAGTAATAACTTCCCCCGGATCTCCCGGCTTTGTTGTCTTATCATAAATCCAGCTGCCTTCATATACTTTTCCCGAAAGTTCAGCAAGTGATTTTGTTTTAAGGTCTTCTTTCAAAGGCTTGCAAGTTTCGATAATTGCATTTCCAACAAGGGATGTACCTCTTGAAGCAGTTGTCATTCCTGTCACCGCGGCATATTTAGTATCAACTTTCACTTCCACGAATTCGGGGTCAATTCCGGTTTCTTCACAAAAGGATTGGAGAGCCATAGTGTGTACCCCTTGTCCCATTTCAGTCCAGCCGTGATGTATTACAATATGTGACGGAGATTTTAATTCAATTTTGACATTACTAAAATCGGGCATTCCGTTTCCGATTCCTGTGTTCTTGATTCCGCAGGCAAGTCCTGCATATTTGGTTTTATAAAATTCATCTTTCACTGCGAGCAGTGTTTCCCTAACTCCAACACCCGATTTGAGAATTTGCCCTGTTGCAGTCATACTGCCGTTTACCAGAGCATTATCGTATCTGAATTTCCATCTGTCAAAATTTCCAAGTTCGCAAAGTTCGTCGATGCAGGATTCCATTGCAAAAACTGACTGCGGAACGCCGAATCCGCGCATAGCACCGCAAGGGATATTATTTGTATAGATTGTTTTTGAAATAACATCAACAGCGGGAACATTATAAGCCCCTGTAGCATGACCTGCGGCTCGTTCGAGAACTTTCATACCGACAGATGCATAGGCACCGGAATCTCCGAGAATTCTTGCTTTTACAGCTGTAAGTATTCCTTGTTTATTACAGCCAACCTGATACTCCATATAAAGCGGATGCCTTTTCGGATGGCACATTATCGATTCATCCCGAGTATATGCCACCCTGACAGGTTTTTTAAGTAAATAAGCAAAAAGTGCTGCGTGCCCCTGAACGGACATATCTTCTTTGCCGCCGAATCCGCCGCCGTTTGGAACAAGTATTACATTTACTTTTTCTTCGGGCAATCCCAATAATTCTGAAATCTGCCTCTGGTCTTCATAAACCCCCTGGCTCTGTGAGTGAACCTGTATTCCGTCTTTTTCCCAGGATAGAGCAACGGCGCATTCAGGTTCGAGATAAGCGTGTTCAATGATTTGTGTTTCAAAAACTCTGCTGACTTTATAATCAGAATTTTTTATTACTTCCTCTGCATCGCCTCCCCTGTAAATTATACATTCGTCGAGAAGGTTTCCATTCGGATGTATTTTTATTTCGCTTTCAAGTGCCTTGTGTACATCCGTTAATGCTTCAAGGATTTCATATTCAACTTTTATTTTTTTCACGGCTTCGCGGGCAATATCTTCTGTCTCCGCAACCACACCTGCAAGCACATCTCCTATATATCTTGTCGTTTCCCCTTCTGCTATCATCAAATCCCAGTCGTCAACAATCAAGCCAATATTTCTTTTTCCCGGAACATCTTTTGCCGTGAAAATTTTTACAACACCTTTTATTTTTTCTGCTTCTATGAAATCTATTTTTTTTACAATTGCTCGCGGATGGTCGCTGAATTTAAGAGCCCCGTGAAGCATACCGTTGAATTTTAAATCACAAACGAATGGTCTGAAACCTATTGCTGTCTCGTATGCTTGATATTTCGGGTATCTCGTTCCGACTTTTCCGGTCTGCGTTTTTGGTGCAAAGCGCTCTTCGCCGCTCATCACTTTTGAAGCGAATTCAATTGCTTCAACAATTTTAATATATCCCGTGCAGCGGCAAAGGTTAAATTTTAATGCATCTAATATTTCTTTTCTTGTAGGATTCGGATTTGTTTCCAGTAATACTTTTGTTCTCATTAAGAATCCCGGAGTGCAGAATCCGCATTGCACGGCGCCCTTTTCAACAAATATTTTCCCGAGAATCTGACGCAAATGTTCATGTAAACCCTCAATAGTAATGACATTCCCACCCTTCACTTTCTTCATAGGAGTAACGCAGGAAAGAACTGCCTTTCCATTCAGTTCGACCATACAGGTTCCGCAGTATGCCTGGCAGGAACAGCCGTCCTTCGGTGAAGTTATTCCTTCGTACTCACGGAGATATTTAAGAAGAGAAATATTTTCATCCCCATTGAAAGTTTTTTGCTCGCTATTTAAGGTGAAAGATATCATTAAAAAAAACTTTTAAATTCTGTTCACTACTTTTTCAAAATTATCGGTGTCCGTATCGCCCTCCGTATTAATAAGTAAGATATCGGAATTTTCATTAATTCCCAACTTATTTTTTGCATCCGCCAAAACCGGATTCTGACATAGAGCGAGAAACCCTGCCAAACCTGCAGAACCCGATTCTCCCGAAATAATTTTTTCATCATTTCCTGACGGATGATAATACATTCTCATAGCATCTTCTGCATATTTATCAGATACTGACAGGAAAAAATCCATACCATCTTTAATAATTTTCCAGGCAAGAGGTGAAGGGATACCGCAGTTAAGACCCGCCATTATTGATTCCTGCTTACCTCTTGTTGGCAGCGGAGAGCCGTTCCCATATTTAACTGATTCTAGAAAACAATCGCTATCAACCGGCTCGACGCTTATCAATTTAGGTTTTTTACTGCCATATCCTGAGACAAAATGGAATGTTCCTGCGGCAGAAAGTCCGCCTACACCGGATTGAAGAAAAACAAAATCCGGAAGTTCCAATTTTTGAGTTTTTATTTGTTCTTCAATCTCATTAAAGATAGTTGTATATCCAAGCAGAATAAAACCGGGAATTTCCATATAACCCGGGTATGCCGTATCCGAGATCACCTGCCAGCCGTTTTTTTTGGAGTCCTGTGCGACTCTTGATACGCAATCATCAAACGTCCCGTCAACAAGAACAACTTCTCCATTTTCCGCATATATACTATCGATTCTTGATTTTGCAGTATTGGAAGGCATATAAATAATTGCTTTTTGTTTTAATTTGTTTGCAGTCCAGGCAACGGCTCTGCCGTGATTACCGTCGGTAGCAGCGCAGAAAGTGAATTTGCCGAGTTTGGTTTTAATATCGGCTTTAAAAAATTCGTCTGCCTTCAGTTCACTACCGTAATTATTTCTCCACTTCTTATTTATCGTTCTGAAAATAGCATAAGATGCACCGAGCGCCTTGAATGCTTTAATTCCGAATCTCAGGGATTCATCTTTTACATATACATTTCTGACGTTTAAATCCTTTGCAAGAGATTCCAAAGAAATCAAAGGGGTAGGATTATACCCTTCGATTGATTTATGAAAACCAATCATATCAGAACTTTTGAGAAATGCAAATTCCTCTTCGCTCCAGTCCGGATTTTTTTTACAATATTTATTAAAACTATATTCGCACATAAGATATCATACAAATAAATATTGGGGTAAATTTTTCATCAGAACACTCATCTTTGAAGCATTATCTAATGTTATTTCACCCTCAAAATCATTTTTCAATTTCACATCAAGGCAGTCGAGACTTTTTAAACCCAATTTAATATCAAAATTACTGCTCATATATAAATAGTGATCTTTATTTAATGTTAATTTTTCCAAAGCCATATCCGATTTATATATAATATATCTGTTTCCGTTTTCTTCCGAAGTAAAGTATCCCTCTTCGCTGCTTTTCATTAATTCATTTTCATTAAGGAAGAGACGGGGTTTATCTTTATAAGGTGCTCCGTTTGTAGGGCAGAATGTTGTGCAATTGCCGCATTCATTACAGAAATCCTGTATGTTTAAAACCTGCGGTTGCTGATTAACCCGGAACACTTTATCCTGTATAAAACTTACATTGTTTCTATTTACAATGATTTTTTTCAGATTGTATTCTTCCGGATTTATTTCATAAGAAATATTTGCACGATTAGGGCAAACAGATACGCATACATTGCAAACAGTATCACAATATAAACACCTTGAAGCCTCGATTTTTGCTGCTTCAGACGTCAGGGGTTGAGTAACTACGTGAAAATTATTTCTTTCAAAGATATGTGTCTCAATAATTTCTTTTCCGAACACTCTTGAAGCATTTTTTCTCTGGTATTCTTCTTTTGATATTTCCCTTATAGATGCTGAATAATCATCAGGCAGTTTTCCGCCGGATTTTTTAATGATTTCATACGCTGCATTTTTTCCGTCCGCAATTGCCTTTATAAGTGTTGAAGCACCTCTTAATGCATCACCTCCCAGGTATACATTTTCATACTGAGTCTGATATGTTTCGGGATTAACATTCAGAGATTCCAGGAATTCGGATGCAATATCCTGTCCTATTGCAGGAATAATATTATCAAAAAACATTTCGAAGTCAGAGTTTTGGATTTTCACAGGTTTGGCTCTTCCGCTTTTATCTATTCCTGTAAGTTCCATTTTATGGCAAACGAGTTTCAGCTTCCCGTTTTCGGAAATTATTCCGGAAGGTGCCGTTAGTTCAAGTAATTGAACGCCTTCATCAAGCATTGATTTTATTTCATCCTTATCGGCAGGCATTTCTTTCCTCGTTCTGCGGTATATCAGTGTAACTTTTCCATTTTCACCTGCTATTCTTTTAGCGGTCCGGGCTGTATCTATCGCTGTATTTCCGCCGCCAATCACTGCAATGTTTTTACCGGATTCAATTTTTATTTTTTTCTTTACGTCCGATAAAAATCCGAGAGCATCAAATACACTTTCATTCTTCTCACCTTCGATATTCATTTTTTTGCTTTTCTGTGCACCTACAGCAATATAAAGATAATTGCTATCCAACTTTTCTATCAGCTTCTTTATTTCTTCATCATTTATTTTCCTGTCATAAATAAATTTCACTCCGAGTTTTTCTATTCTTTCAATGTCTTTTTTAATAGCTTCTTTTGACAAACGGAATTCGGGAATTGCATCAGAGACCATACCACCGGCGAATCCTTTTGAATCATTTACTTCAACTTCAAATCCTTCAATCGCGAGGAAATATGCGGCAGATAAACCTGATGGACCTGCTCCGATAATAGAAACTTTTTTTCCGTTTTTTCCTTTTACGGCGAGAACTTTCTCTTTTGCATTTTCCGAAACGAATCTTTTTATTTCCCTTATAAGTAAAGAATTATCGTAATTTATTCTTGTGCATTTGGTCTGGCATTGGTGGTCGCATATCATTCCCGTAACCGACGGAAAAGGATTACTCTTTAAAATCACCTGATATGCTTTATCAATATTGCCAATCGAGGTACAGTACATATAATCAGGGATATCCTGACTGTCGGGGCATGTATAAACACACGGCGCCTTTACGCAGTCGAATTCATTGAGTTCTCTGTTTGTCTTGATAGTCGTTCCGGTAAAAAATGATTTGCGATAATATTTATCATACTTGACTTTTTCAGCATAGATGTTAAGATTATTCCATGCTGCAAGTTTGACATTATCTGTTTTCTCAATACTTTTTTTGATTATAAACTCATCAATATTTTTAGCCCCGAGTTTTTGAAATTCAGATTTAGTATTATCGAGATACTGAATTTGCCTCGCATAGCCTCCGGGTTTCAGAAGGTCGGAGCATACAGTAACAGGTTTTATTCCACATGCAAGGATTTCCGGAATATTAAAACAATCGGCACCTGCCGAAAAAGAAATGTCGAGATTACCGTCGAATTCATTCCGGAGTTTTTCCGCAACTGCAATACTGACGGGATGGAGCGCGCGTCCGCTCATATACATCATTTTTTCTTTTTCCGGAAATATAGTTTTGTTATTAACAGATTCGAGCGTGTTAGTTAATTTAATTGAAAAATCTACTTCGTTTTCCTCTGATACTTGTATCAACGATTTAATGATTTTAATCGCATCAGAGAATTTCAAATCGTGTTCGAACGCTTCTTTCGGTACGATTGTATCGTAACCAAGTTTTGTTTTCAGGATATCATTAAGTTCATCACGTCCGAGAAGAGTTGGATTTAACTTAACCGTTGTATGAAGTTTCTTTTCAACAATCAGATATTTTGCAATTTTTTCAATTTCATCCGGAGGACAACCGTGCATCGTGGATAAGGTGATATTATCCGATACCTTGTACGGTATATTAATTTCTTTTATTGACGGATAAATTTTTTCGAGAATATTCAGTTTTTCATCTAATTCATTTTTTGCATTTGACATCAGATTAAAGAACTCCTGTACATTTTCTTTTAATATTCCATCAAGGTTATACCCTGCACTCATATTAAATATGCAATTAATATCTTCACCCCACCCGAATTTATGATTCAGGATGTGAATAATTATCCATGCATCAAGGTACTGTCCGAAAGATTGTTTAAGTTTAAGTTCCTGCGACCATTCACAGTTATAACCTTCATCTTCCATATCGATACAGGGTTTCGAAACCTCAAGATCATCAAGCGTTTGCACGGTTTTAAGCTCGATGTATCTCGAACCTGTAAGATAAGCAGTAATGATATTCTGAGACAATTGAGTATGTGGACCTGCGGCAACTCCGATTGGTGTATCAAGGATTTTCCCATAACGCTTCATTTTGAATACGTCATCTGCCTTAGGGTTGAAAAAGAGGTTTTTGGTTATTCCGAAAATCTGTCCGGATTTTTCCTCTTCAAGAATCCATTTGAGAAGTTTATCTGCCGGTAATATAGAAAACCTGTCTGACAAATTATCTGCCGCCCATAGTTAGTGCCATAATGGCTTTTGCCGTATGGAGTCTGTTTTCGGCTTCATCGTAAACGATTGAAATATTTTCATCGTCAATCACTTCGTCCGTAACTTCCCTGTTTCTATCTGCAGGAAGTGCGTGCATAAGTTTTACATTTTTATTTGCAAGTTTAATTCTTCTGCGGTCGCAAATCCAGTTCTTATGTTTTTCAAGACTGGAAGACATTTCTTTTTTGCATGCATCTTCATTTGCAAGATAGTCTTCCATTGTATAGTGTCCGAATCCGCCCCAGTTCTTTGGTATAACGATATGAGCACCTTCAAAAGCTTCATCCATATTATTTGTGAACTTCAGTTTTGAACCTGAAGCTTTAGCATTCATCTTTGCCTGCTCAACAATATCTTTGCTCATAGGAAATTCTTTCGGATGTGCAACCGTCACATCTATTCCGTATCTTGGAAAGAGAAGTATCTGGGTTTGCGGGACCGATAATGGCTTTGCGTGAGACTTTGCATAAGCCCAGGAAATTGTCACTTTCAAGCCTTTCGGCTCTTTACCGAAATATTCAAAAATCGTCATAAGGTCTGCAAGTCCCTGAAACGGATGATAAACATCATCCTGAAGAGACATTACCGGAACTGTTGCGTGTTTTGCCATTTCGTTCAGGTATTTATTCCCGATACCGTAAAAACAATTTCTTGATGCAATACCGTGTCCCATTCTCGAAAGAATGATTGAAGTATCTTTAGCTGATTCACCGTGTGACAACTGCATCTTATCTTCGGTAAGGTCGTGTGCGTGCCCGCCAAGCTGTGTCATACCGGCTTCCATAGAATTTCTTGTCCTTGTTGACTGTTCGAAAAAAATCATGAACAGTGTTTTATCGGGTAGATGCCTGTGGGGTTCTCCCGCAGCAAATTTCCTTTTTAAATCGAATGACAAATCGAATACGGTGTCAAGCTCCTGCTTTGACCATTCTTCGTGGTTAATAAAATGTTTATTTCTGAATATTGTTTTCATAAAATTATTTTTATTGGTTTAAAATATTTTCTGTAATAAATTATATCAGGTATGCATACATTGCATAGAATGCTGATGCCGTTACTAAATCTTCAATCGGTGTCTTCTCATCCGGAGCATGCGCCATTACTTCATTTCCCGGACCAAAGCCGATTGTAGGAATTTTATATATTCCGTTTGTGACAACTCCGTTAGTAGAGAATGTCCACTTATCAATGACAGGATCTTTTCCGAATAGATCTTTATATGCTTTCACCCCTGTTTGAACTGCGATGTGATTTTCTTCAAGTTTCCATGTCGGATAATATTTTTCCATTCCGTACTCAAGACCTGTATATGCCATTTCTTTATATCCAAGCACTTTCACTTTAGCATCAACTCCTTTGATAAGTTCTTCAATCTCTTCAACCGCGGATTCTTTTGTTTCACCCCAGGTGAGTCTTCTATCGAGGTGAATCTTTGCATAATCAGCGACCGCACACAGGGACGGGCTTCCGGAAACAAATTCTGAAATTGTAACGGAACCTTTCCCGAGAAATTCATCATAAGCAAGACGTTCATTTAATTTTTCTATGTCAAGACAGGTTTTTGAAGCCATATAAACTGCGTTTTTTCCTCTTTCGGGAGCAGAGCCGTGAGATGAGAGACCTTTAAATATTACATTCATTTCCATTCTTCCTCTATGTCCGCGGTATATACTGCAATTTGTCGGTTCGGTGATAATTACAAAATCCGGTTTAATTTTATCCTCTTCAACAATATATTTCCAGCAAAGACCGTCGCAGTCTTCTTCAATTACCGTACAAGTGAAATAAATTGTGAGGTCTTTATCGAAATTCAAATCCTTTAAAATTTTTCCTGATGTTATCATAGCAGCGGCACCGCCCTTCTGGTCAACACTCCCCCTGCCGTGAACAAAACCGTCTTTTATTAATCCGGAAAACGGGTCTAAATGCCAGTTCTCAATATTTCCTGTATCAACAGTATCTATATGGGCATCTATTGCAAAAATTTTTTTGCCTATACCAATTCTTCCAATAACATTTCCAAGCCCGTCAATTTTCACTTCATCAAATCCCGCCGATTCCATTTGCTGTTTAAGTTTAAGGCAAACATCTTTTTCACCTGTGCTTAGGGATTTAATTTTAACGATGTCCGATAAATTATTAGCAGTAAAATCACTGTATTTTGATGATAATTCTTTGATTTTATTAGTTATTTCACCCATAAATATTATTTTTTAAACGAATGATAAAAATAAGGTATTAAAATCACAAATAAACTGAAAATTTCAGTCACATAACAAACTTTGAACAAAGCCGCGTGAAAAATGATATATTTGGCAAGGAACACATAACCAACTTAAGTCGTATAATATTTAGAAGGTTAAATACTAATATTATGAAAAAACTGATTATTATACTCTTTATTCTGGCAACTGCATTTGCTTTAAACGGTTGTGACTTTATTTTCACACCGAGGAATCATTATGTTTCGATTTATAATGATGAAAACGCTAAATATATTACTTCTGTTTATTACAGGGGGGTATATTCTTACGATAACCTGTGGAGCAGAAATATGATTACGTCTGAAATTTATCCTTATGAGTATGAAGACTTGCTTATAGAAGAAGGAACTTATGATTTTAAAGTTATTATGGAAGATGATTACTATTCGTACGAGATTTATGAAAATTCTCTTTATGTAAATACCGATATCCGGCTCGAGATCTGCGTGGATTGTTATGGTAAAGATTCCAAAGTTAAAGTCACACGGACACCAAAAGCAGAAAAGGTGTTAAAATAAGTCTTTAACGGGATTTATCCGTACATCGTCATCAGGACTTTTTCCGGGGTCATCGGAGCATCAAATTTATACTTCAAATCTTTTTTAAACGATTTCATTGCATTTAATAAGGCAAAATAGGCACCTATTCCATACATAAAGGGCGGTTCTCCGATTGCTTTTGAATTAAATATTCCCTGCGGATTTTCAGAATTTTCAAGGAACACAACTTCAAGTTCTTCAGGAGTGAAATGTATATCCGGGACTTTGTATGTTGATAGTGTATCTGTAATCAATCTTCCCTTTTCATTGTGAAGTACTTCTTCAATAGTCATCCAGCCGAGTCCCTGCATTATTGCACCTTCTGCCTGTCCTCTGTCAATTACAGGATTCATACTTTTTCCGAAATCGTGAACTGCTTTTACGGAATTGATTTTATAATTACCGCGTATGCAATCTAAAGTAACCTCTAACAATGCAGTTCCGTAAACATGATAAGCAAAGGGTTTCCCTTTGTTAGTGATTCTGTCAAAATGAATTTCGGGCGTTGCATAATATGCATACGATGATAGGTTAACCCTTCTGGTATTTGCTTCAATGATAAAATTTTTCCAGTTTAAATCCGAAGGTTTTCCGTTTACGTAGATTTTTTCGTCTTTGAATTTGATTGAACCGCTGTTTTCAATTCCTAAAATATCCGCTGCTGTTTTTGTGAGTCTTTCGAGAATATTTTTGCACGCTATCTCTGTGGCTTTTCCGTTAAGATCCGCACCGCTGCTTGCCGCAGTAGGAGAGGTATTAGCCACTCTTGAAGTATTTGTAGTTTCTGTTTTAACTTTATCAATCCCTACAGAAAACAAACTTGCTGCAACCTGCCTTAATTTCATATTCACACCCTGCCCCATTTCAACCGCTCCGGTGCTGACTCCTATACTGCCGTCCGTGTAAATATGCACCAGCGCTCCTGCCCTGTTCATCGGCGTATTAGTGAATGAAATTCCGAAGCAGATTGGCATTAGTGCAAAACCTTTTTTATATATTTTATTTTCCGAATTAAATTCTTCAACTTTTTTCCTTTCGGAATTCAAATCAAATTTCCGGACTGCCTCATTCCAGCATCGTTCGGCATTACTGTTTTCCGCTTTCTGACCGTATGGAAATTCGTTATTTTCCCGCAGCAGATTTTTTTCCTGAATAACGGAAGGTTCTATTCCCATTTTTTCAGCGGCTTTATAAATTGCAGACTCGATCACAAACATCCCCTGCGGACCGCCAAAACCTCGGAAAGCCGTATTCGGAGTGAGGTTTGTCTTACAACTGTATGCGGTAGCTTTTACATTCGGAATATAATAACTGTTTGCGGCGTGGAAGAGTGTCCTGTCGAGAATTGCAGGGGATAAATCAGCCGATGCCCCTGCATCCTGATAGAATGTAACTTCATAAGCAATTATTTTTCCTTCTTTATCAAGTCCGATTTTAAAATCAGAACTGTACGGATGCCTCTTTCCTGTTACTATCATATCGTCGTGTCTTAACAGAACAAGTTTTACAGGGCGTTTTAATTTCGTAGCCGCAAGTGCTGCAAGTACTGCCCAGGCAGTTGCCTGGTCTTCTTTTCCACCGAACGCACCGCCAAGTCTCAATACATCACATTCAATTTTATTCTGCGGAACATTTAAAACTGCTGCCGCAGTCCGCTGAACTGCACTTGGGTTTTGAGTAGCGGAATATATTTTTATACAATCACCTTCAAGAGGAACTGCAACGGCACCCTGAGTTTCGAGATAGAGATGCTCCTGCCCGCCCGAATCTACGCGCCCTTCTGCAATTACATCGCACTTGCTCCATATACTATCTGTATCGCCGCATGAAAATATTCTTGGCGGCATTATTAAACTATTTTTTTCAAATGCTGTTCTCGGGTCGAGTATTGGAATTTGTTCTTCGATATCAACCTTGATTTTCTTGACAGCTTCACGGGCAGTAAGCCAGTCATCGGCTAAAACAAGAGCAATGGGGTGACCTATAAATTCTACGATATTTTCTGCGAGGAGGTTCTCATCTTCGATTATACCGCCTATCTGATTTTTTCCCGGAATATCTTTATATGTATAAATACCCTTCACTCCTGCCATTTTTCCGGCTTCTGAAATATCGAGGTTTTTAATATGACCATGAGCAACAGGTGAATAAAAAACCGCTGCATGAAGTGTTCCTTCGGGAACATTGAAATCATCTATAAAAACTGATTCCCCCCGCGTATGTTTTATGGAATCAATATTATTCATAAAGTAAATCCTCCGGTTTTATTACTTCGGGAAATAGTTTCAAAAAGTGTGCATAAATCAACTGTCGTAGCAGGAGTCTTTTGTAATCTGCACTACCGCGGGCATCACTAATCGGAGATATTTCTTTCATTGCATAAGCAATCGATTTTTTTACTTTTTCTGATGAAAGTAATTTACCTTTCAGAAATTCGGAAGTAAGAGTCAAATGCAACGGAATAGGAGCTACTCCGCCGGTTGAAATATGGACATCTTCGATAATATCTTTTTTGATTTTAATAAGAATGGAAGAGTTTACGCTTGCGATATCGAGAAAAGTCCTCTTTGAAACCTTTTCAAAATTGAATTTTGTGTTTTTTCCGGGAATAGTAAATTTTATTTCATCGATTAATTCACCTTTTTTTCTGTCGAGGGATTTATATCCTTTATAGTAGTCTTTCAAGAAGATTTCTCTTTTTGCTTTTTTCTTTTTCAGAATAAGTTTTGAATTCAGTGCGAGAAAAATATTCGTCACGTCACCGATTGGTGAAGCATTATTTATATTCCCGCCGATTGATGCACGGTTTTTAATTGGAATAGAGCCAAAAAGCAGCATGTAATCTTTCAATCCGGGAATCATTTTATTCAGTTCTTTTGATTCTTCGATTTCAGTAACGGTAGTTGATGCTTTAATGCTGCAGATATTTTTACCGATTTTTATTCCGTTAATATTTTTTGATTTTGTTATGACAGATATCTTTTTCTTTAGCAGTTCGTCCCATTTCTGAACGAAAATATCCGTTCCTCCGCAAACGGGTTCCCCTTTTATTATTCTTTGGGCTATAACATTCTTTCTTCGTTCAATTTTTTTCAATTTCAGCGGAATATCAGAAATATAAGCAGGGATAGCATTCAGGCGGGAAAGATATTTTATCCGATTTTCACCTTTTTTTAATTCTGTTGTTTCGAAATAGTTCAGTACATTCGATACTGCTCTTCTGATAGTACCGTGACCTGTACACCGGCAGATATTGCCGCCAACAGATTCTATTGCGTCTTTTAAATTATATTTACCGCCGTTAATAAGATACCCGGTAAAAGAAACAATGAATCCCGGTGTGCAGAATCCGCATTGTGTTCCGCCTTCTTCAACCATTTCCTTCTGGAATAAAGTAAGTCCGGAGATATTCAGCCCTTCGATTGTAATTACGTGTTTGCCTTCCATATCTGCGATGGGTATAAGGCAGGAATTGGCATTATGATAATTAATGTTATTGCCTTCTGATTCGCCGATAAGGACGGTGCACGCACCGCAATCACCTTCGCGGCATCCTTCTTTTGTTCCTTTTAAATTCTGATTTCTTCTCAGAAAGTCAAGAAGTGAAGTTGCAGGATTAACATCTGTACTTATAATATCTCTGTTTAGTATAAATCTCATCAGAATAATTATTATTACATTTTTGAAGTTACGTATTTGTCATGTTGAGCGTAGCGAAACACCTCAAAAATCAATGAAAACGAGATTCTTCACTCCGTTCAGAATGACAAAATAGATTATTTAACTTTTCGTGTAACTTCGGTTACATTATTCTTCAATAAACTAAAAACAAAAATATAATAAAATGCAAAAGGGAAAGAGAGAGAAACCCCGTAGGGGTGAAATAGTAAGAAATTTAGAATTGAAAAAGAACTTTTACGAAGGAACACGAAGAATTAACACGCCCCTCCGCAAAGGTACTGTATTAAAAGTCAATATAAAAACGCACCGTATGTTTTTGAAAAACAATTTATATACATTGATAATTAGGATTATACTCTGTGTTATTTTTCCAAAGGGTATAAATTAATATTAAAAGTTTTCGTGTAACAGCAATTACACCTGTTTTTTTATAACCCTTTCTAATGCATAATTTCACATAAATTTCTTTTAGTCTTTTATTTATTCTGCATGCAGATAATGCTGGCATATACATACCATTTCCAATAAAACTATTACTTTTTTTGGATATACTTGTTTTGCCTTGAGACTTACCAGGTAGTTTCTATTAATGGTATAAATTCACGATACACGGCTTCATTAAAAAAAGTATTATTATCCTTAACGAAATTAATTGTTGAAATATTTTTTGAACATGATTTCAGGTTTTTTGAAAATTCAACGTCATTCAACAGCTTTGTTCTGAGATTTAAAGCGTAATTAAGCATACTGGAATTATTATTAATATAAGCACTTAAATCTTCTCTTTCATTGTCGGAAAGCTGGGCAAATAGTGAAACGGGTAATAATAGGGGAAAAATAATAATAATTGTAATAAAATTAAGATTAGTTTTCGTTTTTCTCTCCTAATGGTTTTATTTAATAAATATTAAATAATGTGTTAAGTTAACAAAAAAGAAATATTAAAAAAAGAACGCTAATAATTCCTATAGGCAGGACTGCCCCGCCATATTTTTTTTAAGATTAATAATTGATTTTAATGTTTACCACGAATTCACTAATTTTAAAAAAATGAATTTTTCCAATGTCTTAATAAAATTATATGACGACTTTAATAATTATGCCTTTAGTTCTTGAAATACTTATGGTTCTGGCTATAAGCCTCGTAATCGCATTTATAGGATTTCTAATTTTCAGGAAGAAATTTTCGCACGAGATATTAGCCGAAAACCATATTGTCGGAAGCTATATTTTTAATGGATTTTCTGTAACTTATGGAGTTCTAATTGCTTTCGTGGTTTATGCCAACTGGTTCGGTTATGAGAAAGCACAGCAGAACGTAACAGAAGAGACAACTTATTTATCAAACTTCTACAGGGATACAAGAATATTACCCGACTCAGTTAAATCTATTGTAACGGATAAATTAATAAAATATACTGAAGCTGTTGTTGAAGATGAGTGGCCCCTGATGGCAAAAGGAGAAACAAGCCCGAAAGCAATGAATGCCCTGGATGATCTATGGGATACTTATTCCCGGATCCCTGTTTCAAAAATTACCAATACTTATTTTTATCAGGTATCAATAGAAAAATTAAATCTGGTTAGTATGCAGAGGAGATTAAGAATTTTGGATATGAACCAGACTACTCCGGAAGTAATCTGGATTGTGATAGTACTATGTGCTTTTATATCTGTCAGTTATTCTTATTTCTTTACCACCAAAAAAAGAAAAGCACATTTATTCCTTATTGCATCGTTAATTGTTATTAATGTTTCGCTTTTTTATCTGATATATGTTCTTGACCATCCTTATCAGGGTTATGCGACTATATCACCGGAACCTTTTAAATTGATTCTAAACAAATTCGTTACCGGTTTATAAACGAATAAAGTGTTTACATTAAAAGATTAATTCCAGAATATTCAGATTATATAATTTAAGTTATTAAATATGATTAACAAATGGACACTTAAAAATAAGCGTGCCCTCATAACCGGAGGTACAAGAGGTATCGGAAAAGCTATTGCGGAAGAATTTCTTTTGCTTGGTGCTGAAATTTTTATTGTTGCAAGAGGGAAAGATGCATTAAAACAGCAGATTAGAAATTATAGAAAAAAAGGGCTCTCTGCGTCAGGAACAAGCTGCGACCTGAGCAATGAAGAAGAGAGGAAAAGATTATTCGATGAATTAGGAAAGGAATGGAAGCATTTCAGCATACTTGTAAACAATGTGGGATATAACATAAGAAAAAAAGCACTCGAATACACAAAAGATGAGTTTGAATTATTATTTGAGACGAATCTGAAATCTGTTTTTGATGTGAGCAGATTATCCTTTCCCTTTTTAAAAAAGGCGGGGGGAGCAAGTATAATCAACATTGTATCGGTAGCGGGATTAACACATCTTAAAACCGGCGCGCCTTATGCCATGTCGAAAGCGGCTGAAATTCAGTTAACGAAAAATCTTGCTGTTGAATGGGCAGGAGAAGATATACGTGTAAACTCAATTGCACCCTGGTATATAAGGACGTCATTAACAGAAGCGGTATTAAATAACAGGAAGTATTACAATGAAGTAATCGGCAGAACACCAATGCAAAGAGTCGGCAAACCGGATGAAGTTGCTGCTGCTGCGGCATTCCTCGCAATGCCCGCATCTTCATACATAACCGGACAATGCATAGCAGTTGACGGCGGATTTATGGTAAACGGATTTTAGATATTTGTTATTCCTTATTTATTATTTGTTTTTTCTCTAATTTTAATAAAATTATTTCACGGTAATAGAACAATTAAATTATGTTAACAGTAAAAATATATTCCTTTAGTTATTTACGATCCGGAATTCCTGTTGATGATTCGGGAAACGGCGGCGGATTTGTCTTCGATTGCAGGTTTATTTTTAATCCCGGAAAATTTCAGCAATTTAAAAATCTAACCGGCAAGGATAAAGAAGTAATTGATGTTCTTGATTCGAAACCCGGGATGCAGGTATTTTTATCCGATACTGAAAGTATAATCGGTGCAGCAATTATAAATTATCTTGAAAGAGATTTTAACCATCTGATGGTGTCTTTCGGGTGCACAGGGGGACAGCATAGGTCTGTATATTCCGCAGAAAAGATTAAAGAATATATCAAAAGCAATTTTCCACAGGTAAATGTGGAAATCAATCACAATGAATTTCCCTGTTAATGCAGTAAAATTCTATATTTCCAGTTTATTTCCTACCAGAATATTTAACACTTTTCCGGCAATGTAATCAGCGAGATCATTAAAATTCTGAGGATTATTTTCAAAACTCGGCATAGCAGGAACTATCTTACCGCCTGCATTAATAATCTTAATCATATTATCGAGTTGAATCTTATTTACAGGGGTCATCCTCGGTACAATTATCAAAGGTCTTGAATAGGAGAGCGAATAATCTGCGGCTTTTTCCATTAAAGTTTTGCTGTCTCCGTTTGCAATTCCGGCAAGAAAATTATTTGCACAGGGACAGATTATCATTCCGTAAGCATTGAAATTAGCCGAAAATATTTCTGATTTCAGATCGAGGTTATTATGAAGATTCACGGTGGCTTTCCCGATACTTATTTCGGGGAATAATCCCGCTACATTTGCCTGCTTAAGGTCAACACTGCATTCTTTGTATAAGGAGTAAACCGCATACTCGGAAAGAATAAGTTCAACATTGAATTCATTCATCAGCAGTGCCCTGAGCATCCTCAAGCCGTATACTGCCCCGCTTGTTCCCGTAATTCCAAGTACAATATTTTTTCCCTCACCCCGTATTTTGCTTATCAGGGGCTTTGCTTCGGTCTTTGGAGCTCCATATTGAATGTTGTAATCCTCGTTCATAAATAATTATTTTATTTTTTTGAAAATATATACGTCAATACAGAAATTGACAATATTGAAATTATGACAAATATAACATTTTTAAAAATAAAAATCTGAACAACAAATATTGCTACACCAATGAACATAGTCAGAAATACTTCCGCAATTTTAGTCACTGAATTATATTTCGTACTTTGTAATACAAACGGGTATCTGTTATCGAAAAGCAGGTAAATCGAATTTACAAAAAATACCATCGTACCAAAAAACAGCATGTTTAATATAAGCGGAAACAATTCTATTTTTACGGCAAGTATTGCCGTTGCGGCAAGCAGGACGGGAATTATAAAATTAATGTTGATAAATTTCAATATGCCTTTTATGAAAAGCTTTTTATTATCAACCGGTAAATTCTGATATATCCATTCAACATCTTCGCTGTTTTCATCTGCAATTTTTGTGTTGGATACGAATAAACGGGATATCATCATAACGGTCATAATTATTGACGGGGTAAGCATCAGTACTGCTCCGGCTTCAAGCGGTACGCCCTTATCCACTGTGAAGACAAGGTAATTTCTTGTATCACTCAATATTCCGATAACGCAGAATACAAGCGGAATAAAAACCAGCGGAACATATCTGAGTTTGAACGTCTTAGAATTTATCATCTGATTCTTTATTAGGTTGTATGATGCTCTTTCAAGGTGATTCTTTAAAAGTGTCTTTTGAATAAAAGTGTTGAACCCGGAAAACATTTTTACAGGTTTTCTTTTTTTGGTTTTCAAATCAAGGGAAAATACTATGTCGCTTATCTCCAGATATCGGCTCTTAATGTAGAAATAAAAAATTAAATATGTTGCAGTAAATATACCAAGGGAGATCAGGAGGTTAAAAGGATTATCAATGGAAAGTGCAAATAAATTCTGCGGCGAATATTTCACAAAATCAAATTCAAGAACGCTCTGCCTTTCATGCAGTCTCGCCTTTGATGCAAGACTTGAAGAGTACATAACGAATATCAGAAAAATAAACTGCAATATATACATAACAGAAGTCGACTTTCGCGGAAATTTCAAAAGAACTACCATAAACAGCAGAAGAATTAAACCGATTGAAAAGAAAGAGAACATATAATCAGTTACGAGAAATACTAAACTCTTGTATATGTTGTACTCAAAAAAATAAAAGACTATCGATTGTGAAATTATGGGGGCTGAAATAATCAGAAATAAATATACGAATGCCGAGATAAATTTCGAAATAAAGAGGTCTTCACTGCTAAGAGGCAGTGATCGTAAAACTTCGATATGAGTTTTTGCAAAGAACAAACTTTGAAAATCATTCAATGCTATAAAAGAAAGAAGGAAAATATTTATTGTGAATGAGAGAATTGCATAACTGAAATAATCGAAAAAGAAAAAATAGTTCAGGGAAAGCATCAGATTTGTAAACAGATAGCCTACGGCAATTCCTATGAATTTCTTTTTTGAGGATTTATCTTTATCGCGATAATCGAGTTTTAAAAATAAATATGTGAGTTCTGAATTCAATCGATATATTAAATTTTCATTTTTGTTTTTTTCTGTACTCTTTAATAGCTTTCTGATGTTCTTCATATGTAACGGAAAACTTATGTCCGCCTTCACCTGTTGCTACAAAGTAAAGATAATTATTCTTTTCGGGATTTACAGCAGCAAGAATCGCGGCATAACCCGGGTTATTTATCGGTCCCGGCGGTAAACCTGTGTACTTATAGGTGTTATAAGGCGAATCAATTTTCAGGTCTTTGAAAAGCAGTCTTTGTTTAGGACCATCCGGCAGTGCATAGTTCACGGTCGGGTCTGCTTCAAGTTTCATATTCTTATTCAGACGGTTATGATAAACTCCCGAAATAATCAACATCTCCGGCTTAAGAGCAGTTTCGGCTTCGATTATTGAACCGAGAGTAACCGCTGATAATAAATCCATATTATTTTCTTTCATCTTGTCCATTATTTCGGGACTGCCGGATATTTTTCTTTTAAATTCTTTTACGAGTATTTCCACAAGCATCACCTCATCGATTGCGGCAGGAAGCTGATAAGTGTCCGGGAACAGAAATCCCTCAAGATTTTTCACTTTCCCTTTTAACCCGAGGCTTTCAATCAGGGTATCGTTTTGTGTCGCTTTAATAAATTTTTCAGACGAAAGCATTAATTTACTTTCGACAAGTTTTGCAATCTGTTTTATTGTCTGTCCTTCGGGTATTCTGAATTTTACACTTTCCGTTTTATCCGTAAGTACAGATAAAAGTTCAAGATTACTCATTCCGTTTTTAAATACGTAGTTTCTTGAAATAATTTTTTCCTCATTTCCGGAAATTTTAACAATCACTTTAAAGATAAATCCGTTCCTGATTATATCCTGCTCTTTAAGGTCGGCAGTTATTTCCGTGAGATTTTTTCCCGGTTGAAGAGAGTATTTCTTTTCAGGGTCTCCTCCCCAGTAATATTTAGAAAACAACGAATAATAAATCAAAGACAAAAATATTATCAGATAAACGAATGCAAGTGCAGGAACAAAAATATACGGCTTTCTTAAAGCAAATTTTCCGAACTTTTCAAAGAATGCATGAAGAAAAATATAAACTTTTTTAAGAAAAGATGTTATTACGGGAAATGTTTTTGTTTTCAGAAAATTATATGAAGTTCGGAGATATAATTTTACTTTCGATAAAACTTTACTTCGTTCAATTTTTTTATAGAGTCCGGAAATGAAAACGGTTATCTTTTTAAGTACGGGTGCAGCTAATGTTTTTACTTTTTCTAAAAAAGATTTTAGCGGTAAAATTAATTTCCGGAAAGTTCCGGAGTCGGTAATTCCCCGGATTAAAGAAACCGCATAAAGATAAAGGTCTTTAAATTTTTTCAGGGTTATCCGTATGAATAGTCCCGGGTTCATATTATCCGCTGAGTCTTTTCAGACCGGTTTTCGTTTTTGTTCATACCACTTCTGAAGTAATCAAACGTTCCGAAACCAAAGACCCCTGCCAATGTCAATAAACTCAAAAGAAGAAACGCTTTTATGTTTCCTTCGTCATAGTACATTTCTATTTCCGCTCCTGCATAAGGCGAGATAACTCCCCTCATAGAATTATTTATGCGGTAAACTTTGGTATCCTCATTATTTATTCTTGCTTTCCATCTGGGATACCACATATCGCTTATCACGACCAGTCCCGGAGCCGATGCTTTTATCTTTAAAGAATGATTTTTTTCTTCAAGTATTTCGGCTTTTGAATTTTCGGAGCCCGAAGGCAGCTGAGGAGTTTCACCATTCACGATAGCTTTTTCAAGCGGATTGAATTTTTCATCAATCAGAAGTTCGGCACTTTTTTTATTATCCGCCGGAGTAGTTATAATATCTTTTACTATCCATGCTCTCGGATAAATTTCCGGCAGCTCATAGTGTTTTATTCCAAGTGTATCGGACTTGACAATAAAAGGTTCCGGCATCGTATAAAAAGTAAAGAAATCTTTTACACCCCACATTCCGGATAGTTTGATGAAAGGAGGCGTTGTCCTGAGCGATTTTCCATCGGGAGACGTAGCAGTTTTCCTGACAATTCCGGGATGGTCCTGGTCACCCCATACTTCATAAAAATAATGCGGTGTTAAATTCATATATCCACTGACAGATTTGATATGATAATATGCTGCAAGATTCGGAGGCAGAATATTTGCGGCAATGCCGTAAGCAGATTTATCGCCTTCCCATCCTTTGTTCTTCTGATATAATTTTGTGCATAGTTCCACCTCTCCTGCTGTAAATTCCCTGCCGAAACTTTCTTTGCTGAGTGAATTTATAATTTTGTTATCCTTTGGAAAAAAAACTTCCGGTTCAGCTGTTGATACTCCTCTCCCAGTTACAATATAAATATCTAGTATTACCACCAGTGATATTACTATTCCTGGAAGATATGGTTTGCTTTCAATAAGTTTCTTTAACCCGCCTGAGCTCTTTACCTGTTGAACTCTGACTTTTCCTTTTGAATGTCCTTTTTCCGGAATTACTTTTTTAACACCCTTTATTTTATCAATTACGAATTGCAATCCAAACACACTCACAAACATCAAAGATAGTTCCGTTCCTATAAGCCATCTTGAAGGAAAACGAAATGAACTTATCACAGGAAAAAATGAAAATACCCGGTAAAGTTTCAGATTTTCCCCAAGCGCAAAAAGAAAAGAAATTATCGCGATGATTAAGAATATTTTAGCATAAATGTTTGATTTAAATTTTCGCACTAACCCGATGAATGCAAGAGCAAGTAGTACAAGACCGATATAATGGAAATATTCCCAGAAAAGATAAACCGTGTCCGACTTATATGTTGCATTGCCTGCATTTCCCATATAATTAGGATAAATGAAAGTCAGAAGTCCGTTCCATGGCAGGCTTCCTATGCCTGTATATTCAGGTGTGTTCAAATCCATGCTTCTTCTTGAAAACGATGATAGTTCAAGCGTCTCCCTGAGCTGATAATAAGACATCGCAATGCTGACAACCACAGCAAGCAATAGAAACAAAAGAATTTTTTTCCAGTACACAGGGAGTTTAATTTCGCTGAAATAAAATCTCAGAAATAAATACAGTATTGAGATAAATCCGCATATGAAAGAAAACTGCGGATGGTTTGTTAAAAGCATCAGCCCGAGTACCGAGCCGAAGAGTAATGCAGAAGATGTTTTAAGTTTTCTTACATAAGATTCTGCAAAGAGAAAAAGCCAGGGAGTGAGGGCTATCACTGCAAAAATATTTAAGTGGCGGGTATGTCCCGTCGTAAAAGAGCCGCATACTGAAGCTGCAACTGCCATGGGTATTGCATTCCAGCCCGAGCCCGATATTTTCTTTACAAAAAAATAAACACCTATTCCCGCAAGAATAGCGTGAAAAATCAAAAACCAGTTCATTGCCTGAAAAGGGTCGAGAAGATAACAGGTAATTAAATTGAAGGGATACATAAAACCGTTCTGACCTTCGGCAAAAACCGGAAAGCCTGAAGTTATAAAAGGTGTCCATTGAAGTAATTCACCTGCTTTCAATGCTTCCGAGTACAGATATCTTATCGGAAAGGAAAAGTACAATAAATCGTTCGTTCCGATATCATTGGTAGCTATTATCTGACCTTTGAGCAGGTTCTGAAAAATCAGAAAAACAGCCGCAACGATAAATAATATTGCCGTAACATCAGGAGCTCTCTTTTTTAAAAGTAAATTCTGCATTTGTATTTTTAAAATTTCACCGAAATAATATTATTTTTTTCCTGTAGTATCGGGTAATGATTTATAAAGTTCCAGTGCTTTTTTATCATCCGGACTTATCTTAAGATATTTATCTAAATAAATTTTTGCTTCACCGTTGCGGTCAGATTGTTTATAATAACTGCCAAGCAGCAGGAGTGCATCTTTGTAATCGGGAAATATTTCCAGTGCTTTAATCAGGTTCTTTTCGAAATTCACCTTGTCATTAAGCGAAACATAAGCATTTGCAATCAAAAAATATGTGAACGAACATTGAGGATCAATTTTTAGTGCCTGTGTCAGATACTGCAATGCCTGCTGGGGAGTTCTCTGTGCAAGCAGGTTCATAGCATTCATAATCAGGCTGTTTGCCTCGCGGCTTATTATATGTGTTTTGTCCGGTTCAAATCTGAATACGTCTATTGTTTCAATAGGTTCTTTGTTAATACTTGTATAAAGCGGATTCTGATTCACAACTCTGTACCACTCCCTTTGAAATGCCAGATATTTTGCCCCGCTTTTTTTCAGGAAGGCGGTCATATAAGCAGCGTAGTCCTTATCGTTGATCTTACCTATAAGTTCTGGAGTGATCAATCCGGCTACATCAACAATTTTTCTTCCGCAGTAAAATCCGATTGCCCCTACGTCGTGGGTCGCAATTAGATCTTCGGGATTCGTGTTTTCCTTTATCCAGTTTGCCGTTACAATGTGCCTGTCGTGAATGTAGGCGCATTGCTCTGCATAATTTGTTTTATTCTCGTTATAATTTTTTAAGGAAAAAATCAGTATGACAGATGAAATTGCAAGCATAGCAAGGTTTGCAAATTTTCTATTTTTGAAATATTCTCCAATCATCTTGGCTGCGTCCCTGAAACCCAGACCTGAGACAAGTATGATGAAAGGAATCGCCGGCATAAGGTAACGACCGAACCTGTGAGCATAAGGTAGTTTGTACCAGTAAATAAATATTAAAGCAAAAACAAAAATTATATATACTATATTTCTGTTGTACTGTTTTCTGAAAATATTGTAAAGCATTTTAATTACGGAGATGAAAAATCCGACTGCCATAATCCCATAGGCACCGTTTGTAAAATATTCCCAGACTTCATAACGTAGAAAACTGATTCTGCTCCTGAATTCCGGATCATAGTAAGCGAGCTTTGCATTATAAGTATTCGGAAGCAGTGAGCCGGACAAGAAAAGATTCAGTCCGAAATAAACGGCAATGATTGCACCTGAGATAAGACCAATTTTCAGAAATTCGTTTTTTGAAAATAATTTTAAATTTTTATTTTGCTTGCTGAAACTCTTTGCGAAAATATAATCAACGGCGAGAGCCGCTATAAAGACAAGTCCGTCTGGTCTTCCCCACAATATCAATCCGAGGAAAACTGCGAACGGTACGGCTTTCCTCTGTTTATAAAAATACGCACAGCCTGTTAGTATGAAAATGAATAACGTTGTTTCCATTCCCGAGACAGCAATAAAATTGAGCCATTTATCTGCGATGAAAATCCCTGTTACCAGGAACGCATAAATATTCTCATTTGAGAATTCAAAAGAAGATAGTTTATAAAAAAATATTGCCGATAAAATCAGGAAAAGAATTCCAAATACATAACTTAAGATAAATTCATTCTTAATTATTAAATACCCTGCTGAAAGAATGAATGTATAAATCGGCGATGTTGAGCCTGCGGTGACCATTTCAGATTTAAAATACGAGAAGCTGTGATAATCAATTAAATTTCTTGCAAATGTAAGATGTATCCACGGGTCGTCCAGCGGAAAGGAAAAGTAATGATTTACCGTGTTAGCAAAATTAATATAGTAATACGATAAGCCCAGCGCTGAAAATGCGATAGCGGCATAAATAAAAAAAATAAATTTCGCACCCGGAATGAATGTAAAGTCGAGATTGACACTTTCCTCAGCGTGTTTTTTTGAAGAAGATTTCTTTTTTGCCATTTTTTAAAATAATTATTTCGCAGAGTAATTTCAATTTTCAAAATTTTCGAGTGAGGGATACAGAATAAATAGTCTGAACCATGATTTATAGGATTAAATGAATAACCTGATTGACAAAAGATAAAAACATTTAACACGAGGCACAGAGAACACTAAGAAAAGAGAGAAAAAAAGAACCCAGTAGGGGTGGAATAATTGTAATATATAATATAAGAATAAAGATAAATAAACCCCGTAGGGGTGAAATTATTGTAGCAAGAAAGATTCTCTTTCTTCTTCAAACCCCGATGGGGTGACACAATAAATTTTCTCTGTTTATCATTCTGAGCGGAGCGAAGAATCTATTCATCTAAAATCATTACAACCCCCTTTTATTCCCCCTTTTTTTTAGGGGGAATAATTAAGAGGAGTAGTTTAATTTACTTTTAGAATCCGATTTTTAAATTACCAAATATTTCTCGTTTTGCACCGGGTTGATATGCGTTCCCGCCTGAATCCGGTTCACTAAATGCTACATAAGTCTGGTCTGTAAGATTTCTTCCATTTATACTAATTTGTCCTTTTATCCCTGAACAGTTGAAATTGTATCCTAATCTTGCTCCGAGAAGTGTATATGCCGGTACTGCTTGAGATTCTATATTAGCACCATCAATAAAAGATTTTGAATATGTTTCCGTGTTTAAAGCTACAAAGAATCCGGGATAGAAATCCCATTCTACATCAACATATAATTGATGATCAGGACAGTTCGGAAGTTTATTTCCGTTTTGAATATATCTGATGTCGGTTGTATCATCCATTATTATCCGTATAGGAGAGCTGATGTCATATTTGAAGCTTGAGAATGTATATGCTGCCTGAATTATAAGATCTTTTACGGGAGTATATTTTGCGTATAATTCAAGTCCGGTTCTGTTACTTGCACCTACGTTATTATAGAACGTTTCGTGATTTCTTGGATATGGAATATAGAATCTGTTAAAATCATTTTGCGTTTTAAGATAGAAACCTGTTAAGTCATAAGTGAATAGATTTTTCACGCTTCCCCTGATTCCGATATCAAAACCGTTTGAGGTTGCAAAAGTAAGGTTTTGATTGAACCCTGTATATGAAAGAGGATTTTGCGAGAGCTCTTCAGTGGAAGGAGGAAGAAATCCTTGCCCCCAGCTTGCAAATACATTGAATTCCGGTAATGGAGTATAAGTCACACCTACTTTAAATGTCGCGTGATTGAAGTCTGCAGTTTGTTTTGCTGCTGAAGAATCCAGAAGGTTTTGCAGACTATTGTTTATAGCATCATATCTTAATGATACCATAAAATTAAATTTATTGTTAAATCCAATTTCATCAAGTGCGAACACTCCGTAATTGCTTTGTGTAATTTTTTCGTGTGATAACAGAGTTGTTAAATCGATTATTGAATAATTATTTGGATTTTGGTGTCTGTCAATTGTTTGCCATTGCATATCGCTTCCGACACTGACCTTATTTACAACATTACTTTTTTTATCGAAGACAGCAGTATTTGTAAATTGAACTGATGCTCCGGGAGTAGTAAATAGTTGGGTGTTGAAAGTATGGTTGTTCGCTTCGACAAAAGTAGTAGTTTTTACATAGCCGCTGAAATTCAGTTCATTGTCGTTGTCAAAAAATATTTTTCCTGTTAATCCATTTGTGAGGCGATCATTCTCGATATGTTCATTAAACGGAATAGCATCCGGATTCGATGTTATGGGACTTGAATTATAAGTCTCTAAATTAATACCTTCAGGATTTTCATGATATGTATGAGAATATGTTAATATCGGTGTTAAGGTAATATTCTTTACGGGATTATAATTTAGTTTTGCACTTATATTATTTCCCCAGAAATGTGTATGGTTTCTCCATCCGTCTCCCATCGTTCTTGAAAATGATACACGGTAATTTGCATTTTTCACCTGTCCACCGAATTCTCCAAATCCCTTCCAGAAATTATTAGAACCGTAGGATGCATCTGCTTCACCAAAAATCGGGAGGTTTGGGGAATTTTTAGTGATTATATTAATAATACCTCCGTTTGAACTTCCGCCGAATAACGAAGCGGATGGTCCCCGTAAGATTTCAATTTTTTCAACATTGTTGAAATCGATATCATAGAAATCCGATAAAAATCCGCTCGGGTCATTTAATGGAATTCCATCTAATAGCCCTTTAATGCCTCTTGTACCACGCTCAGTCAATATTCCCTGACCCCTGATCGACAGGTGAAGTCTTTCTCCATCTGCCTGATTATCGACTTTAACACCGGGAACAAGTTTTAACGGCTCGTCCATTGCTACGGAACGCGGCAGACTATTAAGTATATCGTTTCCTATAATGCTGATTGGAGCGGGAATTTTGCTAAGCGGTAAATCAAGCCTCGGGGC
The DNA here is from genome assembly GCA_036508135.1 of Ignavibacteria bacterium. Lineage (GTDB taxonomy): Bacteria > Bacteroidota > Ignavibacteria > Tepidaquicellales > Tepidaquicellaceae > DATCHW01. The sequence continues at coordinate 132,280 of DATCHW010000003.1, forward strand.
ACGTACAATAATTTCTGTGGGTAATATAAAATTTTTCAAAGTATCCTTGCCTTTATTGTCCTGTGCCCAAATGGTGCTGCAGCTTATTATTATAAAAACTGCTATGAATAACTTTTTCATAAGTAATTATTTTAGTTTAAAAATAAATCAATTTGTTTAATAAAAACAAAATAGATCATAAGTACACAACGTATAAGAATTAAATTTAAATAATATACTTTGGAGGAGGAGTAAGAATTTCGGGATAGTTAGAAATCAGAAATTGATGCGGGTTAAAAAATAATTCTATTATTTCTTTCGGGAATAAATCGCTTTCAGAAGACAGAATGCCTGCCGATAATTTATTAAGGAGTATGTTTTTCAGAGCAGGCTGGGGTGAGTCTTTTGTAGTCAGGTTTTGAATATAAACCGAAAATGCTTTATCTAAATTATTTTCTTTTTCGTCACAGATGCAATAAAGAATAATTGTATCATCTTTTTCATACTTCTTATAAACATCATACATTTTTTCTTTGAACCGTATTTCATTCTCTTCCAGTAATTTATAAAACTCTTCATCGTTAATCACATCCCGTTTAAAAACCGTAATTATTTCCATTCCCGAATCGGGTATGTAATCACTAAGTTTATCAAAAGCTTCTTCCTTCAAACTTTGTTTCACTTCAAAATAGACGAGAATATACCCGAAAGAATTGAATAAAAGTAGAAAAGAAATTATTATTATTACTGTCTTTCTCATTTTTTCCTAAAAAAACAGAAAAAGATTCAAATTTAAATAAACACTTAATTATTCAAAACTATAAAGAAATTTTTAATATTACAATTATCAAATAAAACCATGATAAAAGCATAAAAATATAGATGTTTTATCCTATCTTGATTTTAAAAATATGATTATTTTAAGTTGTATACTAAATAATCGAATAAATTATATAAATCAATTATATTATATTAATGCATAATATGATTTAGCAAACGGAGAAATTATATGATAACAAAATACAAATTCCTGACACTTGTTTTGATATTTTCTTTTTTCTGGTCTACCGGTTATTCACAGCGGCGTGAAAAAACACATCCAAACTTTACCAGAGAAGATTTAATCCTTACAATGTCAGATGGTGCAGTATTGGATTGCTCAAAATTTTATCCTGATAACTCACCTCCTGCGGGCGGCTGGCCTGCAATTATATACTGTCACGGTTATGGCGGCAGCAAGGAAGACTTGGTGTATGCAGCAGCGGAGCAGAGTCAATACGGATATTATTGTTTCATTTACTCAATGCGCGGACAGGGATTTTCAACAGGTAAATCAAATCTGATAAGTACAACGGAAATGAATGATTTCCTGCAGATACTGAATTACGTTAAGAGTGATCCGCTCGTAAAAGCAAGCAGAGTTGGAGCTACCGGCGGCTCGCAGGGCGGAATAATTCCTTATATGGCAGCGTGTAATGGTGCAGGTTTGAGATGCGTTGCTTCCGAAGTTATGTCTCCGGAGTTTGCAACGAGCTGGATTGAAAATAAATGTGTGAGGATGACTCTTCTATGGACTGTCAGTTATGATACAAGTATTGCAAGATATAATAATCAGGTTGCAAGATACAGAAGCTGGATATTATCAGACACTCCGGATAAATGGGACAGCCTGGCTTACTATATGCCGATTAACAGGGACTTTGCAAATACAGTGTCGCAGAATACCGTTGCAACGCATTCAGCAAGCGTATGGCAGGATAAGTTCTTCAATGTATACGGTATTATCAAGCAGTTAGGAAATATGTCGAATCCTCAGAAATTTTATTTCGGGACATTGAATGCTCACGGCGGAGATCCAAACACTGCCGAACAGAATTTTTACGGATTTATGCTTGGTGAGTGGCTCGATTACTGGCTTCTGGATTTACAGAACCACATTATGGATTCCTCGAAATTTGTTTATGCGGCAAGTTCATATCCGAGGCAAAGCAATACCTGGACGTGGACAAGGTATTACTCTAATGTGTGGTCCCCCGCAGGTGTAGAAGATGTGAGATTTTACCTCACTCCGGGCCTTAAATTAAGAACGGTGGCCAATAATTCAAATCCCGATACACTTGGATTCCTGAATGATATTAAAGACCAGACACTTACGATGACAGAAGCAGTGAACAGGGAGTTTACGGGAACCGTATTCGATTCTAAATTCGGGAAAACGCAGATTGCATTTGAAACACCTCCGCTGGTGCAGGATACAAGAATGGTGGGAACTCCGCTTGTAAACATTCATTACCGATGTGATACAGATAAAAGCCAGTTTAATTTCCAGATTTGGGAAGTACAACCGGATAACACTGCGAACCTTGTAGGAAGAGCAAATGCGACTGAAAGAAATATTACGCCGAACGTTATAAGACAATTGACTTTTTATGGAACGTCCCACTCGCATAATTTTAAATCGGGAAACAGAATAAGGATAGTACTTACAAATCTCGATAACATTGCGGACGATGCGTTTATTAGAACTAATCCTTACGTACTTCCGTCCCTCAAAAGAGCAAGAAATGTAATTTATATGAATCCGGCAAATCAAACATCTATTCAGCTGCCTTTAATCGGTTATATTCCGAATGATATAATTTCGAATACGCTGGAAGTGCCGCAAAATTATTATCTCGCACAAAATTATCCGAATCCGTTCAATCCTTTGACCAGAATTAAGTTTGGGATTCCGGGGAATGCACCGGTTCAAACTGTCCGGCTTTATATTTATGATATAACGGGAAGGGAAATTGCAAAACTTGTTGATGAACAATTAAAACCCGGTGTACACGAAGTGATATGGAATGCAGGAAATATGCCGAGCGGAATATATTTTTATAAAATTCAGACTGATAAATACAGCGAAGCAAAGAGAATGATACTTATTAAATAAAATTAGTAAATAACAATTAACAATTAGTAAATAACAATTAATAATTAGTCCTCCACGAAGGATCTACGCTACGCTTCGATAATGTGCAGTTAATAATGTTGAACGGAGTGAAATCTCGATGAACCTGAGAATCGGGAAACAACGAACAACCAATAACAATTATTAATGAATCTCCTTTGCGGAAGCAAAGTGGATTTTTTTTTATTAAAACCACATATATTTACGAACTTTTATTAAATTGTATTTGAAATACAGTGTTAGTATTTTTGTTAAATTTTAAGAAAGGCTTATGAAAAACAATATTTTATATAGCGTTTTTATTTTTGTACTATTTTTATCTGCTACAATATTTTCAGGATGCGGATATAATAAGCTTGTTACGCTCGAAGAGGGAGTAAATACCTCATGGTCGCAAGTAGAGAATCAATACCAGAGAAGGGCAGATCTTATTCCAAACCTCATAAAAACAGTTGAGGGTGCTGCTGATTTTGAAAAAAGCGTTTTGACCGAAGTTACAGAGATGAGAAGCAAGGTCGGACAGGTGAAACTGAGCGCCGAAGATCTAAATGATCCGGAAAAATTTGCGGCTTATCAAAAAGCACAGGACGGACTTTCAAGTGCACTTTCGAGACTGCTTGTAGTGACGGAAAATTATCCACAGTTAAAATCAAATGAAAGTTTTCTGCAACTGCAATCCCAACTGGAAGGAACGGAAAACAGAATTGCTGTGGAAAGAATGAAATTTAATGAATCTGTTCAGGGATATAATACAGAAAGAAGAAGTTTTCCAACGATAATATTCGCAGGTATGATGGGCTTTAAGGAAAAACAATACTTCAAAGGTAAAGAAGGAACAGACCAGCCACCTGATGTGAAATTTGACTTCAAGAAAAAGACAAATCAATAAAGAAGAAATGCAAGCTGTTATAATGGCGGGGGGATTCGGAACGAGGTTAAAGCCTCTGACGAATTATATTCCCAAACCAATGGTTCCGGTAGTCAATAAGCCGATGCTCGAGCATTTATTTGAATTGCTGAAGATGCACAATATAAAAGAGTACGTTATGCTGCTTTATTATCAGCCGGATATTATAAGAAATTATTTTGACGACGGCAGAAAATTCGGAGTAAATATCGAGTATATTCTGCCCGACAGGGATTACGGAACTGCCGGAGCAGTGAAGCTATCAGAAAAATTCATAAGAAATAATTTCCTCGTGATAAGCGGTGATGTGCTTACTGACTTCGACATCACAAAGCTTTTTAATTTTCACAAAAAGAAAAATTCCATTGCAACATTATCCCTTTACAGTTCAGACAATCCGCTTCAATACGGAATTGTACTTACGGATAACGAAGGTAAGATAGTAAGATTTCTTGAAAAGCCGTCATCGTCCGAAGTTTTTTCCGATACAATAAATACCGGTATCTATTACTTCAGAAAGGAAGTTTTCAAGCACATACCGGAAGGTGAAAGTTTCGATTTTTCAAAAGACCTTTTCCCGTACCTTTTACAAAATGAAATTCCTCTTTACGGGTATAAGAATGAGGGCTACTGGCGGGATGTGGGAAATCTCGAAGAGTATCTTTCTGCTAACCTTGATTTATTAAAGGGAAGTCTTGATTACGTCAAAGTAAAAGATTCAGAAGGAAATTGTATTGGCAGGAACGCCGTAATCAGTGAAAATGCACTCGTTGAGAACAGCATAATCGGTGATAATGTAATAATAGAAAAAGGTGCGAACGTAAAGAATTCCGTTATCTGGGAAAATGTTAAAATTAGTTCCAAAGCAAAAATCCTTTATGACGTAATCGGGAAGAACTGTATCATTGCCGAGAATGCGAGGATAAACGACTTTGTATTTATAGGGGACGACTGCACGATAGGGAAAAATGCATTTATAAGTTCGAGCATTAAGATATGGGATAAGAAAAAAGTTGATAATAATGCAAAGGTAACCCGAAGCCTGATATACGAAGATACTTTCTTCAATGAACTTTTTACGGACTCAAGAATTACGGGGCTTTCGAACCTTCAGATAAATCCTGAATTCGGCTCCAAGCTCGGCAGTGCCTATGGAACATTTACCGGAAAAAACAAAACCGTTATGGTTGGAAGGGATATTGATGTCATCTCCAATATGATAAAACGCTCAATTACGAGCGGAATACTATCTGCGGGAGTGAACGTACTCGACTTGCAGGTGATACCGATTCCGATACTGCGGCAGGAACTTAAAAGCGAAAGCGGAGCGGGGGGAATATTCGTAAGAAAATCTCCTTTTGACAAATCATCAACCGATATTATTTTTATTGACAGAGACGGAAGGGACATATCAAGCAGTAAGACAAAATCAATAGAGCGCCTATTTTTCAGCGAAGAATACAGCAGGGCAAACTATGAAGATGTGGGTACACTAAAATATACTGAAAGAACCAGCAATAAATATAAAGAGCATTTCCTGAGCTGCCTTGATATTACTTCAATACAGAAAAGACGCTTCAAGCTTGTGATTGATTATTCAAACGGAATTGCGTCCACAATATTCCCGAACATTCTTGGTGATTTCAGTTGTGAAACTGTTTCATTATCCGCACATCTTGAAAAGGGAAAGCTGACAAGGGATGCAGCCGAATTCAATTACGCACTCGATAATTTTTCCTTTGTTGTAAAATCCCTTGATTACGATTTAGGATTTATGATAGATGCGGGCGGAGAGAAGGTATGGCTTGCAACAAACGGCGGTAAGATATTAGACGGAGACAGGTTCTGCACGATTGTAACAAAATTATTCCTGATGCAGAATCCCGGAATAAAGAGAATAGCAATGCCGATACAGGCAACTTCGGAAGTGGATATAATAGCGAAACAATACGGCGTGGAAGTGATAAGGGTAAAAGATTCACATTATGCAATGATGATGGCTTGCGATGATAAAGAGGTGAAATTCGTGGGCGGAACGAGGGGGGGATTTTTATTCCCGGAATATATTTATACTACCGACGGAATGTTCACTATTGCAAAAATTCTAGAACTGATAGCAAAATCCAAAACCACAATTGACAAGCTGGACGAGGAACTTCCTAAATTAATTATGCTTAAAGAGAATATGAATTGCTCTAAGGAAGACAAGGGGAAAATAATGAGAAGATTTATGGAAGACAACATTAAATTCAAACAGACGCTGATTGACGGGGTGAAAATACACTTGAATAAAACCGATAACATACTGTGCATTCCGGATAAAAACCGGGACATGGTACATTTGAATATCGAAACTGATTCTATGGATAAGTCACGCAAATTAATGAAGGAATACAAACAAAAAGTGGAAGGATATATAAAAAATAAAAAAGTTTAAAACGAAATTGAAAATAAAAATTAAAGATAATAACAGAAAATGAAAATTAGTGATATCTTAACGGAGAAGGTTACCAAAATAAAACTTGATGCAAAAGACAAGACGGAAGCTATAAATAAAATGATAGACCTTGCAAACAATTCGGGAAAGTTCCTCGACCTCGAAAAAGTGAGGGAATGCGTCTTCGAAAGGGAAAAGCTTGTATCCACAGGCGTAGGCAAGGGGTTTGCTATCCCGCACGGGAAATCTGATTTTACCGCCGATATTGTAGCTGCATTCGGAATAATGAATGAAGCAATTGAGTTTGATTCGATTGACGGGGAAAAAGTAAAATTTATTTTTCTGCTTGTCGGAAAAGACAGCATGCTGAATGCACATATAAAACTGCTTAGCAGAATTTCAAGGCTTATGAATAAGGACGACTTCAGGGACAGACTTGTGAAAGCAAAGAGCGAAGAAGATTTGGTTGCTCTGTTCAAAGAAGAAGAGCAAAATTACCTTGAGATTTAGGAGTCCTTGAATTTTCCGGATTCCCGGCAATAGTTTGCCGATTACAAAGGAGTTAAACGGAAAATTTTATATAGAAAGTTGTATCTTTTTCTTTTGATGATTTGAAATAGACTTTTCCTTTAAGATACTGCTCACCGAGTAATTTCATACTATAAGAACCCAGACCCCTGTTAGTTCCTTTTGTGGAAAATGACCTCTGGAAAATCTGCATACCAACATCCTGTTGAATTACACCCGGATTTTTTACCCAGAAAGTGATGGAGTTAGTATTTACTATACAACCCAGCATGACCCTACCCTTAAAAGGAGTCGCCTCGAGTGCATTTATAATCATATTAAGCAGCACTCTTTTCAGAAGTGAAATATCAGATGTGAAGACCACATCACTCGAATCTTTTGAGAGCAGGATTGTTTTATTTTCTGCATATTTACTATGAGATATTCTTTTGATAAGTTCAGAAAGAATTTTTATGGAATTTATGGGACCATTCTTGACATTAAGTTCATTATTTTCTGCGGAGAGCAGTTCCCTTTGAGCCATAATTTCTTCAATCAAATCACTACTTGCGCTTTTTGCGATGTCAATTAGTTCAAAAATTTTGCCGTGTTGATCGGACTCTTCGATAACCTCAAGTATTCCGTTTATGCTTGATGCCAGATTAATGATATCATGAAAAAATATTCTTTCGAGAAATTTTCTTCTTTTTTCATCACTGATATCACTAAGAGTAAGAATTGTATATGGTTTCCCGTTAAAATTCAGAGGGCTTGTTATAACATGGTAATCATATGAAATAAATCTACCGTTAACTTTTGAAGTGAATCTCCATTCGGAGGAAACGGTGGAGTTTGTATTTACAGATTCATTGAAAGCTTTAATAGTGCTGCAATATTTACAGTTCTCCGTATCACCGCATTCTGTTTCCGGGGACAGGGATTTGCAGCTAAACGCTTCACCCGGTTTTTTGCTTAAAATATTCTCCAATGTATCTGAACCGAACTTCCGGATCAGGGCTTCATTTGCAAAGACAATTTTTCTTTTGGAGTTCAAAATGGCAGCGACCTGAGGAAGTGCATTTAGGATCTGCATAATGAAACCTGAGATTCCGTTTTCTTCAATCGCTAATCCTGTTTCCACTTTCATATTCAGGTTTTTGTTATTTATGTTCCTTAATTCTCTAAACATTTAACAGATTACAGTAATAATTAGTTTTTATTTACAACAAAAAATAATTCTAAAAAAATTCAATTATATCTAAAAGATTATTTTTTGAGCCGGCAGGTCTTACGATCAGATTGCAGGGGAATGTTTTTATGTCAAATGTTTTTATTGAAGTTGATTTTGAAAGTAGTTCCGTCAATTCTATCTACCGAAACTTTACCTTTTAATTGTTTTTCAGCGAGTATGAAAAAGAGTTGGAGACCTAATGTTTTATTCTCCCGTATATCCATATTCACCGGAAGACCAACCCCGTTATCTGAAATTATTAAATTTACATTATCTGAGCTGTCAACAGTCATTTTAATTTTTATTACTCCCTGTCGCGTAGAAAGAATATCGTCCTTAAAAGCATATTTTAAAGAGTTGGATATAAGTTCGTTAATAATCAATCCGCAGGTTACAGCTTTTTCAACATCGAGATATATATTATCAATTTCCAATTCGATTTTTATTTGTCCGGCTATTTTTCCGAAACTCCGGAACAGTTCTGTTGTGAGAGTTGAAATGTATTCTTTGAAGTTCAACTTAGAAAGCTCCTTTGTTACGTACAATTTTTCGTGAAGAAGTGCAATGGATTTTATTCTTCGCTGGCTGTCTTTAAGAGCTTTTTGCACAGCAACGTCTCTAACAGATTCGGCTTGAAGGGTCAGAAGGCTTGAAATAACCTGAAGATTATTTGTTACTCTATGGTGTACTTCACGTAACAAAATTTCTTTTTCCCTGAGTGAAGATTTGATAATTTCTTCCGCCTGTTTTCTTTCGGTGATATCCCTTACTATTCCTGTGGCATGCCATTTCCCGTCTATTATCATAGAAGAAGTTGAAACTTCTATCGGAAATCTTGTCCCGTTTTTTTTTGCGCTGTGAATTCAGTGGTTTTACCGATGGCTATTTCGGAACCTGTTTTCCGGAAATTAGTAAATCCTTTTTCAAAATCACTTATAAATTCAATCGGAGCAATTAGATAATGAAGCTGTTCCCCGAGCAGTTCTGCCGAAGTGTATCCGAACATTTTTTCAGTGGACGGATTACAGTAAGATATTTTACCTTCATTATCCAAAAGAATGATAGCATCAGAAGCAGTATTGGCAATTGTGCTGAGGATTTTCTCGCTGCGTTTTAATTCTTCCTGAGCGGTTATTCTTTCAGTGATATCTTTTATGTAAGTTATAAAATGCAGGGGTTTGTAGTCGTTATCCAATACAACCGAACAGTTTATATACACCCAGATAATTTTTCCGGTTCTGGAAATATATCTTTTTTCAACTTCGAAGGACTTCTTCGTTCCGTTCAAAAGAGCCTGTAATTCATCCAGTTCTGCCGAAACATCATCGGGATGGGTGACACTTTGAAAATCCATATAGATCAACTCTTCTTCTGTATATTCCAAAAGAGTGCAAAGAGTGGGCGGCACTTTAAGCCACTTTCCATCGAGTCCGGAGTATGTTACCATCACGAGGGAAAAATTTTCTGTTTTAGCAATTCTTTCTTCTTCTTGCCTGATTTTTTCTTGCTGATTTTTTAATTCTGTGATATCAGTAAACACAACTGCAAAATGGTTCTTCTTGGGACAGAAAGCGTTAACATAAAAGTATTTTTTTAATTCAGGTAAATACCTTTCAAAAGATTGTTCTTCGCCCGTCAGTGCAACGAGCCCGTAAACACCGATCCAAAATTTATCAATATGAGGGAATAGATCTAAAACTGTTTTTCCGACAGCATCTTTAGCATAGATTCCGGTTATTGTTTCAAACACAGGATTTATTTCAAGGAATTTATAGTTTTCCGGTTTTCCTTTATCATCGCATATAATTTCATTAAGTGCAAAACCAACTGTAACTTTTTCAAACAGCAGTCTGTATTTTTCTTCGCTGTCGTGAATTGCTTTTTCAATTCTTTTTTGGTTTGTGATATCCAGCATTGTACCAACCATAGTCTCTGCCTTTCCGTCTTTCCCCGGCAGAAACATACCATTATCACTGATAAAAAGATATTCTCCGCTTTTATCTCTGAACCTGTATTCAACGAAATAAACTCCGACATTATTCTGAGCTTTTTCAAGCAAATTTAATGCTCTATCCCTATCTGCAGGATGTATCAAGTTTGCCCAATCATTTATATCTCCCATTTCTTTTTTTGAATAACCGACAACTTTTTTAGTATCACCACTCCAGAATATTTTTCCTGATTCTATGATATAAAAATATATAATCTGTCCGGAAACATCGGATATTATTTCATACCGTTCTTTCCATTCCCGGGTTTCCTTTTCTAAAATTTTCTTTTCGGTAATATCGTGGACAATCGCAAAATAGAATTTTTTATCTTTAAGATTAATGAGTGATAAGTAAAGTTCTACATCCCGGATTTGTCCGTTTGCAAGTTTATGACGGAATGAATAAAGATGTCTTTTTTCTTTTGTCGCGTTTGCAATTTCTTTTTCTATTTCCGGCATACTTAAAGTATATAGATCGATAATTTTTTTTGTAAGAAATTCTTTTTTGCTGTACCCGAAAAATTTTACAGCGGCGGCATTAGCATCCACAATGCGGAATGTTTCGGAGTCAACTAAATACATAATAGCGTTTTGGCTCTCAAACATATTCCGGAATCTTTCTTCGCTGATTTCAACCACCCTTTCTGCATTAAGACGGATCTCTTCTTTCCTGAATATTTCGAGGGCAAATGAAATATCAGAGGAAAGCTCTTTAAGAAGTTTAACCTCTTCCTTATTAAAAAAATCACGTTCAGAAGAATACAAAGTCAGGGAAGCAAAGATTTTGTTCTTCATTTTCATCGGGAATGCTGCAGAAGATCTGTAACCGCGTTTCAAAGCTTCTATTTTCCATGGTTTCATCCCCGGATCATTTTCAATATCGTTACAGATAAACATCTTATTTTCACGAATTGCAGTTCCTGTCGGACCTTTTCCATGAGTTTTGTTTTTAGTGGAAATATTTATATTTTTCAGATATCCCTGCTCTTTTCCCCAATGGAATTTCGGTTCAATCATTCCTGTCTTCGAATTGATGATCCCTATCCAAGCCATCTTAAATTTACCGAACTCTACTGCTATCCTGCAGATCTCTTTGAATAGATTATCACGGGTTTTGATTCTTAAGATTGCCTAATTTATCTGGCTTAATAAAGCATAAGTCCTGTTTATCCTTTTGAACTTTTCTTCCGACTCTTTTCTACCGGTAATATCAAAAGTTACTCCGTTGACATAAACAGGTTTTCCGGTTTTATCATATTCGGGTTTACCCCTATCGTTTATAAAAATTATTTTACCGTTTTTATGTCTGAGCCGGTACTCTATATTTACAATTGTTTTCTTATTTAAGGAATTCCGGATTTCAGTATCTAACTTCTTTCTATCTTCCTGTAAAATCAAATTTTTAAAGGAGCAAATTCCACTTTTTGTCAATTCGGAAGGTTTATAACCGGTAACAGGAGTTAACATATTGTTCAGGAAATCCATATGACCGCTTTTCAGGTTCAATTTATATGCAATTCCCGGAAGGTTTTTTGTAAGAGAAATATATGAATTTATTTCATTTGCCGGAATTTCAAAAGAAGTTTTCATTCTTATAAAGTTTATAAATGCTGTAATTAATATATTTTCAAAAGATTAAGATCCCTTTAATTTCCCAAAAAACCTTGTAAATGAAAAAAAATTAATTACAGCATTTATAATGTAAAGTAATTTTATTGAAAATTAAACTGAAAATTTAAAGAATAAACACCATATTTTTGCTGAAATTAATTATCTGTGCTCCATTTTTCCCAAAACAGGTTTAATATTTGCCTGTTATATTATATTCATAAAAAGTAAATTTAACGATATTTAATAAATAATTACACAAAAATTTAAAATATTCATTATGGCTAAAGATCACAAATATGTTTATTATTTTGGCGGAAAGAAAGCCGACGGAAAAGCAGAAATGAAATCCTTGCTTGGTGGAAAAGGCGCCAATCTTGCAGAAATGGTAAATATCGGTTTACCTGTTCCCGCAGGTTTTACAATTTCAACAGAAGTGTGCACTTATTTTTACGATAATAAGAAAAAATATCCTAAAGAACTTAAAGCAAAAGTACTGAAAGCACTTGAAAAAGTAGAAAAACAAATGGGTGCAAAGTTCGGAGACTATACAAATCCTTTATTGCTTTCTATTCGTTCCGGCGCAAGAAGTTCAATGCCCGGTATGATGGAAACAGTTCTTAATGTTGGTTTGAACGATATCACACGTGAAGGATTAATTAAAAAAACCAATAATCCGAGATTTGTATATGATTCACAAAGAAGATTGATACAGATGTATTCAGATGTGGTAATGGAAAAAGCCTCCGGCATAGAGCCCGAAGAAGGCAAAGGTGTCAGACATCAGCTTGAAAAAGAACTCCATAATATGAAGGCTGCAAAGGGTTATAAATTAGATACAGACCTCAGCGCTGATGACCTGAAAGAATTAGTTGATATATATAAAGCGAAAGTATTTGAAGTGCTGAGAAAACCATTCCCCGAAGATGCAATGGAACAATTGTGGGGAGCAGTTGGAGCAGTATTCCAGAGCTGGAACGGCAAGAGAGCAATTTCATACAGAAGAATCGAAGGAATCCCAGATGAATGGGGTACAGCAGTGAATGTTCAATCAATGGTATTCGGAAATATGGGCGACACATCTGCAACAGGCGTTGCATTTACAAGAAACCCGGCAACGGGAGAGAACTTTTTCTACGGTGAATGGCTCGCAAACGCACAGGGCGAAGACGTAGTGGCAGGTATCCGGACCCCCAATCCTATCAACGAAGTAGGAAAAGGTGAACACAACCAGCACCTTGTTTCCCTTGAAATGGGAATGCCGGTTGTTTATAAAGAGCTCGATAAATTCCAGAAAAACCTTGAAAAGCATTATCACGATATGCTTGATCTTGAATTCACAATTCAGGACGGTAAATTATTTATGCTTCAGTGCAGAGTAGGTAAACGTAACGGTGCGGCGGCAGTAAAAATGGCTGTTGATATGTATAAGCAAAAACTCATTACAAAAGAGCAGGCAGTTCTTAGAGTTCAGCCCTCTCAGCTAGATGAGCTTCTTCATCCGGTTCTTGAACCGGAAGCGGAAATAAATGCAGTCCGTATTACAAGAGGACTTCCCGCAGGACCCGGCGGAGCAACCGGACAGGTTGTGTTCTCTTCGGAAGATGCAGTTGAATGGGTAAAGCAAGGGAAGAAAGTTGTATTGGTAAGAGAAGAAACCAATCCGGAAGATATAGAAGGAATGAGAGCCGCCGAGGCAATATTGACAGCAAGAGGCGGAATGACCTCGCACGCAGCGCTTGTTGCAAGAGGATGGGGCAAATGCTGTATAGTCGGTGCAGGTGACCTCGAAGTTTATTATAATGAAAAGTATTTCAAAGCAGGAAATGAAGTGATAAAAGAGGGAGAATGGATCTCGCTCAACGGAACAAAAGGATATGTCTATAAAGGACAAAACCCGATGATAGATGTTGATACGGATAATCCGACACTTGTAGAATTCCTGAAAATATGTGATAAAGTAAGAGTATTAAAGATCCGTACAAATGCTGATACGCCTGAAGACTCCGCAAAAGCAAGATTGTTCGGGGCAGAGGGTATTGGACTTTTCAGAACAGAGCATATGTTTTACGGCGAAGGTTCAGAAGATGCATTATTCCTTCTCAGAAAAATGATTATGTCAGATACGGAAGAAGAAAGAAGAGCAGCATTAAACGAGCTCTTCCCGTTTGTAAAATCAGATATCAAAGGGACACTTGAAGCAATGGACGGATATCCCGTAACAATCAGGACACTTGACCCGCCGCTTCACGAATTTGTTCCCGAAAATCCTGAGCAAAGAGAAAAACTTGCTGAAGCATTAAATGTTTCCGCGGAAGAATTAAACACAAGAGCAGAAGCACTTCACGAAAGCAATCCTATGCTCGGACACAGAGGAGTAAGACTCGGGATAACTTATCCTGAAATTACGGAAATGCAGGTACGTGCAATACTTGAAGCTACGGCAGAATTATTATCGGAAGGGAAAAATCCATTTCCGGAAATCATGATTCCTGTTGTCGGCATCAATCTCGAGTTAAAACACCAATACATAATTGTAGATAAAGTCTATAAAGAAGTATTGCAGAAATTCGGTTTAAAGAAAATCAATTACCTGGTCGGAACTATGATTGAAATTCCGAGAGCGGCTATCACTGCCGATAAAATTGCCGAGTATGCGCAGTTCTTCTCATTCGGAACAAATGATATGACACAGATGACATTCGGATTTTCGAGAGATGATATCAGCGGATTTCTGCCCGATTATCTTAAGAAAAAAATATTACCGGTTGATCCGTTCCAGGTGATTGACAGAGCCGGTGTCGGAAGATTGATGACTGTTGCGGTTGAGAGGGGAAGAAGAGTAAGACCCGACCTCAAAATTGGAATCTGCGGAGAACACGGAGGAGAGCCGAACTCAGTGGAGTTCTGCCACATACTTAATTTGAATTATGTTTCCTGTTCGCCATTCAGAGTACCGATAGCAAGACTCGCAGCGGCAAGAGCAGCAGTAGAATATCCTGTTGGAGTGAAGAAAGACAAGAAAAAAGGTAAGAAGAAAGACAAGAAGAAAAAAAGGAAATAAGATAATATTAAATTTAATATGAAAAAAAGCGGGGACTGATTCCCCGCTTTTTTTATGTTATGAAAATAAAGAGATTCTTTCCTATCGTCATTTAATCATCAACATTTTTTTTGTTTCTGCAAAGTCTCCTGCATTTAACCTATAAAAAAATACTCCGCCCGGTAAATTACTTCCGTCAAATGCAACCTCATACGTTCCGGGCTGTAGATGTTCGTTTACCAGAGTTGTGACATTTTTCCCGAGTATGTCATATACTTTTAAACTTACAAATGGATTTCCGATAAGAGCATTCGGGAATGACAATGAAGTGGTTATATCAAATTTAATCTTTGTTACAGGATTGAAAGGATTCGGATAATTTTGATAAAGATTATATTTTTCAGGAATAATGCCTGATATAAAACTAATTCCCGTCATTTCATTGATTACACTGTAAAGTCCTTTGCAGATTGACTTTCCTGTATTTTCAATCCGCTGAAGAGGGAGAGGAGGTCTGCTTCCCGGTTCAAGAGTGAATGATACTGCGTGTAACGAATGATAAGACCACCAGTCGTTACAATCGCATACCATACTCAGGACATCATCAGCAATTGTTCCCTCCATAACCGGAACGCCTCCGTTATCTGCTGAGTCCGCAGAACGGATTTTCCTAACTAGGTTTGCCGCAATCTGAGGATATGGCTGTGGACCGGATTTAACACCCCACCAGTAAAAATCACCTACACGACTGCTGTTAGAGTGTATATCGAAAGTAAAATCGGCATTTCCGTTTGTTTCATTGAATATATATCTTTTTAATGTATCAATTTCTTTTCTCCCTGAGGGAAGCGTATCCTGTCTCCAGCTGCGGTTAAAATCGGGTCCCGGTCCCACATTGTACGTAAGATAAACCCCATCAATATTAGCCATCGGGAAAAACCAGAATATTGCTTTTCGGCGTAAATTATATGCCACAGAATCATTTGAGTAGATCAGGTAATTACTCATTCCCATGCAAATTTGACTTCCGATTGATTCATAAACATGCTGTCGTGAAACAACAACTATTTTTTTCTTTACAGCATCCGGAACCGTTGTATCGGTTACTATGAATCCGTACAAAGGTCTGCCCTGCAATGAATATCCCCTTGGGTAATCATTATGTACATATTGGTTTCCGTGAATCTGATTCATATAACCCGTCATCTGTGTGGTAGTCCACGGATACCAATAGGCAATGTAAACAGAGTCATAAGTGAAAGGAGTAATATTATAAAAAAAATAATAACCATTCATCGTAAATGCTGTATCAAAAAATGTCCAGTTAGTCTGATTAGAATATCTGTAAATCATACGGTTCGTATTACTGATATTGATATCAGAGCCGTAATATATTTTAAATTTCGGTGATTGTTCAAAAACTCCCCGCAAACCAAAATGAAGCAGAGCAATAGGTGTAAGCCGGTAGAAATTTCCTTCAAGTGTGAATGAATCAAGCCGTCCATTATCAAAATTCTTAAAAGAAGTAATCTGTGAATAAACACAAGAAGATGAAAAAATCAGAAAAAGAATAAATAAACAGCTAAATTTAAATTTACACATAAAAATTTATTTAACTAATACTCCTCCACAAAAAGAGGAGGATTTCTGATAAAGTGACTTTTGTCACTTTTAGTTAGTATCATTTGATACCAAAGGAAATTTTAACTATTTTTCACAAATTTAACAGGTATCATTATGGATCATTTATTTAAACAAAGACTTAAATCTAAGTCTGTCGAAAACTCAATCATCAACTATATCGCAGAAGATTTTAATCTTACTCCATACAAACTTAAAAAAGAACCAACAGATTTTACTGACCAATTAGTACCACCATCAATCGTCTTCAAAATAATACCACTATCACCAACAGCAAACCCCAAATTATTGTTAACAAAGTGAACCGAATATAAAGAACTGTTTATTCCGCTTGTCTGCAGTGACCGCTGTGCAGTTGAACTATGCAGACAGACGCAGTAAGAAAAAATGTTTAATAAAAATATTAGTTTTAATACCTGCATCTCACGATTAAAGTTTTCATAACCGTTATTTTTTTTAATGTAAGAATTATTTTAAAAAAATAAAACATTAGAAAAAATAAAATCGATAGTCCAAAAATTACCTTTAAATATACTTAATTCACAAATCTGTATCCGGCAGAATGTATCGTAAGAAAATGTTTCGGGACGGATGGATTTTTTTCTATTTTTTTCCTTAACATCATAATATAATTGTCCACTGTGCGGGTGGTAGGGAAGACCTCATATCCCCATACTTCATCCAGCAGTAAATTTCTGCTCACTACTTCTTCTTTATGATTGATGAAAAATTTCAGTATTTCATATTCTTTCAATGACATATAGATTTTCTTCTTACCTTTTGATGCTTCCATTTTCCTGAAGTTTATTTCCACATCTCCGATAGTATAAATATCTATTACATCTTCAATCGTTGCTTTCCTTCTCAAAACAGCTTTAATCCTCGACAGCAGTTCGCGGATACTGAATGGTTTTGTAACGTAATCATCGGCACCGAGTTCAAGTCCCAGCACTTTATCTGCTTCCTCAGCCCGAGCGGAGAGCATTATTATCGGAACATTATTGCCTGCGGAACGCAGTTCTTTGCAGATTTCATAACCGTTTTTTACCGGCAGGTTCAGGTCTAATAATATCAGGTCAGGAGATTTATTTTCTGCTGATTTCAGACCCTCTTTTCCGTCTGATTCGGTTAATACGTCATAATTATCAAGTTCAAGATTATCTTTCAATCCTTTTCTGATTGCCTGATCATCTTCGATAATGAGAATTTTTTTCATAATGGTTTTTTATAATTTATAAACTTTATTATCCCCCGATAACCCTCCCAATCCTACCACCGCGGTGGCTCTTCGACCTCCAGAAGGGGAAGAAAATATGTCATATTTTTTCTTTATACTCATTAAAAATTATTTTGAAAGTGCTGCCCTGTCCGGGTTCGCTTTCAACTTCTATTTTTGCATTATGGGCATTCACTATGTGCTTCACAAGTGTGAGTCCTATACCTGTTCCTGAAATATTCCCGGTATTTTTCCCCGACCTGTAATACGAATCAAATATACTGTTGAGTTCCGATTGTAAAATTCCAATTCCGTGATCCTGCACAGACATAATAACCTGATCATCCGTTTTCTTAAGTACAATACGGATTGTTTTGTTTTCTCTTGAATATTTTACTGCATTAGTGATAAGATTAATAATTGCCTGTGAAACGGAATCAGAATCCGCACTTATAAAAAAATCTTTACCGATAAAATCAGAATTAATTTCAATTCCGTTTTTTTCTATTTCATATTTCATCGATAGTACTACACTTTCTACAACTTCTTTAAGATCTAATCTCCGGAAGTTATAAGTTTTTACCCCCTTTTCAATCCTTGAAATATCAAGCAGGTTATTTATCAATCTTTTAAGTCTTTCACTCTCGCCGTGTATAATATTCAGATATTCTACTGTCTTTGAATAGACTTTTATTTTTCCGGATAGAAGTGTTTCGGTAAACATCTGTATAGAAGTAAGGGGTGTCTGCAGTTCGTGGGAGACAGCAGAAATCACGAATGATTTCATTTCACTTATTTCTTTCAGATTCTCTTTTTCAAGTCCTTCGCGGATAAGGTTCTCCTCCAATTGAAGCCGCTTTATGGTAATGGCGCAGTTAGCAGCAATTACATTTAAAAGGTTGATGTCTGACTGGCTGTACCTTAAGTCTGATAATTTATTCCCAAGTAATATCGTGCCTGATATTTCATCGGACACAAGAGGTATAACTGCGGCAATATTATTAATCTCAAAAATATCTGAATATTCGAGGTTTACATCAATTTCAGGTTCTATTTTGTTTTTCTGCATGCAGGGAAATTTCCCGGTATAATTTAAATCAATAATATTGAACACATCATTTTCTTTAAACACAGGACTATAATTTTTCTGTTTAAAAATCCTGAAGTCTTTTTCCCCGATAGGTTTAATTATAAATGCAATTCTTTCGACCGGAATAAGATTATCCAGCTCATTAATTATCAGGTCGGCTACCTGATTTATGCTTAAGCATTTTGTGATTTCAGAAGTAATCCTGCTGACTGCAATTTCGAAATCATATTTCTGCCTGAAAAATTTTTTATCAACATATTTCTCGATTTTTTCCTTAAGCGGATTCAGAAATATTATAACAAAAAAGAGTAAAACTACGGATATGAAAAAATGCGATTCCCCGATTACAACATCAAAAATTTTAGCTGCAGCAAAAATCAGGATGAGATAGAATACAAATATAAAAAACAATAAAATAGAATAGACTATACTCTTTCTTATTATTATTTCAATATCCAGTATATGATATTTTACTACTGCTACAGAAAATGTGACCGGTATAACGATAAGAAAAGCGAGCAATATTTCTTCCGCTAATATTACAGGAAATCCCACAACAGTAGGAATTACAAAAAATAATATAAAAGGAAACACCCCGACATATATTCCCCAGAATATCCATTTCACCTTTTTCTTCCCGAGCTCGGTATTGAGACGTCGATAATTTCTGTAAAGAGTTAATGTTCCCAGGGCAACCGAAAAAGCCAATATCAATTCAGATGCATACCAGAGATTTTTCAGAAAGGTAAATACACTTTCATCCGAAGCGGTAAGAGTACGTATGAAACCAAAAGTTATGGCACAACAGAAAAGAAAACAAAAAATATAAACAGTGCTGATAAGCTTTTTATAATTTTCTCTTTCGCCGGAAACACTAAGAATAAAATTATAAAATGCAGCAGAACCCGCGGTATAGCTTGCAAAGTGCAAAATTTTCACAACAATACTTGCAAAATTACCGGTTAAAGAATACGGAGCGGGTGATGTCATAATAGCTAAGCCAAATATTGTAAGAACCCAAAAAAGAACCCGGGCTGAGTAATCATCCGGTTTTTTCGTAATAACAAAAATGGCGGGAAGGAAAAACAATAATCCTGCTATGGCACTTATAAAAATAAAAAAAGCATTTTTATAAAATGGCACTAAGATGAAAACCGAAGAGACAGCAGAATCATTTTTTCCCGAAAAGGTGATATATATTTCATTGCCTATTTTTTCCCGGTCAATCAATAATTCCAGTAAATAGTCTGAATTTACCTCAATTGATCCGATTTTTGAAATTATTAAACCAGAATATTCCCCGGCATTTTGCCCTGCAATTACAGAACCATTCGAGTAAATATAATCAAAAGGCAGATCCGGCTTTTGGAAAAGAAGCATTATATTATAACAGCTGACTATGAAAAAGAGAGATGAGATAACATAGTAAAAATTTCTGACTCTATGGCTGCTGTTATTCAACATATTTAGCCAAAAAAGTTAAAGTTTTGCAAATTCGGGATAAATATTGTTTGATTCCTCTGTTAAATAAAGATATTTAAAATAATTATGATTAACTATTCAATTTTATATTTAAAAATAAAGAATTAAATTAAGTTTACGTAAAATGAGCGTTAAAATTAAATTCGAAAGCGGATTATCCAAGGAAGAAAAGTACATAGATATTGTTCCGCGGATAATATCACTGATTGAGGATGAAAAAGACTTCATTGCCAATGTATCGAACATAACATCCGCTTTGAAATTTTCATTTAACGACTTTTTATGGGTTGGCTTTTATTTTAAAGATGGGGATGAGCTTGTTCTTGGACCTTTCCAGGGAAAGCCGGCTTGTACAAGGTTCGTTGTAGGCAAAGGAGTTTGTGGAACTGCGGCTTTAAGAAAAGAAACAATTATTGTAGAAGATGTGAACATGTTTCCCGGACATATTTTTTGCGATTCAGATTCAAAATCTGAAATAGTAATACCTGTTTTAAAAGATGGTGAACTAAAAGCAGTGCTGGATATAGACAGCGGAGAATATGGTTCCTTTGATAATACAGATAAAAAACATCTGGAAGATTTAATTTTTAGAATTTCAAAAATATTTTAAGTTGAACTCAAAAAACCTTATCAAAAGATCAGTTGCTAAAAACTCCATACAGAGGGAGAAAGGTGCTTTAATATTTAACCGTGTATTTGAAATTATACATCAAGGGTTAACAGAAGATAACAGCTTTTATATAGAGAATTTCGGAAAATTCGAAGTAGAACACAGGGAAATGAAAACAGAAATAGATTTTAAATCTAAGTCTGAAATTCTTATTCCCCCGAAAGATAAGGTTAAATTTACTCCATTATTCCTATTGAAAAAAAAATGAGAGAATGAGCAGGCTCATACTAATTAAAAAAATATCTGAAGAATTTTCAATCAGTGAATCTGCTGCCTCCGATTATATTAAAAGTATATTCAATACAATTCTTGATACGCTCTCATCCGGGAAAAATATAAACATTGCAGATTTCGGTAAATTTATATTGAAGCACAATAAAGTTTCTTTTTCCCCTTCAAGAAGATTTTCCGAAGCAGTGAATTACAACTTCGCAGGACTTGAAACGATAAAGATAAGAAGTTATGGGGAAAAAGAATTTCAGGAAAAATTAAACTTTTTAAAGAAAAGACAGGAAAATCTTGAAGTAGAACTTGTAGGAGCTGACAAAGAAGATATCGCAGTTTATATGAAGGTATCCATACCTCCCGTAATTCAGGAATCTATTGAAACAGAGAAGAAAAAAGAGTTTGAGGATTTGATCCCTCAGGAAGACATATTAACACCTCCTGCGCAGGAAACCGGGGAGATAGATAATGTTAAAATAAGTCTGGAAGAGCTTGAAATCGATGATGATTTTGATGCTGATATTGAAGATTTCGCAAGTGTAGCAATAGATAAATTTCTGAATGATAATTTCGGCGAACAAATAAAAAAAGAAATTATTACACCGCCACTCCCGTTAGAGCCGGAGATAAAACAAGAGTCGGTTTCATTTATAAAAGATTTTGAAAAACCTGAAATAATACCAGGAGGAGCAACAGAAGAAATACCTGCCATCGAGCATCCGGCTATAGAGCAGCCCATCGAGAAAATATTACAGGACGAACAAAAAGCAAAAGATACAGCAGGGGAAACAGAAATTGTTGAACCCGAAAAAGAATCTCTGGCACAGGATCTTACGGTATTCCTGAAACAACCTGAACCAACCGAAATACCTGAACAAACGGAAATCGTACCTGAACAAATGGAAACTGTACCCGAACAAACGGAAATCGTACCTGAACAAACGGAAACTGTACCCGAACAAACGGAAATCGTACCCGAACAAACGGAAATCGTACCCGAACATATTCTGGAAACTATACCGGAGAGTATAAAAGAGACAACTAAAGAAATCGAAGAAAAGATTGAAGAGAAAATCGAGGAGAAGGTTAAAGAAAAGGTTGAAGACAAAATAATTTCCGGTGATATAGGTGCAGGCAAAGATGACCTCGCAAATATGATTGCAGAGAGAGAAAAAATGATAGTAGATATAGAAAAGACATTTACTTTCACGGCAGAGACATTTAAAAACAAAGATGCTGATGTAATTCCAAAGCCGCCTGAACCCGAAGATAAAATCAAAGATGAAGCCGCAGAAAAAACACAAGATACTATTATTGATGTTCCTAAAGAAATAATTCCGGAGCCGCCGGTGAAGGATATTACAATTAAGGGATTTGAAGATATTTTAAAAGAGAGAGAAAAATTCCTGAAGGAAATAGAAAAATCTTCACCTTTCACAGCGGATACCTTTATGAAGAAAGATGAAGTTAATACTCCAAAACTTCCCGGACCCGAAGAAAAGTTAGAAAAGAAAGCAGAGGAAATAAAACCCCCTCCGCAGGATATTACTCCTGTTATCCCTCAGCAAGAAGCTGTAACTCCCGAAAAGAGTTACGATGATATTCTGGAAGAGAGAAGAAAAGAAACCGACAGGAAGCTCGAGAATCCTCAGTTTCAAGTTTTTAACTCTTTAACTGATGAATCAAACAAACAAGAAGAGATAGATGATTTTATATCCGGTTTAGATAAGATGAGGGAGAATTTTAAGAACAGGGAAGTGAGCACCATCGAAGAACCTGTACCTGAAACGACAAATCTTACGGAAGAAATTCAAGCTCCACCTAAAGAGATAGTAATACCGGGTGCAGTAAAAGATTTGCATTTTGAAATTGAGAAGCCTGTTGAATCTCTTATCAGTGAAAAGAGTTTTAATGATGTATTCATAGAAGATAATGCTATGATACTTTATAATACAAAAGGTAACAATACAGCATCCGAAGAAATGTTTAAAAATGGAAATTTAAAAAGTTATGACGATGTGTTTTTCAGGTTTGAGGTAGATAGAAAATCAAGTAAAACTGATAAAACAAAAGGAACAGATAAAAAAATAATCGGACTGATTTGGTTTGTAATAATTGCGGCAATTATCACTATTCTCGTTCTTATTTTTTCCTGAACCTTCTGACTATTTTCGCAGAATATCCTGCAACAATTAATATCACCGTGAAATACATACATGAAACTCCTGTCAGATCGCCGTACCCGGTATAAAAGGTCTGCTGTTTGCGAATTCCGATATCCTCAGTGATTAAAGCTCTTTCATTGATTTCTGTTTTCTGAAGCATATTTCCGTATGGATCTATGTAGCAGGATATTCCTGTATTGGCGCACCGGACAATCCATCTGCGGTTTTCAATTGCACGCAGAACAGAATACTGGTTATGCTGATAAGTGCCGAATAGTTTTCCCCACCAGCCGTCGTTTGTAATCACAACGCAAAAGTCTGCACCCTTTTTTACAAATTCAGAAAAGAACTCCGGGTAAATAGATTCATAACATATCGCAGTATTGAAAGTGAATTTATTATTAAGATTAAAAATAGTGGTATCCTTACCGATTTCATAAGAACTTATTCCGACACTCCATTTAATAATGTTTTTCAAAAATTTCAATTTATCCTGATGAGGCATTCTCTCGCTGGCAGCGACGAGTTTTATCTTATTGTACTTCTGTAATTCCGATTTATTTTTTTCTTTTTCGAGTAGTATTGCAGAATTGAATGAACTATATCTGTATTTCGAATTATATTTAGGAGCATCCGCGGGTGCATTTAATGTGTCGGTATATATGCTCAGATCAGGCGCACCCATCAGAACAGGTGTTTTAATGCTGTCAATCAAATTTTTCAGAACATCATATTTCGATTCATTCATTGGGTCAAGAATATAATATGTAACTGCTGCTTCAGGGAAAATGATTATATCGAGATTGTTATTTTTAAGGGAAATATCCCTTATCAATTGTGCATAATCCTCCGTCAGTACGCGTGAATTTTCTTTCCATTTAATCCATGGATTAATATTCGGTTGTATTATACCGGCTTTTAAAGTTCCTTCTTTCCTGTAATTGGTGAATTCATTTTTTGAATCAGCCAAAACGGTATATAAATCAGGAGCAAAGTAAATTATGAATATTAAAATATAAATCAGAAAGGTTTTTCTTTTACCAAAGATGCAAAAACCTCCTTCACATTTTTGTTTCTTATATTCAAGAAATAGGTAATATATCATCACGGAAATTGTGCATACCCAGAAAGAAATCCCCAACACGCCTGTGTATTCAATAAATTGTATTTTATGCAGTTGAGTAGTGAATGCGTTACCGATTGTAAGCCACGGAAAGCTCACTTCACCGAGAGAATGGAAATATTCAAAAGCAGTCCAGATAAAAGGAAAAAGCAACAGATGAAAGAGAGGGAAATTTTTTATTCTGATATTTCTTGAAAGAAAGAAAAATATCAGTGCCGGTATCATAAGAAAAAGCGAGTGTACAATCATTGTTATGAATCCGCCAAGAACCAGGAACAAATCCGCATCTTTTTGAAGTCCGCTAAGACTAAGCCACGAGATAGAAATAAATTGATAAAAAGTAAATACAAGATAATTTCTCAAGAAAAACTGCCTGTAATTTACGGAATCCAATGTCAGAAAAATTATAACAGCTATCCCGAAAAAAGAACAGAAAAAAAGATTGATAGGAGGGAATGAAACCCCCATCAATACTCCGGCTATGAGTGTAAGAAGGAATATTTTTAATTTAGGATTCTTTGGAAGCAATATAGTATCAGGATTTAAGGATTTTCAACTTTTTATTAATGAATTTCCATACGGCAAGCAATAACATCGCAAGAATAATTCCTAATACAGCACCAACGAGCATATCAAAAGGATAATGAACTCCCACGAATATTCTGGAAATAGCCACAACAAAAGCACCACCGAAAAGCACATACCTGAACTTAGGATAAAAATGACTGAACATAGTAGCTGCGGCAAAATTATTTACGGCGTGAGAAGAAGGCATTGAAAAAGACTGTGTACAATTAACAAGCATATGTAAATCCTGAAACACATTACAGGGTCTTATTCTTTGAAAGTAAAGTTTGATAACATTGCTCGTCTGGTCAGTAATCAGGATTAAAAGTATAATGAAAATGCCGGCAACTACACCTTTTCTTCCGCCAGTAAACACTAAGCTCAGCCAGAAGAGGACGTAGAATATCATCCAGTGTTCTTCTTTCGTGATGAACGGCATAAATTTATCCGTAATAGGATTTGCGAGATTACCATTAATAAAGCGTAATAAGCTTTCGTCTATTTGCTGTAGAAAATTCAAAGCAATATTTTATTTATAAATGAGCGCTGTTGCATAAGAAACGCATCCTTTCTTCTGTCCAACGAAGCCCAGTCCTTCAGATGTGGTTGCTTTTATGGAAATGTTTTTTGTTTTTAAAATTCCTGAAATATTATTATTCATCTCTTCAATGTACATATAAATTTTCGGCTCTTCGAGTATGAGCATACAATCTATATTTTTCACTTTCCATTTTTTACCGGATAACATTCTGAAAGTCTCTTTAAGAAGTAACAGACTCGGGATATCCTTAAATTTCTTATCTGTATTAGGAAACTGATGACCTATATCTTTAAATCCGGCAGCTCCCAGTAAAGCATCGCAAACTGAGTGAAGCAAAACATCGGCGTCAGAATGACCTTCAAGACCTGCCTTGTAAGGAATTTCCACTCCTCCGAGTATAAGTTTGCGTTTTCTGGAAAATTTATGTACATCATATCCAAAACCTATGCGAAAATCATTTATTTTCATAACGTGATAAATTTATTGTTTTTAGAGGTTTAATACAATCCGAAAGAAATCCGGGTTGTGGATAAAAAAATATTTGTTTTTATTGAAAAATTTTTATTATATTCCATTAAAACAAATATGTTATGAACGAAACCATCTTTGATTATCTCAGAAACATGGATTTAATAGATTATCTTGGGATACTTACCACTATAGTAATCGTTATCGCTTATTTTAGCGGAAGTGTTTTTTTGTTTTATAACTTCATTATGACGAAGTTACATTTATATAAAAGCCCGAGAGATCCATATTATGATCCAAGAGAACACTGACTTAGGAATTATTACTTAGTCCTTACCCGGTAAGTTTTTAAAGTTCAGTATATTAAAATGTTCATTAATTAGCAAAGCTCTTCAATTCCGATAACGAATCTTCCACTTCCTCTTTTGAAAAATTTCCTTTTTCCAGTTCCGCTTCACTTTTACTAAGCAGGGTATTGTAAAATTCACTTGCCTGTTTTTGAATTTCCTTTCCGCCGTCTTTTATTATTTCAAAAATAATATTGTCTGCATTTGAGTATTGACCCGAAATATCATAGTATCTGATGAGTTTCTGTTTTATATGTACAGGAAATTCGTATCCTGATAAAGCAGTAATCACATTTTCAATTCCGGGAATATAATCATTCAATACAATTGAATCATTTTCATCAATTCCGTCAATATAAAAACTAATTGATTTAATATAACTATTATAACTTTTTGTGGAATCCTGATTTAACAAATGAAGTTCTCCTTCTTTTGCCAGGAGTTCTCCGAGGACCAAAAACTTGCCTTTGTAAAGACCGTCCTTGGATTTTATCATATTCAGCAGTTCTGTATCGGAAAGATAATCGAGCATATTAAAATCCAGTCCTGTCATCATTTTCCCTGCTTCAGTTACAACACTTAGTGAATCAAGGTATTTCTTCTCTTCCACAAGCAGGCTGATTCTCGATAATGCTTTCATCATAATTTCGATAAGCCGCATCATGTAATCTTTATTAAGCATAAAATAATAATTTTATTGTTCCTATATTAAAAATTCTCGATCACATATTTGATTGCACCTTCAGGGTTCAGTTTTCCGAATCCCCATTTAACATTAGGTATTGCACCGGTAAAATTATCCGTTATAGCAGAATTAATAAAAATACTTTTGATCTGCGAATGAGTTAATTCGGGATTATACTGCAGCAGAAGCGCAGCGACGCCTACTGCGTGAGGAGCAGCTGAGCTTGTCCCGCTGAACTGCGCGTATGAATTATCCATTCCCGTTGTAAAAGTCGCATGACCGGGGGCGCATACATCCACCCCAAGTTTACCGCCTATTGTAGGACCGACTCCGCTGTAAGTGCACAAGTCACCGATCGCTTCACCCCAGCTTACGTTTACACAATATGCCCCGAGTGTTATTACACTATCTCCCGTTGAAGGGAATGTGATTGTAGATGCAGAAGTGAGTTTATCCGATATCCAGTAACTTATATATCCCCAGGACTGAGATATATCCACAAGGAATCCGTCTATAATGGTTTCCTTCTGCGGTGTAACTAAAACTTCCCAGGTACCTTTCACTGAGCCGGAATCTTTTTCAGAAACGCCTATTTTAAAAATCACAGTACCTTTTGAAGAGACATCTTTTCCGTATGAAACATTATAACCACCTACTTTTATAAAACCTGAACCATCCGTAAGTAATGGTGATACTTTATTATCGGGAGTTTTTATTGAAAAGGAAAGTTTATTGGATTTATCTTTCCAGAGTATATTAACGAATGCACCGTCATTTTTTTTGTTTGTAACTTTTTCCGGGCATTCAAATTTATAACTCACAGTTTTTCCCGCGGCGAGGTTATCCTGAATATGCATTTTTCCTGTTGCAAGATTTCCTGCTGCACCAATGACAGTTATTCCGCTTTTCGCAACTTCGTCTGCAAGTTGTTCTTCTTCGGACGAACCGTCGAGGAATTCATATGACCATTCACCGTCTTCGTAAAGCATAATGTTAATTTTCTCATCCCTCACAAATTTTATAAGCTCAGGAAAGTTCCTGACAAATCTTGGTATGTAATCGTAATTCACCTTTGCCACTACAATTTCCGCATCAGGTGCAAAACCGTGGATTTTCTGGACTCCGTAATGTCCGCCGAGGATAATTCCCGCGACACCTGTTCCGTGGTCCACGCCTTCTATATCTGCTTTTATTAAATCGACTCCTCTCCTTCTCACGTCTCCGTTTTTCTCTCTTATAGCACGGACTTTTGAAGTTTTAAGAGCAATAATTTTTTCACCTGCATTGAGTATATTGTTTTTATTAGCGTCTATAGCGATAAAAAACTGTTCACCGTAAGTTGGGTCCTGCTCTGAGAATCCGTCTTTTTCTCCATAGTCCCTTTTTCCGTTATTGTTTATATCAAGATATAAAAAATCGAGGTCAGGATTGAAATTATTAACATCTGCATTCAGAAATCCTTTTGGAAGGTAACCGCCGCCTGTTTCATCTCTCATTTCGATATATCTTAGTATTACTTTTTTCCCGTCTATGTTTATCTCATCTACTCCCGGGGTAAAAATTCCGTTCCCGTCGGTATCAATCCAGTCATATTCCCCGCCGTCAGCAAAGAAAAACATAGGGCTGAAAATATCTATTCCTGAATCAATGTCTCCTATCAACACACCTTTTCCTGTTAAAATATTTCCGCTCTTATCTTTGAACTGCTCTTTTAATATTGTAGTATAGACAACATCCTTGCTTTGTCCAAATGAATTTACAATAGGTAGTAAGCTAAGCAGTAATACAAAACAAATTGTTTTTAATAGTAATTTCATCATAAAATATTTTTTATTGTTAATAATATTTAATAGAATTAATAGTTAGACAATATACTATGAATATTATAAAAATACCATTAATACAGAAAGGCAGATCAGAAATGTTGTTATTTTTATTTTTTTATAAAAAAACATCCGATGACTTTTTTTTGTCATCGGATGTTTATCTTTTAAATGGAAAAGGAACCTTTCCCAAAAATACAATATTAATAATCTTCCGGATTTCCGTTATCTTCGTTATCGTCTTTTTTTGGTTTTTTCTTATTCATAGTTTTATCATCTCCAAGTCTGTAGGTGAATGTCAGGAATGCAACTCTCGAATCCCTTTTTCTGGAATTTGTAATTTCAAAACCTGTACCTATTGATGTTGAATTAAATTTGAATGAGTTGAAAACATCGCTTACACGGAATCCCAGTGTAATCCTTTTATTCAGGAAATCCCGTTTTAAAGCAAGGTCGACAGACTGGAATGGTTCGGTCGTGCCCTGTGCCGTTACATTCTTTCCGTTGTAGTTATAAGCAATCTGTAAATCGAAAAGATTCGGGAAGGAAAAACTTGAATTCACTCGGGCACTCCAAGTATAACTGCTGTTATCAAGCTCTCCTGCTCCGTAATTTCCCTGAACAATTGAACGATAATAACTGAAATTACCATTCAAAAACCACCAGTTAAGAAGTTGTCCTGAGGTAATAAATTCAAATCCGTAAGAGCTTGATTTAGACAGATTTTTAAATGTAGTCATTGTAACATTGCTATCCGTAAGAGTAGTAATTCTGTTTATCACATCGTTAGTAAGTTTGTAAAAGATTGAAGATGTGACCGAAAAACTCTTAAAGTATTTCAGATAACCAAGTTCAACAGCGTTTATATATTCCGGATTCAATTCGGGATTTCCTACCCTGAGATTCTGCGGGTCTGAATAGTCTATAAAAGGATTAAGGAACCACGAATGGGGACGGTTTATTCTTCTCGTGTAACTTAACTGAATATCCTGAGTTTTTGAGAGACTTTGTGTAAGATAAACACTTGGAAATATACTGAAATAGTTTTTATCAAAACTCTTGTTCTGTGTTATCTGGTCGGATTTAGTAAAAGTCTGCTCAGCCCTCAAGCCCACCTGGAATGCAAATGAACCAAGTTTAGTACCGTATATACCATATAATGCGTGAACGCTTGTATTATATTCGAAATTGTTCAATACATTGGCATTATTTATCCACGCTTGTTGGTTAAAATCAAATACGTCCGCTCTGAAATCAGATTTCATCTTTGTAAAATCACTTTTATATCCGAACTCAAGTTTTGCATCTTCTCCGAGCGGATGATAATAATCGACCTGAATAACTCCGTCGTAATCTTTATCGGTAGTAAAATCATTTTCCAGATAAAGAGGTAATAAGGGAGTTCCACTCCCTGCGAAATCCTGTTCGTTGATATTCAGTGTCTGATCTTCCTTCCTGAAATTATAATTAACAAGTGCCGTTAATTCCTGCTTTGGTTTGTCGAACTTCATTCTGTAATCAAGCGATAAATCAAATCCGTTGCCGGTTTCACCATCAAAATTATTCCTTTCATAAGAAGAAAGCGGATCCAAATTTAACAAAAGATTTGCATAATCTGATTTATTGAAACTGTTACGTGTTCTGTAATTATATCTGCCCGAAAAGCCGAGAGATATTTTATTATTAAAATCATAATCTATACCTAATCCCCCGATATTCGAAAGCATTTTATTGGATGAAATTGAATTCTGCTGGAAAAAAGGAATAGAATCATTTAATAGATTTTTCCTGAAACTGTTACCATTTCCTCCCATCCGGAATGACCTTAAGCCATAGTTTACTGAGAAATTGAATTTACCTTTACGGATCCCGAGACTTGTAGAAGCGTTATATTTATCTCCCGTACCGGAATTTAAATTCAAAGTCCAGTTATATCCTGCTTCCTGTTCTTTTTTCAGAATGATGTTGATTATTCCTGCATTTCCTTCGGGGTCGTATTTGGAAGAGGGATTTGTGATAATTTCGATAGTTTCAATTTGATCTGCAGAAATTTGTTCCAGAAGTGAAGTGATGTCCCCTGCAAAATTCGACTTCCTTCCGTTGATAAGTACATTAAGGTTTCCGCTTCCCCGCATTGAAACGTTTCCGTCTATATCAACCGCTACAGACGGTATGTTTTTTAAAGCGTCGAGAGCATTCCCGCCCTGAGCATTTAAATCTTTATCAATGTTATATATTTTTTTATCAATTCCTGCTTCGTAATAACTTCTTTCTGCCGTTACATCAATTTCGGTTATTGTCGTTGAGCCGGATTCAAGTTTAATAGTTTCGAGTGCGATTTCTTTATTCTCGGGTGTTACCATTATATTGATTATGACTGCGGTATTGTAACCGATATAGCTTGCCTTGAGTTTAAATCTTCCGCCTTTGGTGTCAAGCGTGTATTCGCCTTTTGAGTTTGTTGTAGTTCCTGTTACAAGGGAAGAATCTTTTGCTTTGAAAAGTTGTATAGTTACGGATTCAATCGGCGCATTTAAATCTTTATCGAAAACTTTCCCGGTAATTTTCCCCTGAATGACAGGAAAAGTCTTTTTATCCTGAGCAATGATACTGCTGCTGGTGAAAAAATTTATTACAAATAATGATATTACACAAAAGGTTATATTTTTTATCAACATATTTTATTTCCCAAATTCTGTTTTTATATGATTAATTTTTTTTTCGAAATTCTGTTTTTGTTTATCATTCAAAAATGGTTTTAGCTCTATATATAAAGAGTCAAAAGAATTGAACATTTTACCCATATTCTCTTTTGAAAGTATATATGCTTTTTCCGAATATTTATCTATTACCGGCTGAATCTGTTTAAGTTGTGCCTCATCCGGGTCTACCATACGAACTATCTTTTTAGATATGTTTTCTTTGGTAGGGGTTTCGGAAAAAGATTTAAATTTGCGATGTGAAATAAAGTTCATTGCGGCGGCTCCGATTATTATACCTATAATGAGCGTACTCAGGAGCATTATTACCGATTTCTTTTTCATTTAAATTAATTTAATATTATTATTCAAAAAACAAACTTGAGATATTATCCGATGTCAGAAAATCACTGTCGGATAAAGAACTAAAAATAAAAGTGCCTTCACTTAAGTAGAATACAATCGTCAGAAGAACAATAAAAGTGAGTGCGGAATAAGCAATTTCTTTAAAATATTTCGAGAAGAGATTATCGAAAACAGATGATTCAGTCAGTTGTAACTCTTCTTCACGAAGCATTTTACTTAATACGCTTTCTGCAAAAAAAGCTTTCGGTTCGATTTCCTCTTTATCTCCTAAAATATCGTATGTTAAGGAAATCTCTCTGAATAAATCAGAACATTCTTTACAGGAATCGAGATGTTCTTTTATTCCGTCTATTTTATCAACGGAAAGTTCATTTTCGGTGTATTGAACAAGATTATTTTGTATATATTTACAGTCCATAATTTTCCTCTTTCATATTAGACACGGATTAATCGAAAAACCCCCGTCATTTTTAAGAATATTTCACATAAAAAAATCATTTGTAGTATTCGATTAGAATTTTTTGCAGGTTCGTTTTAGCCCTCGCGATTAATGACTCAACGCTTTTTACTGAAAGTCCAAGTACCTCACTGATTTCTTTTGAACTTAGGGCTTCATTTTTATTAAGAATAAATACGGTTTTCTGCTTTTCCGGCAAAGAATCAATAGCCTTATCTAAAATTAATTTTCTTTCTTTATTAATATATCCGGCATCGGCAGTATTATCGGAATCGGAGGAAAAATTTGATATTATTCCGGGATCTACCGAATATCTTTCTGTTTCCCGGTACTTTTTATTATCCCGTAAAAAATTAATTGACCTGTTAACGGATATTCGATAGAGCCAGGTGGATATCTTTGATTCATTTCTGAACTTATTAATTGTCCTGAAAACTTCTATGAATACTTCCTGTGCAATATCATTAGCATCATCTGCATTGTTCACAAATTTATAGCATACATTTATTACAAATTTCTGATGCTGCTCGATGAATCGCTTAAAAGCTTCTTTGTCATTGTTTAATATTCCGGATATTATTTCTATTTCTTCCTTCGGCAAAATTTAGGATCCTTAAATTATCTAATTTGAGTTCGAAAAACAGATTAACAAGCAATATGTGAGTCAAAATATATAATATTAAATGTTAACATTATACAAAATAACCAATTAAAAATTTAAAATAGCGATTAAAAAACCGGAAAATTTTATTATGGCAAAATTGTTAGAAAATACCAAATTATATGGAACTAACAAAGAATTATTTTGGTTTTGTTTTCCAAATATAAGAAAATTTAATTAAAATTTATGAAAAAAATAATTTTTTTCCTCATTCTTGGTTTATTTATTTCTACTACAATTTACGCCCGAATAATAACAATTACTGTCGGTCCCGGATTGAGCAGGACTTTTGTTCCGAGTTCTGTCACTGATGCAGTTGTCGGAGATACCGTAAAATGGGTGTGGGATTCAGGAATCCATACAACAACTTCGGTGACAGTTCCGGCGGGAGCGGCTACATGGGATGCACCGATAAACAGCACCTCTACTTCATTTAGTTATGTAATACAAGTGCCCGGAACATATAACTATGAATGTACTTTTCATGTTTTAATGGGAATGACAGGAAATTTCGTAGCGACCCCATCAGTAGGAATCCGGCAAATTGAAACTGTTGCTAATAAGTTTGAACTATCGCAGAATTTTCCGAATCCGTTCAACCCTGTTACCAGTATTAAATTTAGTATTCAGGAAAAATCATTTGTTAAACTAAACATTTATGATATAAACGGGAGGTTAATGACTA
Organism: Ignavibacteria bacterium; assembly: GCA_036508135.1. Classification (GTDB taxonomy): domain Bacteria; phylum Bacteroidota; class Ignavibacteria; order Tepidaquicellales; family Tepidaquicellaceae; genus DATCHW01. The sequence continues at coordinate 165,846 of DATCHW010000003.1, forward strand.
ATTTAGTAAATAATAACTTAAGTGCAGGGGAATACAAATATGATTTTAATGCCGGAAACCTTTCAAGCGGGATATATTTTTACAGAATAGAAGCAGACAATCTGACCGGAAACACAGGAAAATTTATGGATACAAAACAAATGGTGCTGATAAAATAATTTTTCACACAGTTTTTATTTCTCATCGTTTCCCAATTGAATTTGGAACGCACTTAAATCTGAAACTACGTTTCAATTGAAGGATCAACAAATAAAGTTTGAAAAATAAGTAGGAATAAAAAAGCAAGGGAGCTTTACTGTTCCCTTGCTTCGTTATTATGTAGTTCTTTTTTATTTTTAATTTTTATTATATCAATACTCCCGATACACTACTTTATCGGGATTTCATCACAAATAAATTTGTGATTCAACTTGCTATTTAATCAGAATCATTTTCTTCACAGCATTAAAATCTTCTGCCGTCAATCTATAAAAATAAATCCCGCTTGCAAGTGATGACGCATCAAAATCTACTATGTAACTCCCCGGTGATTTTACTTCATTTACTAATGTAGTTATTTCTCTGCCGAGTACATCATAGATTATTAACTTCGTCAATCCCTGTTTCGCAATATCAAATTTAATTTGTGTAACGGGATTGAACGGATTCGGATAGTTCTGGCTCAGATTAAATACTGCGGGTACCGTTGTAACAACCGGATTTATTCCAACCGAATTTATACTGATAACAAAGCACATATTTGGTCTTGCAGTGTAAGATGAATTCGGTGAGGTTATATCCACGCATCCATCACCGGTTTCGAGATCCAGATGATTGTGAGCAACTGTTCCCGTTGATGGTGTTGCATAAACGGTTGAGTTGGGACCGACTGTATTATTGTTAAAACAAATCTCTATTAAAAGGTTACTTGTTCCGTTCCAGGTAAACGGTGTTTGCAATGTGATATCCTGCCAACCGGCTCCTGCTATGGAATATGTTCCGTCGTAAACCGTAGTCCAACCGGTCGAAGTGAACCCTGATATTGATGAACCGGCAAAACTCTGCATTTTCACCTGGAATCCGTTCATAACCTGTGCTGCAGGATTGATTATATTGAATGCGATTTTTTGTATAGCTCCAGGACTGCCTCCGCCGGATGATATTTCGCTTGCGAGATAAAGCAAATCAGTTCTTGAATCCATATAGAATGTGTAGAAGGGGTATCCTACACTTACTGAACCTGAACCGATGCATGAAGTTGTAAGTGCAATCAATTTAAAAGAATGCAATGAAGTAGAATCTAAATTGTGATTTGAAGAATTATCTCTTGCGAAAATTCTGTAATAAATCGAATCATAATAATTCACCTGATTTGTATCGGAATTAAACAATCCGGAGTAAAGACTGCCGCTTGTTGTATTAAGGTTAAATCTGTTTAGTCCGGTTGAAGGATTATTTTTGTACCATTTCACCCATACCGAATCCACACCTATATTATCTGTAACCGTTGCAGATAATAAAACCGGCCAGAGACTTCTCGGAGTGTTTTGTAAAGGGGAATGAGTGATAATAGGTTTAATCGTATCAGGAGCTGCAATGAACGTATGATAAAATCCCGGAGCACCTCCCGGAGAAGTTGATATTCTGCTTAATGAGTCAACTGTTTTTAAATAATATCGGTAAGTTCCAGCTCCGCTCAATGTAATATTTCCTGTCCAGTTATTTCCGACTGAATTAGTCATTTCCAGACTATCTGTGAATGTAGTAGTGTTTTTTGAATAATATAATTTTGTCAAAGAAGGAATTATTACGGAACCTGCGGGAGTAATTATTGCATTCACAGCTCTTGTTCCAGTAATAGTTTCTGTATTCCCGAGCGGAGTATGGGTAATTGCGGGACCTAAGTCAATTGAAGCAGTCCAGGCTTGCATCGAACCGGATTTATCGTCAAACCAGAAAGGCCATACTTTATTATTAGAGGATGTAATTCCGATATAGTCACCCATATAAGGCTCAAAATTCGATTCCGGTTTCACTTTCCATCTGTGATCGCTCACTGTTATATCAGTCCAGGAATTTCCACCGTCAATAGAACGGGAAACAAAAGTTTCGCAAGAGTCGCCCACTGAAGGATAATTTCTGTTATCGTAATAAACAATATTAATTCCGCCATAAGCATCAACATTGATAGCAGGGAAGAACTGAACTTTTCCGTTATTCATTGCATCCTGATTCACTCTTATTCCCGCTGACCATGTTATACCTCCGTCTGTTGAGCGGTGAAGTACGATATCCGGGTCACTACCGGCGGGAGTAATATTTTGGTCGCATGTCACAATATAAATCCATCCGTTTCTCAGACCGCCGCTTTTATCAACACCTATTCTCGGAAAACTGTTTACTCTTACACCCCAGCCATTGAATGATGATGAGCTGATACCATTCATATCGAAAATATTCTGATTAACGGTCCATGTTAGACCTCCGTTTGTTGATTTTGCGAATCCGGCATAATCTTCAGTGTAAGGAGATAATAATAATGGTGCTGCCCAGCAGATATAAACATTACCCTGCGGACCTGCAATAACATCAGAACCCTGTGAATAATGTCCGGAGATAGGATTATCAATTTGTATCGGAGTTCCCCAGCTTATTCCGCTGTTAGTAGTCCAGGATACCATGATCGGCGGTTGAGCAAGTGCAAAATTGCTCCATACAGAATAAGTCCTGCCGTAATAAAGGCTTGTTGGTGCATCATCAGTACCAATCATATTTTTATCTGAATTGACACTTGTAATAGTTGTATAATTTGACCACGTAGTCCCGTTGTTTGTGGAATAATTAGATATCAAAGTTGCAATATTGGCGCTGATCATATTCAGAGTTGTGAAAATTAATACCCCATTCTTGTCAATAATTGGTGCAGGGTCTGAAGTCGAGTCTGGAAGATTTGGTAATATATCACTGCCAAACCAGGTTACACCTCCGTTTGTTGTTAAATACATACCTTGTCCGTAAGTTGAACCGACTGTAGTATTTGCAGAGCCAAACATTATCAATGGATTTACAGGACTGCTGACCAGTATTACTTCGTTTTGTTGATTTGAATTAGGAAGCACTCTTATATTTGGAGATACTGAGAGCGTTCCGGATGTTGTGAAATAAAATTTTGTAGTCGTATTTGGATTAACATAAGTGTAATTAACATCTGGTATTTGTGCATAATTGCCGGTTTTAATCTTAGCCATCACTCTTGGAGCCTGTAACCTTTTTTCCTGTGCCAAAGATAGGTTAAGCATAAATAAGAAAGCAACAAGAGAAAGAATAGATATTTTCATTTAAAAATATTCAATTTATTAATTATTAATAAAGTTAACATTTTTTTTATTTAATATTCACTCAAAAAGTTTAAAAACCCGATAGGATTTAACTTCTTTTATTTCTTTGCTTTCTTTTTACGGAGTTTGTCCAGAGGCTCAAAAATAAAAAGGGGAACTCGCAAGAGTTCCCCTAACTAAGAAAGAGAGAAATAGAAAACAATCTTATTTAATGACGATCATTCTTTTGGTTATTGTTGTTGAATTTCCGTTTGCATTGGTAATCATTTGGTAGAAATAATTTCCGCTGGCAATATTCGAAGCATTGAACTGTATCGTGTAGAATCCCGCTTTCTGTTGTAAATTCACTAATTCTGAAATTACTCTCCCTGATATATCATACACTTTAATCATTACCTTTGAATCCAGTGGTAATTCATAATCGATATTAGTAACAGGATTAAAAGGATTAGGGTAATTTTGTGATAAATCGTATTTGCTGGCATTTGAAATATTTACAAATCCATTAAGTAAGAAATATTCGTAATTTCCATTATAATCTATTTGTTTTAATCTATATTGATATTTTCCTGTATTTAATTTTGAATCTGTATAAGTATAATTTGTTGGTGTATTTTTTGTTCCGTTACCTTTTACAAATCCTACTTTTTCCCAGTTATTTTCATTTTGCATTGAACGCTGAATTTCAAAACCGGAATTATTTGTTTCTGTTGCTGTTACCCAATTTAATTTAACATCTCTTCCAAAAATTGACGCTGCAAATGATGTTAATTCTACCGGCA
>DATCHW010000004.1:0-1758 GCA_036508135.1 Ignavibacteria bacterium
TAGTTGCAGAGAAAAAGAATGGATTTCCATTAGTTTACCTGTAAAAGAAAAAAGCGTTGTCGATATTTTACAAAAGCAAGATACAATTTTTGTTTTAACCCGTTCTTTTCTGCTAAAGACCTCCGATCTTAAAAATTTTAACATTTTTCAACTTCCCCCTCCCGAAAATTATGATAATAAAGCAGGACTTTTTAAGACCCTATGGGTTATTCATAGTGGTGAAATTTATGGAAAAGCAGGTAAACTGATTGTTGATTTCGCAGGTCTTGTTTTTGCCTTTCTCACAATAACCGGTTTTATTGTTTTCGTAAATAAAATTTTCTTAAAAAAGAATAATAAACCGGCCGAAACAAAAGCAAAATTTAAAAGCTCGAACCGGTGGAATATTAAATGGCACAACAAATTAGGATGGATTACAATAATTATCCTGATTATTAATACTATTGCCGGAATGTTTCTGCGACCTCCTCTTCTGGCGTTTATCGGCAATGCAAAAGTAAAAAAGATACCTCATACTGAACTTGCGACTCATAACCCATGGTTCGATATGTTACGCAGGATTTATTATGATAAGGATATCGACAGATTCATTGTATCGACGATGGAAGGTTTTTATTATTCTGATGATAATTTTAAAACTGAACTTAAAGAATTCAATTTCCAGCCACCAGTAAGTGTAATGGGTGTTACGGTATTTGAAAAAATTGATGTCGACATCTATCTTGTCGGCTCATTTGAAGGGTTGTTTACATGGAACTCAAAGTCAGGGGAAATTTCGGATTACATAAAAAAACAACCTTATACCAGCCCATCCCGTAACAGCAGGCCAATCGGTGATTACTTAGTTTCGGGTTTTACCCGTGATTATAAAAATCAGGAATATTTTTTCGATTACAATATGGGGGCAAAAAACATAAATGGACCTGAAAGATTTGCAGTGTTGCCTCAAAAGATAATCAGAGATACCCCCATATCACTGTGGAGCACAGCATTAGAAATTCATACAGGAAGAATATACCATTCACTCATTGGAGATTTCTATGTGCTAATCGTTCCGCTTAGTGGCCTTGTTGTCCTGTTCATACTGATTTCAGGCTTTATAGTGTGGCTTAACCCATTTTCCAGAAGCAAAAAACCGTCAACCTAAAAATTATTCCATGATTGTACTCTTTTGTCTCTGTTCTTATTAAGTTCATAGCGATAACGTTTTCCGAACTCTAATATTCATATGGATGCAACGTGAAATATTGTTTTGAAATAGCTCAATAACTACGGTTGTGATAAACATTAAATGCTTTTACATGTTTTGTTTATATAAATCTTAAACAATTGCATATTATGGACGTAATTGAAAAAATCAGTAAAACATTATCGACACCCCTCGGCCAGTTCAGATACTTTTGCCTTGGGGAATTGTGTAATGATGGCTATAAGATTGAAGAATTTCCATTTTCTATCCGGATCTTGCTGGAAAATGTAATTCGAAATTTTAACAACAGTAGTTTCAATAAAACTCATCTGGATAATATATTAAACTGGAATCCAAAACAAACGCATAAAGAAATACCATATTTACCTGCAAGGGTATTAATGCAGGATTTTACCGGTATCCCTTCCATTGTAGATATTGTGTCTATACGATCTGAAGTAGCCCGCAAGAATAAAAACCCTAAACTAATTAATCCTCAGGTTCCAGTTGACTTAATAATTGACCATTCTGTTCAGGTCGATTTTTACGGTACAAATTATGCTTATCAA
>DATCHW010000005.1:0-27412 GCA_036508135.1 Ignavibacteria bacterium
TGCTGTAAACATTACTGACAAGAAAAGAAATAAATTACATCAGGTTTTTCAACCATCTTTTGATTTGAAAGAATTAGTAACCGAAAAATATGTAATTCAAAAATTAAACTATATTCACAAGAATCCTATTTCGGGAAAATACAATCTTGTAGATGATTATACATTATATAAATATTCAAGTGCAAGGTTTTACGAACAGGGACGACAGGGAGATTTCGAAGTAACACATTACTTAAAAGTAAAAGATTTAATTTAATCTTATGATAACGAAGAGTCATCTGCCGAATAAATTCGCCAGAGAGACTCTGCTAAAAAAGAAAGTAGCTGAATTTCTCCAGCACCGTGTTTGATGTAGTAACTTCAGACATATAATGTGTATCAGTTAAATTATAGTGAATTAATATAATTTAAATTTTATTTGTTAAATAATAAATTCATACTTTAGGGGGGAAGACAATTAGCAATTATTAATTAGTCCCGATTCACAAGCTCATTCCCGAGGGTTCGGAACAGGCTGGGATCTACGCTACGCTTCGATAATGAGTAATTAAAAATGGAGATCGGAAACTCATCTGGTGAATATCAAGCCTGTCTGTCGCCAGTTAGACGGTAATGCAGGTAAGTCACTTGATGAGTTGTTGATTTTAATATTATATTCTTTTTTATTCGCCTTTGATGAGTAAGTTTATATTGTCGGTGGCTTTTGTTTTTTGGGAATCGGAGCACGCTGATTCTTTGAGAACGTTAGTATAATAATCAATTGCTTTATTTTTTGATTCGGCATCTTTTCTTCCGGAGTTATTAAATATGAGGTAATATATATTCCCCATTTGCAATATTGCCTTACATTTATTCTGATATGCAGTATTCTTCGAGAGTTTATCTAAGTAATTTAAGGCGGTGTTAATATTCACCGCACCGGTATCTTTTGCCCATACTCTTGTAGCAGAGAATGCATAGGCGTAAATGGCATCGTTAAATTCATTATTAGTTAATATATAAGATGTATCTGCAGAAATGATTCCCGCAAGATAATAATACGAGGAATCGTATTCGTCTTTATCGTAAAATTCGAAACCTCGTTTTTTAGCAGCGGGGATAAATTTTTTCTTAAGAAAAAAAGATTCCCTGTTTCCTAATCTGTAAGATAATAAATTGAATTCGTTATATTCTTCTTCGTAAATTTTTTCTTTGTAGTTTTTGTAATCAGCCATTAATTCGTACTTGATATATAATTCTTTCACGTAAGGGTCATCAGATTCGAGTTGAGTTTTAATGGAATCATATTTTACCACCTCGGAAAAATCACCGGTCTCAAATTTTACTTTCACTCGTATTGCTGTTTGTTCAAGATTTGAATAGGGTTCTGAAAAATTTCCAATGATATCTGCATCTGACAGGGGAAATTCTTTTGTTTCGTTTTCACCGGTTTTAACAAATACCGAATACGGCTGAATTGTATTTACGGCTTTAAATGCAATTACTCCGGTAACTGATTTCCCGGGTTCTAAACTCTTATTTAATACAGGACTTACATAGAAAATTTCCGATAGTTTTGTTCCCTCTTTAATATAGATTCTTTTGTAAATATCCTTTGCGGTTTCACCTGAACCGTTTTGAAATTCGCATTCAAATATTGCAAGTTTTTCCTTTTGCCCTATTTTTATAGGATCAATTCTGGAAGCAAGAATTTTAATTTCCAGTTTTGGCGGGGGTTCCGTTCCCTTACCCGTGTTCGCAAATAAGGAAGTATTAAGAAGCAGGAACAAAATCAATAAAAACATAATTGCAAATTTAACTTTTGAAATATGACAAATAAAATCCGTTTAATTACTTTTCATCTCCGGGTAATTTTTTCTTAGCATCATCAATTTTCTCTTCAACTTTTTCTTTTACTTTCTCACCTTCTTTTTTTGTTTTGTCTATTACCGTTTCGTCGTTTTTTTTCTGCTGGTCATCTTTACCATCGGTCTGCTCTTTTTGCTGGGTTTGTGTTTTCGGTTTTGATGTTTCGCGGTTCTCTTCTTTTACCGGTTCAGTCGGGGGTACATAATAAAGAATTTCATTTATTTCTAAAATATTATCGTCTATTCTGTTTATGATAATTTCATAAGGAACACGCTCATCTTTATTCCCCACCTTCAGATACATCTTGTAGTTATAAACACCTTTATCAACAGTGAGACCTTTTAACTCAATCAACCAAAGGTCACGTGTTTTTATGTCGCTTTTTAAATCGGAGAATCCAATCTCTTTAGGCTTGGAATCCCGATCCGGCTTATACATAAATTTTTCGAATCTAATATCCGCGGGAAATTTTAAATTGTCATCTATGTTTTTTCCCCTGTATAATTTTTCTTTCAGGAATCCGTTTAATTTCTCAGTTATGGTTTTATATTCTTTGTTGCTTTCATCGACCTGTGTTTTTTCCATAGTCAGGATTTCTTCTGTTCCACCTTTCCCGCGCAGGAAAAAATACCACAGGAAAATCATAACCATAGCCAGTACAAGTACACCGCCTATTATGTAGAGCATAGTATTGCTTTTTTTCTTTTGAGATAGTCCAAAGCCGGAATCACTTTCGTTACCAATTTCTCTTGTCTTATCGAAACGCGCCGGAGAGGGCGGGATGATATCTTTTGATAATGAGCCCTGAGGCGGAATATTCTTTAAATCGTCAGGCAGAATTTCCCCGTTTATTATCTTTGCAATTTGTAATGTTATATTGTCCGTTCCTCCGTTCATATTTGCAAGAGATACAAGTTTCTCGCAGGCATCCATAGGTTCGGATTGCCCGGTGATATTGAGAATATCTTTATCACTTACCATACCGGAAAGCCCGTCGCTGCAAAGTATGAATGTATCATTTTTGTAAATCTTCATCCCGCCGGGATTCAATTGCGGCTCTAATTTCATATTCACACCAAGTGCCTGAAGGATCTCGTTCCTGCGGGGATGATTTTCGGCTTCTTCATAAGAGATTATTCCCTGGTCAACGAGCTCCTGTACAAAAGACTGGTCTTTTGTAATCTGATGAATTGCTCCGCCGCGAATCATATACATTCTTGAATCTCCCACATTACCAATATATGCGTTGCCATTTTTAAGAACAAGAATTACACAGGTAGTTCCCATTCCTTTGAGGTCGGGATTTTCTTTTGTTTTATTATGAAGTGCATCATTTGCGGCAATCATAGCTTCTTTTATAAGTGTGGAAGTTTCAGTAATCGCTTTAGGATTTTCAGTCATAAATTCTTTTATCGTATAAACCGCAAGGCGGGAAGCTACCTCTCCGCCTATGTGCCCGCCCATTCCATCACACACTACAAAGACATCCCCGAAGTCGCAGAGAAATTTTTCCATATAGTCTTCATTCTTCTGACGGACTTTCCCTACGTCGGATTTATTTCCAAAAGAAACCTGTAAACGCTCGTTCGAGTTTTGACTGCTCATTGAATAATCTTTTAATTTATTTAAATTGTAACTCTATATTCCCGACCCTAATCATGTCGCCCGGATTTACAGACGAGGCGGATATCCTTCTTCCATTTACAAAAGTTCCGTTTGTCGAGTTAAAGTCTTCTATATTATACTTCCCATTTTCAAAATAGATTCGTGCGTGCCTTCTGGAAACAGTTTCATCCTGTAAAATTAACTGACCTTCCGTTCTTCCAATAAGCACTCCAAATTCCTGCACCTGCACCTGCTGCCCGGATTGCCTGCCGTTCATTACCGTAAGAGAGTGTATTGCTCCGGAAGATGCTCCGGCAAAGGTTTCCGGGGATTTGGTCAATATCATCGTTCTTCTTCTCACGTCAATTTGTTTCGGAACCACACCTACCATTGTTTTTGAAGCATTATTCATCATCTGCTCGAGTTTCATAATTTTTTCTTTATCGGAATCAGAAACAAATTTCTGGTTATCCATCTGCGATAAAATATCCTGATACTGGTTATACAAGCCATCATATTTTTGCTGATTTTCCATCGATTCCTGTTCACGAAGCATTTTTTCCCTGTCCTTCTCCTTGCGGTATTTGCCCTTTTTCAGAATATTCAGAATCAGAAAAATTGCGAGTGCTATTATCAGAACACCGATAACGATTATACCTATCAGAAGTTCTTTTTTCTTGCATTCCTGAACAGGAGGGTCCTGATTTTTCTCTTTTGCAAAATAGCTGTAGTCTATGTAATTTGTTGACTTCTCTTTTTTCACTTCAAGCGAGATATTCACAGTATCATTTTCTTTTGCACAGCTCCAGTAAGAAAGTACATATTCTTCTTTTATCCTGTCATATATCATCGGAATTATTTTCTTGATATCCTCTGCTTTCGATATTTCATAATACTTGCCGCCTTTATCCTTGGTGGATTCGGCAATTTTATCCATATTCACCAGAGTGCCTCTTGTATCGCTTTTACGGTCAATGGCGCCGATTGTATAAACTGTTACCCCGCTCTTTTTTGCTTCTTTAATAACGTCTTCGGTTGATATTTCTTTATATGTATCGTCTCCATCACTTATAACAACGAGGATTTTTCTTTTTGGGGAATCGAGGTCTTTTATCCACCTGAGAGCATCTATGATACTTTTGAAAATATTGCTGCCGCCTTTTTCCGCAGCATTTATAAGATTAAGGTTATCGCGTGTGATACCCCTGTTAGTTGTAAAGTCAGATACACGCACGAGCGAATCGCCCAAAAAGCCGATAGCAATTTTATCCTGCTTTCTTAAACTGTCAAGGATGCTCAGCAGACCCGATTTAACATACTTCACCGGTTCTTCCATAGACGGAGAAGCGTCCAGGAGGAAACAAATTGCAATTCCCTCTTTTTCCGATTCGTAGAAATTGTTTAATTCCGGTTTGATCCTTTTGCCTGTGTTTTTTTCTTCTATCGTAATTGAACCGGCATCAATTTTCAGTACGGGTTTTCCTTTAGTATCCAGGATATTAAGGAAGAGTTTGATTTTCGCAAACTGAGTTGCATCAATTTCGCGGATATTGAGAAACAACGTATCCTGAGAAAACGCGTTAAGAGTGAAAAGTAAAAAGAAAGTAAACAGAAGTAATACTTTTTTCATGATAAACTCCGGGTAATAAATTTGATTATAAAGCTCTGAATTTTAAATCTGTTTTTCCAAGTTTAAGGATATCTCCGTCTTTAAGTTCGCCTTCATCCATGGATTCTCCGTTTATTTTTGTTCCGTTTGTTGAAAGCTGGTCTTTGATCCTGAACTTTCCGTCACGGAAAAGTATCAAACAGTGCGGAGAGGAGACCGCCGGGTCGTTCAGCCGTATATCACCTTCAGCGCCTCCGCTGATAATATTTCTGCCTTCATACAGTTTATAATCGTCACCGTTTTTATTCCAGCTGAAAGTAACGAGCCAGCCGACAAGTTTCCGTGTATTTCCTGGAGCTGGTTCACCGTCTTCACCTGTAATAATGGTTTTATTTCCCTGGAATTTTTCTGCTGGCTTATTGGATTCGCCCATTATACGCGTAGCCGGTTCCTGACCGGAGCTGGCAATCGTTTTTGCCGCATCACTGCTTACCGTTTTTCCGTAGCCCATAATTTCCTGAAGATCGGAAGAGGGGCAATAAGGGCACTTTGCCAAAGTTGAATCATAGATATGTCCGTTCGGACACATTATGGTACTTTCCTTTGTAATAGGCGTACCGCAAACTATGCAGAACCTCGAGTCACCCGAGTTATCTGCGCCGCAAGTTTTACACTTTATCATCATTTTGTAAATTATTTGTTTAACAAAATACGGCAAGTATTGAACCGTTTTTTTTTAATAAATCGATTAAATTTTATAACTGTATATTTGATTAATAATATTTAACTTAATAATTAAAATGATTAATCAATAACAAGTTCTATCTAAACACCGAAAAGTATATATAATTATAACAAAATAAAAACATATATTATATAGAAAAATATTATGGCGAATCATATAAACTTAGATTACAGCGGTTCTTTAAATTTCCTGACTGAAGCAGAAATAAGCAGCTACTCTCAAAAAGTGAGTAATTCAAATGCTTTACTTTATTCCGGGAAAGGGAAAGGAAGTGACTTTCTAGGCTGGCTCGACTTACCCGCTTCCACCGCCAAAGAAGCAATAAATAAGATAAAAAATGCCGCCGAAAAATTAAAAGAAAAATCAAAATTCATAGTCGTAATAGGAATTGGGGGGTCATATCTCGGTGCAAGAGCTGTGATTGATGCACTTTCCGATAATATGAATTTCTCTTTAAAGAAAAAAGAACGGGAGAATCCACTGATTTTATATGCCGGTCAGAATATTAGTGAAGATTACCTCGCCGATATGCTGAAATTTTTGGAGAACAGGGATTACTCACTGATTGTAATTTCAAAATCGGGGACTACAACAGAACCCGCATTAGCGTTCAGATTGTTTAAAAAGCATTTGATTTACAAGTATGGAAAAAATGAAGCAAAAGAAAGGATCCTATCAGTCACCGGCAAAGAAAAAGGTGCATTAAAAAAATTATCGGATGCAGAGGGCTATGAAACTTTCGCGATACCGGACGATATAGGCGGAAGGTTTTCGGTTCTCACTCCGGTGGGCTTGCTTCCGATAGCTGCTGCAGGAATCAATATTGACGAAATTCTTGAAGGTGCTAAATATATGCAGAATTTTTTATTGAGTGAAAAAAGTTTGGATAAAAATTCGGCAGACCTTTATGCGGTTTTAAGGAACCTGCTTTATTCAAAAGGGAAAATGATTGAAATACTTGCTAATTATAATCCGTCATTAAATTATTTTACGGAGTGGTGGAAGCAGTTATACGGCGAAAGCGAAGGCAAGGAAGGAAAGGGAATTTTTCCCGTAGGTGTAAATAATACTACAGACCTGCATTCTATGGGACAGATGATACAGGAAGGTACAAGAAATATTTTTGAAACCGTTATATGGATTGAGAAAACAAAGAAGGAGGTAGAAGTGCCTTATGACGATAGCAATCTCGACGAGATAAATTATCTCGCAGGAAAAAGAATAAACGAAATAAATGAAAAAGCAATGCTTGGTACCGTGATGGCACATATAGAAGGCGGGGTTCCGAATTTGAGGATTAATATTCCGGAATTGAACGGATATTATTTGGGTGAAATGATTTATTTCTTTGAAAAAGCCTGTGCTGTTAGCGGATATTTACTGGATGTAAATCCGTTCAACCAGCCGGGAGTTGAAGCATATAAAAAAAATATGTTTCAATTGCTGGGGAAGTAGAAAATATTGAGATAATTGTCCGGGGCTTTAGCCTCAGATATTAAAAATAGTGATATAAATTAATATATATATGAATAATGTTCTAAAATGTTTTATTCTTTTTTTTGTTTTTTCTATGAATGCTTTTTCTCAGTCTATTACAGACGATGAAAAAGATATCCTTATACTGCAGGATACCCGCTCGCTTGGGGAAAATAACAAACTCCTGAATTACCTGAATTCAAAAGAGGAAAATACTGTGATTAAGACGCTTTATGCGATTGCAAATATTGCTGACGAAAACACGGTTGATAAAACGGGAGAAATGCTGACAAATTCAAATCCGAAAATCCGTTCCGCAGCTGCGTTTGCACTCGGGCAGATTCCCTGCATTTCTTCAATAAATTATTTATCACAGGCTCTTGGAAATGAAAAAGACCCCGCTGCCTTGATTTCAATTCTCAATGCTCTTGGAAAGACCGGTTCGGAAACAGAACTCGGGCAAGTCGTAAATCTGTATTCGGATGATAATAAAATACTTTCTGCAAAAGCAATTTCGATAGCAAGATTTGCCATAAGGAAAATAAGAAATGAAAATTCTGTATCTTTTTTGAAGATACTCGCAAGTACATCACAGGACGCTGAAGTTCTTAAGGGAACTGCCTATGCACTCTGGCGCACGGCGGATAAAGATTTGCTGCAACAGGCACGAAACGAAATATTAAATATGCTTAATTCTACTGAGCCTGAAATCAGGATGTGGGCAGTAAACGCACTTTCAAGACTCGTTGATGTAAATGATATTAACCTGTTGCTTGAGAATATCAAAACAGAAAGTGACTGGAGGGTAAAAATTAATATCCTTAATTCACTGGTACTGTATAAAACTGTTTCCGATGATTTCCTTGATAAAAAGTTAATCAGTACAATTGATATACTCCTTATCGACCAAAATCCGAATGTAAAATTAACCGCGTTGAACATTCTAGGAAGTTTATTTTCAGACCAAAAGGATAAGAATAAGAATACGGGCGATGTGAAAACAATACTTGAAAAATATTTCACACCGGATAACGATTTCGACTGGCAGGAAGTTGGTGAGGCGGTGAATTCATACGGAATGATTTTCAAGGATGATGGAAAAGAAACTTTATTCAGATTTTTATATGAATCTGATGATTATGACGTGAAACCTTTTATCGTAAGAGCATTTGGTTACTTTAATGATGCAATGGTTTACAGGGAAGTACGGGATTCAATTTCTTCTGAGGTGAAAAGATACGGTACAAAATTTAATGTAGATAACACTAAACTTATAGGAAGCAAAGATCTGCTCAGGCTTTACCGTGCATTTGTTGAAATGATAACTATGCTGGATGATAAGCTTGATGCGGAAAACCTGAATATTGCAAGATTGATATACTCTGAATTCACCGGTTCAAAGGATCCTATGCTGGTATCCCTCTGCCTGAATGCTCTGAAAGACAGTCTTTATCTCGACTATCGCGAAGAGACAAATGCTATTATTAGTTTCGATTTTGGAGAGCTGAATGAAAATTCTGACTTTGATGTGATGTTACTTTTTATAGATTCTTTCGGTGAAATGAAATCAGCGAATATTGTCGATGTATTAGAAAAAAAACTCTCTTCGGACAAATACGAAATTGCATCAGCATCTGCAAAGGCTCTTGAAAAAATCACGGGAAAAACTTATAAAACCACGGCAAAAGTTTATACGGATTTTGACTGGGATATGCTTCAGAAAATATATCAGAACAGATATATTACTATTTACACAGATGCCGGGGATATGAAACTGGAACTCTATCCGGAAATTGCACCTTTTACCTGTATCAATTTTGTAAAACTTGCACAAAAGAATTTTTTCAGAGGTTCAATATTTCATCGTGTTGTCCCTAATTTTGTAATACAAGGCGGCGACCCTACAAATTCAGGCGAAGGAGGTCCCGGATACAGCATTAGAAGTGAGTTTTCGGATTTTTCATTTGTCCGCGGAGTGCTTGGAATGGCTTCGTCAGGGAAAGATACTGAAGGAAGTCAGTTCTTTATAATGCATTCTCCGCATTATCATCTTGACGGCAAATACACTTCTTTCGGGATTGTTAAAGAGGGTTTTGATGTTATAGATAATGTGATATATGGAACAACCGTCGAAAAAATACAGTTTTAATCAAATTGCTTTAAACAGAAATAAAAGAAATTATTTATTAAGTTTAAAAACTTAATTATTAAAAAAGGAGAAATAAAATATGTTATCACAAAAACTTCAGGATGCTTTTAATTTACAAATCAATAAAGAGTTGGCTTCGGAATATATTTATCTTTCAATGGCGGCTTACTGTTATTCTCAGGAGATGGACGGTGTAGCAAACTTCTTCATGGTACAGACGCAGGAAGAGCATTTCCATGCAATGAAGATGTTCAACTTCGTAAATGACAGAAGCGGAAAAGTACTTTTAAAACCTATTGAAGGTCCGCCCACAGAATTCAAATCAATTATTGATGCGTTTGAAAAAACTCTCGAACACGAACAATTCATAACAAAATCGATAAATGAACTGATGGATATTTCTTTAAAAGAAAATGATCATGCCGCTTCGAGCTTTTTGAAGTGGTACGTTGATGAGCAGGTAGAGGAAGAGTCAAACGTGAACAAAATATTGAGCAAACTTAAACTCATAGGCAATGATGGACAGGGATTATTAATGATTGATACCGAACTCGCCGCAAGGGTGTTCACTCCTCCCGCAGCAGGTGGATAAGAAAATTGTAAGTCCGAACCTTGATTTACAGGATTTAAGGATTTACTTGATTAAAAAAAGTTCGTGATAATCTTTTAATCCTTTAATCAAGTTTCAGACTTTGTTCAGAATTTATTATTGTGTACTCTTTTAAACTCAAGACTTTTGGAGCCAAAATTGATTAACAAACCTACTTCCATATTATAAGCTTCCAAATAATTAATTGCCTGAGCTAAATGTACATCTTCTAATTTTATTATTGCTTTTAGTTCGACCATTATCAGACCTTCTACAAAAAAATCTACTCTTCTCGAGCCTATGTTTTGTTCAAATTAATGGTTTTCTTGATTAAGAAATTTCTCATGATAATCTTTTAATCCTTTAATCAAGGTGCAGACTTTTTATAAGTTACTTACCAGTTACAAACTTCGATAAATTAATTGCTTTACTTACAAGTCCGAGTAATGTGATACCCATTTGCTGGTTGCTTTCTACAACGGTTCCGAGTATCAGGTTTTCTGATGCACTACCTGTAGTTTTTTTATAGTTGACAACCCAAAGGTCATTCGGAAAACCTAACAGATTCGTAATATAAAAAGGCAAATTAAGAGTTCCTGCAGCAGGTATTAAAAACATATTCACCGTTTTTGAAGTAATTGTACCCGTGAAAAAGCTGTTTCCGTTTATGGAACTGCTGCTTGGAACAAACGAGGAATTAAATTTGATTACGGGATTGGATACATTGGCGTATGCAAGAGAAGTATCACTATCAACCAGGGCTGAGCTTGATGTTACGATTTTAAAGCTTGAGTTGTTTATCAGTGATATTGCTCCTGATACAATATTCCTTGCTGAGGTATCGGCTATCAGCCCTAATATTGTTCCCATACTGAAAATTTTTGTCAGTTCTATGCAGTTCCTTGCACCGGGAGTAGGGTCGGGAGTATAAACGGCAAGTGTATCAGTACCGGGTTTTTTAAAAACATAAATCCAGGCTCCCAGGCTATTCGGATCCGAAAATCCGGAAATTATAGAAATATCCGTTCTGCCTTTATCTGTACCTTCGAATATTACATTCTGCCCGAGAACCAAAACTAATTGTGCACTCGGACCGTATCTTCTGACTGCTTGTGCGTTTGCGGAGTCGAGCCTGTCTTTTGCAGTAACTTTGTTGTAAACTAAGTCAGTAATTACATCAACTGCATTATTGCAGGATGTAAGACTGACCGACAGTGTCAAAGCAAAAGTTAATAATACGAAATAAATAATTTTATTCTTCATTAATAATTCCTTTTCAATTTAATTGTTAGTAATTTAATTTAATGCAATAAATTTATAACTTAAAGTCATAGTTTTAACGGTTATATAAATTAATTGTTCCAATATATGAAACATTTTATAGTGGAAATAGTTTACACAAAGCCGATAGAAGAAATAATGAAAATCTCATCTTTACATCGTGAGTATTTGAAAACCGGATATGATACAGGATTACTTTTGTTTTCCGGCAGGCGAACTGACCAAAAAGGCGGAATGGTGGTTGCAAGGGCTGAATCTGAAAGAGAAATTACTGAATTCTTCGGCAAGGACCCCTTTGGACTGAATAATGCAGCGGAATATAAAACAACGGAATTCGGTCCGGTGCTTTATCAGGATTGGATGAAGGATTGGGTAGAAGGAAAGTGAAAAAAAGTTTTTTCATCTTTGTCGCAATATTGTTTTCGTTAAATACTGTTTTTTCGCAGGATTTCAAACTCGAGCCTCCCGTAAAAGGAATGTATCACGGGGCTTTCCCGAATATGGGTGCAACGGAGGATAGCGTAACGAAAGAAAGAATACTCGGCTTCGATTCACTTACGGGAAATCACTTGGTATGGGTTTATTTTTCGAATAACTGGTTCAGGGGAATCAAATTCCCGAAAACCGAAGTTGAGTTGATTTCAAGCCTTGGAAAAATTCCGTTTATAAGAATGATGCCACGTAGTGATTTTATAGAAAATGCTCCCGATCCGGTTTACACACTGCAGAAAATAATCGACGGAATATTTGACAAAGAATTTATTCAATATGCAAAAGATGCGAAAGAAACAAAATCTCCCTTAATGATAGAATTCGGATGTGAAATGAATGGCGACTGGTTTTCGTGGAACGGGAAATATAACGGCGGCGGAAATAAGAAAGAATACGGCAATCCGAAAAAATACGACGGTCCCGAAAGATTCCGCGATGCCTACAGACATATTATAGATATATTCAGAAACGAAGGAGTGAATAATGTGACGTGGGTATATCACGTAAACAGTAATTCTATACCTAAAAAAAAGTGGAATACAATGCGGGCTTATTATCCCGGTGATGATTATATTGACTGGATTGGAGTGAGTATTTACGGAGCTCAGGTACCGGATGAAAGAGAAAAAGAGTTTACGGATATTATGGATGAATGTTATGATGAGATTTGTAACGTTTCAGAAAACAAACCCCTTGCAGTTCTTGAATTCGGAGTGATTGAAGATCCCGGGATAGTTAATAAACCGGAATGGATTCGGAATGCACTTCAATCACTGATAAACGAAAGATATCCGCGAATAAAAGCAATCAGTTACTGGAATTCAAAATGGCAGAATGAAAACGGAAGTATTTCCGATATGCGTTTGGATTCCTCGCCGGAGAGCATAGAAACTTACAAAAAACTAATTAATGATGATTTCTTCAAACCGGAGGTCGTTTTAATTAAATAATAGAAGTGTTAAATTATTACATTCATGATTTGGAACAATTTTACTACAAATATGTTAAAGATAATAAATACCGGATTATTATACACCGGGATAAAAACAAGATCGATACCGGAATTTCAAAAAAATAGCGGCTGGTTCTCAATCTGAATTCTGTGGAAATATTTGGTTATGAAAATTAATTTTTTTTATTTAACTTTTTATCAAATAAAACTTGAAAGGAGACACAAATGATTAAAAGAACATTGACCATTTTATCTTTTGTTTTTGTTCTATTTTTAATTTCCAAAACTTCGTTCTCGCAATCACTATATTTCTGCGAAGGAGTAGATGACAATGGAAATGCAATTGGTGCGAGCAGCACCTTTTATATTCCGAGCGGCGGCGGATATTTCTATTTTCTTATAAAATTGCCGTATGAAATCGGATGCTCGTATGTAGCGTATGAACTATATGATGTGGACTATAACAACTACGAAACATATAACACCACAATAGACCACACAGGATTAACGAGTAGCTGGGTTTGGTTCTGGAAAAAAGTTACATTCTATTCACCAGGTTATTATCACGTTTATGTAAGAGATTGTTTTAATTATACGATCACAGATGCATATCTGACAGTTAAGTACAAATAATAATCTCCCGCTATTGGGGGCGGTTTTTAATATTAATCTTACTTATATAGTTTTTAAAAAGAACTTCAATCTTATATTGTTTGTTCGGAAAAGAAAGGTTAATTTTATACTGCCCCTTATTTTATATAAAAATACTTTCATATGAAAACGAGAATTGAATATTTAATTTTTGCTTCACTTGCATTATTAAGCATCACTTTTTCCTCCTGCCGGCAAAACAACGAAACCGGTAAACCCAATACGGGAAAAGATACTGTCGTTTTTAATGACACTCTTCACATGACGGGTGACAGTACTGATATTTATGGTAAAGGTTATTTTAAATATCAGGACACAATTGATAACTGGCATATGGGATTTAGTATTCCAAGGGATAGTATTTATAAAGTAGAAAACCTGAAAGAATTTGAGAGATTAAATCTCCTTATCCGTACAAATCCTGCAATACCGGGACCTTATCTTGACAGGGGCAATCATTTTCAGAACATTAATAAATACAGGGAAGCTATCGACGATTACAACCGTTACATTGCGGTTGTTCCCGATAATCAATCCGCTTATCAGAACAGAGGAACGGCTCACCAACGATTGAAAAATTATGATTCCGCCCTGATGGATTATTCAAAAGTTATAGAATTAAAACCGCGGGATACAATTGCTTTCTTTAACAGGGGGGTTGTGTATGAGACCATCGATAATCCCTGGCAGGCAATAAGAGAATATGATTCGGTTATAATAATAGATCCGAGACTTGCAAAAGGATATTATAATCGCGGCGGTGCTTATGTGACGATCAAGAATTACGAAAAGGCAATTAAAGACTTCGAAAAAGCGATAGACTTAAATCCGAAATACAAAGAAGAATTAATGCCAAAAATTGCCGCTATGAAAAGAAAACTCTGATAAATTTACCTGTACCTAAAGCTCCAGGTTCCGGAGGTTAATACTTCAAGCAGGTATGCCTTTGTTTCCGGCACTTCAAATGTTCTCTGTATTGAAAAATCTCCTTCGCCTTTGGCAATTTCAAATACAGAATCTCCCTGAGTAGTTTTCAGCAGAAAGAGATATTTTCCGTCACTTTTGTGGTCAACCTCAAAAATAGCCGCACCTTTATTCAGGGCTATCGTTTGTGTCATATTCCCTTTTACATCATTATAAGCAAGGCGATATTGAAGTTTTTTCTCAGAAGCTGCTTCTTCAGTCCCGTTTCTCGAAGAATCGTAATTGATATTTTTCTTTATGATCAAATATCCAATGAAAAGTGCTACAAGTGTCATGAACACTACCAATGTTATTACTGCCTTTTTTCCCATAGTTTTTTTTTATAGACTTAAAATAAATAAATTAAAACAAATCATCAAGATTTATAAACTAAACAAAAAATGCCACCGGAAACTCAACGGTATTTTAAAAATCCTGCTTTCGGCAAATATTTTTACTTTATAAGTATCCCTCCAAAAAGAGAGGAGGGCTTTGATTAAATAACTATCGTTATTTAATCATCAGCATTGATTTTGAAAGAGTAATATTACCCGAAGTAAGTTTGTAGAAATATACACCGCTTGAATAATTCACTGCACTCCAGGTTACAGCATTCTTTCCCGGTTCAAGTTCTTTATCAACAAGTGTGGCTATTTCTCTGCCGAGATAATCATATACTTTCAAAGTAACTTTTGATTTTGACGGAACATTAAACTCAATTATCGTAAAGGGATTGAATGGATTCGGATAATTCTGCATTAATTCAAATTCCTTTGGTAAATTGTTTTCGTTTCCCGAAATTCCCGAAATAGTCGATCTTAACTGCACATTCAAAATTGTGGTTGAATCAATTTTTGCATATACGCCAGAGATGGTCTTTGAATAATATCCGGGAGAAGAAAAAGTCAGGGGATATGTTCCTGTAGCTATAAATCTATGATAATCACCGCTGACCGAATCGGAATAGACCCAGGAACTATCGGTATCATGACCCGAGATATATACTTTTGCTTTTAGTTTTGTCCCTGTAATTGAATCCGTTACAATACCTCTGACACCATATAAAGATTCTTTAATATAGTTCAGGAATGACTTGTGGATATTATTCCAATATGTCGGAAGTGTCGAGGCAGCAGGCATTTTGTTACTCGAAATTTCACACGTGATTTCCCTTCCGTACCGGAAATAGGTCATGAAGTCCTGTCTTCCTCCTGTTACTCTATACCAGGCATATCCATCAACTACTCCGGGATAGTTGGGATAACCGAGATTATCAGCCATATAACTCGGAGCAATTAAATGAACAGTATCTACAAAATGTTTTCCTACCTGAATGTACCAGGAGTCATCAGCGGGATACCTTGACCAGGTATCCCAGGGATAATTAAAAACCTGTGCACCGCCGTGAAAATTCATTGATAAGTTGAAATAGTTTGCTGTTGCAAGATTCATAAAGTTGACCGTTTCTGTTTGCCAGGAATTACCATCCGGATGCAGTCCTGCTGCGGGGTCAGGATAATTTCTGTTAAGGTCTATGGAATTTGCGTTTCCCCTTGTAGCACCGGTCACTGTATTGTTTCCGCCGTGATATGTTCCGTCGGGATTAGCAAGCGGATTTATCCAAATTTCCACATTCTGCAATAAACTTGTAAGTTGCGGATTTACACCATACGATTTAGAGAGAGTATCAATTAGTCTTAACATCAAAACGTAACCGGTAATTTCATCACCATGTATACTTGAAGTGAACATAAAACGTGGTTTTGGTTTTCTTACATTAACGCTGTCGGTTATTTTTATGAAATATATATTTCTTGTTCCCGAAGCAGTGGGTCCGATATTAACCAACTTACATATTCCGGGATAATTAATTTGGAATCCGTTCATCATTGTTACATACTCGTCATAAGTCGGATAAACATCCCATGCTTTAATCTGGTCAAGATTATCGCTCATTGTCAATCCTGTTGCTGTTTCAGAAGGAAGCTGAAGCAATTCAAAACTATAACCGAGTTTTACAAAATCATTAAATTCATTCTGATTTGCATAAGCATATACATCATTCCCTTTAACATTATCTATAGAAATAATTTTTGTCAGAGTATTTATTTCGTTTTTAGAAAATATTTGGAACTTAAAATAAATTTCACCTTTTTCTTGAAAATATTTTTCAATTTTTTGAAGTGTTGGTTGTGGAATTTCTTTTTGCTGGGCAAAAACTAAAGAGATTGTAAGTAATAAACTCAATACAATCAGGAAAGTAAACTTTCGCATATAAAAACGATTAAATTATGTAAACTTTAAGTTACTTCAAAAAAATAAAACTTTCTATTCAAAAAGAGAGAACCTTCGAATTTGATACTCTCATTTCGTTAATTATGTAGATTTCGTATGGATTTTTAACTTTCGTTTTAAAAGTAGCTTTCTGATTTCTTCAGAATATTCTTTTCTTCGTTTGAATATACTGCATACTCAAATCCGCCCCTTACTGAAAATGCCCCATACTCACCATTTTTATTTAGTGCAAGGAACCCAACCTGGAAGTCCTCCGCAATTTTAAACTTTTTGTTTCTGAGGATTCTATCAACAGCTTCTTTGCATGCCCCCAGCGGTGAATAATCCTGCCTCATCATTTCCACTACCGTATGACTTCCGGCTATTCGTATCACCTCTTCTCCGATTCCGGTTGACGTAGCGGCACCTACTTGATTATCGACAAACAATCCCGCACCTATTATAGGAGAGTCTCCTACTCTGCCGTGAATTTTCCAGCTGAGCCCGCTTGTCGTGCAGGCACCGGAAAGATTTCCGTTTGAGTCAAGGGCTATCATACCGATAGTATCGTGATTGGAGTCAATATCTTTAGGTTTATAATTTGAATTCTTAAGCCACTCTTTCCATATTTGTTCAGATTCGGGAGTCAGGAGATTTTCTTTCTTAAAACCATTTTCAAGTGCAAACTGCTGAGCCCCTTCCCCTACAATCATTATATGCGGAGTTTTTTCCATTACCAACCGTGCAACAGAAATCGGATGCATAATATTCTCAATGCAAGCAACAGAGCCGCAGTTTGCATATTCATCCATTATGCAAGCATCAAGCGTAACGTGTCCGTCACGGTCAGGTAAACCGCCGTATCCCACAGACCTGACGTTCGGGTCACCTTCGGGAATCTGAACACCTGTTTCCACTGCGTCCAATGCTCTTCCGCCGGAGTTTAAAACCTTCCATGCCTCTTCGTTTGCGGGTACTCCGAAACTCCAGGTGGAAAGCACAATCGGCTTCGTTGTTTTTCCGCTGAATGATTTTGTGAAAGCAAAAGATTTTCCGAACGGCAAAAGTGCCGCCATTAGCGATGTTACTTTTATAAATTGTCTTCTTGTTCCCATAAGAGTAGTTTAATATTTTTTATAGAAAAGTTTATAAAAAAAACATTATTTTAATTTTTTATTTTTTTCCAGAGACTCTCTTTTAATCTTATTTTTAAATTTGATTATTTTATCCAGTAATTTTTTATCCGAAGTTGCAAGGATTTTTATTGCAAGCAGTGCTGCATTCTTTGCATTGTTGATTGCAACTGTTGCAACAGGTATGCCGAAAGGCATCTGTACGATTGACAAAAGAGAATCGAGACCCCTCAGTGCCTTGCTCTCTACCGGCACGCCAATTACAGGTAGTGGTGAATATGCGGCGCTCATACCGGGCAGATGTGCAGAACCACCCGCTCCTGCTATTATCACTTTTATTCCGCGTTTGTATGCGTTCTTTGAATAGCTCGCCATAAAATCAGGCGTTCTGTGAGCGGAAGCTATTTTGATTTCATAAGCCACTCCGAAATCACCGAGAATTTCTGCTGCCTGTTTCATTACGGGCATATCAGAGTCTGAGCCCATAATGATTCCAACTGATGGTTTCTTCATTTTAATTTCTCCCGATAACTAAAATTGTTAAATCGTCCTTTTGAGGTGTATTCTTTGTGTGTTCGTTAACACACTTTTGCAAACTTTCAAGGAGTTTATCCGAAGATAAATCGGCATTTGAGTTTAAATAATTTTCGATCCGCTCAAATCCGAACTCGCGCTTTGCGGGATCCATTGCCTCTGATAAACCGTCTGTATAAAAAATTAGTTTATCGTTTTTTTTGAATTCAAAAATAACCTCACTTTCGCCTTCGTTTTGTTCGAGTATATCCATTGCGCCGAGTGTGAGTCCGTGTTTTTTAATCTTAAAAAGTTCGTTTGATTCTCCCGATATTTTATAGGGCGGAAGATGTCCTGCATTGAAAAGAGAGCAGGTATTTTCTTTAATATCGATAACTGCAAAGATTGCCGTAACAAACATCCGGCGGTTCTGAGTTTTGCGTATCATTCTGTTGAGTTTGTTAAACACTTCACGTGGATTGGATGTATCCTCCAGAATTAAATGCATGCAGCTTCTTAAACCGGATAGCAGAAGCGCACTCACGACTCCATGCCCTGATACATCGCAGATAAATATTCCGGTCTTGTTTTCCGATATCTTGAAATAATCGAAATAGTCTCCGCCGACTTCTGTTGCCGGTATTGAAACAGCAGAGATTTCTATATCATCAATCTTTGCATTCCTCTCGGGCAGCATTGATAACTGCATTTCCCGTGCGTAGTTCAGTTCTTGTTTTATCCTGATGCTGTCTGAATGCCTCGTTTGTAAATAATCATATTGCTTGTAGAATTTCTTCCGGTATTTTGATTCGGACAGGAGCGCAATCGAACAGAATATCACGGAAAATACTAAGTTGGGTATATTGCCGGAGGAAATATTTCCTTTAAAAATAAACTGAACTGCAAAAGTCAGCCCGAATCCTATAAGGAAAAGCTGGATTAATTCGTTTCGAGTAAGCCTGAAAAACAGAATTGACAAACAAAACAAAAATATAATATCGGTGTAAGAATCTGAATTTACTTTTGTATCGATAGTAATATCCGGCTCATCATCGTTTGATTCTTTTTGAATTTTTGTTTCAAGGGGCTTTGGGGGTATTTCCTTTGTGATATTTACTGATTCCTTCACCGGTTTGGAAATATCGGCTAAAAAGTGGACAAGCATAAAAGCTGCCATAAAAGAAATCAGGAAAATATAAACTGCTCTCCGTACATTTTTTTTTGAAAAAATGTTTCCGAAAAATATTCGAAGTGAAAGAGGAGCGAGGAACGCAAGTAAACTGAAGATAGATGGGAGTGAAAGAAATCCGAATTCAACGATATATACGATTGTAGTGATCATAAATATTCCCGACACTATAATCAGTATATAACTTAACGATTTTAAATTCTTATCGTCCGAATACCCGTTTAACGCTTCCTCTTTGGGCAGCTGTAAATATTTTTCAAAACTTAAGGATAGATCCAAAATTCTTATTATACTTATTTATTTCTGCTCTTTGTATTCGTCCGGCAGCTTTCCGCCTGCTCCGAAAAAGAATTCCTGCATCTGGTCCAGGAATATCTTATCTGTTTCGGGCGAAGTAAGGTCAAGCCTGTATTCATTTACGACCATTTTAAAATAATCGAGAAACATTTTAAATCCTTCTTTCGATACATTATCAAACACTTTTTGCCCGAGCTCACCCTGTACCGGGAGTCTGTTCAGACCGGGAAGGTCTTTTTTTAATTTTACACAATGTACGATTCTTGGTTCTGCCATTTTATTGCTTTATTTAGAAATATCTTTTATTCTTTCTTCCGGAAGATTGTTTATTATTTTTGAATTCTCAATCTGTTCTATTATAATATCCCTGTCAATCAAATTGGTATCGGTAAAATTAATCGTCTCTTCCACATCCCCGAAAAATTTCTTGAACTGTCCTGCCATATAATTATTTGTAGAGATTGAATAAGTTTTCTCTTCTGATACCTCTGCACCTCCGACTTTTACACTCACAAGAAAATCATCCGCACCGGTTTTTGCTTTTGAAAGATCATATTCAATTAAAATGCCTGAAACAATCAGTAAATCAGGCGTTTCACCGGGATTTTCCTGAACTCTTTGCTTAATGTTGTTACGTATCATTTGCAATAAAGTTTTACCCGACACGTTTACAACATTGATAGTATTTCCAAAGGGGGAAATTTCCCATATATCTTTCAGTGTGACGTTTCCTTTCGGGAGGTCTTTTCTTATTCCGCCGGAATTAAGAAAACATACATCAGTATTTGTTTTTATTCTGGTGGCATCTGCGATATATTGCCCCATATTGCTTTCTTTCGTTCTGCCTCTTGTCCAGTCAACTTCAAGAACTGCAATCACTCTTGACAGCTCTTTATCTGTTTCTGCAAGCATATTATCCACGATCTGCTTTGCATTTGCATCGTTTATCGCCGGGTCTTCCTTTGTTTCAATAAGTTCGCCTGAATACGACACAACTGTGTCTTTTTGCGTATCTACCTTCAAATCGAGTTTTCCGAGATATCTTCCGCTGTGTCCTGCCTGAACAATTAAAACACCATTTACGACTTTTGGTTTGGATAAAGCGGTGTGTGAATGTCCGCCGACAATTATATCCACATCTCCGTAATATTTTTCGGCTAACTTAACATCTTTATCAACGCCTTCATGGGAAAGCAGCACTATCAGGTTACATTTTTGATTTTTAAGATATGCGATATCCGCAACAAGGATCGAGTCAGTGTTCAGCATTCTCAAACCTTTAACATTGCTGACAACCACAAGCCCGAATAAATCATCCGGGGCAAGTCCGATAATTCCTACTTTTACACCTTCGACATCTTTTATCAGGAAAGGTTTTCCGAATGTGAAATTAGTGTATTCAGAAAGTACATTACCGCAGAGATAGTTAAAATTTGCAAGCATCAGATCCGAGTCTAAAGCATTAATTCCGTAATCGAATTCGTGATTTCCGATTTCGAATGCATCAAGATTATACAGGTTCAGAAGTTCTATCTGTGATTTACCGCGTGTGATAGATGAAATTGGTGTTCCCTGAAAATCATCACCTGCATGCAGAACGAGTGAGTTTTTGTTTCTGAATTTATTTAAATATCCCAGCACTCCTGAAGTTCCGCCGATATTGTAAGGGTCGCCATTTTTCGGAGAATATTTGTAAGGGTTATTTTTCGCATGAAAATCGTTCCAGTGGAGTATATTAATTTCTTTCACGATGTTTCCGCTTGTGAAGGCTTTCTTCATATTTGTCTTGCGGGAATCTGTGTTCTGCGCCAGAAGGGGAATAGCACATAAGAATATTAAAATAAATAAAATTTTACTTTTCATTTTTTGGTGTTTTAGATTATTTATAAAAATACTTAATGATAAAGTAAAAATGAATGTAAAAATAGACAAACAGACAATGAGTAATGAATCACTGAAAAAACTGATTAAACAGATTTCGCTGAAAGAGCAAAACATCCCCCTCTATCCACCTTTAAAAAGGGGGAATATAAAACCTATTGTTATACTTTCCCACAGTTGAAACCGTGGGTTGGGTTTGCGATTCGAAGGATGCCTTCGAATCGAGGGGTACAAAGGTTACAACGCTGGAACATTGTAACCAGAGGAGAAAAAAAGTGGCAGTGGCAGGAGCAGTTGCAAGTTGCAGGAGCAGTTGCAGGAGCAGTCGTAGATTACGATTGGAAGAACTGGATGACCCAGAGGGTGCCCGGTAATGAGGGAACGCAGAGTCTTCTCAGAATTGATAATCGATTGATCCGAGAAAGACTCTGCTGAAAAAAAGAGAAGGGAAACCCCCCGGCCCCCCTTTGAAGAAAAGGGGGGATTTAGGAGGATGTACTTTTCCTCTCGTTAGAATGGCATACCCCGAATTTTCATAACTCTTCGACCTATCGCGATTGAATCGGAATAAACTCAGGGGAAAGAAAATTAATTTAGTAACCTCTACTATTTAATCAGCATTAATTTTTTTATGTCTGTAAAAGCCTGTCCCGAACCCTCGGGATCTCCCACAACGATTCTATAAAAATACACTCCACTTGCAAGATTACTGCCATTAAAATTCACAGTGTAAAAACCTGCGGGTTTTTGTTCGTTAACGAGCGTCATCACTTCCCTTCCGCTGATATCGTAGAGTTTCAACGATACCCTGCTGTCATACGGTAAATTAAAATCAATCTTCGTTGCCGGGTTAAACGGATTGGGATAGTTCTGCGATAATTCAAATTTCTTCGGAACTCCGATTTTAATTACTCCTTCAAGATTGTGATATGCAAAATTTCCGTTGTAATCAGTTTGTTTAAGCCGGTATTTATATTTTCCGGTAGAGATTATTTTCCCTATTTTGAAAATTTAGTTTTATTTACATCTTTTCTATTCAGTTACATCCTAAATAAATTACAATTAAACAATGTACGTATAAACAAGTTTAAAAATTTCTATTTATACTCATTTGCAATAAATACAAATTAAAAGTTTTCCTTATAACGCTATATGGAATTTGTGAGTATTGATTAATGCTGTAAAGTTAACAGTATTCTTTTTATAAATCAAATAAAATAATCGTTAATGAAAGCCGGGATTTTTTTACATTCCAAAACAGGGGGGTTGTTTGAAAACCGGATTTTCGAATAAAGTATTTGGGCTAAAGCCCGGTTTCAGGATACACACACCCCTGCAGTAAACGGCAGGGAAATTAATGCGAAATTATAACAACCCCTTTTTATTTCCTCCCGGCAAAATCGTTATTTACATTTTTTTGACATTAATTTTACATTTTGATGACATTCGGGAAAATCATACTGTTTAATTTTACAACAAACATTTTTAAATTTTTCAGTTTAATGAGGTTAATAATTTAGATATTTTAAGAAAAAAAGATTATGACAACAGCAGAAACAATATATAAGGGAGAACTAAGAACTATTGCAAAACATATCCGTTCGGGAATTGAAATCATCACAGACGCTCCCGTTGATAATCACGGAAAAGGCGAAGCATTCTCTCCGACCGACCTTATTGCCACTGCACTTGGCTCGTGCATGCTTACCATTATGGGACTCGCCGCTAAAACACACAACTTTAATATAGATGGAACAAGACTTGAAATAACAAAAGTAATGGCGGAGAATCCCCGGAGAATTTCGGAAGTTGTAATTGATTTTACGTTCCCGCACAAGAACTATACAAAAAAAGAAAAACAAATTATCGAGCACTCGGCGAGAACATGTCCCGTCAGCCAAAGTCTCCATACAGATTTAAAACAAACACTTAATTTTAATTTTTAATTAAACCAATAATTAAGGGAAATTATGAAAAAAATTATTGTTATATCAGCATATTTACTGTTACAAACATTTCTGCTTTGCAGCCCGGCAACTTCGCAGGTTAACACGGAAAACCTTATTGTTGGTAATCATTATACAATTTATATCAGCAGTAATTATAAACTCGAAGGTATAATTACGGAAAAAGACTCGGTTAGTTGTGTAATAAAAACAGATGATAATAAAACGTACAAAGTAAAGTTTAATCAGATTACGCAAATCGAAAACAACGAAAAAGTTTCAAAGGATTTAAAAGATACAGCCACTTATTATACGGTTACAACAAAAGACGAAAACGAAATAGACGGAAGAATTGTTAATTCCGATTCAACTCATCTCTATTTGATAACACCCTCCGGTGTGGAAATAAAAATTCCGCGTGATAAAATTGTAAGTATTGAAAAAGCTAAAAGCGAAGTATTCGAAGGGAAAGTTGTTACGAATGACCCTAACCTATCGAGATTGTTTGTTGCACCTACAGCAAGACCTATTGGCAATGGAAGAGGGTATTTCTCTGCGGCGGAAATTTTCTTTCCGATGCTTGGTATTGGTATCACGGATTACGCTTCGCTTTCTTTAGGGATGACGCTTTTCCCCGGAGGCGTCGGACAACTGTTTTACGGAAATATAAAAGTAACACCCGTCCAGACAAAAGAATTTTATGCAGCGGCTGGTTTTTTATATACCGGCATTACTTCGGGCAGCGGTTGGAATGCAGGCATTTTATATGGTGTTGGCACTGCCGGTAATAACAATAATTCTATCTCTTTCGGGGCAGGGCTGGCTTTCCAAAGAGAAAAGAAAAATTATTACACATTTGATCCGTATTTTAACTATTCGAGTTATGAAAAAACCGAAGTATCTACATCGGGTATTTTAATGCTCGGTGGTGAATTAAGGGCAGGAAAAAATGTGAAGCTTATTACAGAAAACTGGGTCTTCCTTGAAAAAGATGCTCCCACTTTATTAAGTGTAGGTTTAAGATTTTTCGGAACAAAAGTTGCCGGAGATTTCGGTTTGGTCTTTTTCCCCACGATCGATCTTGAAGTTTTACCGTTTATACCATATTTGAGTTTTACATATAATTATTAAAACACGTTACAACGCAGAGCATTGTAACGAGAGGTATATCACAACCCCCTTTAATCCCCCTCCGAGCAGATGCAGGAGCAGTGGCAGATGCAGGAGCAGTGGCAGATGCAGGAGCTGTGGCAGAGGCAGATGCAGGAGCTGTGGCAGAGGCAGGAGCTGTGGCAGAGGCAGGAGCAGTGGCAGAGGCAGGAGCGGTGACAGAGGCAGATGCAGGAGCAGTGGCAGTGGCTGGAGCAGAGGCAGATGCAGGAGCAGTGGCAGTGGCTGGAACAGAGGCAGATGCGGCAACAGCTGCAGAACGGTAGACCATTGTAACTAGAGAGAACCTGACATCACGATGAAATTAACAAAGACTGAAACACGTTACAACGCAGAGCATTGTAACGAGAAGTATATCACAACCCCCTTTATTAAGGGGGAATTTATTAGTACGATGTGATTATGCCTAGCTGTTGAGTCGGTTTATCTCATCTCTGAGTTCTGCGGCTCGCTCGAATTCCAGATCTTTTGCGGCAGATATCATTTCTTTTTTTAACTGGTCTAAGAGCTCACGTCTCTGGTCATCTGTTATTTTCTTAAAAAGCGGGTCAGTAATCATACTCAAACTCGTTTTTTTTAGCTTCTCTTTTTTCTTTTTTTCCATCTGGGAAGAACGTGAATCGGCAACAATGGTGGCAGACATTATCTCTTCATAGGTCTTGTATATAGTGGTCGGAGTTATGTTGTTGGCAGTATTATATTCTTCCTGCAGTTTTCTGCGGCGAGTGGTTTCTTTTATAACCTTATCCATAGAATCAGTCACTCTATCCGCATACATAACCACAAGCCCGTTTGCATTCCTTGCTGTTCTTCCTGCAGTCTGAAGCAGCGATTTTTCAGAGCGCAGGAACCCTTCCTTGTCGGCGTCAAGAATAGCAACTAGGGAAACTTCCGGAAGGTCAAGTCCTTCACGTAAAAGGTTTACACCCACAAGCACATCGAATTCCCCAAGCCGTAAACCTCTGAGAATTTCGACCCTGTCCATAGTCTCGACCTCCGAATGCATATATTTTACCCTGATGCCTATTCCTTCAAGATAGTCCGTAAGGTCCTCGCTCATTCTTTTTGTGAGAGTTGTAACAAGAACTCGCTCGCCTTTTTCGCTTCGCTTCCTTATTTCTCCTATCAGGTTATCTATCTGGTTTTTAACGGGACGCACCTGTATCTCGGGGTCAAGCAAGCCCGTAGGTCTTATTATCTGCTCTACAACCACACCTTCACTCTTATCAAGTTCGTAAAACCCGGGTGTAGCACTAACAAACACTACCTGCTTTATCACATTTTCCCATTCTTCGAATGTCATTGGTCTGTTATCGAGTGCAGAGGGCAGCCTGAAACCGTGCTCTACAAGCGTTTTCTTCCTCGACCTGTCCCCGTTATACATTCCGCGTATCTGAGGGACGGAGACGTGCGATTCATCCACCATTAAAAGAAAATCATCAGGAAAATAATCGAAAAGGCAGGATGGTCTTGAGTCCGGCTCTCTTCCATCCATATGGCGGGAATAATTCTCGATACCCGAGCAATAACCCACTTCTTTTATCATCTCAATATCAAAATTTGTTCTCTGCTCTATCCTCTGGGCTTCGATATATTTTTCTTCTTTTTGAAAATACTCTACTCTTTGCTGGAGTTCTTTTTGTATATTAAATATTGCACTTTCCACTTTATTCTGGTTCGTGATAAAATATTTTGCCGGATAAAGAGACACGCTCTCATCCCTTCTTACCACCTGCCCGTCGAGGCGGTTGATGTAACACAGATTTTCAACTTCATTTCCGAAAATATCTATGCGTATTCCTGTTTCATCTTCATAAGCAGGTATCACTTCTATCCTGTCGCCCCTTACACGAAATGTACCCCGTCTGAAATCAATGTCATCACGTATGTAATGAATATCAACAAGTTTCGTGAGAAGTTCTTTTCTTGTTATCTTTTGTTTCTTTTTCAGTACGAGTACCTGCTCGGCATATTCTTCGGGAGCTCCTATTCCGTAAATACAACTCACAGAAGAAACCACTATTACATCTTTTCTTCCTTCGAGAATGGAAGCTGTTGCTCTCAGCCTAAGCCTGTCTATTTCTTCGTTAATGGAGAGGTCTTTTGCTATATATGTATCCGTAGAAGGAATATACGCTTCCGGTTGATAGTAATCATAATAGGAAATAAAAAACTCAACCCTGTTTTCCGGAAAGAATCTCTTAAACTCTCCGTACAATTGCGCTGCGAGGGTTTTATTATGGCTCATTACAAGAACGGGTTTATTGACATTTTCAATCACCTTGGACATTGAAAAAGTTTTTCCCGAACCCGTAATGCCGAGGAAAGTCTGGTATTTATCGCCCCGGAGAATACCTTTCGTGAGCTGTTCTATGGCTCGCGGCTGGTCTCCGGTCGGCTGATAAGGTGCTGTTAATTTAAACTTCATAAGTGAAAAATTAATGTATAAAAAAATGAATACAAGTCAGAAAATAATTAATAATTTTATTCTTGTTGGTGATCCCGAAAGTCAGCGATTTTATAGCAGGTATTTATTAAACATAAAACGGCGAAATTTTATTATTATAAGAGAAAACTCATTGTGAATGTCTATGAATATATGACGTTTACGAAAATTGCATTATATTGTTATATAATGTAATACAGTCT
>DATCHW010000006.1:0-1780 GCA_036508135.1 Ignavibacteria bacterium
ATGGCGGAAGGGCCACACCTGTTCCCATACCGAACACAGAAGTAAAGTCTTCCAGCGCCGAAAGTACTTGGTGGGTAACTGCCTGGGAGGATAGGACGTTGCGGGGCTTTTATATTTTCCGCGAAACAACGAACCATGCGGTAAAAAAATAAAGAAGATATGAAAATCAAGTTTACTTTGGTTTTTATATCTTCTTTATTTTTTTAGTCGGGAGCCATCTGGCGACTGACGCGACGAAGGCGCAGCGTAGCGGAGACTGAGTACCGTATGAGTGAGTAAAACAAACGTTGATTTAAGAGTTGTATTATGGCGAAGCCCGCGACGAAGGTGCAGCGATAGCAGAGATGGAGTTGCACATCTTCATTTTTCAAACCAACGTCAATTAAAAAGCATTCTGATATAAGCTTGCTTAATATCAGGAGCTTAAGAACTATTTTTTATGGGGCGAAGCCCCCAAGGTCGGCGCAGCGTAGCGAAGACTGAGGGTTGTTTTTTTATTTTTTGAATCATCTCAAACTCCTAATTAAAGGGACACCAATAATTGATACTGATACAATTTGATTATAGTTCTAAATATCTGCTATTACTTAATATTTATGTTAGAATGAAATTATTCAAACACGGTCATTTCAAATAAATACATTTTTGCTTTATGAGCAACATGGTTTAAATATAATATAATTGCTGGAAAAGGAGTAATATGGAGGCATTCAGAAGTAGGGCGTTGGAATTAGAATTTTTAAAACTTTATGATGAGCAGATAGAAAAATTTCCTGTTGAGGTTGAATCAATATATGTGGATACCCAATGGTGCAAAACACATGTTATGAGATGTGGTAAGATTGATGGAAAGAAAATAGTTATTTTGCACTGTATGGGCTTTTCATCGCTATGTTGGTATGGAAATATAGAAGCATAGGCAGAAAAATATGATATATATTTAATTGATACCGTTGGTGAACCGAATAGAACAGTAAATTATACGAATAGTATTGACTTTGATGATTATATGAATTGGCTAAATGATACATTAAATGGACTAGAATTAAATAAAATTTTGTTGGCAGGATGGTCTTTAGGAGGATTTTTAGCGGTGGGTTATTCCATTTATCATCCTGAAAAAGTAGAGAAAGTATTAGATTTATCTCCGGCAGGAACTATTTCAAAATTATCAAATATGTTTATGATAAAATTATTTCCGGGATTAATCATTGGAAAAACTAAATATATAAACAAATTTTTAAAATGGATCAGTGGAAATGATAACGAGGATTATCCTAATCCAGGATTTAAGATATTTACAAAAGGTATGCAATCATTCAGCGGATGGGCAAGAGGGACATCTATAAAAGTATACAGCTTCAAAGTGCTGATGAAACAACAAAAATATTGCTTGATTATTTTAATTGACCGATAGCATCAGATGGATATCTGGTTTCAACATTATTTCCTGAGGTACTATTATGTACTAGAATATGATTTTGGAATGTAATGAAAAGTAGTATATTGGGATATTAGCATCAATGGTTCATAGTCAAAATAAAAAAGATGAAAAAGCTATTGACAAGCGAAGGAAAAGACATTATACTTATAAAGCTGTCTCGAATAGAGCAATGAAAAACATAAAAATAAAAAAACGAAACAGCTTGACAACGCAGGGAAATGACGATACAATAGAAAAGCTTCTTAAGGAAGCGGCGGTCATAGAAAAGAGAATAGTACCATAAAACCTGTTGATTTCGGCTAACACTTTCGGGTGTTAGGAGAAAACAAAAAAAAG
>DATCHW010000007.1:0-9631 GCA_036508135.1 Ignavibacteria bacterium
AGACTGTATTACATTATATAACAATATAATGCAATTTTCGTAAACGTCATATATTCATAGACATTCACAATGAGTTTTCTCTTATAATAATAAAATTTCGCCGTTTTATGTTTAATAAATACCTGCTATAAAATCGCTGACAAGCAGGGACTTCGCTTCTTTTACAACCCCCTTTTATCCCCCTTTTCTAAGGGGGAATTATTATTGGGGATGTCATTTTTCACTGACATTTTTGGAAATTTGATATTCTGTAATAAATAATAGTTTATGTTAAAGAGCATTACAGAAATGTCACTGGAAAAACACTAAATTTAAAAATTACACGAATTTACAAAAACAAAAAAATATCATGACAAAACGTTGACATTTTGATACAGTTAATTGAGTTCATTAAGTTTGTTAGGTTAATTAAGTTAGTTAAGTTCATTAAGTAAATAGAATAAAAAAATTAGTCATCATCCGTTTCCTGTTGATTGAAGAGATTTAGTTCTTTGTTCAGTTGTTTTTCGGAATTGACTGCATCAAGGATAAGAGGATTTTTGGTTAAATCCTTTTCAGTACTTTTTATAATTTTTTCAATATGTTCATCGGAATCATAGTCATCATCAGGACCTGAATTGGGATATTCATCGGAACTATAGGTACCATAATAAGAATCAAATTTTGATAATTCGTTAATAAACTTTACTTTTAGATTCAGCATATCTGAAAGATGAAGACTACTAAATGATTCTTTTTTAATTGCCTTATTTAGTTCCTCCAAATCAGAGGCGAGCATACGCAGTCTCCCACCTGAATTAACCTTGAGAGATTCCATAAGAGCTTCGAAGGCAGTATCTTTGAGTATGGTTATTGCTTCGGCATTATTCTTAGCCCATCTAAACAGTGTTCTGACGGGAACCTTCAATTTTTGACTAATTTTTTCGAACGAGAAACCTTGTGCGCGGAGGATAAGGAATTCATTCTTTTGTTCATCGGTATACATATTTAATAATCCTCATATTTTAAAGTTTACCATAATTATATATGGCTGATACAAAAATAAGAGATATAAACTAAAAAGTCAATAGTGCGACAAAATAAATTAAACACTTAGGACACAAGGACACTAAACAATTAATAATTAGAAATTAATAATTAAGGAGAAGAGAAAAAATATTGTCTGAACCCTGATTCATAGGATTCTGGGATTAAGAGGATTGGTTTTTGACAAGGGCGTCTTGACCCCTTGCGTTCTTGTCATTCCGGCCACCGAGCCGGAATACAGAAAAAATTTTCACAAAGTGACACAAAGAAACTCGAAGAGACACGAAGAACACTAAACAATTAAAAATTAGAAATTAATAATTAAGAAAACAGTAGAAAGTAGTTAGTAGGCCGGGGATTACTGCTTGTCTATAAAGACTATTTTTTTATATAGCTCCCTCCCAATTCAAGGTCTCGGAATCTCGACTTGTCGGATGGAGGGATTTTAGGGTGGGGTGTGAATTTTTCTTGCCTGCCCTACAATCATTGTGTTTGATCATTCCTTCGTCCGACGCGAAATCCAGGAGTTTTGAAGAGGATTTACCTATAATTGTAAAAATATTAAAACTGCTAGACAATCGTGAGTTATACATTATTATATAGTAATTTTATTTTTGCTTGGTTAAATTTATCAGAATTAATAATGTATTACAGAAGAAAAATATTATTATCTCTATTAGATGCTTTTGAAAGAAAGCAATCTAACGTTAATTTTCAGAAGATATTATTTCTGTTTACAAAAATGCAACAGACTCCATCTTTTTATTTTGTACCATATAAATTTGGTCCATTTTCTTTCCAGTCGTATCAAGATAAAAGAACAATGACGAAATATAAACTATTATCCGGGAATAGTTATTGGGAAAAAAACAATAATATTAATTATTTTGATGAACTAACAAAGTCCGATCAAGAAATATTAACAACCGTTCAAAAAAAGTTTTCTGGTTTTACCAATACTGAATTGATTTACTATGTGTATTCAAATTATCCTGAATATACCATAAACAGTGAAATTAAATTTAAATATCCGTTGAGGAAAAGACTGATAAAAGAAGATAATAGTTATAATTTTTTCACAATAGGATATGAGGGACATACAATCGACAGCTATGTTTATATTTTGATAAAAAACAACATTAAGTTACTCTGCGATGTGCGAAAGAATCCGGTAAGCATGAAATACGGATTTTCTAAGAATCAGCTAAAAAATATATTAGAAAAATTAGGAATTGAGTATTTACATATGCCTGAACTGGGGATTGAATCCGGAAAAAGGAAAAATTTAAACACACCTGACGATTATAAGAGATTATTTGCAGATTATTCAAATAATATTTTACCTATCAAAAAAGAATATATAGAACAATTAATAAATATTTTCCTTGAAAAAAGAAGAATTGCTATTACCTGTTTTGAATCAGATTATAAATCCTGTCACAGACACAAAATAACTGAATATTTATTAAGTCAGGATATAAGAGACTATAAAATAGAACATGTTTAAATATAGATATTATTGAAAACAAAGTTACTAATAGTTGTAAAAACTTATCCTACCTTAACAACAAATTATGAA
The DNA here is from genome assembly GCA_036508135.1 of Ignavibacteria bacterium. Taxonomy (GTDB): domain Bacteria; phylum Bacteroidota; class Ignavibacteria; order Tepidaquicellales; family Tepidaquicellaceae; genus DATCHW01. Next base: position 2,606 of record DATCHW010000007.1, read on the forward strand.
GAATCGGTTTGTACTGCGGGTATAACAGAACTTGGTAATTGGATAAGAATTTATCCTGTACCGTTTCGTAAACTTAGTTTTGATAAGCAATACCGTAAATATGATTGGATTGAAATTGATATTGTTAAAAACACTTCGGATTTCAGACCGGAAAGTTATTATCCCAAAAATTTAGTTACAGATGTCAAAATACTTGAATCTATCGGCACAGGAAACAACTGGCAAAAACGAAAAGAATTAGTATTAAAGAATGTTTACGAAGATTTTAAAATTCTAATTGATGAATCGAAGGACAAATCGAAATATAAATCAATAGCAGTTTTCAAACCCCACAAGATCTTAGATTTTCATATTACAGAATATGAAAACATAGAATGGGATAAAGATAAACTTGACCGTTTGAATCAACTTAAATTATTTGAGAATACGATTAAACCTGTTGATAAAATTCCATATAAGTTTACTTATATATTCGAAGACAAAAATAAAAAACATCACACTTTGATGATAGAAGATTGGGAAATTGGTGCGCTTTACAGAAATACTTTGTTAAGACACAAGGGTGATAAAATATTAGCAATAAAAGATGTTATAAAAAAATATAAAGATGAATTTATATCTAAAAAAGATTTATATTTTATACTTGGAACAACAAGGGTTCATCACCTCGTATCCAAAAATCCTTTTATAATAATAGGAGTGTTTTATCCTCCTAAATAAAGTTCTTCTCACCATAAAATATTCCAGATGCATTAACAATCTTTACAATTTATTAAAAGAAAAAAACAAATATTAAAAGAATGGAAACCCGCCAGAAAGACGGAGGGCAGGCACGAAGGAACACTAAGAAAACGAAGAAAAAAGACTGGATTAACAGAATAAAAAAAGTAGAACCCTCCCAACAAGATTGAGGGCAGGAGTAGTTAGTAGTCAGTAGGACAGGCATTCCTGCCTGTCTATAAAGAATATTTTTTTATATAATTCACTCCCAATTCAAGGGGAGGGAAAATAAGGGTGGGGTGTGAATTTCAATATTTAAGAGAATATATATTGTTGATTGATTTGTATCTTTGGCATTCCGTTATATACTTTACCATTCAGTTCTCTTCCATTTGCTTTTTTGTTCATACCGCCCCATTGCTTGAAAAAGAATTCCACATTTGCTTTTTCGCACTGGTCTTTAATATCGATAATCCATTCTTTTTGAACAGGTCTGGATTTTGTTCCGGATTCACCTCCGACGATGACCCAGTCAATACCTTTTAAATTGAGATTAGGCAGGGATGAAAGTAAAGGCTCTAATGATAAAAATTTAATTTTTGCCGGGGTATTTTTTAAGTTTGCAATTCTATTTATCACTCTATCATCTTCAACTGAAACACCCATCCAAATATTTTCAGTCCATTCGAATTTGTTTGCAATTTCTTCAAGTCTCTCCGAACGTTTTGTTAATACTTGATATATATGCCTCGGGGTATCATTCATTACTTTAAAAACCTTTTTCAAAAAATTGAGAGGAATCCTTTCATGAAAAATGTCACTCATACTATTGACAAAAACAATTTTTGAGTTTTTCCATCTTTTCGGTTCATCTAATACATCCGGATGAATAGTAAGTTCAAAACCGTTTCGATATTTTTGATTTCCCATCGCCTGCAATCTTTTAGCAAATATTTCGGCATAACAGTTTTTACAACCTGCCGAAACTTTATTACAACCCGTCGTCGGATTCCAGGTTACCTCAGTCCATTCTATTTTTGTATGCTTCAATTCTATAATACCTTAAATTTGATTATTCTCTTGTCTTTAAATATACTTTTATAATTAATAAGTGGGGATTTCCCATCAAAATAAATAATCTTATTTTTCTTCATTTCTATAAGTTTATCATAAGCATGTTTAGGAATATGACCCTCATTTAAAGTGAAAACAAAAACATCAAAATTATCTTTTTGTTTTTCTATTAAAATATAATTTCCCAGTTTATTTTGAAATGATTCAATTTTTGTTAGTGATTTTCCATCGAACAAACTACCTTGTGCTTTTTTAATATCTTCATCAATATCGAAATTTGCATTTCCATTAATTAGATTCTTTTTCCAAACAACATCCAAGAATTTATCAGCCCCCCTTATATGCTTACTAACAAAAATTAAACCATAAACATTATTCTTATCACTTTTCATTATAGAAAAAGGAATTAATGAAAAACTTTTAATATTCTGTGGTACATATTTTTCGAATTCTCTGCAAATAACATTATGAATTATTTTTCTATCGCAGGTCCTAATTATTCTAAAATCGAACTTTGGATGGAATTTTTGAATTTCGGTATCTTGTGCAAATCTATGTAAAACAGATGAGGATATAAAGAAAATAAACTCAGAAGTTTCAATGTTAATTAAATGATTAAAAACTTTTTCAGTTACTTCTTTAAATCCATTTTGGTCTATAAAAATCAAATTACATCCATAATTCATTTTTGATTTATTTTTTCTTAAAAATTCAATAAATGAATAAACCGTAACATTTAATATTATAACATCTTCTAATTTGTATTCTAGAATTTTTCTTTTACATTCTTTCGCCAACGTTAATATCTTGTCTTCATCAAAATCATTAAGGTATAAACATACTTTATTATTTGTATGTCGTAATTTAGGTGCATGTTTCCTAATTATTCTCAATGTTCTCATTGGACTACCTTCAACACCTATTTTATCATAACCAGCTCCCGCAAACAAATCAAATATTTGAATTGGTTTTTTAATTTTGGAAAGGATCAGTGTTGGTAACCAAGAATCTAAATAATTTTCAAATATTTCCAGTTTTGCTATTGTTCCTTCATCAAATGGTTTATCGAATATATCTTTTGACATAAGTATTAATTATTATTATTAGACCATATATAAATAAGGTATATATTACGGATTTATTTATCAATTCAAAAATCTATTTGTAATTACATGTTCGGCCTCAATTATCCAATCTAAAAAACTCATAATTTATTTGTATTTAATTATATCTCAGCAAACAATTCACTATAAACATTCTTAGTAATAAATTCCAAAAGCTCGTTAAAATATGTATTAATACTAGTTTCCTTACCTTCTAGAGTATTTAATATATTTAAATCCTCTTTATCAAAATTTTTAAATAAATTTGACCTTTGGTACTTTTTCCCCCCCTCTGTATTTGAAGTTCTTTCTATTCTCATTAATATAAATTTCAATCCTGCGGCTTTATTAAGAATTCTCACTTTTTCAGTTAATGTATCAAAGATGTTTTTTGATAAAAATGGGGAGAGAGTGTAAATTTTTGTGTTAATATTCCCTGCAAAAAAAAGGAGCTTATTAGTTGCAGTAGAATCAAAATATTTTTCGTTAAATGGATTACTATAATACCCCAAGAATATTTTATAATTTGTAATATTTGAAACTAATTCAGAATAATTTTTGCTTTTTTCCAGAAAATATATTTCAAATTTTTTTAATTCAAAATTTGATTTATTGTTTAGCCAAAGAGAATAAGCGGCAAATAAAATTGATATTACCGCGATAACGGAAGGAGATAATTTTAAAATTAAATCCCGGTTATTATCTTTTTCCATAATATTATTATTTTCCAAAAAATTTATTCATTAGGGAATTAAAGAGATTGTCTATTTCTTTTAAGCTTTCCTCCATTTTGGATTTTGTTTGTTCGACTTGTTCGAAAATATTTGCGAATTGGTTTTGGAGTGAAATTGGAGGTATCGGAACAATTAATTTCCTCAAAATTTCCAAATTGATATTTTTCTGAGCAGATTCTGGAGCTGTATCTTCTAATCTTTTCTGTAAATAAGATAACCAATACTGAATATACTCAACATTAGTTTTGGAATTGGGAATAAATCCTACAACACTATCAGTAAAACATGCATCAAATGTAAGAATACCAGTTTTAGCAATATTTGCTGCGATAGTTATGCAAAGTGTACCCTTTTTCCACATTTTACTCTGTTTTAATCCTTCGTCAGAATATGTTTGAGAGAAAAATCTAATATAACCTTTACTATTTGCTATATCTCCGGTTTGTATTAATGGATATTTGCCACCTAGAAGGTGAGGTGCATTTCTTGGTCTATGTTTCGATCGACCTCTATCTAATGTTCCAACATCAGAGAATTTTGCTAAATTCCATTTTTTATTATTTATTACCGGGTCGCCGAACATATTATAAAATACTGATTTCAGATAATCATCAAGGAGTTGGATAGATTGTTTGCGTTTTTGCCTGAGTGCATCGGCTTTATCAAGTATATGTGCAATTTGTTTTTGTTCTTCGAGAGAGGGGAGAGGGATTTTTATATCTGATAAAATACTGGTGTTAATATTATTTTGTGCAACTCCTCTTGATCTATATTTTAACGATTCAATCTCAGAATCCAAAACATATTTCAAGAATTGAATATCAATATCTTTGCTTTTGGGAATTAATCCTACTATTGCCTGATTAGTTGAAGCATTTAATCCCAATATAGCTGTCCGACCCACTGTCGCAAAAATTGAAATTAATAAAGTCCCTTTCGGCAATATTTTAGTCGCGGAGTTATTTAAACCTTCTTCTGTGATATATTCTTCTGTTTTATCGACATATCTACTAATCATATCAGAAATTTTAACCCAGGGTATTTTTCCACCCCAGTATTCTGATATACCTCTTGATGGTGTCCCTCCTGACACAATTTTCACGATGTTTCCTATTCTTTCAAATTGCATATAATTTTAAGCTTTCATCTTATACTTATAGACATTTACACGAATTTTCTAAACCGAAAAAGACATTGATGCATAAGGACTTTTTCACTATGACAAATTAAATGAATAAAATACACTGAAAATCTTCAAAAAATACTGGATTCCCGATAGGAGCACTCGGGAATGACAGCGCGGAAAAAATATTTTCATTATTTTCACTTATATAGGTATTATATACTTTTAATTTCAAAATTCAATTTAAAAAAACCTAAATATTTTAAAAATTTCAACTGTAATTAGGTATTAAATACACTCTCATTACCTATATAGCCAATTTAATACCTATTTGAAAAACGATTAACAAAAACCTAAAATTTTTGCAAATTTTATAGGTAATGTTATCATATTATCTCAAAATGATAACGTTAATCTTCATATGATAACATTAAAAAATTTTATTTTAAGTACGTATTAACTTTCTAAATCTGTAAATTTTTATACAAAAAATGCTGATTTTATGCTAATTTTAAAGGTAAGTACGTAATAAGAACACCTTCATTACCTACTTAACATGGTTATTACCTACTTTATTTAACCCTTCTCCATTTTGCATCTCTGCCAAAACCGATTGGTAATAATCGACCGCTCTTTTTTTCATCATTTAATATTTTTCTAATCATATCTACACTCACTGATGGACATTTTTCTTTTAAATCTGATAAAGAGAAATCTGATTCCGATTTATTAATTATATCTAATACTAATGAAGATTTTGCTCCTCTTTCGGAAGTAATCATTCCTGCCCTGTTTTCAAATTCTTTAAATGCAAATAAAATTATACCGTGAAAATATTCGAGCCAGGGGATTATATTATGTTTTCCGGTGTGCCATTTTTGTGATGATTTATACAGTGCATCATAATAACTTTCTTTTGAATTTTCAATAATTTTTTCAAGACTGATATATCTTCCGACCTCTATACCTGACTGATATAAAAGAAGTAAAGTTAGGAGTCTCGACATTCTTCCATTGCCGTCAAGAAATGGATGAATGCAAAGAAAGTCCAAAATATAAGCAGGAATTAATACAAGGGAATCAATTTCACCGGTTGTAATTTTCTCATTAAAATTATCGTGAAGGTCTTTCATAAAAGCCGGAGTTTGAAATGCCGGAACTGTTTTAAATCTTATCTGAATCTTACCGTCAGGACTTTTTTCAGTGATTTCGTTGTCGGTGATTTTCCATTTACCTCCAGGTACAGCAGTAAATCCATATAACTGCTGATGAAACTGTAACACAACATTTTCAGAAACAGGAATATGTTCATAACTTGAATGAATTGCATTTAACACATCCCGATATCCTGCAATCTCCTGTTCGGAACGGTTAGAAGGTTTAACTTTATCAGCAACAATATTTTTAATTATTATTTTGAATGTTTTTCTATTATACCTTTTAAATCTGCGGGGTTAAATGATACATCCCATTTCCAAATACCGAATATGCCGTCTTCATTTACAGCTTTTGTCCACTCATCAAGGAATTTTCGCTTGGTTTTATTTTCTTGTGAATCTTGACCTTTAACTTCGAGAACTAAATAATTTCCGTTTGAAAGTTTTAAAATAAAATCAGGCCAGTATTTTCTAACAATTCCTTTAAATATGTAAAGTATATCAAAGCCTAAATGGTCGTTCTTTACCCATGCTGATACTTTTTCGTTTCTTTCAAATTCAAATGATTCACTTGCTTCCCATGTGCTATCGAATACCACACAATTAATATGGGATTTTTTTGTAGCTTCACAAGGTCTTCCCGTATACCAGGTTCTCATATAGGATGTTGAGCGTATCGGATAATCCGAATCAAATACAGGAATTATTTTCTGAGTATTTTCTACTCTAATATGTTCCCATAAATGCTGAACTATCTTTGTAAGATTCAGTGTTACCAATATTCTTCTTCTTAAATCGTTCGAATTAAATAGAGGAGGAATAATATCTATTTTATCAGATTTAATAAAATCATCAACAATTTTTATTAACTGCGCTAGTAAATACTCTTTACTTCCTTTCCAGTTCGGTCTCATTTGGTCAAAAATATCTCTTGCTGTTTCGAATACAATTTTCTGCCACCTGAATTTTTGAGCAAGTTGTTCTAAGTCAATTTCAGAAATTTTTGTAATATCCGGATTTCCATCAATTACCGGTGCAACTTCTGCAAGAGTCGGTGTTGAATAAGCATCGATTTCAATTGAATTTACTTTTTCTATGTTTACTTTTAAAAGTGG
>DATCHW010000008.1:0-1298 GCA_036508135.1 Ignavibacteria bacterium
AAACACTAATGTTGACATCTTGCGTAAGGAATGAACCATTAACTGTTCCAACATACTTTGTAACAGATGTGTTTTCTGTGTCTTTTTTGCAATTTGTTAGTCCTACCAACATAACAACTGCGATTAGACTTAAAAATAAATTAATTTTTTTCATTGTAAAAAATATTAGTTTAATTAAAGAGTTAAGTATTAAATGTAATCCATTAGTGATGCGTTAACTTTATAATATTATTTGTAATTTACCTGTTTACATGTGTCCTGACTTTTTTATCGGTAGTTCTGACCGGCCTCTGTAATACTGAAATATCTTCCATATTTATGTGTCTGATGTTCGAAGTAAAAGTATAGCTTAAAAGTATGCGGGACAAGCAGGTAATGCCCAATTAGTGAGGAAATGGAATTAGTTTGAGTATACTTTGTCGTAGAAAACCGGACGTATAATTACCGGAACAAACTGTTTACAATATAAAAAAGGCGCTCCGTCAAAAATGGGGTATCTTTTATGAAGAAACAGTAAAAAATCTGACTAAACAGAAATCATTTAAAGACTATATATATTGATACTCAGACAGATATAGATAAATATGTTTATCTATATTTCAGAATTTCTAAACAATTGAATTTTGACTAACATAATGTATTATATGATAAAAATTAATAAGAATCACCAATATAGCCACAGATATGCCGAATTGCAGACAGATATGGCAATTTAAGAAAGCATCAAAATTGGATGATGAGCCTGAAAAAAAGGAGTCTGATGCAAAAGACAAAGACGTTGATAATAAGGTTTCACAGAAAAAATAATAAAATGTCCGCTTTCAAAAAAGCTAGCCAGCACTATACACTACTCACCAAATCCAAGACCACTGGTTAAACTTAAATTTGATAATTTTAATCCAGTGAATTATGAAATCAAATGGAGAAGTCCTTTCAGGAATCTTGATATTATCAATGCATCTGATTTTCTCTCAGAGAAGAATGAAATATAAACTATAAAACTTAATATAATGGAACAACAACTTCACTTAATGATGCCATGGCTCATCCCCACAATTATTATTCTTGCAATTTGGGATGCTGTATGGAAATTAATTGCAATGTGGAAAGCAGCACGAAATAACCATCTTGCTTGGTTTATTTGCATCGCTATCTTTAACACTATAGGAATTCTGCCAATCATTTATATTCTTATACGTAGAAAGAATAACGACACGAAATCAGATAACCATTGATGAATAAGCATATACAATTAAGCTCGATAATAACTTGTCCTGAATTTGGCTTCAGTAAGGAAG
>DATCHW010000009.1:0-2378 GCA_036508135.1 Ignavibacteria bacterium
GTTTTAGAATTTCCCGGTAGTTGGACGAGCATACGGTCCGAGCTCGGCGAAGCCAATTAACTAAACTGGCTAATTTAACCACTGTTTATTTTCTGGCAAAGTCGATAAGAGGTTTATAGTCGTCATTGTCAGCCTTATAAATGGCTTCCAGGTATTCTTTCCTTATAGCATTATTCTTTGCCAGATCTGAACGTCCCCATGTAAATACTGGTTTATTAAATAATTTTGAAATCATAATATCAGCGACAAGCCTTGAGTGTCGACCATTCCCATTGGGAAACAAATGAATCTTAACCAACCTTTGACTAAATCGAATAGCAATCTCTTCCTGACTAAATGACTTTTTCTCAATCCAAATCAAAAGGAGTTTGACCTTCAATATATTCAAGATCTAGTCCCATAAGTATTTAGGCATTACTGATTTCAATTCCTCTGTTTTTTCTTTTATAGCTTTCTGAATACGTTTAGGATTGTTTTCCTGGTCTTCAAGTCTCATACTAATTGATGTTCTGTTTACAATTTCCTTTGCTAATTCATAAGCACGTCTTTCAATTATTTCTTCAAGACTTCCATTTATTGGTAAAAACCCATATACAAGTTTTAGATTTAAAGCCTGTCCAAATTGCTTCAATACTTTTAGAGAAACTGTCCCGTTCTTTTCTCTTTCCTCAATTTCCTTTACACTCTGCGGTGTTATATTCAATTTATTACCTAACTGCCTAAGTGACATACCTAAAGCCTGTCGGATTGAATATATCCAGCCCATTGACGGCACAACCAGTCCATCAACTTTTTTAAGAAGGAGTATCTTTTTATCAGTTTGTTCTAATATCAATTTTTGTCTTTTCATAAGGGTAATGCCTTAAATCATTGAATCAAAAATAAGGTTATAACCTGATATATGCAAATTTATTTTAAGGTTAACACCTTAATTGTCTCTATAAATCGCACCTGAAATTTAGCTAATGGGCCGTCTGTTTGGAGAGTTGCTGGTAGAGTGCCACGCTGCAGGCGCAGCGTCAGGGTTGCCGACCGCGTCCCGCGAAGCCTTTTCATGCTAAAACGAATTTGTCTCGAGTAATGAGTCGAAGTGGGAAGCCAATCGGGGAGACCGCGCTAGCGGGCTACGAGCTAATCGAACCCTGCGAAGCAGTGGTGAGATATGTAATTAAATCGAACGAGTTAGCAAGAGATTTTTTTTACTTTGTAATAATCTTGTCGATATATACGACTAACTTGAAGAATTCAATCATTTCAAAGGTGGGAAAAGAGTTTATAGAATTAATAAATAGTCATCAGGGGATATTACACAAGATTTGTAATGTATATTTTCTCAGAGATCCATACAAAGAGGACTATTATCAGGAAATGCTGATCAGGCTTTGGAAATCGTATCCGGGTTTTAAAAATCAATCAGCTTTCTCCACCTGGCTTTACAGAGTTGCTTTGAATACTGCCATTGACATAATCCGTAAACAAAGCCTCCTGCCTAAACACACCTGGCTTTCAAAAACTGAATACAACATAGCCGAATACAAAAGCAACGATGAATCTGAAAATAAGGATAAGCTTTATCTGGCTATTAATCTTTTATCAGATATTGAAAAAGCGATAATCATTCTGTATCTGGAAGATTTTAATTACAGGGAGATTGCAGAAATAACAGGAATTTCAGAGAATTATGCGGGAGTCAGGATCAATAGGATAAAAACTCAACTAATTAAGATATTGAACCATGGACAAAAATGATCTTAAATCGATGTGGCGGGACGCCCACTACACAAAAAGCGAGAGTAATTTCTCTAAAGAAAGTCTTGAAAAAACTATGGCCTTGAAACATAGTAAAGCAATCTCAAAAAGTTTATTGGATGTAAAAATAAAAGTCCTTCTTTATGCACTGATCTTTCTTATTTATATCGGGCTGATGATATATGCTTTTGTATATCTAAGACTGAATTTGTCAGTCAATTCTTTGGTCCCGCTTGTTTTAGTTGGCATTTTCCTTTTAATTACTGCGACCTCAGAATTTGTAAGGCTATTAGTCCTGACCAAAACAGCGGATAATTTGTCTCTTAAAGATTCTTCGTTGGTTTTTTATAAGAAATTGAAAAGAATAAAGACAACTGATTTTATAATATATCTTGTTATTTTCTATTTGTTTGCTATTTTGATAATATATAACTATTTAACAGATATTGGAGGTGTTAAGAATTTATCATGGCATAATGAAATTGTCTCGCTACCTTTATTAGGAACAATAATTCTGATGCTTCTTTCGGTACCCTGGTTTATTAAATATCTGAATAACCGGAGGTACAAAAAACTGTTTTCAGATCTCAATGAGTCAGTTCGCCAGCTCAGTGATAAGTGAAAAAACA
>DATCHW010000010.1:0-95877 GCA_036508135.1 Ignavibacteria bacterium
AGATGAAGGCTTCAAAAACTATTTTTGAAACTGATTTAAAAATGCCTCTGGGTTTAGTTATAGGCAGTGAAGGTGAAGGATTGCGAAATAAAACAAAAGATAACTGTGACTTTCTCGTTAGGATACCAATGGCAGGAAAAATGAATTCGCTGAATGCGTCTGTGTCCGCAGCAATTTTCCTTTATGAAATTTTCCGTCAGAAGAATCTTTAAGGTTTAATTTTACTCGGTAACGGAATATTATACTTACTCATCAATTTATATAAATGACTTCGCTGTATGCTGAGCGCCTCTGCTGTCTGAGAAATATTATATTTATAATCATTAAGCATTTTCATAATGAATATTTTTTCTGACTCATTCTGGAAGTCATTCAGCGAAAGATCTTTGTTAATGAGTTCATTCAGAAATTTCGTATGTTTTGTTTCAGGAATTTCTATATCGTCGACTTCAATCAAATTACTATCAACTGAAAATATCATTCTTTCGACAAGATTCCGGAGTTCCCTTACATTACCAGGCCAGCGAAAGGACATTAAAAAATTCATCGCCTCTTTAGAAAATCTTTTTGGTTTAATATTATAAGATCTGCAAATATTTTCACAATAAATATTTACAAGGTCAGAAATATCTTCCCGTCTTTCTCTTAATGGAGGAATATTTATCAAAAGGACATTCATCCTATGATACAAATCCTCCCTGAAACGGTTTTCGGAAATCTCATTCAGAATATCTTTATTTGTTGAGAATAAAAATCGTACTTTAATTTGAAAATCTTCATTGAACCCTGCAACAGAAAATTTATTTTCTTCAATAACTTTTAATATCTTAGATTGAACTTCTAATGAAAGATTTGATACTTCATCGAATAATATTATTCCATTATCTGCTTCAAGCAGTTTTCCCTTCTTAAATTCTTTATTATTTTCAAATACACCAAATAGTTCGGGATCAATATTGCTTTCCGTAAGAGCAGCACAGTTAATATTGACAAACGGTGATTCTGCTCTTGCAGAATTTAGATGAATTTGTTTTGCAACAAGATATTTTCCCGTTCCGCTTTCACCGCTAATAAGAACATTGGAATCAGCTGCTGCGAATTTTAGAATAAGATCTTTAATATTCTGAATTTGACGGCTTGTACCGATAATATTGTTAGCTTCTATCAAATCATTTCTAAGCTTCTTTAATTCATCCTTTGAATTTTTATATTCTAAAGCATTTTTAATGGTTAATTTCAGTTCGTGAAGATCCGGAGGTTTTTCTATGAAATTATAAGCGCCTTTTTTGGTTGCTTCGACCGCTGTTTCAATATTACCGTGACCGGATATCATAATTACAACAATATCTTTATTGTATTCCTTTATTTTTTCAAGAACTTCCAGTCCATCCATTTTCGGCATTTTAATATCAAGCAATACCAGATCAAAATTATCTTTTTTTATTTTCTCAAGTGCTGAAAAACCATTTAAACATGTTTCGATGGTATAATTTTCATATTTGAGTGTTAACGAAATTATATCAAGAATACTTTTTTCGTCGTCAACTATTAAAACTTTATTCATAAATTTTACTTTAACATTTTATTAAAACTTATAGATAAATATGGCTATTATGTATATCTATTGAAATATGTTTTACTGTCAAAATTGAAAAATTATAATTCAATAATTGTAACCCCGGAATCTCCCTCAGTCCAGTTTCCTAATCTAAATGATTTTACTGAAGAATTTTTCTTTAGTAATTGGCTAACTTTCTCTCGTAATTTTCCTGTTCCCTTTCCATGTATTATTCTAACTTCTCCAATTGAATTAATATTGGCATTATTTATGAAAACATCAATTAAATCTTTAATATCCTCAGTGAATAAACCTCTGATATCCAATTCATTTTTTGGAACCTCATTATCATATCTTTCATGCAACTGATAGTCCGAAACGGTTGATTTGGAAAGAGAGTTCACTTTAATAAGTTCCTTTATTTTACTTTTTACCGTAATCCCATTAAAGTTAATAATTGCATAGTTATCTTTAATTTCAAGGATATTCCCTGCTGCTGAACCGTCTTTTACACGTACAAGATCCTTTACTTTAAAATCAATATAAACATTTTCTTGCGGCTCATTGATTTGAATATTTAAAAGACCTGTTGCTTCATCTTTGAAATTATTTTTTACATCTTTGGGTTTTAAGTCTTTGTTTTCCCTTATTTCTTTAATAGTTTTTTCAACCAATTTATTAGCATCTTTTAGAATGTTTTCTGCCTTCTTCTTTGCTTCTGATAGAACTGTCTTTTCCTGATTCTTCAATTCATTATTCTTTCCCTCGTACAATTTAATTAAATCTTTGAGCCTGGAATTTTGTAGTTGATAATCTTGCTTTAGTTGCTGATATTTTTGCTTATTCTCATTAAGATCTTTTATGGCATTCTCGATATTATTTTCCTGATTTGTCAGGAATGATTCAGAATATTTTAATAAAGCATCAGGGAAATTATACTTACGTGCAATTTCGAATGTAAAACTTTGCCCGGGAACCCCGATTATAAAATTAAAATTAGGAGAAAGAGTTTCAAAATTAAATTCGAGTGAAGCATTTTCGATTTTGGGAGTATTATAAGCATATAACTTAAGATCTCCGATATGTGTTGTTACTAGTGAAATACAGCCTTTTTCAGATAAATCTTTTAATATTCCGCAAGATAAAGCAGAACCGAACGCAGGATCGGTTCCCGCACAGATTTCATCTATTAATACAAGAGAATTTTGATTTGAATTATCAAGAATGTCTTTCATTGCTTTCAAATGAGAACTGAATGTACTTAAATTATTTTGCAAAGATTGTTCATCGCCAATATTTACAAATATTTTAGTGAATATTTTCATCGAGCTGGTTTCTTCGCAGGGAATCAGAAAACCTGACTGTAGCATCATTTGTAAAAGTCCTACTGTTTTTAAAGCTACGGTTTTTCCTCCGGCATTAGGTCCTGTGATAATTAAAGTGTTAAATTTATTACCGATATTCAAATTTATTGGGATTGTTGATTCTTTTTCTAAATTTTCGAGCAGTACGGGGTGATATGCTTTCTGCAATGAAATAAAATCGTCGTTAAATATTGGTTTAATCCCGGATATTTTTAACGAATATTTTGCTTTTGCCTGTAAAAAGTCAAGTTCAGCAAGAATCACATAATTCAATTTGAGTTCATTGTAATACTTCGAAATCTGAAGAGTGAGATTACTTAAAATTTTTTCAATTTCTCTTTTTTCTTCAAATTGAAGTTCTGTGAGTTCATTATTTAGCTCAATAGTTTCCTCAGGTTCGATGAAAATCGTTGCACCTGATGCTGATGTACTATGAATTATTCCCTTTATTTTTCTTTTATTCTCAATTCGTATTGGTAATACAGTCCGTCCGTCACGTAATGTTACAATATCATCTCTTATAATATCATTTTCAGAAAAATCTTTTAATATTTTAAATAATTTTTTCCTTAAATACTCAGATTTTGATCTGATATCATTCCTGATTCTTTTAAGATTTGTGCTTGCAGAATCTTTAACTTCACCATTTTCATCAATAGTAGTACTTATATTATGTTCTAAAATTTTATCAATAAATAGTTCCTCTGCTAAAGTAACCAATCTTGTATAATTTGTTTTAAATTCTTTGCTACGTGAAATAAAATTATTTTTCAATAATCTCGAAATAACAAGAAAATCAAGTATCCACAATAATTTTTCAGGAGCAATAAATAAACCTTGAATTTTAGTTTGTTCAAGAATTGGTTTAATATCCTTTAATTTACTTAGTTCAATTTCTCCTTCTATTCCAACGTATTCACGCATCTGCTCAAGTTTTTCAAGTTCCGGAATTAGTTCCATTCTATCTGTATAGAAAGGAATGTTGTCAAGTAAAATTAACCCCGGCTCCGAACTTGCAAATTTTTTTGCAGATTCAATGATACTATCAAATTCAAGTTTTTTTCTGGTTTCAATCAAATCCATTGATGAATTATATAATTATTTTTTTATTGTGTCTTTAGGAATTATTTTTTTAATTTCGAAATCATTTTTTCCGTTTCCGAATAAGCCACTGACATACTTGTAGACTTCCGGTGCAATGTTTTGTATCTTTGGATAGAGTAATGAATTCCGAAGAGTCGATTCAGAAATCAACGAAAAGCTGCTGAATATTATCCCGGCGATACTTGCTATAATAAGTCCTTTGCAAAAACCAAGTAATAACCCTGATATTTTATCGAGAGTTTTCGTCACTTTATTTATTTTTGAAATACGAATCGCAATTATGATTATTAAAAAATAAACCATAATAAAGATTATCAGGAATGAAAATAAATTTATAAAGCGGTTATCTTGTATGAATATTCTGACAATAGGATTCAGATATGAATGGAACAGCATTGATAAAAACAAACCCGCTATCAAGCCAATAAGAGAGAATATGCTTTTTAAAAATCCTTTTTTAAAACCAAAATAGGTGGGAGAGAGAATAATTATAATTAATATAACATCAACTTTGTTCAAGTTAATTTTGATTTCACAATTTCCTGAATATCTTTTCCGTCGAATTTACCTTTCAGATTTTTCATAGCAATTCCCATCACTTCACCAAAATCTTTCTCAGTAACTTCCCCCAATTCTGCAATGATATTTGAGATAATAATTTCGGCTTCATCTTTCGATAATGGCTTAGGCAGATATTCATTGATAATCGATAATTGCTTACTTTCTTTTTCTGAAAGATCAATTCTACCTGCTTTTTCAAATACTTCTATGGATTCTTTCCTCAATTTTGCCTGATGCGCAAGAAGTTG
Organism: Ignavibacteria bacterium; assembly: GCA_036508135.1. Classification (GTDB taxonomy): domain Bacteria; phylum Bacteroidota; class Ignavibacteria; order Tepidaquicellales; family Tepidaquicellaceae; genus DATCHW01. The sequence continues at coordinate 4,836 of DATCHW010000010.1, forward strand.
AATTTCTTCCTCTTCGTTCATTTCCCTGTGCATACCGGATTTATCCATTTTAAGTATTTCGGCTCTGATAGATCTTAATGTATCTAATCTAATGCTGTCCTTATTTTTCATTGCTTGAGTTAAATCGGCGTTTATTTTTTCTTTTAAACTCATATGTCAGAAAATTAATTAATTAGATATTTCGTATCTGTTCAGCTGCAGGATGTATTTCGACTTGGGATATTCTTCTTTTAACTGATTAGTAATTTTTTTAATACTTTCAGCATCTTTGAGATTGAAATAGTTTCTGATTGCATTGTATAAATACTCATCGTTACTGATCACATCTTTGCTAACTTTTGCAGCTTTTTCGTAGTTTAATGCACCTTCTTTGAAATCTCCTTTTGCCTCATTTACAGCCCCTATTCCGGCAAGAGAAGCCGCCTTAAGTATTTCATTTTTACCTGAAAAATCTTTATAATATTTAAGTGAATTATCAAAATCATTCAGAAAATAATAGGAGTTTGCTAAAAGAATTTTTGCGGTTTGTCCGCTTTCTGTAGAGCCATAATTATCAACTATATATAATAATCCCTTTGTCATCCCGAGGGAATCACCGCTAATCGCTTGGTTATAATCACCACTGAAATAAATATTTTGTGTTCTGATTAAATTATCACTTGCTTCGATTTCTTTAGCTTTTTGACTTTTGAAGTAGATGAATACGACAGCAATCAAAACTACTATACCCGTAACAACCCAATAAACTTTATTCTTATTCTTATCAAAATAATCAACGGCTTGATAATATAAAGCTGCTAATTTATCATCCTGATGTTTCTTAACTTTCACTTATATTCTAAATTTAATTTATAAAGTTATAATTATATATATTTTATTGAACATTTTAAAGGTAATTTCGAATCTGTCGGCTTATAAATCCGGTTTTATAATTGTTTACATTTAATTTAATTTCATATATGACTATATTTAAATTCAAATTTGATACAATGTTTATAAATTTTTATTTAACAATATTTTATATTTTAGAAAAATAAGTTGTTTTTCTCTAAAAGGTGGAGATAAAGTTGATTATATAAATCGTCTTTCAACTAATAATTTTTCAGATTTTAAAACCGATGAATTTAAATGGACCTTTTTTACAAATGAGAAAGGAAAAATTATTGATTTATGTTTAGTACTGTTCGTTGAAAATGAATTAATTTTAATCGGCACTAAAGAATTTAGCGAAAATCTTAAATATCATTTAGAGAAATTTATTTTTACAGAAGATATATCTGTTTCTAAGAGTAAAAGATTTGATACGATTGCTATTATTTATAGCACAAGTTATAACGACAATCGTCCGAAAAGTAATTCTGAATTATTCCAATTAGATACTGATAATAAATTATGTTCACTTCCTAATCAATTTATTGACAATTCGTTTTTTTCCCTCTTTGACAGTAAAAATTTTAATTACGGTTTTTTCAATAAATTCAGAACTGTCAATTCATATGAATACAACAGACACAGGATCATAAACAAAATTCCTGAACCGGGAAAAGAGATTACAAATAAAGTTACTCCCCTGGAATGTTTGCTCGATAAATTTGTATCTTTTACAAAAGGATGCTATATTGGTCAGGAAGTCTTAACAAGGCTTAACTCACAAAATAAATTACCTAAGATCTTTAAAAGGTTTTCAATTGAAACAAATTACGAATTTGAAAATAAAGTTTTTTTATTAAATAATAATTCTGAGGAAGAGTGCGGTTACATTACTACAAAAATATTGGATAAGAATAATTACAATTGTCTGGGTTTTATAAAAAACAAATTTATATCTGAAGATTTAAAATTCTTTGTCAAAGCAAATAACCAAAATATATTTATTAACTTTTATTAAAATAAAATAATGTTAGAAAAATTAAAGGAAATATTAGGAAAAGAAAACGAGTCATTACTGACTCATCAATGTAAAACCATACAAAAAAATAGTCTTCATTTGCCCGGACCTGATTTTGTTGACCAGGTATTGAAAGACTCAGACAGAAGTCCGAATGTTTTGAGAAATATGCAAACAATATTCAGTTCCGGAAGATTATCAAAAACTGGATATCTTTCAATATTACCCGTTGACCAAGGAATAGAACACTCTGCGGGCGCCTCTTTTGCTCCAAATCCGGAATATTTCGATCCTGAAAATATTGTTAAACTTGCAATTGAAGGAGGCTGTAATGCAGTTGCAAGTACTTTGGGAGTGCTGGGAGCAGTATCGAGAAAATACGCTCACAAGATCCCTTTCATTTTAAAAATTAATCATAACGAATTTCTTTCTTACCCTAACAAATATGATCAGATTATGTTTGCTAACATTGACCAGGCTTTTGACATGGGTGCCGTCGCAGTGGGTGCAACGGTTTACTTCGGTTCTGATGAATCTTCAAGACAAATTCAGGAAGTAACTGATGCATTTTCTTATGCGCATGAATTAGGATTAGTTGCTGTTTTGTGGTGTTATTTAAGAAACTCTGCTTTTAACGTTAAAGGTGATAAAGATTATCACGTTTCTGCAGATCTGACCGGACAGGCAAATCATCTTGGTGTTACTATCGAAGCTGATATTATAAAACAAAAATTACCTGAAAATAATGGCGGATACAATGCTTTGAAATTCGGAAAAACACATAAATTCGTTTATGAAAAATTAACGACCGACAATCCAATTGATTTGACCCGTTATCAGGTTGCAAATTGTTATATGGGAAGAGCAGGATTAATTAATTCCGGCGGGGCATCAACCGGTAAAGGTGAATCTGATCTTCAGGAAGCAGTAAAAACTGCAGTTATTAATAAAAGAGCAGGCGGAATGGGTCTTATTTCAGGAAGGAAAGCTTTCCAGAAACCGATGGAAGACGGTGTAAAATTACTTAATGCAATTCAAGATGTATATTTAACAAAAGAAATATCTGTAGCTTAAACAATTAAAATAATAAAAATGAACAAACCAAAAAAAGTGGCTTTAGCAAAGCATCGTAAGAAACAAGAGAAAAAAAGACAAAAAATTAAAACAAGCAAATCTAAAGCTTCAAAATAAGTTAATTAAAGGCAAAGGTTCTGACCTTTGCCTTTTCTTTAAATGAAGAAAATATTTATTATTATTTTCCTGACATTTACAACATCTTTTACTCCTATAGCAGCAAAATTTATTGTTTATGAAATTAATCCAATCATTCTAGCGTTTTTCAGATTCGGAACTGCTACAGTTTTACTTCTTATCGTATTTTACTTTAAAAAGTTAGATTTTAAAATCGAAAGAAAAGACAGGTTAAAGTTCTTTTTCCTGGGGGTACTTGTGATTCCTGTTAACCAGGTATGTTTTTTGTATGGAATAAATCTCTCTACAGCTTCCCACTCAGGTATAATTTATTCCTGCACCCCGTTAATTGCATATTTTCTAGCAATTCTGATAAAAAATGAAACTTTTAATTTGAAAAGATTTGGTTTTATTTTTTTGTCAATATTGGGAATAATTGTTATTTTTTATGATAGTTTATTAAAAACAGAATCCAATAATAGATTTTTTTGGGGAGATATTTTGCTTTTTTTTGCTGTTGCATCATGGGCTTCATACATTACGTTAGTTAAGGATATGGTTATTAAGTATGGAGTAGTTAAAGCTTCATCAATTTCTTTTTCAACAGGTATGATTCTATTTATTCCTGTTTTCCTATTAAATCTTGATTCTCTGGTTAGAACAAATATTTCTCCATTAGGTTATTTAGCTTTTTTTCATCTTGCAGTAATTGTTGCTTTTGGCGGATATTTTGTTTTTTCTTATTCAACTAAAATTATCTCTGTCAGTTCTCTGGCAACTTTAACAAATGCTTCACCGATTTTTACAATATTTTTTTCCTGGTTCCTTCTCGGTGAAAGTATTTCATATTACTTCATCATTGGTGCAATAATAACGTTAATAGGAGTAATTTTTACACAAAGAATAAGAGAAAATATAATTATTTTAGAATAAGTCATAAATTCTATGCAGAATACTTCTGAAATAAATAAAAGAAAAATTAATGTAGCTTATACTTCTATTATAGGTGCTTTATTTATTGTAACTGTTAAATTTATTGCTACTGTTCAAAGTGGAAGCTTAGCTGTATTATCTGAGTTATTCCATTCTTCGACTGACCTGATGGCATCATTTGCTACAATTATTTCCCTGACATATTCTGCCAAACCACCGGACAGTAAACATCATTACGGGCACGAGAAAGTTGAAAGTTTTTCAGCATTATTCCAGGTATTTATTTTGATCGCAATGTGTCTCTACGTTCTCTATGAAGCAATTGAGAGAATCATTCATCCCCCGGAAATAAATTTAAATATATTTACATTTTCTGCAATCTCAATATGCATTTTTATAGACTATTCCAGGGCGAAAGCTCTTAAGAAAGTTGCAATCGAAACTAAGTCACAGGCTTTAGAGGCAGATGCTCTGCATTTTTCTTCGGATATTTGGAGTTCAATTGTTGTACTATTCTCTATGGTTTTTTCTTATTTTAATGTGAGCCATTTATTTGACCCTTTAGCTGCAATCATTGTTTCAATGATTATTATATATACAACAATAAATATTACGAAGAAAGCATTTAATTCTTTAATGGATGGTGTCCCGTCAGGATTGACTGATAAGATACGAAATGCAATTTTATCAGTAAGAGAAGTAGAATCCATAAAGTCATTACGCATTAGAACATCCGGTTCTAAAACATATGTTGATATGACAATTCTCATTAGCAGGCTATTATCATTTGCAAATACACACCAAATTATTGATAAAGTAGAATCAAATGTGAAAGAAATGGTACCTGACTCCGATGTTGTAATACATTTTGAACCTATTGAAACCGAAAAAGAAACAATTAATGAAAAAATAAGATTACTCGTAAACGAGAAGGGATATAAATGCCACGATATTTTTTCGTACAGATTAGATAATGAAATATATTGCGAACTGCATATCGAAATTGATGATACAAATGATTTACAACAAGCTCATAATGTTGTTTCGAATATTGAAAAATTAATACTTGAGAAAATTAATATAATTAAAAAAGTAAAAATTCATTTAGATGAACCAAGTGAAAAAATATTTGATACTATCGATATAACAATGAAATCCTCAAATTTGATAAATAAAATTACTCAAATCGTTAATACTTACGATGCAATAATAAAATGCTCTGAATATAAAATTATTGATACTGGTGGTAAGATCAGAATTTCACTTACCTGTGGATTCCAGAGCGAATTGAAATTTGATGAAGTGCATGACAAAGTTACTTTACTTGAAAGCAAAATATATGCGGAATTAAAAGATATCTATCCGAACTTAGTCAATGTGATAATACATGCCGAACCATGCTACAATTAAAATAAATAAAAAATAAATTATTATTAACATAATGAATAAAAAAATAAAAGTTGGTATTGCCGGTTGTGGCCATCTTGGAAATTTTCACATAAAAAATCTGATTGAATTGCAAAAAGAAAGAAATGATTTGGAAATTACCGGTGTTTATGATCTAGTAACATCGAAATCTAATAAAATCAATAGCAAATATAATTTAAAAGTATTTGGTTCCTTAGATGAGCTATTTAAAAATATAAATGCCATAATAATAGTTACGCCCACAACTACACACTATGAGATTTCCAAAATGGCTATTGAAAAAGATATAAATACTTTTATTGAAAAACCCGTAACTGATAAAGTTTCAGAAGCATTTGAATTGCTTGAATATGCTAATTCTAAAAATGTAAAAATTCAGGTCGGGCATATTGAACGTTATAATCCTGCATTACTCGCACTCGAAAAAATAAATATCAATCCCCTGTTTATTGAATCTCATAGGTTATCAGAGTTCAACCCTAGAGGTACTGATGTTTCTGTAATCCAGGATATTATGATACATGACATAGATATAATTCTGAATCTTGTAAAATCGAAAATTGAATCGATAGAAGCTAATGGAGTTGCGGTAATAACTGACAAAATAGATATTGCTAATGCCCGTATTATGTTTAAAAATGGATGTGTTGCTAATCTGACTGCTTCGAGGATATCTCAAAAAAAAATGAGAAAGATGAGAATTTTCCAGAAGAATGCATACATCTCAATTGATTTCATGAAAAACCAATCAGAGATATTCAGTATGATTGATGAAAATGATTTATCATCAAATCCTGAAGCATTATTAATTGGTCCATTTGAATATGATAATAAAAAGATAAAAATTTTATATGAAAACAAGACTGTTTCAAATATTAATCCTATGAAATATGAACTGAACAAGTTTTTTGACAGTATTGTAAATGACTTAAAACCTGAAATCGACATTGAATCTGCAGTAGAAGCAGTAGAAGCAGCGCATTTGATAACTGATAAAATCAATAAATCAATTATAAGATAAATCAAGAATTGTACAGAATTGCTCACATATCTGACCTTCACTTAAGAGCTGAAAATGAAAATAAACATCTTGACTTATTTCTTGCTTTGCTGAATGATATTAAAAGCAAAAAATGCGACCATTTAGTTATCACTGGAGATATTAGTGATACTTCTGATCCCGGTGATTTTAAAATATTCACTGGTATATTAAAGAAAAATAATTTTTATAATCCTGAAAAATTGTCTGTAACAATAGGTAATCATGATATTTTCGGAGGTGCTAAAAAGGGGCAAAGTGTTTTTCTTTTTCCATCCGACAGTAAAAATGTTGATTATTTTTTAAAAGTTCATCAGTTCAATAAATATTTTCAAACAACTTCTGATAACAATAATTACAGGTGTAAGATTGATTATTCGCTTAACTTAAAATTCTTAGCCGGAAATATTGTCCTGATATCAATTAATTCTATTGCAATGTGGTCTGCTAATAAAAATCCTATTTCCTCAAATGGATTCATCAGTTCAAAAAATATTAAAAGAATCAAAAAATTACTTGATAATGAAGATTTAGAAAAGAAAATTAAAATTGTTTTAATTCACCATCACTTTAAAGAACCGAGAAATAATGAACTGAATAATCCGCATTCTTTATGGCTGTACTCAGAACGAAATACTATGAAATTGCATCATAAAGAAAGAATTCTTAAATTATTTGACAAATATGAAATAAATTTTATTTTACATGGTCATACTCATATAACTGAATCTTACAATATTAACGGAAGAACTTTTTTAAATAGTTCGGGATGTATTATGCCTTTCACAGATGATAGAAAATTGCAATATTATATTTTAAATATACCTGAAAAAGCAATACGGTCAGATAATATTACTTTTAGAAAAATTACTTTATAATTATTACTCTTGAACTTCAAATTAAATATAATAAATGAATTAGCAGATATAGCAATTAAAAATGACTATGATGCATATGTTGTTGGCGGTTATATCCGTAATCTCCTTTTGGGAATAAGTTCAAACGATATTGACATTTTGGTAGTGGGTAATGCGATAGAATTTGCAGAACTATGCGCTAAATCATTAAATTCAAGACTTGCAGCTGTTTACAAAAAATTCGGGACCGCACTATTTTATTATGATGAGTATAAGATCGAATTTGCTACCGCCAGAAAAGAGAGCTATAAGTCGGAATCAAGAAAACCTATAATTATACAATCTGATTTGAATGATGATTTATCTCGAAGAGATTTTACTATTAATGCACTTGCAGTTTCATTTACTGACCCTGAAAAAATTATTGATAACTTTAATGGTCTCGAGGATCTTGATAAAAAAATTCTGAAAACTCCATTAGAACCTGAGAGGACATTCGAAGATGACCCCCTGAGAATGCTCAGAGCAATCAGGTTTGCATCCGTGCTAAATTTCAAAATTGAAGAGAATACATTTAGTGCAATAAAAAAAATGAAATTCCGACTTGAAAAAGATCCTATTGTATCTCAGGAACGTATCACAAATGAATTTTTACAGATACTATCAAGCAGTAAACCTTCTCAAGGATTAAACCTTCTTTTTCAATCAGGTATTATGAAAATAATTTTTCCTGAGATAGATAATCTTGCCGGAGTTGAACAAATTAATGAATATCACCATAAGGATGTTTTCAATCATACACTTGAAGTAGTAGATAACATTTCCAATAAGACTGATAATATTTGGCTTAGACTTTCGGCTTTGCTTCACGATATTGCTAAACCCGCTACTAAAAGGTTTGTTGAAGGTTCCGGTTGGACTTTTCATGGTCACGAAGAAATCGGTGCAAGAATGCTTAATAAAATATTCAAAAGAATGAAATTCCCTTATCACAAACTTGAATACGTTGAAAAATTAATAAGATTACATTTGAGACCGATACCTTTAGCAAATGAAGATGTAACTGATTCTGCAATTCGAAGACTTGTAGTTGATGCCGGAGAAGATTTAAAAGATCTATTGACATTATGCAGAGCGGATATTACATCAAAAAACCCTCTTAAAATTCAAACTTTTCTGAACAATTTTGACAACGTCGAGCAAAAGATATACGAAGTTGCAGAGCGCGATAAATTAAGAAATTTTCAATCTCCGGTAAAAGGTGAAGAAATTATGGAAATTTGTAATTTAAAACCATCGAAGCAGGTAGGTATTATTAAGAAAAAAATTGAAGAAGCAATATTGGAGGGATTAATTCCAAATGATTACGAGTCCGCAAGAAAATTTCTATTGGAAATTAAAGATAGAATACTATAATTTACTTTAACTAATCGTATATATTCACTATTTATTGTTATATATTATAACCTTTTCCGTGGTAAATTTTTTATTCCACTTTACAAATTCCTCGTCGTTCATAATATTGCTATTTAAAACTAAATTATTAGATTTATTTTGAGATTTTGATCTTTTATTTATATAAATTTTACATGTTTTAAATTTCTTTGAAATTTTTAAACCTATATTTAAGTTTTCAGTCCAAATCGTTACGCTTTCGAACGAATTATGAGAATTTAGCTTATGAATCAAATCTTCTGAATTTGTTATTTTTTGAAGACAAATTATAGGTCCTGAACATCCTTCAGAATTAATTTGGTGTTTATTTAATACTTCAGTAAGAATAGTAGGTTTCATAAAATAACCTTTTGAATTAATTTTATTCCCTCCGAGTAATATTTTAACACCTTTTCTATTAACCTCGCTTATTTGATTAAGCACATAATTTCTTTTATCGTCGCTTATAAAAGGTACATCATCGAATTCAAGTTTTTCATATTCTTTTCTAATCATGTTTTCTAATTTAGTAAATATTTTATCTTGAACAAAAATTCTGTTAAATTCAAAAAAATGATTCACAGAATATAGAAAACAATTTTCTAAAACAGATTGAGTGGCTCGCAGTAAATCAGCATCTTTTAAAATTAATAATATGTCTTTCTTATATAACTTAGAAACTATCGGCAATAAATTTTTTGATGCGAAAGATTGTATTTTTTTACCCGTTTCTACTCTTCCGGAAAAAGCTATAAAATCAATATCAGAATCAAGTAATGATTCTGAAACTTCTTCAACACCTTGCAATATTGTAATCACTCCTTTAGGTAAGTGTCTGTTCAGTATCTCATAAATCCGTTTTCCACAAATAGGAGTAAATTCTGAAGGTTTAAAAATAACTGTATTACCAGATAAAATATTAGGAAGTAAAAATAATACCGGTATTTTAACTGGATTTTTCCATCCAGTTATTAATGCGCATACTCCGATTGGTTCAGCATTCACTTCAATAACTTTATTATTTAAAATACTTTTTTGATGAGTCAATGCTTTTGCTGATATGATCAAAAACTTCTCTAATTGATTAATGCTGTTTTCAACTTCTTCTAAAGCAAAGTGATTAGTCTTTCCGGTTTCAGCAGATATTAAATTAGCAATTTCTTTTTTCTCTTTTTTGAAGTCTTTCAATATTTTATGAAATCTTGAAATTCTATTCTTTAACGTTAATTCTTTCCACGTTTTGAGCGCTTTTTTGGCTAATTTAACAGCTGATGCAACTTCGCCTGAAGAACTGCATTTAATTTTTTCTATGACTTCACCGCTACGAGGATTAAAATCGATGATGAATTTCTGTTTTATTAACATATCTGGGAATTATACTCTTTTTATAATATTTTTTTAAATAATGATAATATTCCTTGCTTCCAGGCAATTCTATGTGTAATACCTGTTCCTTTTTGTATTTTGTTTTTATTATCAAGATACCATTGGTATGATCTTATTAATGCTTGAGAATTTGAATATTTAGGTTTCCAGCCGAGAGTATTTTGTGCTTTTTCTATCGATACATATGAATCCGTATCAGCTGTACCATATATCCATTTATATAATGGAGATAAATTTAATATTTCGAAAAATCTCAAAACAGGTTTTACGAGCCAGGATGGAGTGCTCATGACTCTTGAACCGGATTTTGCATACTCACACATTGCACCAACATCTTCATTTACCGATCTGTATTCTGCTGCCCCTATATTGAATGTGTCATTAATTTTTTCAGGAGGTAAAGTTGCTGCGAGGTTAATTGCATCAACAAGGTCATCCACTTCCAGCAGTTGATATTTATTCTTTCCATTTCCGATAATTGGAATTTTTGTTCCTGATTCCACCCAGTCATATAAAATTTGAAAAACTCCTAGCCGGGCAGTACCTATAAAACTCTTCGGACGAATAATTGCAACCGTGAGGCCTTTTTTTCTGTATTCTTCGCAAATTTCTTCAGCTTGAATTTTACTTATTCCATAAGGACCTACACCTACACTTGGATGATATTCAAACAAAGGATGTACATCAGGAACTCCATAAACAGATGTTGAAGAAATAAATATTAATCTACCCACTTTATTCTTCAGGCAACTCTCGCACACATTTCTCATCCCTTCTACATTCGTTTCAAAAATATCTTTCTTCTTCCAAAGTGGTAAAGCTGCTGCACAATGTATTACAACGTCTGCACCAACAGTAATATCTTTCATTTGTTTCAGGTCTCTCACATCCCCATAAACGCAGGAAATATCTTTATCAAGCTCCCCTTCTTCGAATTTAGCTATATCAAAGAATAACGAATTTTTAAACTCAGTTATTTCATTTATCTTAAGGGCAATGTGATATCCTAAAAAACCTGCCCCTCCTGTGACTATGACTCTCATAATTTTATTTACCTTAATATTTTCCTAAAACTTTTATTTCAGAACTGTGTACATCGTCAAATTCTTCAGATAAAAGATTTTGAACGATGTTCGCAATACTTTCGGGTGATACCCATTTATTAATATCTTCTGCACTTCCCCATTCTCTGTTTGAAGGTGTGTCAATTATTCCCGGAATAATTGTATTACATTTTATATTGAAATCTTTCATTTCTTCTGAGATAGTATTCATCAACAAATTTACGGCACTTTTGGTCTTAGAATAAAAATACAATGCTGGAAAAACTTTAAGAGATGCAAGTGCACTGATTGAGATTATTCTTCCAAACGAATGATTTTTCATAATCCTTACGGCTTCCTTGGAAAAATTATATACAGACCTTAAATTCAAGTCTATCATATTATCAAAAATGAAATCATCTGAGTCTGAAACGAATACAGGTGAATGAATTCCTCCAATGGTATTGATAAGAGCATCAATCCTTCCTTGTTCCAATGCTGATACAGATTCTATAAATTCTCTTACTGATTCAAGTTTTCTTGCATCACATTGGAAAGAATATATTTTTGATAAACTGAATTTTTTCTCTGATTGTGAGTTATCGAAAATTCGTCGAAAAATATCCACGCTTTGAGATGGAACATAAATTTTATAACCGGCAGTGGCTAATCGTTTCACAATCACCCTACCTAGCTGTCCGGTACCCCCTGTTACTATGATAATTTTTTCTTTGGTTATCTTTTCCTTTGTTTTCATCTATTCCGCTAAACAAATTTTTCCGAGTATTACGTTTTTATTAGCATTTGTGACCGATCTTAAATTTGCTTTATTTCCGAGTACTGTTTCATTTGCTAAAATTGCAAATAAGACGGATTCTTTATTTTCAGTTGTTATTCCTTGATAATCCAATTTTTTAACTTCTACACCCTTAAAATAATTGGATAACGAATTCATAATACAAGGATTTAGAACACCGCCACCGCTTATCAAAATTTCTTTTATATTTTTGTCGTTTATAAAATCTGATACCCCTTTAAATATTGAGAACGCCGTATATTCACTCACAGTCCGAATTATATCTGAAGGAATTAATTTTTCAGAATAACTTACTATAAAGTTCAAGAAATCGTTATTATATCTTTCCCTCCCTGTGGATTTTGGGGGAGGAATCTTCGGGTATTCATCAATACTGCAAATAAAGTTAAATAATTCCTTATTGATTTTCCCGCTATTTGCAATTTCAGCATCCTGATCGAAATCTTTCGAGAAAAATTTTCTCATTAATCCATCAATAATCATATTGCCGGGACCGGTATCAAAAGCAATAACATCTTTAAATTTGCCATTTTTTTTCAAGTAAGTGATGTTTGATATACCGCCTATATTTATTAACACTCTACTAATTTCTTTATTTCTAAACATTATATAATCCATAAAAGGAACGAGCGGAGCACCGTCACCACCTACTGCAACATCAGCAACCCGAAAATCACCTATTGTATTTATCCCTGTCAAATTAGCGATAACAGAAGGATCTCCCAACTGAAGTGTTGATTTTGTACTAAAAGAAAATAAATTTTCAAATTTTGGAATATGATAAACTGTTTGCCCGTGTGAACCAATTAAGTCAACATTGAGAGCGTTGAAACGATTATTTTTTAATAATATTTTTATTGATTCAGCAAAAAAATGCCCTAATATAAAATTCAATCTGCAAATATCTTCGACATTACTTGATGAATTTGAAGAGCATTTCAGAATAAATTCTTTCAAATCAATAGGATAAGGATTCGTATAAAAATCCAGAACTGAGATTTTTATATTTTCTCCGTTTCCAACGACCTTAGTTAAAACAACATCAGCACCATCAAGGGATGTGCCTGATAATATTCCAATTATTATCTTTTCAGTTTTCTCTTCAATCCTAAATAATCTGTTCATCTGGTTACAAATATAAATCAATTAATTTTCTTTTTCTATCTAATAAACCGTAACTTAATACCTTAAAATCAGTATAATATAATGTGAGTATGTTATTTCTATTTATTTTGATGTTTTTTTTTTGAATTTTATGAGTAATAAATTTTAACAAAAAATATGGAAGAATTCAGCATCAGGGAAATAAGTAAAAACAATATTTTTGTACTTCATCTTGATGGTTATCTGGATGCGCATACTTCAACAGAACTTGAAAAAGCATTCGATAAACTAATAAACGAAAAAAAGTACAAAATTATTGTTAATTTCGAAAAGTTATCCTACATCAGCAGTGCTGGTTTAGGAGTTTTCATGGCGTTCATTGAAACTGTAAGAAATAACAAAGGCGATATAAAACTATGTGCGATGAGTGATAAAATATTCAACATATTTGATATGCTGGGTTTTCCTGTTCTTTTTGATATCGCCAAAGAAGAGTCAACTGCAATTAGTAACTTTAATTAATAGTACAATATTAAAATGTTAAGACCTTAAAAGTGAACGGCTTAAAGGAAATAGTGATCCATAGTTCAACCAAGAACTTAGCCATATTAAGAGATTACCTCGAAAAGGAGCTCGTAATTGATGGCATCTCTCAAACAATAACTAATCAAATAATATTAGCAGTAGACGAAGCGTGTACAAATATTATCAAACACGCTCACAAATATGATAATTCGAAAATAATAACTCTTAAATACGAGAAATATCCGGAGCAATTTAAGATCAATATACAGTACGAAGGAAACACGTTCGATCCTACTATTGTTAATAATCCGGATATGGTAGAATATTTTTCGAAATATAAAGTTGGAGGTTTAGGAATACCGCTAATAAAAAAATTCATGAGCAAAATAGAATATACTCACATAAACCCCAACATCAATTCTCTAACCCTTTTTAAAGACTTATATTAAATTGATATTTAAATCCCATTTCGGATTTTAATTTTTATGATATGAAAGCAAAACCCCTTTATTCAAATAAACAACTTGAATTAAATTCACTTATTGAATTCTCTCAGCTTATTAACAGCAACCTTAACCTCGATTTTATATTAGGTAATATTTTACTATCTATTATGGGTAAAATGATGATAACTAAAGCGATGTTTCTAATTAAAAAAGAAAATGAATATTATGTTAAGTCGTTAAAAGGTCTTTCTAAAGAGTTATTGAATAAAGTTGCAGATATTGAGGTTCCTAGCGATTCATTTTTCGACGTGAACAGTTTAAAAAACCGACAAGATTTTTTTTTAAATCTCGGAATTAAATATTTCTTTAAAATTTATTTCTCCAATAAATTACTTGGGATATTATGTACGGGTGAAAAAAACAGCGGAATGGAACTGACTAATAGTGAAATTATATTCATAGAAACCCTTCTTAACATTTCAGCGACATCAATTGAAAATACAATCAAATTTGAAGAAATAAGAGGACTAAATAAAAAACTTGATATTCAGGTTCAGCAAATAACTTCACTGTTCGAATTGAGCAAAGAATTCACAACGAATTTTACAGATTCAGAAAAAATCATTAAATTACTAAGTTATACACTTCTCGGAAATTACGGAATACAGGATCTGTTGATTTTTTCGAAATTCAACTCTAATAAATTTTCTTTATTGAATAAAATTAAAATATCTGATTTTATAAATTTTGACCTGAGTATTTTAGAAGAAATTAAGTCTCCCCTTCTGATAACTCACAATTCCAAAAATAAATTTCTGAATTATCTTAAAGTTAATAATTACCAGCTTTTAATACCTGTTTTAAATAAATCAAATGATGTAGAAAGCGTAGTTTGCTTAGGAAATCGAATGAATAGAATGCCGTATGGAGAAAGTGATGTTGCATTTCTTTCTTCATTAGTAAATATATCAGCAATATCCCTTGATAATTCAATACTATTCAATGAATATCTCGAAAAGCAAAAAATTGAAAATGAAATTAATTTAGCAAAGGAAATACAGAACCATCTGCTTCCTCAGCGAATTCCATCTTTGAACGGATATGAAATATCAGGCAAAAACATTCCTGCATTAAATATTGGAGGAGACTATTTTGATATCATAAAAATAGATGATAACAGGATCATCATTATTATTGCTGATGTATCTGGCAAAGGTTTACCGGCATCGCTGCTTATGTCTAACATACAATCCGCAATTCATTCATTCTTTAAATTTAATAGCGATAAGGAGTTTAATATCTCAGAAGTGACAGGAAAATTGAATTCCCTCATTTATGAAAACACATCATCAGAAAAATTCATAACGTTCTTTTGGGGTGTAATTGATAAAAGAAATCATTCTTTTATTTTTTCGAATGCAGGACACAACCCCCCGCTTTTTTTCAAGAAATCAAAAATTGAAGGAAATGAACACGAAATACCTAAGAGTAAACTGTTCAGTACTTTAAACGAAGGCGGACTTATGCTCGGAATAATTGAAGATTTTCAGTATGAATCCGGAAAAGTAAAAATGATAAAAAATGATATGCTGATATTATATACTGACGGAATTACTGAAGCACAAAATTCCGATGGTGATGAATTTGGGGAAGAACGTCTGCATGATATAATAATTAGTAATCGAAATAAAAAAGGAGAAGAAATCGTAAATATTATTCTTAAAGAAGTCGAGATCTTTGCCGGAATAAATAAACAATATGACGATCAAACTTTAATCATTCTGAGCAGAACTTCCTGAAATATGTTACTCTATCCAGATTTGTCTTGCTGATTCTATCTTTATATTATAATATTTATCGTGTTTTTCCAATTTTCCTTTTGCATAAACATTAAACTCCGATAATTCCTCAAGATTTAATCCTTTTAACACTTCATAGTTTTCCTCATAAATTGTCAGGTCGATACTTTCGCCTCTGCTGTGAGGCATAATCAAAAGATACTTATTACTTTTTGCTAGAACTTCTGAAATCGTTCCAAATACTATAATATCTTTTCCGATTAGTGAATCTAAATCATTAAAATTTCCGCTCAGCAAACTGAATACGTCTGATCTGCCGGTATAATTATTTTCAAAATTTGAAAGTTGATTAGCTCTTTTCTCCCACCAGATTATACGCTGTTCGTAATCCGGATAACATTTTGTTGAATTGTCCCAAATTCCTACTTTTTTCTTTTTTGCTTCATTTTGAGCGTCTACAAAATCCGAATGAAATCTCCTGCTGTAACCGTATTTCATAAAGTATGGACTGTATCCGTTTTTTATGCATTCCAGATTATAATTCATTCTTCTTCCGTTTTTATAAACTATAACGTAAACCAAATTTCTGTTATACATATCAATCGTTCTTATGTTATCATCAAGTTCCAAAGTTACCGAATCAATTCCTTTCATAAATTCTTTTGCCCATAAATAAGCTTCATATCCAAAAGGTGTGTCCACTTTTGCGGGCATTTTAGAATCGCCTTTTTTCTGCAAATAAAATTCAGGCCAGTTAACGGCTATTTCGTTGGCTTTCTTTTCTGCATCTTTTCCCTTGAACATTTCCTCGGTATCAATACATAACAATCTGGTCGAATTGTCCATTTTCTCAAATTTAAAAGTATCCCCATCAACAATTTTTAACAGTTTAAATCTGCCAAGGACAACTGAAGTGTCTATTTCCTGAGGGAATGTAAAACTTAAACGAAAAAGAAAATTAAAAAGAAATAAATAAATTATGATTTGATAATTCTTTCTTTTCATCTTAGGAAGAGAGTTAAAAATAAAAACTCCTTCACAAAATAAAGGAGTTATATAAAATAATTTATTAAATTAAATCTTAGTATTTCGAGCCTTCGCTAACGAAAGGAATTAATGCAAGATGTCTGGCTCTTTTTATGGCAGTGGTTAATTTCCGCTGCATTTTAGCGCTTCCTCCGGTTATTCTTGCAGGTAATATTTTACCTTGTTCATTAAGAAACCTTGTAAGAAGTTTTGTATCTCTGAAATCTATATATGAATCAATTCCTCTTTCTTTGAAAGGGTCCCTTTTCTTTTGCTGTACTGCTTTCTTGGCAGTTTGCTGTGTCAATTTATAATTGCCTTTTACTTTCAGCTTTTTCATTAATAATTCTTATTTATAAAAGATTAAGATACAATTTTTTAAGTATTTTTTCAATATACTTAATCACAATTGAAAAGATAGTTAATTGAATCTTATTGATTTTACAGGGTTTACTCTTGAAGCAAGATATGAAGGAATAATCGTTGCTAGAAGTGCTAAAATCAAAGTAATCATAGATAAAAGGATTACATAATCAGTTTGAATCAAAATCGGCACATTTTTCATATAATATTGTTCCGGAAGACTGAAAAATTTATATTTCAATTCAATAAGGCAGATAGATATTCCTAATATATTTCCAAGTAATATCCCGAAGATACCTATTATTAATCCGTCAAGTATAAATATTTTCATAATTTCCAGTTTTGATGCTCCCAATGCTTTTAAAATACCTATTGATTGGATTTTTTCCAAGATAAGCATCAATAATGTTCCTAAAATGTTGAATGTCGCAACAATAATTATTAATCCCAATATGATAGGAGTTGGTGCTTTTTGAAGTTCTACCCAGGAAAATAAACCCCTATAAAGCCTAAAAAGTGATTTGGGATATAACGGATATTCCAGAAATGTTTTTAATTTTGTAATAACATTTTCTGCTTGATCAATATCCTTGATCTTCATTTCAATACCTGTGACATTTGTACCAAGTTCTGCTAATTTCTGAACCGCCTCTAAATTTGAATATATCAGAACATCATCATAATCCTTTAACCCGGATTCGTAAATACCGCTTATTATAAATTGCTTTATCTTTGGTTGATTAAATGGAGAAGGAATTCCTTTTAATCCGAATATTATTACTTTCTGTCCTAAATCCAAATTTAGTTTTTTTGCAAGTTTATCACCGATTACAAGTCTCGAAAATATAGTGTCAATTGGTGCAAGATTGAATTCGCCTGAAATTATTTTATTTCTTGCCAATGATACATCGCGTGCCGGATCGATTCCTTTAATTAATATTCCTTCTACAGTTTCTTTTGTTCTCAGAATAGCTTCTTTTTGCGTGTAAGGGGATATTCCGGTAAGTTCTGGAATATTTTCCTGAATTTGATGTATAATATTTTCAGCATCTATAACTCCTTCAGGTTTGAATGATGTGATTTGTATGTGAGATACTAATCCGGATACTTTATTTTTTATTTCTTTTTCAAAACCACTCAGGATTGAAACGGCAATTATCAAAGTCGAAACACCCAGTGTAATTCCTATGATGGAAATATATGTAATAAAGGAAATGAACTTAGATCCTTTATTAGCAAATAAAAATCTCCGTGCTATGAAATAGTTAAACAACAATTGTTAACGATTAAAACTTATGATAGCAAAAATGATTTAATAAATTCATCTATATTTCCATCCATAACAGATTGTGTATCGCTCGTTTCGAAATTTGTTCTGTGGTCTTTAACCATATTATAAGGATGAAATACATAGCTTCTTATCTGGCTTCCCCACTCAATTTTTTTCTTCGATTTTTCAATGGTATCAAGTTTTGCCATTTCCTTTTCCTTCTCGAGCATATAAAGTTTTGATCTAAGCATCTTCATAGCATTCTGTTTATTCTGTAATTGGGATCTTTCATTCTGGCATTGAACTACAATATTAGTAGGAATATGTGTTATTCTTATCGCGGTTTCTACTTTATTAACATTCTGTCCGCCTGCACCCCCGGCTCTGAAAGTATCCACTTTTATCTCAGAAGGATTAATTTCAATCTCTATATTATCTTCAATTATCGGATTTACAAAAACAGCCGCAAATGAAGTGTGGCGTTTTTTATTTGCATCAAACGGAGAAATCCTAACAAGTCTGTGAACTCCATTTTCAGCTTTCAAAAAACCATATGCGAATTCTCCTTCTACATCGAGTGTAGCGCTTTTAATTCCTGCCCCATCTCCGTCCAGTCTGTCTATTAATGATACTTTATATTTATTTTTCTCACAATAACGGATATACATCCTTAGAAGCATCTCAGCCCAGTCCTGTGCCTCTGTCCCGCCTGCACCTGAGTTGATAGTCAGAATTGCATTTCTTACATCATCCTTATCAGAAAGCATTTTTTTAAATTCCAGATCATTCAGTTTTTTTTCGAATGAAATAATATCAATATCAATTTCCGTTTCAAAAAATTCATTATTATCTTCTTCCGCCATTTGTATCATACTCTCAACATCCTTAAAATTGTTTTCAACAAGTTCATAATCCTGAACCCATTTCTTAAGGTTAGATATATCCTGAAGCACTTTTTGAGCTGTTTTGTTGTCCTCCCAGAAACCAGGGATTTCAGACTGCTTTTGTAATTCAGATAATTTTATTATTTTCTCATCAACTTCAAAGGAACCTCCTTAAAACTTCGAGTTTCTCCTTGAATTCTTTCATTTTATATTTTTGCTGGTCGAACATATTGTTAATTAGTTTCAATTTCAATTTTTAAAAGCGCAGAGGCAAGAGTCTTCCCCTGAGCATCGAGTTTCAGTGAAACCGTTCCTCCGCCACCCAGAGTGTTATGAAGTACGAAATTCAAAGCATTGATGTTTGGAAGCTCAAATCTTTCTACCTTCCCAATGCAAATTCCTTCGAAAAATTCTTTTACTTTTACAGCAGTAACATATTTTTCAATTAAAGTATTGTCCTCTTTTTTAAAAGCTATTAATCCAATGTTTGCGGCATCGCCTTTATCGCCGCTTCTTCCGTGGCAAATTTCTTTGAGTTTTATTTTCACTTCATTTAAATTTTGTTTGAATAACTTTTAGAGTATCTGAGGCAATCACAAGTTCTTCATTTGTCGGAACAACCATCACTTTTACTTTCGATTTGTCTTTGCTTAAAATCATTTCTTTACCTCTTAAACCCTTATTCTTATCAAAATCGAAATTTATTCCAAAAAATTCCATATCTTTTGCTATCTCAGCTCTTGTGAAGTCAGAATTCTCTCCTATACCACCTGTGAATATGAGCAGATCAAGTCCCCCCATCGCTGCGGTATATGCACCAATATATTTTTTTATCCGGTAATGATACATATCCAGAGCAAGTTTTGCCCTTTTATTATTTTTCTTCAATGCTGATTCTTCTATATCTCTCATATCCGAGGAAATACCTGAAATCCCTATTATTCCGCTGTGTTTATTTATTAAAGTATTCGTAGCTGCGAGTCCTATCTCTTCTTTATTCATTATATAAGTTAGTGCTCCGGCATCGATATCTCCACACCTCGTACCCATTATTAATCCTTCTACAGGTGTCATTCCCATTGAAGTATCGAGTGATTTTCCGTCCTTGATAGCTGCAATAGAAGCTCCATTGCCAAGATGGCAGGTTATAATCTTTAATTTCTCTCTTTTTATTTTAATTATTTCACAGGCTCTTTCAGAGACATATCTATGGCTCGAACCGTGAAATCCATACCTTCTTATTTTATATTTTTCATAAAGTGAATAAGGTATTGCATACAGATACGATTCAGGAGGCATTGTCTGATGGAATGCTGTATCGAAAACACCCACTTGAGGAATATCCGGAAGAAGAGAAGTGATTGCGTAAATCCCCTTTAGATTAGGAGGATTGTGTAATGGTGCAAGTTCAATGCACTCTTCCATCATAGAAATCATTTCTTTTGTTATTAATATACTACCATTGAATTTCTCTCCACCGTGTACAACACGATGTCCTACAGCATCAATATCTTCAATCTTTTTCAAACTTCCGTGTTTTCCACTTATCAATATCCCCAGCAGATATTCAAGACCTGCCTGATGATCTATTATTTCACCTTCAAGTTTCGTTTTATCTCCGTCTTCTCTTTCATTCTTAATATAAGCACCGTTCAATCCGATTTTATCAACAATGCCTTTTGCAAGCAAGGATTTTGCAGGCATTTCGTATAAATTATATTTTATTGACGAGCTTCCGCAATTTAAAACTAATATTTTCATATTCCGTCCTCAATTTTCTTCTTAATTATTTTTCCATTTTCATAATAGTAAAAGCCTTTTCCCGTTTTTCTACCAAGAAGTCCGGCTCTTACTAGTTTCTTTATTACCGGTGATGTTTTATATTTCCTCTCCCCGAATTCTTTATATAAATTATCCATCCAGATAATAAGTTTATCCAGTCCTATTTTATCAGCCATTTCGAATGGTCCTAATTGCAATCCGTATCCCAGCCGCATCGTTTCATCAATATTCTCAATGTTAGATAATCCTTCCATCAATACCTGGCATGATTCATTAATAAGTGACACAATCAATCTCGTACTCACACTACCCGGGCTTTCCCCTACCGATATCACTTCTCTGTCTATCATATTTGCAAACTTGCATGCAAGTTTGAAAGATTCATCAGAAGTTTGCAGGCATCTTGTTATTTCAATCACTTTTACAGTTAACGCTGGAGATAGAAAATGAATCCCCAGTGCTCTGTCCTGATATTTTAGTACAGTTGCCAATTCGGAAATTACTATCGTAGACGAATTAGTGGCAATAATCGCATTTCTCGAAATAACCTTCTCTATCTCTCTGAATACTTCCTGCTTCACTTCCACAATATCTTTCATATTCGATGTTATCAAAGATTCTATAACAATACTACAGTCGCTTAAAATCTGATAATCAGAAGAACCTTTAATTCTCGAAAGTATTGCTCTTTTCTCACTTTTTGTTAATCCCCAGCGGTTAATAATTTTATCAAGTTTCAAACCCATTTCATAATAAATCTCTTTTACTTTATCTTCTGATACATCAATAAATACTACATCAATGCCGCAACTGCTGGTAAGTAATGAAATATCTTGCCCCATTACCCCGCATCCTACGATTCCAATTTTTTTTAAAGATGAGGATTTTTGCTTTATAGTTTTTGATATATTATAATCTTCTAATGATTCTGTCATAAAAACATTTAAAATTTAAAAATTAAAAATACTTAATAAATACTGCTATTTTTTAATTAAAACTAAAAATCGTTTATTGCGAGAAACTCATCGCTAATTGCCTGTCGCTTGTCCGGCAGTAATTGCTGCAAGATAAACAATATCCTCCACAGAGCATCCTCTTGAAAGGTCATTTATCGGTGCTGCCATTCCCTGGAGTACAGGACCTATTGCCTCTGCACCTGCAAGTCTCTGAACAAGTTTATAACTTATATTACCCGATTGCAAATCAGGAAAAATCAGGACATTCGCCCTTCCGGCAATCTTGCTATCGGGGCATTTCTTCTTACCAATTGATTCTATTATTGCCGCATCTGCCTGCAGTTCTCCGTCAATCTTAAGACCCGGCTCCATCTCTTTTGCAATTTTTGTTGCATTTATTACCTTATCACACATTTCATGCTTGGCACTGCCTTTAGTTGAAAAGCTAAGCATTGCTACTCTTGGTTCAAAACCTCCGATTACTCTTGCGGTCTTTGCTGAACACAAAGCTATCTCGGCGAGTTCCTTTTCATTCGGATTCGGATGGACTGCACAGTCAGCAAATACTAAAATTCCGTTCTCACCGAAGTTTACATCATTCAAAAGCATAAAAAACGCGCCTGATACCACACTTATTCCGGGTTGTGTCTTCACAAATTGGAATGCCGGTCTGAGCACATCGCCTGTTGCATTCATCGCTCCTGCTACTTCGCCATCTGCCTCGCCGAACTTTATAAGCATAGTTGCAAGATACAAAGGATTATCCAGAAGTTTCATTGCATCTTCCTTTGTCAAACCTTTACTTTTTCTCATCTCCGCCATTTTTTCAGCATATTCCTCTTTCATATCAAAACTCGTTGAATCAATAATGTTTGCCTTTTCTATATTTGAGAGATTATTTTTGGCGGCAAATTTCAATACATCTTCACGGTTTCCGATCAATATAATATCAGCAATTTCATTTTTGATTAATTCTTCTGCTGCTTTTATTGTTCGTTCTTCGAAAGATTCCGGTAATACGATTCGCTTAAAATGTTTTTTTGCGTTTGAAATAATTCTTTCTTTGAATTCCATTTTTAAATCTCCTGTAATTTTAATATTTTCCCAAATAACGCATTCAGGCTTTCTATAAGGAAAGTGATTTAGCGTATATTTCAATCAGAAAATAAATATTTTAAACGCTACTTTAAACGTAAAATTTCAGTTGATAAGTATAAAGTCGCTAATAACATGAAAATCATATTTAATTTTGTCTCTATTAAAACTCTCGAATTGCATTGAAAGGACAGTTTATTAAAAGTAATTTCTAAATGAAATAAAAATTTAATGGAGGTTCATTTTGAAAAGATTATTAATAATTCCGGTCTTTTTTCTAATATTACTGAATCTATCTTATTCTGGTTACACTACTCCCGGAACAGGGAGAAGCTGGACTCTGGATAGTCTTGTTGCTTATTCAGGCGGTACTATTACTTTTGGTTCAGGTGCTTATTTGTTAAACGGCGATTCTTTAATTGTTTCCAGAACAGATACACTTAAAATATTTACTAATATAAGACTAAATTTCAATTCACTTAGCATACTTTACGTAAAAGGTACATTGATAATAAATCCACCGGATTCTGTAAAATTTTCCGTAGCGGATACGACACTCAGATTTAAGGGTATGGTACTTGATTCAGCTAATTCTTCTGTTTTACGAAAATTAATTTTCGAATATGCAAACTGCATCAATATACTGGATTGCAGTCCATTAATTGATAGCTGCACATTAAGAAATAATTATTATTATGCAACAGGAATGAAAAGTGGAGTAATATCACTTTTCAGGTCAAATGCAATAATTTCAAATTGCAAAATATTTAATAATATCAGGGCTGCAATTGTCGGTGGAGCAAATATAGCAAACTCTCCAACTATTATTAATAATTTGTTTTATGGTAATAATATCTCGAACTATAATACCCCTCAAATCAATCTTGGTTCAGGAGGAACTTCTCCCATTATTATCAGGAACAATTATATACTAAGAGCATCAACAAATTCCGGTGCCATTGCATTTCTTCCAACAGGTGGCATACCTTCATTGATAATTGAAAACAATATTATTAAAAACAACCGTTACGGCATAGCTCTGCTCGCTGGAAGTATAAATGCAATTATCAACAATAACATTATTGACAGTAATAACATACAAGGTAGTCCCTCCCTGGGAGGCAGCGGACTGAATTTCGCAGGTGGATGGACTACATCAAGCGTTATTTGCACAAAGAACACAATCAGATGGAATCTGTGGGGAGTGACAATCCAAAACACAGCAAAACCAAATTTAGGAAATCTATCGAATTCCGATACTACAGATGACGGATTAAATACGATTTATGGAAATGGGAATACAGGAGCAATATATGACCTTTACAACAACACACCTGACTCTATAAAAGCAGAAAATAATTACTGGGGTACTACGATTATAGATTCCGTAGAAGCACATATCTTCCATAAACCGGACAGTTCCGCACTTGGCTTTGTAGATTATATCCCAATTTCGACTATAACGGGAATTGGGAACACACAAATCCGAATTGACTCATACGAAATGCTTGAAGTTTTTCCGAATCCATATAATCCGAGTGTAACCATAAAATTCAACATCCATACACCGGGATTTGTGAAGATGCGAGTTTACGATATGCTTGGACGCGAAGTACATTCTATATTAAACGAAAATCTACAGTCTGGAACATACGAAAGAAACTGGAACTCAGCTAATCTGGCAAGTGGAATTTATATTATTAGTCTTGTAACACAGGAACGCACATTTGCAAAACGGATTGCAGTGATAAAATAGGTCTGAATTAAAAAATTAATCGTAAGCCTGTGTATAAATGCACGGGCTTTTTTTTAATGTGAATTTTAATATTAAGCTTTAGGATGAGCCTGTTTATAAATCTTCTTCAGCTTCTCTGGGGTTATATGTGTATAGAGTTGCGTTGTGGAGAGGCTTTCGTGCCCTAACAGGTCTTTTACTGCTCTTATATCAGCACCATTATCCAGAAGATGAGTGGCAAAAGAATGCCTTAGTATATGAGGTGATTTTTTCTTTGATTCCGATACCTTAGCCATATTCCTCGTAATCATTCTGTAAAGATTCATAGGATAAAGTTTATTACCCTTTTGGTTCAGAAAAAGAAAATCGGATTTTTTAATGTTACAAATTTCTCTTATCTGTAAATAATCCTTAACAGATAATTCTGCTTTTTTTCCGAACGGAATAATTCTTATTTTATTACCTTTCCCTGTTACCTTCACCGTCTTGTTCCTAAAATTTACATCATTGATCTTCAGATTGATAAGCTCGGATAACCTCATACCTGTGCTGTAAAACAGTTCGATAACAGCTTTATCGAGAATTTTCAGATTAATTGAATTCATGTCATCCAGCAAACCTGACATTTCATTTTGGGAAAAGAAATATGGAATTTTCTTTTTTTGTTTCGGGAAGATCAATGAAGATGCTGAATTTTTATCTACGTATTTTTTCCGCTTAAGATATTTGAAGAATGCTTTTAGTGTTGATATCTTTCTCGAGATTGATTTCGTAGAGTAATCCCGCCGGAAATTCTTAGGACGTTTATTTATTTTATTTGCACGGTCGAAAAGTTCTGAAACAAATGATTTAAGGAGATTTACATCAATATCATTAATGCCGTATGATTGTTCTAAGATTTCCGGAGTCTGAATTTTACGATCTGTCTTTGTATGTGATATGTTTGCATTTAAAGAAGTATTCAAAAACATTTCAAGTTGATGAAGATCATTTTTATAGGATATTAAAGTATTTTCAGAATAATTCTTAGATACTCTTAAGTAGTTCAAAAACTCATCAACATATTCTTTGAAAAGCTTTTTCAAAGTAGATCAATTTAGAGTTTGTACTTCTGAATCCTCTTTAATTTTTGCTTTGCAAACGGGACATTCCAGAAAGTTACCATCTTTATTGGTTACTTTTTTAACAAGATAACCATTCTTACAGCTTTCGCATTCCTGAATTACAGGTTCATAATTTGAAATGAAATCGCAATTTGGATATTTAGAGCATCCATAAAATACTCTCCTCATCCTTCCGCCCTTCCTTTCAATGATTTCACCTTCTGCGCATTTTGGACATTTAATGCCCAGTGTAAAAGGTTTGACCCCATTACATTTAGGATAGTTTGAACATCCGTAGAACTTACCGAACTTCCCTACTCTTAGAATCATGCCCGCTCCGCACTTTTCGCAAACCATATTCGTTGAATGGTCTGTAATGATCTCATTTGCATCATCCTTTATCAACGGCATAGCTGCACTGCATTTCGGATAACTCTCGCATGACAGGAATAAACCGTTTCTGCTCCACTTCTTTATCATCTTTGCACCTGTTTCTTTTCCACATTCGGGGCAATCTATATCTGTCTTTTCTATCAATTGCAGTTTGATATCTTTTACTATTTTTTCTGCTGTAAGTAAATCTTTATAAAACGGATGGTAAAAGTCATGTAGAACGTCTGAATAAGTAGCTTTATTATTAGCAATAGTATCCAGTTCCTCTTCCATCTTCGCAGTAAATTGATAATCGATAACATCAAAAAAATATTTTGCAAGAACTCCGTTGACAGCCATTCCAAGATCAGTAGCAAAAAGTCTCTTTTCTTTAAGGTCAACATATTTCCTGTCTACAACAGTTGAAACTATTAGCGCAAATGTACTTGGTCTTCCGATACCTAATGCATCGAGCTGCTTTATAAGACTGCTTTCGGTATATCTTGGTGGTGGATTAGTGAAATGCTGCTCTTTAATCATACTAATAGACTTAAGAATATCGTTGATCGCAAGATCCAACGGGAGTGAAGGATTATCTTCTTCTTCATCTTTGACGATATCTTCACTCAGGTCTTCAAATAATTTCAAATAGCCTGCAAATTTGATTTCTGAACCTGTTGCTCGGAAGAAATATTTATGCTGACTCGTCCCCATACTTATTGAATCAATAATTATAGTCTTTTGAGTCATTATAGCCGGAGACATTTGTGAAGCCAGAAAACGATTTCGTATCAATGTGTATAAAGCAATCAAATCTTTATCAAGTTTTTTCAAATCTTCGGGTTTGATATTCACATCTGTAGGTCTAATTGCTTCGTGTGCATCCTGAACATTTGCTTTTTTCTTAGTTGATTTTTTAATGCTATTATCAACAAGATATTCTTTACCATAATTTTTTTCTATATAATCTGCTGCAGCTTTTTGTGCATCAAGACTTATCCTTGTAGAATCCGTTCGCATATATGTAATGAGACCAATATTACCTTCACCTTTATGTATTTCAATCCCTTCATACAACTTTTGAGCAAGAGACATTGTCCTTTTAGGTGCAAAACCGAGTTTTGAAGAGGCAGACTGCTGTAGACTGCTTGTTATAAAAGGAACAGGTGCAGTGCGTCTTACTTCTTTGACGATAATATCACTAATCCTGAATTTACAGTTTTTTAACTCTTCCAGAATTTTATAAGCTTCATCGATATTTCTTACCCGGGGTTCTTCACCATTAAACTTAAGATTTTCACCATTAATTTTAAAAAGTTTTGCATTAAATGATTTGGAATTTGCCGAAGTCTTAATAAAAGTACCATGAATTGACCAATATTCTTTTGGAGTAAATTGTTCTATTTCAAGTTCACGTTCACATATAAGTTTTAGTGCAACAGACTGAACCCTGCCTGCAGAAAGACCGTAATAAAAAACTTTCCAGAGAAAAGGACTGAGTTTATATCCCAGTAATCTATCCATAACCCTTCTTGCAGTCTGAGATTCGACGAGATGATAATCAATTTTGCGTGGATGCTTCATTGCATTCTCGACACCGCTTTTTGTAATTTCATTAAAAAGGACTCTGAATATATTAGGATTAATCTTCACTATCTCATCTGCAACATCAGCACCGATTGCCTCCCCTTCACGATCCGGATCTGTTGCAATGAATACTTTTTCTGAACCTTTCGCGGCACTTTGTATAACTTTTAAAATTTTATGTTTTCCTTCGATAATTTCAAATGTAGGTTCAAAGTTTTTCTCGAAATCCACACTCAATTTACTTTTAGGCAGATTTTTTATGTGTCCTACGGAAGCCTCAACTATATAATCTGTTCCAAGATATTTCTTTATTGTTTTAGCTTTTGAAGGCGATTCTACTATTACTAAATATTTACTCATCAGTTATTAATATTAAAAATTGTAAGTTAACCTATAGATGTCTTTTGAAACTTGTGTCTTTAAAAATTGTTTCAAATATTGATTTTCTTTTTTTCTCATAAGCAATTTTTGTTTCATCGTTTTATCTTCGTATCCGCATAAATGGAGTAATCCATGAATAATAACCCGGAACAGCTCAGATTCATAATCAACATCATATTTCTTTGCATTATTTATTATAGAATCCATTGATATCAAAACATCGGCATCAATATAGTCTTTTTCAGGATAATAAAAAGTAATTATATCTGTATAATAATTATGAGAAAGATATTTTTTGTTATATTCCAGTATTTCTTCATCGCTGCAAAATAAAAAATTAATGCAACCAAAATTCTTCTTTTCTTTTAATACAATTTCCTCAATTATTATAACAATAATTTTCTTTAAAATATTTCTTTTGAAAATTAATTTACGATTATAATTTACATCAATATTAACATTTGCTTTTTTTTTCTTTTGTGTTTGCAAAGAGGATATTTCTCCGTAGAATTTAGTATAAAGTCTCGGCAACAGAAAGAGCAACAGCAGATATAAGCTTTTCCGAGTTAAGATTTGCGAAATTCTTCCGTAAAGAAGATAGACTTACGTTAGAATAGAGAGAGCAATCTCCTTGCTTTGTTATTATCAAGCCTGATATTTTGCTCCCGTTCTTAGAGATAAAAATGACTTCCCCGAGTAATGAACTTATTATAAACTTATCGCAAGACTGCAATTGAAAATGGCTATTATTCGTGTAAACAGAAACCAAAATGGATTTAACGCCATCGATGATTAGTTCGAGACTAATATCTGTTTTTGATTTTACATTCTTTATATTCGCACTTATGGAACTATCATTCCTGATAAATTTTGCGCCAAAAAAACTTTCGATCTTTTTAATATTTACAGAAGTAAGAATATTATTATTTATCTTTTTCTTCAACAATCCACTTTTAATCTAAATACAGTGATAGAATTAACTTTTAAAATTTAAATTACTAATAAAAATATATATATGAAATCTCAATTTCAATTATTTAACATTTTTGTCCGGGTTATATCCATTTTTCTTGTAATTATTTACGTACATTAGATAGTTCTCGGAACTTTGCTTTATTTTATCTATTTCAGCAACTGTTAAATCCCTGATAATCTTACCCGGAACACCTGCTACTAATACCCCTTCGGGCACTATGAAATTCTCTTTTATGAGAGTACCTGCAGCGATGAATGAATTTGAATTTATCGTACAATTATCAAGTAGAATAGCCCCAATACCAATCAATACAAGATCTTTTACATTACAGCCGTGAATTACTACACCGTGCCCTATTGTCACTTCTTTTCCGATAACTAGCGGATATTTTTTATAAGTTACGTGTAAAATGCTGCCATCCTGAATATTCGTATTCTCTCCTATCCTGATATAATTGACATCACCTCTAATGATGGCATTAAACCAAACGCTGACATTCTTTTCAAGTACAACATCTCCGATAACGTAAGCTCCGTCGCAAATAAAAACGCTTTTATCAATTTTAGGATAAATATTCAAATATGGTAATATCATATTAAAATAAATTAATTTCTATTTGTTTTCCTTCTTCCGTATCATTATATGTTCTGTGAGCTTTCCTCAGTTCAGTATTGTCAAGAGGGAAAAGATTTATGTTTTCTCTTGCCCATTTTGCAGCTATCCCATTAAGAGGGCTTTTTACATTATAAGTTTTATATTGAATCATTTCTCCGATTTTATAAATAATATCTGCCAAATCTTCTCCGGGAGCCCAGTAATCGCCTATGCATATTTCATGCGGATATGCTGATCTAAAATTAGGATGAAAAATATCTGTTTTGATAATACTCATCGGTTTATATCTTGGATAATTTATATGAAGTTCAATATCTACTTTATGTTCGAATATCTCAAGAAATATTTTATTATCTGCAGTAGATTTTGGTGATAATGCTATACTCTTAATTCCTGAATAAACGACAGTATATTTTTCAGGAGGATAAACATCATTAGTATAAAAAATATTAATAAATTGATGATACTTGAACTCTTCTTCAATTTTTTTTAAATCCGATAATAGTCTTCTATTTCTCGGGTTCACGCTATTCAATACCATTATTTATTTTAATAGAATCCTGTTTATTTAATTGATTAATCATCAAGTCATTTACCTTTAATTCAATTTTTTCTATAGAATTCTTTAATACTTTCCATTGTGAATTATTTTCATCCAAATCCTCTATTCGTGATTTGAGTACATTATTATCGAGAATCAACAAAACTGTGATAATGACATTGATTATCAAAGCTAAAGCTAAGAAATAAAATTTGTTTTTGCTAACTGTAAAAATATTTTTTTTAGAGGTTATTTTCTCTTTTGTTATTGAATTATTTAATTCTATGGAAGTTTTGATATTATCATTTATTATATAATATCCTTCGGATTTAATAATTTTATCTTCTTTCCAGTTAAAAAAGGCTTTTTCATTATTAACGGGGTCAAATACATAAGCAACCATAAATCTATCTCTGAAAAAATTTTCCTGGATGAAAATATCATATCCTGATAGAAATACCCTATGCCCGGGATGAGAATGAAACCAACCAAGGATAACTTTATTGTTATAATATTTATCGAGTTCATCATTTATTTCCTGCCAGGTGTCGTGAGTAAATGTTAGTTTTGAAATCCCTGAAATTGTTTTTTCTGCAATTATAAAATTATCTGATATAATAAATAATTGTCCGAAATCGTCTTTAAATACATTACCGATTAAAACCCCACCGCACTCATTTGATTTATCGGTGGAAAGATAAGCATCAATATCTTCAATCGTACTTTTTCGAATGAAGATTCTTAAATCTCCATCAGCCGGAATAATACCGGCAATTTCTGAATTAACAGGAAAATCAGAAAATTCAAATCTATCCTCTGAATCAGATATTTTAGAATTATTATTCAATTAAATTTGATTTATTAATAAATTATTAATCGGATTTTAGTACGATTCTTCTTGGTGATATCCCGGTGGGGAAATTCTTTTCAATCATATTGTCCATATCGATGACCATAAAATAGCCGGTTGACGAAAAATTCCTTGCATCGCATATGTAATGTTTTCTATTTTTAGAATCAAAGGAATATCCGTAAAAGAACGATATTGCAGGATTGAGATTTTGAATTATAGTATTACTGATTTTTGTATTTAAATCAAGTTTAACAATATTTCCTGCAAATGAGATAAAATAAATATTATTTGACTGTGAGTCTATATTCAAATCTTTACCAAATCCTTCCGGTACAGAGAGCGAATCTGTTTTAGTAAAATTATCCGGGTCAATAAGGAATATATAACCATTTCTGCCATAACATCCGACTATCAGCTTATTATTTCGAGTTATAGCAATTGAATAAGGGTCTTTCTTAACATTAATTCTGGCAACTGATAAATCCGTTTGAGAATCAATAACGGAGATAGTAGAATCCTCATTTCCCCCGAAAATACTTGTATTACAAACAAATATCTTACTACCAAAAGATATAATTTCCTGTGGATAAACTCCCGTAGCAATATATTTTATCAAACTGAAGTCGTTCAGATTGAGAACGCCTACATTACTTGAAGGTCCGTTTGTAAAATATATTTTGCTATTGTTAATTGCTAAAGAATAAGGGTTCAAACCTATAATACTTGAGTTGAGTATTTTTCCTGCAGTATCAAGTTTATAAATTTTTCCCGGAGATCCGTAATTACCCTGTTCAAGAATGTATAAATAATTATCATTTAAAATCATACCGCTTGGAAATAGTCCAAGATTTCCAGGATTAAATATACTATGATAGAAAGTATCATTAGGAACATCATACAGGGATAATTTTGATGTCCCTGCTGAAAATCCTCCCTCTGACAAAACATATGCCCCTGCAGTTGACTTAACAAACGGAGGTGGAGAATTGATTAATTCATCTCGAGTACAAGAACTTAAATAAAGTGATAAAATAATTGCTGTAAAACAATATCTAAAAATCATAGTGATTTTCATTAACAAACTTATTGTAAAATTTAAAATTCTATTCCGGGTCTTGCTGGAATACCATTATCAAAATAATGTTTTACTTTTCTCATTTCCGTAATCAGGTCGGCATTATCTTCTATAAATTGCCATATTTTATGTCCGGTCATTACAAATTCGTATTTTCTGTTTTGCTTAAATTTCAAAATTAATCTTTCTATATCTTCTTTAGATAGAAGATTATAAGTGACTGCTGCTATGGCTTCGTCGAGAATTAACAAATCCTGTTGTGGGTTGTCAATAAATTTCTCTGCGATTGCTAATCCTCTTTTTGCTTCTTTGAAATCTTCATCACTATTCTTGAATCTAAAAGTACCGTCTGTATTCATTCTTTCACAACCGGTAGGATAAAGTTCAATATTAAATCCGAGTTCTTTGAGTTGTCTTAATATATTACGTTCTGCATAATGTTCAATTTCACCATCATATCCTTTATCGAACTGTATTATTACAACTTTTTTCCCTGCTCCGAGAGCTCTTACGGCAAGTCCGATAGCGCTTGTCGTTTTTCCTTTACCATATCCATAATAAATGTGTAGGCAATTCTTTTCTTCATCTTTAAGATCTTTATACCCTTCTATGGATTTGAAGATTTTTTCTTTATATTTTTTTCCTCCGGAGTGTTCTTTTTTAGTGTTTGTATTATCCATTTTTTAATAAATAATTTGTAAACCTAATTTATAATTTCTCAGGGGCATCGGATAACCTGATACGAACTGATAATTTTTGTTAAATATATTATTTGTTTCAACACGAAGTACAAATTTCAGTTTATTGATATTAAATCCGTAACTAAAATTTCCATCGAGCAAATCAATTTCCGGAAGGTAATAAATATTTTCTATATCTGTAAATCTTTTAGAAATATATTGGTAGAAGAAATTCATGCTGATTTTTTTGTACTCTATACCAGTGTTCAATTTGAAAACATATTTCGGTACATATATCTGCTGTTTTTCCATTATATTATTATCAACAAATACATTATTTAGCGAACGATTATAATTAAAACTTAAATTTATCAGCATACTGATATCACCGGAAACATTTTTCTTTGATTTGAATTCTGCAATAAAAGAATTAATGTCAGCTTGACCAATATTAACAGGAGACCATAGACCATTCGCATTTGGTATCCAGATAATTTTATCCGAGAGAACATTATTGGAGTATGTCACTTCAAACAGATTATCCGCAAATAAGTTGAACCCGTAAATTAGACCAATATCAAAATTGAAAGATTTTTCCTGTGATAAATTTTTGTTGCCACCCTGTTTCCAGAATAGTTCGTTAAACGTGGGAATCCGGAAATTATTTCCTAAACTGCTTTTCAGGTATATTTCCTTATTGTTTAATATTTTATAATTTAATCCTATTTTCATACTGACATTATTTAGTTTAGTATCCGAGAAATAATCATATCTGACCGATGGGAAAACATTAAGTTTATCGTTCGCTAATAATTTTAAATTTGAGACTATGATCAGTGCAGCTTGCAATCTTTCAGGATCATTCTCAAGTTCATTACTGTAAAGTTTTCCGTAATTTAATTCATATCCGAAAATAATATCCGCAAAAGTTCTGAATTCTACCTGCGAATTATTCGATAATATAATATTCTTGTAATAACTGTTTATGTATGGTTTGTTTTCATAATTCATTTGATTATTCTGGAAACTGAGAGCTGACTTAAAGGAACTATGCTTACTGAATGAAGTTTCAAGATTAACAAAACTATAAAATATATTATCGGTTTGTGTACTTGCTACTGAGGGTGTTCCTGTTTCTATCCCCGGCAGATTTCTGAAATTTGATGTATAATTTGTATTAAGTCGGATAGTAGTTTTTCTGTCCGGATAATAGATGGTGGTGAAACTAAAATCTTTATATCTGTAACTCGAATTTTGTCTTTCTCTCAATACCTGGTCTACTCCATCTGAATAAAAATAG
Organism: Ignavibacteria bacterium; assembly: GCA_036508135.1. Taxonomy (GTDB): domain Bacteria; phylum Bacteroidota; class Ignavibacteria; order Tepidaquicellales; family Tepidaquicellaceae; genus DATCHW01. The sequence continues at coordinate 39,320 of DATCHW010000010.1, forward strand.
CTGAAATTGTTTCTTGAAGATTCAAAATTCGCAGAACCTGAAAATGAAAATTTACTGAAGCTTTTTGAAATATTTACGTAATACTTATTAAATCCAAAAGAACCGAACTGGGTAGAAATATTAAATTCTGGTTTAATTAAGAGACCGGGAGTTTTTGTTATTATATTCACTACTCCACTGACGGCGTCAGAACCAAATATAGAGCTGTATCCGTTATTAATGATCTCTATTTTTTCTATGTTGTCTTTTGAGATCTGAGAGATATCGATTTGAGAATTCTGAAATGTACCTATTCTATTACCATCTATGAGAAACAAAGTATGTTCTGCTCCAGAACCGTTTAAAGAAACTGTATTCAGAGACGAGTTACTGCCATAAGACTTCACATAAACACTTCCAGACAATTCGAGTATATCTGAGAGTCTTTGTCCATTTTTCGATTTGATTTCATTGCAATCAATTAACTTAATTTTCGTGGGAGAGTAAAAAATATTTTTGAATATTTTGATACCTTCAACAACAATTTCGTCAGTCATAAAGGAACTTTCTTCGTGCTTTTCACTTTGTGCAACGACTACATTCACAAGCAAAATAAATAATATAAATATATAGAATATTTTTCTAATAATCATTATGTAAAAAAAATCCTTAACTCTTTTTTTGCGGTAAATTAAAAATTGAAAAGAATTAAGGATCTTTTTAAAATTTAACTTCTTCACCCCACGAAAGAGTTGAGCTCGTATATTTCCGGCAGGTCTCCTGACTAAAGAGCAATTTTCAGCCCGCCTTCCCGATAAAAGACATCAGTGGCTTTCTGAACTAATCTTCTCCATTACAGTTGCGTGGACAGTCCCGGACTTACACCGGATTCCCTATTAACAACAATACCAGAAATATGTTGAGAAAGAACAAGGATTTAAAATTTTAGATTACAAAATCTATTTTATTTTAAAAAAAACTTTTTTGCATCAAATTCAACATTTTCTTTCTGAAATACTATTTCATCTTTTTGAGGGTTATATATTTTTCTGATAAGAATATTTTTCAATTCATTACCCTCATCGTAACTGAGCAAATATAACGAAGCTGATATTTTATCAAAAGTCACTTTATCGGATTTTGAAACAAGCGGAAATATTTCTTCCTCAAGATAAATCAGTAAATCTTCATCATTAGATTCATCTATAAAAACATCTATCAAAGCAGAACTAAACGATTCTGCAGGTGTTAATTGAACAGTATCGTCAGGTTCCTCAATATCTGTTTCGTTAACAATTACTTTATCCTTATTATTTTGATCTTTATTGCAAGAAAGGAACAGGAATCCGGTGATAATTAAAAAAATCTGTAAACATTTCAAACTAAATTTCGGCATCAGGGAATTAAATTCATTTCTTTGCCTATTTGTTGAAATACTTCCAGTATTCTATCAAGATGTTTATCTTCGTGTGAAGCCATATAAGAAGTTCTTAGCATTGACATTGTGGGCGGTACACCCGGGGAAACGAATGCATTTACAAAAATACCTGCATCAAACAATTTTCTCCAAAATATGAAAGTAAGTTCATCCTGTCCTAAAATTACGGGAACTATAGCAGTTCTACCATCGACGACTCTGAAACCCATTTCTCTGAATCCTTTTCTCATTTTATCGGAATTATAAATAAGTTTATTTATGCGTTCAGGTTCAGCTTTTAATATATCAAGTGCTGCATCGGCTGCAGCAACCGATGCAGGAGTAGGGGAAGCTGAAAATATCAACGCAGGTGAATGATGTTTAAGATAATTTATCACTTCTTTTCTCGCACCAACAAAACCGCCGAGTGAAGAAAATGTTTTCGAAAATGTACCCATTATCAAATCTACATCATCATCTAAATCAAATTCCGAAGCAGTCCCTCTGCCTCCTTTTCCTATGACGCCAGTCGCATGAGCATCATCAATCAAAATTCTTGCATTATGCTCTTTAGATATCCTGACTAAATCGCTTAGTTCAACGATTTCTCCCGTAGTGGAAAAAACACCATCAGATACTACTAATTTTGGAGCTTCGAAAGGTATTGACTTAATTACCCTTTCTAGGTCCTTCATATCATTGTGTTTATAACGAATAAAATTCGCAAAAGCACCTTTAGCCATCATATTAGCAACAACAATACATGCATGGTTATCTTTATCTGAAAGAATGTATTCGTCCTTAGTTACTAATGTAGGTATAATTCCCTGTGCTGTCTGATATCCTGTGGAAAATAAAAGTACTGCTTCTTTCCCAAGAAAATCTGCTAATTTTGCCTCCAATTTTATATGTAAATCTAAAGTACCGGTAAGATACCTAGAACCGGAGCAACCGGTTCCATATTTTTTAATAGCATTTAAAGCAGCTTCTTTTACTTTTGGATGTGTAGTTAATCCATGATAATTGTTTGAGCCTGCCATAATAACTTCTCTGCCTTCAATCCTTACAACTGGTCCTTCATTTTCTTCAATTGTTCTGAAATACGGATAATAACCTGAAGCTTTTACTTCATCTGCGCGGGTAAAACTAAAACATTTCTGAAATAAGTCCATATATTCTATAAATTATTCAATTAATTTTTTAATTACAGGTATTTCTTATATAATTAGAAATTTTAACATAGAAAATACATAATTTAATTAATAACTTCTATATTAAAAATTAACATAAATTTATGAAGGCATTCGTAACAGGAGCAACTGGATTTGTAGGTAGTCATTTAGTTGATAGGTTATTAAGTATGAATTATGAAGTATTTTGTCTTAAAAGGAAAACATCAAATCTTCAATGGCTTGTAGGTAAGAATGTCAATTTGGTTGAGGGTGATTTATTTGATAATCATGTCTTAGAAAATGTAATTAAAAAAGTAGATTTTGTTTTTCACGTTGCAGGAGTAGTCAAATCAAAAAATAAAGACGGTTTTTTTAAAGGAAATGTTGAAGCAACCAAAAATCTCATAGAGATTGCTAACAAGGTAAATCCTAATTTAAAAAGATTTGTATATATCTCATCCTTAGCTGCCTGCGGTCCAAATCCGGATGATAAACCACTCACGGAAGATTATATACCCAGACCGGTTACAACATATGGAATTTCAAAAAGAGCTGCTGAAAAAGAAATTTTAAAGTTCAGAGATAAACTTCCTGTGACGATTGTCAGACCTCCTGCTATTTATGGTCCGCGGGATGCTGAAATCTTAATTTATTTTCAAACATACAAAAAAGGATTGAATAGTATAATTGGTTTTGATAAGAAATACTTAAGTTTAGTTTATGTTGAAGATTTTGTTACCGGAATTATACTTGCTGCCAAATCTGAAATAAAAAGCGGCTCGATATTCTTTATTTCCGATGACGGTGAATACAACTGGAATGAAATTGGAGAAGTGACTTCTAAACTTCTCAATAAAAAGTCTTTTAAAATAAGAATTCCTCACTTCGTAGTTTATACGGTCGGATCTTTTGCGCAAATGTTCTCAATTTTTTCTAAAAATGCAGCTACACTGAATATTGAGAAATGCTTCGATATAACGAGAAAAAAATGGGTTTGCTCAAATGAAAAAGCCAAAAGTGAACTTGGGTTCCGGCCGGAATATAACCTTGAGAGAGGATTTAAAAAAACGATAGAATGGTATAAAGAAAACAAATGGTTATAAAATGAAATCGCGAATTACTGAAGAATTACAAAATTCAATAAAAGATTTTAATTTACCTGATATCAATATTCAGATAGAATATGCTAAAGAAAAAAAATTCGGAGACTTCAGCTGTAACATTCCGATGATATTATCAAAATTACTTAAAAGAAATCCTCAAGAAATCGCAGAGGAAATTATTTCAAGAATAAAAGATGATTCACTTTTTAAAAAAATTGAAATCGCAGGTTCTGGTTTTATTAATTTTTTTATGCAGGATGAACTTTTTATACAAGAGGCACTTGAAATATTAATTAAAAAAGATAATTATGGTAAGAATGATGCGAATTCCGGAAAAAATGCCAATCTTGAATGGGTAAGTGCTAATCCTACGGGACTATTGCATGCAGGTCATGGAAGACAAGTCTGTCTTGGTAAAGCAATAGCTAATCTTTTAGAATGGAGCGGATATAAAGTTACACGGGAATATTATTATAACGATGCCGGGAATCAGATGAAAAAGTTAGCAGAATCTGTAAGAGCACGATATATCCAGATGACGTCTGATCCCGAGTACTCATTGCCTGAAGAAGGATACCATGCTGACACTGTCATTAAAATTGCCGAGAATATTAAAAGAAACTATACTCAAGAAAAAATAAATATTGAGGATTTTGAGTTTTTCCAGAAGGAGGGAGAAAAATATTATTTTTGGGAGATAAAAGAGACACTTGCAAAATTAGGAATTAAACATAATATATTCTTTTCCGAATCATCTTTATACGAAAGTGGAGAAATCACAGAATTGTTAAAAATTTTCGAAACAAAAAATCTTATTTATAAAAAAGATGATGCTGTTTGGTTAAAAATGACGGGGGAAGTAGCAAATGATAAAGTAATTATCAAAGCAACCGGTGAATATACTTACAGATTGCCTGATATGGCATACCACATTAATAAAATTAACCGTGGTTATGATCTGATGGTTGATATTTTCGGTTCAGATCATAAGGAAACTTACAAAGAAGTTTTGCATGGAGTTAATGAAGCCGGATACGATATAAAAAATATTATAGTTATCATTCATCAGATGGTAACCTTTAAAGAAGGAGAGAAGTCCGTAAAAATGAGCAAGAGAAGCGATAAGGTATATTACCTGAATGATTTACTCGAAGATGTGGGAATAGATGCAACCCAATTCTTTTTTGTAATGCGAAGTGCAAATACACATCTAGTGTTTGACGTTTCATTAGCAAAAGAGCAGTCAGATAAAAACCCTGTATATTATTTGCAATATGCCTATGCTAGAATTTGCGGAATTTTGAGACATATTATTGAAGAAAAGGCGGAAGAAATATTTGATAATATAAAAATCGATTTACTTAATTCTGAAGAGGAACTGGATTTAATAAAAATATTAACAAGATTTCCTGATGAAGTTTTTATCTGCTCAAAAAATCTCGAACCTCATAAGCTTATTACCTATCTTAATTCAGTTGCGGAATTTTTCCATAAATTTTATCATAATTATAGGGTATTGAATTCCGGCGATGATGAATTGACGAATCAGAGATTAAAATTATGTAAAATGACTAAACAAGTTTTGCAAAATGGATTTGACATCATTGGAATATCTGCTCCGGAAAGAATGTAATCTAAATATTTAAAACAAAAAAAAGGGGCTATAAGCCCCTTTTTTAATACTTAAAATCAAAGATTATTATTTCTTCTTTGGTTCTTCTTTTTTAGGTTCTACTTTCTTCACGTCTTTCTTGGGTTCTTCTTTCTTTACATCTTTCTTCATATCGTCTTTTTTCTCAGTACCTTCGATAGTCTTTACTTTTCTTACTTTTTTCTTGTACTTCATATCGATTGCTTTATCTTTCATCGTCTCAAATTTTGTAGCCTGGTCTTTATTGAATACTTTTCCTAATTCACCGACTAAAGCCGTTTTTGCTTTTGCGCAAGCATCTTTGCAAGCAGCTTTGTCTTTATTGAATTGCTTCATATTATCTTCGACCTTGAATTCATAAGCTAAGAATGCCTGATAGGTTTTTGTGTATTGATCGATTGATAAACCTAATTTTTTGTAAAGATAATCTGCTTTTCTTCCTGCTTTATCACCGGGTAAATCTTTTGCTGATAAATTTGAGGAGATAGCAAATAAGGCTGCTATTACGATTAAAAGTGCAACTAATTTTGTTCTGAACATTTTTTAAATAATTTATTTTATAAATTGTAATTTATGATGTGCAAATATGAATAAAATTTTTATAAAAAAAAAGTAAATTTTTATTCTTTTTATATATTTTAGTTTTGTTTAACTTTATATTTATTTAATTTTTTAAAAAGGGGTTTAGTTTGGACAAACCAAATATTGCTCAAAAATCACCTATAATAGAAAAAGTAAAAAAAGGAACGTACTATTGGTGTGCCTGCGGACAATCGAAAAGCCAACCTTACTGTGACGGCTCGCACAAGGGTTCAAATTTTGTTCCAATAGAAGTAATAATTCCTGAAGAAAAAAATGTTGCATGGTGCGCCTGCAAACAATCCGGTAATCGTCCATTCTGCGATGGTACTCATAAAAGTTTACAAATGAAATCTCTCTTTATAAATGGTCTAAAGGTCTGTGATTACGGAGGCTCATACCCCCCGCTAATTTTTATTCACGCTTTTCCCCTGTCTAGTAAAATGTGGAAACATCAGGTTGATTTTTTCAAAAGTCAATACAGAGTTATTACTTATGATGTCAGGGGTTTAGGTGAGAGCAAAACAGAAGATAACCAATATATGATGGAAAATTTTGTGGATGATTTTTTCAGCATTATTGATAATCTTAATATTGAAAAGTCCTATGTTTGTGGATTATCAATGGGTGGATATATTATCTTAAGAGCCGCCTCAAAGGCACCCGAAAGATTTAAAGGAATAATACTCGCAGATACTAAAGCAGAAAAAGATGATGATGAAGGCTTGTTAAACCGCTCGAATTCAATTTCACAAATCAAACGAAATGGAGTAAAAGAATTTACCGGTGTTTTTTTAAAAAAATTAGTTACTGAAAAAAATTACGGAAAACCTTTAATCAAAGAATTTCTTGATAAAATTTTGATTGAACAAACTCCTGCAGGTATTTGCGGTGCTTTAATAGCAATTGCAACGAGGACAGATACTTCACAAGTGATTAAGAAATTGGACTTACCAACTTTGATAATTGTCGGAGAAAAAGATATTCTTATACCTTTAAATTTCTCCGTAAATTTGAATAATAGCATCAAGGAATCTAACCTTGTAATCATCCCTGATTCCGGACATTTGACAAATATCGAAAACCCGAAATTATTTAATAAAGTTGTTTCAGATTTCCTTGAACTGAATAAATAAAAAAAGATGAGATTTAAGCTTTTTATTGAGTACGATGGTACAAGATATTCCGGCTGGCAAAAGCAGCAGAATTCTAAATCAATCCAGGAAACGATATCAAATGTGATATTCAAAGTATTTAAGAAAACTAACGGCAAGAACAAATTAATAGATCTACAAGGCTCAGGAAGAACAGATTCGGGAGTTCACGCATTCGAACAGATTGCACACCTTGAATGTGAAACTAATCTTGCACCACATATTTTTAGAATGAAGATTAACGACGAACTGCCATCCGATATAAATATTTTGAAAATTGATAAAGTAAAATCGAATTTCCATGCGAGACACTCTGCTAAATCAAGACAATATGTTTACAGAATTTCAAGAAGGAGAACGGCATTCGAGAAAAAATACGTTTGGTGGATAAAAGATAATCTTGATATAGAAAAAATGAAATCAGCTGCCAGGCTTTTTGAAGGTTTTAATGACTTCCGGTCTTTTACAGATAAAAAAAACGATGCTGAATCCACCACAGTATTGGTGGATGAATTGATTATCGATTCTGAAGGAGATATTATTAAAATAAGAATAAAAGCTTCACACTTCTTATGGAAGATGGTAAGGAGAATTGTAGGGATTTTGGCTGAAGTTGGAAGAGGTAATATGAATAATACTGATATAGAAAATTTTCTTGATATATACTCGAATGAACCCTCAAAATTTACAGCTCCTCCATCGGGATTATTTTTGGAAAAAGTAAATTATTGACAGATGGAAAAGACTATAGGAGTGTTCGGAGGAACGGGTTTATTAGGAACGGCATTAGTCAACAATGAAAATTTCAAAGATTGCGTTTTCTATCTATTCGTCAGATCAAAATCTTCGGTAAGAAAAATACCCTCACTTAACAAAAACCTTGAAATTGTTGAATACGATAATGATGCCGAATATGTTATAAAAGAACTTAATAACTGTCAAGTTGTAATAAATTTTGCAGGAGCTTCTATAGCAGGGAAAAAATGGACTAAAGATTATAAACAAATTATTTATGATAGCAGAATAAATTCAACACGGAGAATCGTCAACTCTATAAAACTTAATGATTCGAAGCCTGAATTATTAATTAATGCATCGGCAACCGGTATCTACGGTTCGAGACAAAATGAAGAGTTGAACGAAAATTCTGAGATTGGAAATGATTTTTTGGCAAATTTGTGCACAGAGTGGGAGAATGAAGCATTAAAATTTACTGGAGTTGGAAATAGAGTGGTATTATTGAGAACCGGTATTGTATTAAGCAGAGAAGGCGGTGCTTTACAAAAATTTATAAATCCTTTCAAGTTTTTTGTAGGTGGACATCAAGGAAGCGGTAAACAATGGATTTCATGGATTCATATACAAGATTTTATTTCCATAATTTATTTTGTGATAACAAATAATAAAATCGAAGATTCTTTGAATTGTACATCAGAATTTCCTGTCACGAATAAAGATTTTGCAAATATTTTAGGTGAAACACTGAATAGACCCTCATTCTTTTTTGTACCTGAATTTATTCTCAAAATTGTATTAGGAGAATTTTCGGAAACAATCTTGACGGGTCAGAGAGTAATTCCTGAGAAATTACTTGCAAATGGTTTTAAATTTGAATACCCTGATTTAAAAAGTGCATTAGATAATTTACTTGCTGAAATAAAATGAAAGTTTTAGAATATCTTTTCCGGAAGACATTTAAAATATCGGTTGATACTATCGAAGAACTAAAAGCTCACTCCTCAGATCGGAGAATATTTCGACTCAAATCCGGAAGTTTTAGATGCATAGGGATATATAATAAATATGTTGAAGAAAATGAGGCTTTCCTTCAGTTTTCTATAGCATTTAAGACATCTAACTTAAAAGTACCTTTAGTATATGCACATTCAAAAAATCTCAAATATTATCTTGAAGAAGACCTGGGAGATTTCACACTTCAGGAATACTTAAACCAGATAAATCCTTCTGACAGAAATAAAATCAAATTATACAAAAAAGCATTGGATAACCTTATAGATTTTCAATTAATAGGAGCATATGTAATAGATTATAAATATTGTTATCAGACTGATGTTTTCAATAAAGAACAAATTGATTCAGATCTAAAGCAATTTAAAAAATATTTTGCACATAAATTTTTAAGATTAAATCAATTAAATCTCGGGTATAATTTTTTAGTTGAATTTTTCAGCAAGACAATTACGGGTAAAAGGAATTTATATTTTATGTATCGTGACTTTCAACCACGAAATATTATGGTGAAAAAAGGAGATTTATTCTTTATTGATTATCAATCCGGGAGAAAAGGACCTTTACAATACGATCTTTCATCTTTTTTATTATCCGGTAGTATCGATATCAGTGATAAGCAGAGGACAATTTTACTTAATTATTATTTGAAAAAATTATCCGAACGAATTAATATTAAAAAAGAATTATTTATAAAAAATTATTACAAAATTTCTATCATCAGATTATTGCAAATGCTGGGAAGTTATGGGTACAGTTATTCTGTAACAGGGAAGAAATTGTATTTAATTAAATCCTTAAAAGCAATTGGAAATATTCAACAAATAATGAAAAATATTAAGAATAGATCTGTAATTAATTTTTTAAACAATGTAGTTACTTCAAAAGAGAGAATTATTCATATCTTAGAGCATCTATAGGATTCAATTTTGCTGCCTTATAAGCCGGATAAACACCAAAAACAATTCCGACAACTGAACAAACTACTAATCCAATAATAACCCAATCATAAGGTATGACTACTTTTGTATTTAAATACAGGCCAACGAGATTACCGGTTAAAACACCTAAAATAATTCCAATTATACCTCCGATTTCCGATAATATAATGGCTTCCGTTAAAAATTGTGAGAGTATATTTACATTTTTAGCACCTATTGCTTTACGGATTCCGATTTCTTTAGTTCGCTCAGTTACAGATACAAGCATAATGTTCATAATACCTATACCTGCTGCGAGTAAGGCAATAAATGAAATAAAACCGGCACCATATTTAAAATACTGAGTGAATTTATTAACTTCTCCAATAAGGGATTCATTTGAGTATATTTCGAAGTCATTATCTTCCCCCGGTTGCAGCTTTCTCACAATACGCATAGCGCTAATAATATTCTCTTGAGTTTCATCATATAAAGTTTTGCTCGGTGCCTGGACAGCGATATTAATGGATCTATTAGTTTTGCCATATATTTCCTGCATCTTCGTTATAGGAATGGCTGCGAAATTATCTCTGCTTTGACCGAAACTTTCACCTTTGGATTCAAACACACCGATTATTGTAAATTCGTTTTTATCTAAAATAATTTTTTTACCAACAGGATTCTCACGTGCAAATAATTTTTCCACAACATCTGTACCGATAACTGTATTATCTGTTGAACTCGAAATGTCATTTTCAGTAAAATATCTTCCATCTTTAATTGTGTAATCATTACAACCGGGGAAATCAAGATTAGCACCGACAATCATATAACTTGGATTTGTGGTTTCTTTCCCATATTTAAAAGTTTTGGAAGACTGATAATCTTCCAATGAAATATATTTGTATAAAGTTGCCTTTTCTATCAAACGAAGTCCCTGCTCATAAGTGATATCCGGTCTGTTTCTAAATTTCGCACGCATCTTAGGGTCTCCGAAATTCATTGCAGGAAATTTCTGTATCTGAAAAGTATTACTACCGAGCTGGCTCAATCCACTTTCAATACCTGCTTGAAGAGCATTCAAAAGTGTCATTATCGCAATAATAGAAAAAACACCTATTACAATCCCTGCTAAAGTAAGGATTGCCCTTAATTTATTAGACTTAATAGTATTTACTGATAACTTAAAAACTTCTGTAACGATCATAATTTATAATAAAATGTTATTCATATCTTAATGAATCCACCGGATCAAGTTTTGCGGCATTATAAGCCGGAAAATAACCGGACATTAATCCGAATAAAATTGAAATAAATAAAGACAAACCCACAATCCATAATGGCATTGAAGTCGGTAATACGAATGCATTAATTATCAAACTAATAGGAAATGCTATCATTATTCCAATAATTCCTCCCAAAAGGCATATAACAATTGATTCAATAAGGAATTGCAATAATATTGTTCTGCGGCGAGCTCCGATGGCTTTTCTTATGCCTATTTCTTTGGTTCTTTCTTTTACGGAAACGAACATAATATTAGCTATACCTACTGATCCAACAATCAGACTTAGTGAGGTAATGAGCGAACCGATAATTTTTATTAATGAAGTAAGTGATTCATATGTACTTTTGAAAGCTTCCTGCTGATTGATTCCGAAATCATCTTTTGCACCTAAAGGGACTTTTCTTGCTTTACGCATAATAGAAATCACTTCTTCTTTCGTCTCATCAAGTTTGTTTATATCTGCTGCTTTTACATTTATTGATAAACTTCTTTTCGTTCCAAAAAGAGTAAAGAATCTTTGAATCGGAAGTATCACTCTGTTATCAAGGCTAAAAAGACCAAGCATGCTCCCCTGCTTTTCCAAGACACCTATTACCCGGAAAGAATAACTACCTATCTTGATCGTCTTTCCGATAGGATTTACATTTTCAAAAAATGCTTTTTTAACATCATAACCTATAAGGCAGACCGGATATCCGCCTTCAGATTCACGTGCATTAAAAAATCTTCCGTCATCTACATTTACCCCTAAAGTTTTTTGATACTCATCAGTAGATGCAAGTGTAAATACATTTTCGAGAGATAGATCACCGTACTTCAATGTTCTCATAGAACCGACCGAAGGAGATATTGAGGCAGAAGTCTGTGAGAATTTTTTCAAGAATTCAAATTGATTCATCGTTATATCTTTCCTGTTTCTGTAAAAAGCCCAGTCTTCCTTTCCAAACCATTCAAACTTCTGGACATACAATACATCAGCTCCTATAGAGGCAATGCTTTTTTCGAATGCCTGATTAATTCCTTCAATGGCTGTCTGCATTAGAGTTACTGCAGTGATTCCGATAACAATTCCGAGAGTTGCAAGAATAGAACGCATTTTATTTCCTAAAATCGCGGTTACCGCAATTATTATACTTTCCTTTATTTCAAGTAATATATTCATAAAGTTATTCCTTAATCACAATTTAACTTTTGAATAATCACTCTCAATTCTTCCGTCCCTTAACTTAACTGTTCGCTGTGCATGCTTTGCGATGTCTTCCTCGTGAGTTACGAGAATGATTGTATTTCCATTCGAGCTTAAATCTGAGAACAAAGCCATTATCTCTTCTCCCGTTTTTGAATCTAAATTTCCTGTAGGTTCATCGGCAAGAATGATAGAAGGATTATTTACTAATGCTCTTGCAACAGCCACTCTTTGCCGCTGCCCACCCGATAATTCATTTGGTTTATGCTTCAACCTGTCTCCTAATCCAACATTCACCAATGCTTCTTCAGCTTTCTGTACTCTGTCCTGATAATGTAATCCTGAATATATTAACGGAAGTTCTACATTATGTAGTGCATCAATTCTTGGAAGCAGATTAAACGTCTGAAATACAAATCCAATTTCTTTATTCCGTATACCGGCAAGTTCATCATCATCCATTTCACTGACGTTTTTGTCATTCAGAATATAATCTCCGCTTGTTGGTGTGTCTAAACAGCCGATAATATTCATTAATGTCGATTTCCCGGAACCCGATGGTCCCATTATTGCAATGTATTCATTTTTCTTTATGTCTAAATCTATTCCATCCAGTGCAAATAATTCTTCCGCACCCATTTCATAGACCTTCACCAAATTACGTATTTCAATAAGATTACCCATACAAATCTTAGTTTTGTTTTTTAATTATTATTCCACTTTTTTATCAAGTGCTTTTTGCTTGTTATCAACTTTCACTTTTGAATTATCTTCGAGGTCTTTATTAATTGCTTTAAAACTTCCTTTTACAACTTCTGCTCCTTCTGATAATCCTTCCACTAATTCGATATAAGTATCATTACTGATTCCTGTTTTCACTTCTTTCTTTTTTGCAATACCATTTTCAATCACGAATACAACCTCTTTAGGTTTCATTTTTTTATTTGATTTTTCTTCACCTGCTCTTATTAAGTTTTCATCTTTTGTTTCATCTTTAACTTCAATTTGCATTTCTTCCCTTGTAGTAACTGATTGTATCGGAACTGCTATTACGTCATTTTTCTTTTGGACTTCAATATCTACCGTACAACTCATACCCGGTCTCAGCTCTACATTTTTATCGATTATTCTGATTTTCACAATAAAATTTACTACTTCTTCCTGTGTACCTGTTGCTTTGGATTGAGCAGTATTAGCAATTTCATAGACATATCCGTTAAAAATCCTGTTAGGAAAAGCGTCTATTTGCACTCTTGCAGTATCACCTAATTTAATTAACGTAACATCCGATTCACCAACTTCCACCTGGCATTCCATATTTGCAAGATCAGAAATCGTCATAATCTGAGAACCAATATTAAAACTCGTCCCTAAAACTTTTTCCCCTAATTCGTTATTTAATTGTGTTACAGTTCCTGAAATAGGTGCATTAATAGTTGTCTTTGAGATATCATACTGAACTGATGATAAAGATGCTCTTTGCTGGTTTATCTGAGCTCTAGTCGTATTCATTTGAGCAAGATTTAAATCATAAGCATTCTGAGCATTATCCAGATCACTTTGAGAAGCTAAATCTTTATTGAATAATTCTTTTGTTCGATTTAACTCTAACAGATATTTTTGTAAAGTAACCTCCTGTGCTTTGAGATTACTTTCCTGAACTTTTATAGCTGCATCTTGCTGTTTCAACTGGGGAAAATAAGCATCAGGTTTTATTCTAACTAGCAGATCTCCTTTTTTAACATCATCACCTTCTTTAAATGGGAGAGCAATTATTTCTCCGCTTACTTCAGCACTAATGTTAATTTTAGTTTCAGATTGGATTTTCCCTGTTGCTGTTACTACCTGAATTATATTTTGCTTTGAAACTTTTTCAGTCTGAACATCAATTAATTTTTCCTTTTTACCTGAAATTACTACTGCTATAATTATTAATAAAATTATAACAATGATTCCTATCCACAGAATTTTTTTACTTTTTCTTTTTTTCTTTACTTTTTTTACACCTGTATTTACATTTACCGGGGCAATAATTTTTTCGTCCGCCATATTATTTTGATTTTAATAATTAATTATTCCAGTTAAGTATTTAATTAGACTTTCAGCAAGCAGAAAACTATATATAGCATTGATTTTATTTATTTTTAGATTGTTTAAGGCTGTAATTGCTGTCTGTAAATCAAGAAGAGTTCCATATCCGATTCTGTAATTCTCTTCAGATAATTTCACATCCTGTTCTGCAGATGCAATGCTTCTATCAAGAATTTCTGCCTGTTTATATGCTGTTTGTAAATCATATACAGCTTTCTTTATATCAGATTTTATCTGCAATTCTAATCTAATTAAGTCTTGCTGTTTTTGCATTATATTCACTTCTGCTATCTGCCTGTTCACATCGAGATTAAATCCCTGAAATATTGAATAATTTAGAGATAAGCCAAATGAAAATGTACGGTTATTATCAATTTCATTTGCCTTGTTACCGCTTATATTATAATTTCCAAACGCACTTAGCGAAGGCCAGTATAAATATTTATTTGCTATCGATAATTTTATCTCATTCACTTTTATATCCTGAAGACCACTTTTATAATCATACCTGTTATTGATTGCCTGAGCCGTAAGTCCTGCAACATTTCCATAATTATTCAACCTTTCTTTTAGTTCAGTTACTGTATAGAAAGGTATTTCTTTCATATCAACTTCAATCTCTGTATCGGTATCAGCATACATAGCAAATAATAAATCTATTTTTGCTTTTTGAACATCATTTGTTGCACTTTCAAGGCTTAGTTCATTCTGTGCAACCAGTACATCTTGTTTATAAATTTCTGCTATTGTTTTTTTTCCTACATTTACGTACTCTTTAATCATAGCAAGTTGGTCTTGAGAATTCTTCAGATTTTCATTTTGAATTTCTACCAGATACGATTTTCTAAGTAAATCAAAATATTTCTGTGTTACATCGATAATGATATCTTTTTTTGCTTTTTCGTACTGTAGATTTAGAAGATTGATATTCTGATTGTTCAGCTCAATATTCTCATAATTTGCAAAACCATTGAAAAGTGTCACTTGTGAATTAATGGATGCACTCCAGTTATCACGGGTCGTATTCTGGTCAGGTACATTTATTGGAAACCCGTTTTGGTAAATCACTCCGCCTTGAGAAACTGAATTCGTTTTATTCCATCCTGTAGATATAGAAAGAGAAGGGATTAAACTCCCTTTTGATAATTTCAAATTCAAGTTTTGAATTGTGAGATTATTTCTTAATGTTAATAAGTCTTTATTATTATCTAAAGCAAGCAGAATAGCCTTATTAAGGGTAAATTTCTCTTGAGCATTAGAATAATTAATAACAAAGAGCGATAAGATAATTAAAAAAATTATTTTTTTCATTAATATTTTGATATTATTTTTTAGTATACGTAAATAAAGATAAGTAGTTTCAATTAAATTTAATATATATAAATTAAAAATTTTATCGATTATGATATAAATGATATTGTAATTAAAGTTCATTTTCAGGGCTCTATTTTGAATTTATATTTGGGTTTAAATTTACTTTATTAAAGAAAAATACTATTATGTTATACGTTACAAGAAAAGAACATTTTTCCGCTTCGCATAGACTCCATAATCCCGAATTTGATAAATTGGGAAATGAAGAACTTTTTGGGAAATGTAATAACTTTCACGGTCATAACTATTATCTTGAGGTTACAATTGCCGGAAAAGTGGATCCCAAAAGCGGTTATGTAGTTGACATGAAAATTCTCAAAAGTATAATTCTGAATGAAATTATCGAAAGAGTTGACCATAAGTTTCTAAACGAAGTGGATTTGTTCAAAGATGTAATTCCCACAACCGAAAATATGGCTTTAACATTTTGGGATATACTTAATAGAAAGATCAATTTCCATAATGCAAAACTTTTTTCAATTAAACTTTACGAGACCGAAAAAAATTTCGTAGAACTGAGAATTGACTAAAAACGAAATCAAATATTTCGTAAACCTTAAGAAAAAAGAATTCCGGGATTCAGAGGACATTTTCCTGATTGAAGGCACTCATCTTATCGGAGAATGCCTATCATCTAAGTATTATAAAAATAATCTGACAAGAATTTTCATTACCAGTAACTATAAGAATGTATTATTAGAGAAATTAAAGACTGCGGGATTTGCATTCGAAGTATTGCAAGAGAATATTTTCAATAAATTATCAGAGACGAAAAATCCTCAGGGTATCATTGCTGTTGTCAAAATAAATGTTGGAAAAATATTCACCGGTATTGACGTTGACCTGGCTATCGCACTCGACAATATTAACGACCCCGGTAATCTTGGTACAATTCTTAGAACTTGCTGGTGGTTTGGGGTGAATAAAATATTTATCAGCTCTAACTCAGTCGACTTATTCAATTCAAAAGTTATAAGAGGAAGCCAGGGAGCGCTTTTCAATTTGGATATAAGCACTAATATTGATTTAAATAAAACACTGAAAGGCTTAAGCAATATCGGATGGAAATTATATGCTACTGATTTAAAAGCGAATAAATATTTAGATGAGATTGATTTTGGCGTAACCAAGAAGAATATTTTTGTTTTCGGAAATGAAGCTAATGGGATAAGCACGGAGATTTTGTCGAATCCATTATTCAAGAAAATTAAAATAAAAGGACATTCAAGTTGCGAGTCGTTAAATATAGGAGTATCAGTAGGTATTGTTCTGGATTATATCCTTAATAGAAAATTAAAAACCCCTCAGTAAGAGGGCTTTTTAATTATTGAGAGGAAATTTTATTCCCAATTTATTTTAATAATATCATTTTCTTAATATCCTTAAAATCACCTGCTTCAATTTTATAAAAGTATACTCCAGTTGAAAGATATCCTGCATCGAAGGAAATATCATGCATACCTCCATCTAATTTCTCATCAATAACTGATGAAATCTCTTTTCCAGTAATATCATAAATTGTTAGTTTTACATTTGATTGTTTAAGAAGATTGAATGATATTTTTGTAAGAGGATTGAACGGATTTGGGAAATTCTGATATAATTTATATTCATTTACAACACCAGCATTTCCTGATACGGAAACCGATGAACTTACCACTAAAGATGCTGTTCTGACATGAATTGGTGTTCCATTCGGGCCATTTGAAGTAACTGTCAAAGTATAAACACCCTCAGTTACACCACCGGTGCAAGCAACTCTGATAGGAACCACTCCCGGGAAATTTGTAAGCTTGTAACCAGACGGATATGTTATAGTAAAATTCCCTGTTGTAGGTACAGGAGTTACGGCAGAACTTACAATTACTGTATCGGAGTATAATTTCACACTAGGTGTATTCATATTGATAATTTTCCCTCCCACATTTGGATTTAAACTATCAACTGTTTTACTAAGCTGCATTGCATAATCCGGAAAATATGCTGAGTAGCTTCCAAAACCACCATTTGTAAAATCTGTATAAGCCAGCATAGCAGATTTTCCGTATGAGGTAATGGCATCATAATCACCCTGATATCTTGGAGTTCCGCCGCCTCCGGAATTTGGGGCATCAATTTTAAAGACTTTGGGAGTAATTCTTTGATTTGTTTTAAAAGTCTGACCGCCATCATCTGAATATGTCGCATAAACGTCCGTGCTGTCACTTGTTGGACAATTTCTGGTATCATACCATTTTATGTACAGCCTCCCATTTTTTTTATCACACCAGATAGCAGGAAACCACTGGTGGTTGGCTGTTGTATTGGGGTCATCGTTCACAATACTGGGACTTGACCAGGTTACACCTCCATCGGTAGAATATCTGCTGAAAATATCCGGTTTATTCAAATCTGCATTCGGCTGGTTTATACAATAAGCTAAATATAATCTTCCTCTGTAAGGTCCGTAACTATTATCAGATGCAATCATAGGATATGGTCTGGTTCTCATTCCTACTCTGGCTGGAGAGGAGGAATAACCGATTGCAAATCTACCATTGGAAATCGTACCTACATAACCTGCAAATTGTTGAGCAGACATCTGAGTAAAGCTCAGACCACCATCAGTTGATCTATGAAAAGTATATGTTGCAGCCGTTGCATTTCCTGAATGAGTTACCACATAAACACAACCTCCGGGAATATCCGTTGTCCCTGAAATATAAGGACCAACAGCAACCATTGTACCGGGCAGTGGTGTTGAAAGTGAGAATGTATTAGTTTGTGTAAAAGTAGCACCATGGTCAGTACTACGAGCAAAATTTGCTCCGGAAAATGCAGTATTAGTCATCGTAGTATAAATATAATTTGCATTAGGTCCACCAGTCTGGTCACATGCAATCCAGTTTTTATCTCCACCTGATATTGCGATTACTCCAGTACCCCAAGATTGAGCGTTATTAGTTGATTTAATAACATAACAACCTGAAATTGAACCATACATATTCTCATAGAACAAATTACCAAGACTATCATAAGCTGTAACTGGATCACCATGCATAGTAACAGGGAAAGATGGATTGTTTATAAACCAATCCCAGCCATTTATTGTTCGATGTGTTCCATTTGTATTATACGCTGAAAAAAAACCGGCTGAATTCTGCATAGAAACAGAAATATGAGGTTCGGCGAAATCTGTTCCGAGAGAAAACACATCATATCCATCTACTGATGTAACAGGAGCTGCCATTACACCATTAGGTGAAGGGGTAAAATTCGGAACCATATAGATATGGTCAACATTAGGATTACCATTATTCATAAAGTTCTGTGCCTGGAAAACCAGACCGGTTAAAGCAACTGCAAAAATTAATAAAATGAATTTTTCAAAATGTTTCACGATATTATTTTTAAAAAAACTTTTTAACGAAGAATAATATTTAGATGCAAAAATAATCTAATTTTTTATATTTGTAAAGTTAAATTATGCCTTAGGATTTCTAATGCCATCATTGAAGCTCTAATTTTCGTTCTTTCTCTTATATTTCCAAAGAAAAAACGTTTTGCATAATTATTTTTTTCATCTGAATATCCGATCCATACAAGACCAACTGGTTTACTTTTTGTACCTCCGGTAGGACCGGCAATTCCCGTGGTTGATATTCCAATATCAGAATTGAAAACTTTTCTTATTCCTAAAGCCATTTCTTTTGCAGTTTCCTCAGATACTGCTCCGAATTTAATTATTGTTCTTTTATCAACTCCAAGATGCTGAATTTTAAATGAATTAGAATATGCACAAATACCACCTAAAAAATATTTTGAACTTCCGCTCACATCAGTAATTCTTGAAGAGAGCAATCCTCCGGTACAAGATTCAGCGGTCGATAAAGTTAGACCTCTTTTTATTAAAATCCTACCTACAATTTCTTCTAAACGGTCATCCTCTTCGCCATAAATATAACCACCTGCCTTTTTCTTAATATTGTTTTCAATTTTTTTAATTTTCTGTGATAATTCATATTTTGTTTTACCTTTTACATCAATCCTAAGCCTCACCCCTGATGCAGATGGTAAAAAAGCAAGCTTCTCCCCACCGGTCAATTTACTGATATCTCCAAGTTTTTCAAAAAGTTCGGATTCAGTAATTCCGATTGTAAGAATTGTTTTACTTCTCAATTTTAATCTCGTCAATTTTAAAAAGTTCTTTCTAATATAAGGAATCACTTCTTTATCAATCATTTCTTTCATTTCAAAAGGGACACCCGGTAAGGCAGTAATAATTTTTTTCTCGTTCTTATATAATATTCCCGGAGCGGTTCCGTAGTTATTCCAAATTACTTTAGCTTTTGAAGGAACCATTGCCTGATGAATGTTTGCTTCGGGCATCTTTGTATTGCGGGATTTGAATATGCGGCAGACTTGTTCAAGAACTTTCTTATTTAATACAAGTTTATCTTTAAAATATTTCACGAGAACGGGTTTCGTTATATCGTCGTGCGTCGGACCCAATCCTCCTGTAATGATTGTTACATCAAAATATTTTATACTATCTTTTAACTCATTTATTAAATCCTTTTGATTATCCCCTATTGTAATTACTCTTTCTACAGGAATTCCAATTTTATAAAGTTTTTCTGATATATAAGAAGCATTAGAATTAATAATCTGACCGATTAAAATTTCATCTCCGATTGAAATAATTTTTGCTCTCATAGATATATTAGAACAACTTTTTAATTAAAATGATTACTAGAGATGATAGTACTCCTGCATAAATACCAGATACAACATCATCCATTACAATTCCGAAACCCGATTTCATTTTATCGAAATAATTTGCAGGGAATAATTTAAAAATATCAAAAATTCTGAATGCCAAGAAACTAATCATCAAAGCAAGCGGAGTAAGAGCGATACTTTCTGAAAACCAAATTATTACTATTAGAACCGTAATCCACATACCAATAATCTCATCTATTACAACAACAGAAGGATCGTCTCCATATCTTTTCATCATTCTTTCAGAAGTATAAATGGATAAAACAAAGACAGCAATTGTAATCGCTGAAAGAACGGAAATATCCGAGAATCCGGGAATAATAAAAAATACTAACCCAAATAGACTTCCAACAGTACCGCTTGCAAAAGGAAAGAAACCAGTAAAAATACCGCTTGATATCAAAACGCTAAAAAAATCAACTTTTTCAAGGGGATTAATTATTATTTTCTTCTTTAATATTCTCAATTTTTCGGAATTTATTCTGAAAGAAATATGAAATACCTGTATAAGCGGTCAATAAAGTTACAAAAAGTATTAACAAAAAATTTACGGGATTTGTTCGTGTGAGAAAATTCTTTAACAAATTTCCAAATCCATCATCGATATCATATGTCAAAAGTAACAGACATATCAATATTAAAAATATATATGACATTTGTATAAAGGTTTTTGTCTTTGCTATAATTGAAGTTTTGAATGAAAAACCTTTGAACTCATCATACGAGCGAAGAAATGTAATAAGAATATCACGGCAAATAATTATTATAACCATCCACAAATAAACTATATTCAGAGAATAAAAAAGAATAAAAGAAAAAGAAGTAAGTACTTTATCTGCTAAAGGATCGAGAAATGTTCCGAATCGTGAAAATGATCTAAACTTCCTCGCATGCCAGCCGTCATACCAATCAGTTAAAACAGCAATCAGGAATACCAGGAGAGAAAGTCTTTTTATGAAAAGATTATCGGATAAGAACATAAAATAGAAAACCGGTGATAATAATATTCTGAGTACGGATAACTGATTCGGAAACGTCATTTATACAAGAGTTAACTGGATAAAAAAATTTATATATCTTAAAATAATTAAAAGAATTTGAAATAAAAATCTTTTAATAATTTCTTATGTTAAAGATAAAAATGAATAATTCTTAAATTGATTTAGTAATTCATTTTAAGTAATTTTTCATTTTATAAATTAATACATTAATGAGTTCAATCGCATTCGTTTTTCCGGGTCAGGGTTCACAATCTGTGGGAATGGGAAAAGATTTATATGATAAATTTGACATAGCTAAAAATATATACAAGCAAGCTGATGAGATTATGGAAATGCCCTTAAGCAAGATATCATTCGAAGGTCCTTCCGAATTATTAAAAGAAACACAAATCACTCAACCGGCGCTTTTTGTTAATTCTTATGTACTGTTTTCTATTTTAAATGAAGAAATTAAAGCTGATGCTGCTGCCGGTCACTCACTCGGAGAATATACAGCAAATTTGTATGCAAAATCATTTGATTTTGAAAAAGGATTAAATTTAGTTAAGACCCGTGGGAGATTAATGAAAAATTCCGGAGAGATACAACCCGGTACAATGGCCGCATTAATAGGACTTAGCGAAGAACAGGTCAAAAAAATTTGTGAAACGGCTTCTCAAAATGATATAGTAGTTCCTGCAAATTTTAATTGTCCGGGACAAATAGTAATTTCCGGAGATATATCGGCAATCGATAGAGCTTTAATAATTGCTAAAGCTGAACCTTACAAATGCAAACTAGCAAAGAAACTTGAAGTAAGCGGAGCTTTTCACTCTCCATTGATGCAAACCTCGGATAGTGAACTAAAGGAAGCATTAACAAATTCTGAATTTAATAATGCTGAAATTCCTATATATACTAATGTGGATGCCGAGCCTGTCCATGACAAAGAAAGAAATAAAAATGCTCTTTACAGGCAGTTAATATCCCCGGTAAAATGGGAAAAATCGATTTTGAATATGATCAAAGACGGAATTACAAAATTTTATGAAATTGGTTCCGGGAAAGTGCTATCGGGGTTAATAAAAAAAATTGACCCGCGTGTAGAAACATATTCCATTTCAAACATTTCGGACTTAGAAAATTTATCAAATAATTGAAAATATAATGCAAAACAAAGAAAATACTTTAGAATACAATGGTTTAAAAATAGACCCGGTAATTTTTACACAAGGATTTGTTCATGGATGCGACATTGATATCTGTAGTGGTCAATGCTGTGACTGGGGAGTTTATATGGATAAGGACTACAAGAATGTGATTATGAAATATGAAAACGATATAAAAGAAGTAATGACCATATCCCAAACGCGCGACATTTCGAAATGGTTTGATTTAGAAACCGTAGAAGATAAAGATTTTCCTTCAGGTCACGCAATTGGAACTGAAGTTTATACAAATAAAGACGGTAATACACAATGTGTTTTTAAAGATGATAATCATCACTGTTCAATTCAGATTATGTCTGTGAAAAAGAATTTTCACAAATGGAAAACTAAACCTACACATTGCATTTTGTATCCTCTTACAATTGTGGAAAATACTCTCACTTATGATGATGATCACTCGAAAGAATTAGACTATTGCGGCATCAGTCACCCGGAAAATTTTACCCAACCCGTATTTGAAGCAATGCATGAAGAAATAAAATATATTCTCGGTGAAGAAGGATTTAATTTTCTAAATGACTATTACATTAAAAACTACAAGAAAAAACATCAGATAGATATTCCGGATTCTGAAAATCAATTAATTAATAAAAGATAAAAAATGGATAAATTATTGATAGATAAAATAGCGATAATAACCGGTGGAGGAAGAGGTATTGGTAGAGCAATTGCTACTGAATTTTTAAAAGAAGGTGCAGTAGTTATTATTTTTGACAAAGTGTTCCCTGCTGACTTCGGTGATTATGTTACTAATGCTGAAGCCGCAGGTAAAAAAGTCATTGGTAAAGAATTGGATATTACAAACTTTGATGAAACGAAAAAAATTAGCGAGGAAATTCTTAAAGAATTCGGGAGAATTGATATTTTAGTAAATAATGCAGGAATCACAAGAGATAAACTTCTTATGAGAATGTCTGAAGAAGATTGGGATTTAGTAATTAAAGTAAATTTAAAAGGTTCTTTTAATACCATAAAAGCAATTGCTCCTATAATGGCTAAGCAAAGGTCAGGTAAAATCGTTAACATTTCTTCAGTTGTTGGTGTAATGGGAAATGCCGGACAAGCAAATTATGCTGCTTCAAAAGCCGGATTGATAGGATTCTCCAAATCAGTTGCAAAAGAATTTGCAGGAAGGAATATTACCGTAAACTGTATCGCTCCGGGATATGTAGAAACTGAGATGACCTCGGTATTAACAGAAGAACAAAGAAATGCATTTTTAAATTTAATTCCACTTAAAAGAGCTACCAATCCGGAAGAAGTTGCAGGCATTGTAACATTTTTCGCTTCTTCAAAAGCTGATTATATTACTGGTCAGGTTTTGTGTGTTGATGGTGGTATGATAATGTAAAATATATTCAAAAATAATTATGAAAAAATCATTATTTCTTTTCTTTGTTATCCTGATAGTTTTATCCTCTTGCGGAAAGCAAAAAGATTTTAATTTCATCGGAAAAATTTACATTTATCAAAATGGGAATGAAAAGCAAACAGTTGGATTTTCCGATGAAAAAATTTACTTTAAGTGGGACGATTCCTTAGGTATAGATGCATTCGAGACAGGATATTCCTTTAGTACTGAAAACGATTCAATTGTCACGATTACACTTACAAAAAAACCGGATTATTTCGAAAACAATAAATGGCAAATTGTGATGAAAGAGCAGGGGTTCTATACTTTGGCTTCCGGGAAGTTCTATAAACTTATTGATGTGATTACAAATAAAAAATAAAAAAACATTAAAATATTAGATGGAATTATTAAATGGAAAAAAAGATTAAATTACGGAAAGAATTATTTAAAACAGATTCAGGGATAATATTTCCTGAATTCTTAAACGAATCAAACCCCGTCCCTGCACCAGATGTTTATCCCTATACAAGAGGTGTTCATAAATCTATGTTTCGTTCAAAATTCTGGACTATGAGGCAGTATGCAGGTTTTGCAACTGCAGAGGAATCAAACAAAAGATATAAATATTTAATCGGAAGCGGAACAACCGGATTATCTGTAGCTTTTGACCTGCCTACTCAGATTGGTTATGATAGTGATGACCCGATAAGCGAAGGTGAAGTCGGTAAAGTGGGTGTTGCTATAGATTCTTTAAAAGACATGGAAACTCTGTTTGAAGGAATTAAATTACAGGACGTTACTACTTCAATGACGATTAATGCCACCGCTTCCATACTTCTTATGATGTATGTAGCGATTGCCAGAAAACAAAATTCGGAAATGAAAAAAATTTCCGGGACAATTCAAAATGACATTTTAAAAGAATATATTGCGAGAGGTACTTATATTTATCCACCAAAAGAATCGATGCGACTTATTACAGATATTTTTGCCTGGTGCAGTGAGCATCTACCTTCCTGGAACACAATCTCCATAAGTGGATACCATATTCGTGAAGCGGGTTCAAATGCAGTTCAGGAAATTGCATTTACTTTTTCGAATGGAATTGAATATGTTAAATCCGCAATGAAAGCAGGACTTGATGTGGATAAATTTGCTAAAAGACTTTCGTTCTTTTTTAATGCTCACAATAATTTCCTTGAGGAAATTGCAAAGTACAGAGCAGCAAGAAAAATCTGGGCAAAAATTATGAAAGAAAAATTCGGAGCAAAAGATGAAAGCAGTATGAAATTACGTTTTCATGCTCAAACTGCCGGTTCTACGCTAAGTGATAAACAAATAGATAATAATATAGTCAGGGTTACAATTCAGGCATTAGCTGCAGTACTCGGTGGATGCCAATCTTTGCACACTAACAGCAAAGATGAAGCTTTATCATTACCAACCGAACAATCAGTACAAACTGCTTTGAGAACTCAACAGATTATAGCGTATGAAAGTGGTGTTGCAGATACCGTTGATGCACTTGGTGGTTCTTACATTATCGAGCATTTGACAAATGAAATAGAAGAAAAGGTTTGGGATTATTTGAACAAGATCGAAGAAATGGGCGGAGGTTTAAAAGCTTTGGAATCCGGTTACCAGATGAATGAAATTGAAAGAAACTCTTATGAATATCAACTTGAACTCGAAAAAAATGAACAAATCATCGTAGGAGTAAATAAATTTGCAACTGAAGAAGATTCTCCTCATAACCTTTTAAAAATAAATGATAATATAAGGACCATTCAGATTAAAAAATTGAAAAAGCTCCGTGAAGAAAGAGATAATATGAAAGTGAACGAAATAATTGATATTATCAAGAAAAAAGCTCTTACTAATGATAATTTACTCCCCTATTTGCTTGACGCAGTGGACAATTACGCTACTATCGGAGAAATTTCAAATTCACTGCGTAGTGTTTGGGGAGAATATAAGAGATAACAATTTCTTTAAATAAATTACTCAATATATGCAACAAAAGGTTATCTGGGTTACCGGGGCTTCTACAGGAATAGGTAAAGAGATTGCAACTGCATTCTCAAAAGCCGGACATATTGTTGTGATTTCAGCAAGACGCAAGTCAAGATTAGCTGCAATTGCAAGTGAGATAAAATTTGCCGGTAGAGAAGCTTCTGCTTTTGTTTGTAATGTTGCTTCTGAAAGAAGTGTTCATAGTACGGCAAAAAGAATCAGGGAAAAGTATGGAAAGATTGATGCACTAATAAATAACGCAGGAGTTACAATTTTTAAATCAATCCTGGAAACTAAAATTCCTGACTTCGATAATGTTGTCAACACAAATCTCAGAGGAACTTTCCTTTGTATTAAAGCTGTTCTGCCTTTCATGATTAAAAATAAGAAAGGGCACATAATTAATATTATTTCCGTTTCTGCTAACACAGTTTTTGAAGAAGGAGCAGCATATTCAGCATCAAAGGCAGGAACTCTTGCATTGACTAATGTTTTAAGAAAAGAAGTAAGAAGGTTCAATATAAAAGTTAGCAGTATTTTACCCGGAGCTGTAGAAACTCCTATGTGGGACAGTAAATCAAGACAGAAGTACCACAGTAAAATGATGTCGCCCGCAGATATAGCACAAATTGCATTAAATATTTTTAACCAGCCTAAAAAAGTCTTGATTGAAGATATCGTCGTTCGGCCAATCAAAGGGGATATATAACATATAGTGGAAATTACTTATATTCATTGGGTTCTTTTTCTTTTGTTTCTTATTACGATGCTTTCAATTGATTTAGGTATTTTCAATAAAAAATCACACACAATCGGATACAAAGAAGCACTTTTGTTTAGTGCTATCTGGATATCATTGGCACTTATTTTCAATTTTGGTGTCTTTAGTTATATGGGCAAACAAAAGGGAATGGAATTTCTTACAGGTTATCTTCTCGAATATTCACTTAGTGTAGATAATATTTTTATTTTTGTTCTTCTATTCAGTTTTTTTAATGTGCCTAAAAGATATCATCACAAAGTTCTTTTTTGGGGAATTGTAGGAGCAATAATTATGAGAGCAGTTTTAATTTCTATAGGTGCCGCTCTTGTTTCTCAATTCCATTGGGTATTATATTTATTCGGAATTTTCCTGGTAATAACAGGTTTTAAAATGGTATTTTCTAAGGATGAAAAAGTCGAACCTAATAAAAACCCAATAGTAAGACTCTTTAAGAAATATTTCCCTGTAAAAGATAATTATGTAGAAGACAAATTTTTTGTTGCGGAGAATGCAAAGAAATTTGCAACTCCCCTTTTTATTGTTTTAATTATTATCGAAACTACTGATCTAGTTTTTGCTTTTGATTCGATTCCCGCAATATTATCAATTACTCAGGATCCTTTTATCGTATTCACTTCTAATGCTTTCGCTATTCTGGGATTAAGGTCTCTGTACTTTGCTCTTGCAAACTTTATGGATAAATTTAAATATCTTAAATTTGGACTGGCTTTAGTTCTTATATTTATTGGTGTGAAAATGTTAATCGTCGAGTTTTATCACATATCTATAACTTTATCCCTTTCAGTTGTTGCCGGATTAATTTTCATTTCAGTATTGCTTTCACTTTTAAAATCAAAAAAAATAAAAAAATAAAAATGGATAACTCATACGAAAAAGTCTTTGAATTGAAAAATCTTGCAGATTTTCAGAGCGATGCAGTAGTAAGTAAAACAATTCTAAAAGGTAACGCAGGAACGTTCACATTTTTTGCCTTCGATAAAGGGCAGAACCTAAGCGAACATACTGCTCCTTTTGATGCAATAGTTCAAATCATTGACGGAAAAGCAGAAGTTAAAATTTCCGGTATTCCTTATAACCTCAAATCAGGGGAAATGATAATAATGCCTGCAAATCAACCACATTCAGTATTTGCAACTGAAAAATTCAAAATGTTATTAACTATGTTTAAAAGTTCTTAAGTTAATTTTTTGGATGGATGTATCCTCTGTAAGGTAAGGCAGATTGAATTGATATAAATGCTTTTGAATCAATACTATCAATTAATTTAATCAATTCCTTTTGTCTTTTACGGATAATAATGATGAGAAGTATCGCAACACCACCTCTTGTACCTTCTCCGGGTAATATTGTCACTCCAATATTGTTCTTTCGTAATTCATCTGCAATTTTATCAGCAAAATACATCGAAATCACATAAATCTGTACATATCCTGTACCTAATTTTTGTTCAAGAGTTATTCCGATTATCGTTCCTAAAGCAAAACCTGTAGAATAACCAAAAATATTGATGATATTATCTAAATGAAGCATTATATGTCTGATTGCAAATACCCATATTGTGACTTCAACAAATCCTAAAGCACCTGCTTGAAACCTCCTTCCCTGAACTGTAAACAATGTTCTTATCGTTCCTATAGATACATCTATTATTCGCAAACACATTATAAATAATGCACCATAAATAAATTCGTAATTTTCCATTTTTATCAAATTATTAAATTCATTTAAAATTAATTAAATTTGTCAATAATTGAAATTTATTAATGTCGTTATTATAGCTATAAATCGAGGTAAAAATGAATAAGTTGTTAATAATGAAATAAATGCATATTTTTTACTGTTTATAACTCAATTTATGTGTTGAAGTGTCCGAACCAATAATACGAAAGATAAAGACTTTTGACCAGAAACATTGGATTAAAGAGAATTTATCATATAAAAAAGATAGTGGCAGCTGGGCGTGGATTTATCACAGAGTTAGTGGAATTGCCTTAATAGGGTATATATTTTTACATTTATACTCTTTAAGCCCGTTAACTAAGGGTGAAATTGCTTTTAACCAGAAAATGGCAGTATATTCGTCCCCCTTTTTTATGATAGTTGAGTGGTTTTTATTCGCTTTTGTTCTTTTTCATTCTTTGAACGGAGTAAGAATTGTGATTGTAGATTGGGCTGATGGGGCAAAATACCATAAACAGTTATATAAATTTGCCTGGATTGCCGGAATAATTTTGTTTATAACTATGGGATTTATAATGTTTTCTCACGAAATTTTAAAAATTTTTAAATAACATTATAAGTTTTAATGTTCAAATTCAATAGCTCAAAAGAATCAGGTTCAAGAAGTTGGATATTACAGAGAATTACCGGTGTTGCTTTGGTAGTTTTGATGATTGGACATTATATTCTTATGCATTATCAGCCGGAATCAGGACATACATATGGTGCTGTTTTGGTCAGAATGCAGTTTTCATGGTATAGAATTATTGATCTTACATTCGTTACTCTTGGTTTATATCATGGATTAAATGGTATTTGGGGAATTTTCAGGGATTATAATATGAAACCCTGGTTGAACCTGACTGTAATTTCTTTATTAATTATTATAGGAATAGCGTTTCTGATGTGGGGATATACAATAATTTTTTCTATCCCTTATCTCGGAAAGACAATTTAAAATAAAATTATCGTTTTACAAACTTTTAACAAAAGGAGCAAAAAATGGAAAAATACCAACAAATCTTAAACGTTCTGGAAGGCATGAAGAAAGATATGGAAAAGTTTTATGACAAAGGTGTCAATGCAGCGGCTACAAGAATCAGAAAAGACTTAAATGAAGTCAGAAAAATTTCTGCTGATTTCCGTAAAGAGATTCAGGAAATCCGTGCAAAAAGAAAAGCCGAAGGAAAATAACAAATACGTATTTTCTTTTTTTCAGTAGGGTGAATTCTATGTTAATTCAATTTGTTTTGAATTATATAGAATTCACTCTCTTATATTTAGAAATTAGAACAGGAATTGCGACAAAAAAAGATAAGAAATTTTTGCATAATTGCACATATTGATCACGGTAAATCGACTCTTGCAGATAGATTTTTAGAGAGAACTGGTACCATTGAATCACGTAATATGACTAAACAGGTTCTCGATGACATGGACCTTGAGCAGGAACGCGGAATCACAATCAAGCTTCATGCTATTCAGATGAATTACACTTCTAAATCCGGAGAAGAATATATACTGAACCTCATTGATACTCCCGGGCACGTGGATTTCACTTATGAAGTTTCCCGCTCTCTTGCCGCATGTGAGGGTGCTCTATTGGTAGTTGATGCGACTCAGGGTATCGAGGCGCAAACCATAAGTAACCTTTATCTTGCTATTGATCAAGGACTCGAAATTATTCCGGTTCTGAATAAAATCGACTTGCAAAGTGCAATGATTGACGATGTGAAAGGGCAGATAGTTGATTTAATCGGAGGCACAAAAGAGGATATTCTTGCTATTAGTGCAAAAGCAGGGTTAGGAATTGATGAAGTCTTGGAAGCAATCGTAGAAAAAATTCCGCCACCCAAAGTAGAAGATAATAAACCCCTTCGCGCATTAATATTCGATTCGATATTCGATATCTATCGTGGAGTTGTTGTTTATTTGCGTATTGCAGAAGGTACCCTTAAAGAAGGCGATAAGATTCAATTCTTTGTAAGCGGAAAACAGTTTCAGGCAGAAGAAGTTGGAGTTCTTAAAATGGAAAGACTGAGAACTAAAGAATTACACTCAGGTGATGTGGGTTACTTAATCGCAAATATAAAAGACGTTAACGACTCTAAAGTCGGTGATACAATAATCGATACAAATAATCAGGCTACCGAACCTCTTCCCGGTTACAAGGATATTAAACCAATGGTATTCAGTGGTATATATCCTATTGCCACAAATGATTTTGAAACACTCCGGGATTCTCTTGCAAAGCTTAAACTTAACGATGCCGCTTTAAAATATGAACCTGAAACATCAGTAGCGCTGGGCTTCGGCTTCAGATGTGGATTTCTCGGATTACTGCATCTTGAAATTGTTCAGGAGCGTCTTGAACGTGAATATAATTTATTAATAATCACTACTGTTCCGAATGTGGAATATAATGTATATCTTATCAACGGAGATGTCGTTGTTGTAGATAATCCTGCTTTAATGCCGGATCAGGTTAAAATTGATCACATCGAAGAACCTTTTATTACATCACAAATTATTACTCCTACTGATTATATTGGTAATATAATGAAACTTGCTCAGGATAGACGAGGGATTTATAAAACTACTGATTACATCGATCCGAAAAGAGTGGATATTAAATTTGAATTCCCTCTTGCCGAAATTATTTTTGATTTTTACGACAAACTTAAATCAATCTCTAAGGGATATGCTTCGTTCGATTATGAATTGATAGATTACAGAAAATCCGACTTAGTTAAACTTGATATTATGTTAAACTCTGAACCTGTAGATGCACTTTCAACGATAATTCATCACGAAAACGCTTATTACTGGGGAAGGAAACTTTGTGAAAAGCTTCGTAAACTGATTCCAAGGCAGATGTTCGAAGTAGCAATTCAGGCGGCAATAGGCTCCAAAGTTATTGCCCGTGAATCCATAAGTGCAATGCGGAAAAATGTAATTGCAAAATGCTACGGAGGTGATATTTCCAGGAAACGAAAACTCCTCGAGAAACAAAAAGAAGGTAAAAAACGTATGAAACAAGTGGGCTCTGTTGAAATCCCACAGGAAGCATTTTTAGCTGTACTTTCAATTGAGAAATAGATTATTAATTTAAAATTATTACATTGAGCTTAATTCAAAAAAGTAATTCTAACACAAGAGATAGAAATTCAGTCCCGGTAAAGAAAAAAGGGAAACCAAGAGAATATTTAGATGCCCTCGTATGGGCGGCATTAGTTGCTTTTGTAATTAAAATTTTTCTCTTTGAAGCTTATCGTATCCCTACCGGTTCTATGGAAAAGACGCTTCTCGTAGGTGATTTTCTTCTCGTCACCAAATTCACTTATGGTGCTACCACTCCACGCAATGTTCCATTTACGGATATCCGTTTGCCGTATGTAAAGCTTCCCGGATTTAAAAATCCAAAACTGGGAGATATAATAGTTTTTGATTTTCCCGGTGATAGGGATGAAAAGCAGTCAAAAGAAGTTTTAAACTATATCAAGCGCTGTGTCGGTCTGCCCGGAGATACTATACAGGTTGTTAATAAAAGACTATTTAACAACGGAAAAGAATTTCCTAATCCGCCCGAATCACAATTCCTCAGCACAACACTGCCGGCTAATGTAACTAATCCTCGAATCTTCCCGAAAGGCTCAGGATGGAATGAAGATAACTACGGACCTATTCGTATTCCGAAAAGAGGAGACATTATTAAAATTGATTCTCTGAATTTCGAACAATGGCGTATGTTCGTCATAAAAGAAGGAAGTACGATAAAATTAACTCAGGATAAAAAAATTGAAGTTGACGGAACCGTTCTCCAGAATGGTGAATACATAGCCAAGCGTGACTATCTCTGGATGATGGGCGATAACCGTAACAATTCACTTGATAGCCGTTTCTGGGGATTTATGCCGATGGAAAATGTCGTAGGTGAAGCATTCATCATTTACTGGTCGTGGGATGCAAATATTCCATTCACTGATTTCTTCAAACTCATTGGAACAATCAGGTGGGATAGAATCGCTAAGTTTATTAAGTAACGAAGTTTTAACATTATTTAATAGTAAACAGCACCAAAATAATTTGGCGTTATTCAATATATTTACAATCATATTATTTTTCTATAAATTTACAAAAGAATAAATAATAAAATGACAGCTTTAACTGCAATAATAGAAAAATATCCTGATACAAATTTATATGTTGGATATATTCCCGGTGTTCCCGGCGCACATTCTCAAGCAGAAACACTCGATGAATTAAATGAAAACCTTAAAGAAGTTCTTGAGTTATTAGTAGAAGAAAAAGTTTATTAACTCATTCCCAAAAAGTACTTTTGAACAATGCGAAACCCACAATTGTCATTCCAGCGAAAGTCGAAGATGCGCTGTGGCGTGCTGGAATCCAGCAATAAAAAACTGTCATACCTGCATGCTCTTGGCAGGTATCCCAAAATCGAGCCCCTGCCTAAAATCAGCAAGAGATATTTATTTGATTTTATTAAGAAGTTGTGTTAAATGTGTTTCAATCACATTTATATCACTTTTAATTTTATCAATATCACTTTTAATACGTTCATCTCTTAGATAGGATAATTTATACAGACCTAATAGAATAGTTTTGGTGTCTTGTTTTTCTAAATTTTTAAATTCTGGATCGTTTAAAACGTTATCTAAAGCATTTAAAAGTTTATCAGGATTCATAATATTAGTTGGTTAATTAAAAAAATAAATTATAATTCGAAATTAAATAATCAAGTTTTCCATATTCCCAAAGTCCTCTTTAGGAACGAGGTGTTAACAAAATTCACCAATCTATATTAACATCAGTCATGTGTTTAGATTTATCTTCTTCCAAGTGATTAAATGACATCATTGATGTTTGTAAAGCTTCCCATAATGCATCTTCAATAGTTTCATGGTTATCTTCCATGCTGACATAAGCACTACCGTTTGGTTTAGTTCCTATGCTAAAATTCATTCGAGAATAAAATTTACCGTTTTCATCTTGAAATATTTTTACTCTCAAGATTTTATCGTAATTTTTTAATTTAACAGCATACTCTTTAACAACCTCATCAACAAATTCAATATGATCAAGTTTTCTAAATTTATTTAAATCTAATGTTGCCATTTTTGATTTCCTTATTTTAATGTTATTTCAAAATAGTCATTTTAATGGTTTTACTGAAATCTCCTGATTGTAATCTATAAAAGTATATTCCGCTCGGATATTGAGAAGCATCAAATGTAACTTCGTAAATTCCAGGAGATTGTTTTTCGTTAACAAGTGTTTCAATTTCTTTTCCGAGAATATCATAAATAACAAGTTTCACAAATCCGTTTTTAGGTATTGAATAGCGAATGTTTGTCATCGGATTAAACGGATTGGGATAGTTTTGTGACAATGAATACGACGAAGGTATTTCCGTACTAATGTTTTGTATTCCTATAATTTCTGTTAAATCGCGACGCCATGCGGATAAGCAATCAGTTCCTGCAAAGATGTAATTGTTTGCTATTAACAATGCATAAACTATTGGAATAACTCTGAATCCCTGATTTTTTTCAATCCAGGTGGTTCCGTTATTTGTGGATAGATAGACTCCACCGGAACCAGTAGGATAATCATACGTCCCAGCAAAAATATTATTTCCGTGTGCCGCAAGGGAAGAAACAGTTTTATTATTCAAAGCAGTTTGTGTCCAGCTTGTGCCGTTATTTGTGGATAGATAAACGCCGCTACCATTTGTCCCGCAAAAAATATTATTTCCGCTGACAGCAAAGGAAGCAATAAGTTGATTATTCAAACCAGTTTGAGTCCAACTCGTGCCGTTATTTGTGGAGCGATAGACGCCATATAGATATGTTCCAGCAAATATATTACTTCCGCTAACTGCAAGAGAATTAACAGTTTTATTATTCAAAGCAGTTTGAGTCCAGTTAGTGCCGTTATTTGTAGAGAGATAAGCTCCATTATTATAAAGTGTCCCCGCAAAAATATTATTTCCGCTGACGGCAAAGGAAAGAACAGAATTATTATTCAAAGCAGTTTGAGTCCAGTTATTTCCGTTATTTGTGGAGAGATATATGCCATATAATCCTGTCCCCGCAAAAATATTATTTCCGAGTGCTGCAAGGGAATAAACATATTTATTATTCAAAGGAGTTTGAGTCCAGTTAGTGCCGTTATTTGTGGAGAGAAAGACACAACTATCTGTCCCCGCAAAAATATTATTGTCGAGTGTAGTTAGGGAAAGAACAGTATGATTATTCAAAGTGGTTTGAGTCCAGTTAGTGCCGTTATTTGTGGAGAGATAAACGCCGCTACCATTTGTCCCTGCAAAAATATTATTTCCGAGTGCTGCAAGGGAATAAACAGTTTTATTATTCAAAGAAGTTTGAGTCCAGTTAGTGCCGTTATTTGTGGAGAGATAGACATTATTATCTGCTCCCGCAAAAATATTATTTCCGGATGTTGCAAGGGAATTAACACCTTGATTATTCAAAGAAGTTTGAGTCCAGTTATTTCCATTATTAGTGGAGAGATAGACACCGCTAATATATGTTCCTGCAAAAATATTATTTCCGAGTGCCGTTAGGGAATTAATGTTTCCATAACTCAAAAAAGTAGTTTGACTCCAGCTTGTTCCGTTATTAGTAGAAAGATATACGTTATTAGTTGCCCCCGCAAAAATATTATTCCCGCAAAGGGCAAGTGAATTAACAGTTTTATTATTTAAAGCAGTTTGTGTCCAGCTAGCTCCGTTATTTGTGGAGAGATAGACACCGTTAATATATGTTCCTGCAAAAATACTATTTCCGCTGACTGCGAGAGAATAAACAGTTCCTCCATAAATACCATCACATTGCACCCACTGGCACATACAATTATTAATGTCAAATGTACAATGTAAAATAAGAACAAATGCTAAAGTGTAAATCAATTTCTTCATAATTTATTGTTTAATGTTTTTAAATTTAACTTCGTTACAAGAAACCTATTTAGTAATGTATATCAATTACTTTCTATATTGTTCAGCTTTTAAGAGCGAGCTTACTTCGATTAGGTTTATATCCACTTCGCCTTCTTTCCAGAAAATTTCGACAATCACGGAAAGGTTTTAATTTAGATAAAGTTGAGCTTTTTCTTTCAGTATATTACAATATTGATTTGAAGAACATGTATTTAGTATTTCTATTACTTTTTGTGCAATTTTTCTTTTGTCATCTTTTTCTTTTAACAAAAATTCACATTTAAACATAAGAATCTTTGCGATATTTATTTTGTTTACTTGATTATTATCACAAAGAGTTTCTAATATTTTTATAGCTTTATTATTAAATTTAATTGCTTTATTAATATCAACTTTCATTGAGTAAAAGACACTTGTATTGTTATATACAGCTGACAAAGTAGAGGCAAAATGGATTTTATTTACAGTATATAATTGTTTAGCAAAATCTAGTGCTTTAGTATAGTTTTTCTCTGCTTCTTTATAATCTT
Organism: Ignavibacteria bacterium; assembly: GCA_036508135.1. GTDB lineage: Bacteria > Bacteroidota > Ignavibacteria > Tepidaquicellales > Tepidaquicellaceae > DATCHW01. The sequence continues at coordinate 75,332 of DATCHW010000010.1, forward strand.
TTTCTATCATTAATATGTCACCAAAACTTGTTAATGCAATTGTTAATTTTTCTAATGCTTCGTATGGGGATTTTTCAGAATATTCAAAAAGTAACGATATTACTTCTTTAATATATTTTTTGGCTTCCTTAATATTAAATAAATTAGGATGGAAATAAGAATTTTTAATATTTATACACACTATTGATTTAAGAAGAATATCTTTTAAATCAGTTTCATCAAATGCAATATATGCCTTTAATAAATATTTTAATGCTTCTTTTGGAAAACCAGCATCATTATAAAGATTTCCTATATTACAATATAAACCAATTAATTCATCTGTATACGTTTTACCATATTTTATGCTAATTTGAAAATACAAATTTAATGAATCTTCAAAGTATATTTTTGAATCCTCATATTTACCTAACAATCTATATGCTGCACCTACGGATTTTAATACTCGTGCTCTATTTAATTTATTTTCCTTAGTTTCTTGATTTGGCAGTGTTTTTATTATTTCTAATGATTTTTTGAAATTATCTATTGAAGATTCTAAATCGTCAAGACTTATAAATGTTTCACCCATTATACCAAAAATATAAGAACGGAAATTATCATTATGCTCTTTTTCTAATAACATCTTGCATAGATTTATTATTTCAATAAACTTATAATAATTACTTAAAAACGCTATAAATGGTTGATAGAATTCATACTCGCAACAAATATCAATTGCTTTCTGAAAATTATATAAAGCATTTTCATAGTCATTATTGAAATTACATAGATTTGCTTTAGCTAATCTAAGGCTGGCAATAGACTTTTCTTTCTTATATAATTTCTCATCATTTAATAATTCTATCGCAACATCAAGTTGTCCTGATTTAAATAATTCTAGGACTTTATTTGATAATTCCGAATCTTCATCAATATCTAATTTTAATAAACTATCAATAGTGTTTTTTGCCTTTTCGATTTGAGCATTCTTTTCATTCTCTAATTTAGATAATTTATCCTTTAATGAATTTAATTCATAATCAAATAATCTTTCTGTTCTAATAATAATTGTTTCTTTATCAGATATTATATTCTTTAAATTATTAATTTCTTTATTAAGGTTATCAATAATTGGTAAATAGTTTAAATCATATTTGCATAAATGTATATCTCTTTCATGATTTCGTTTCAATTCTATCAAGTAATCAACTGTATAAATATTTTCATCCGAATCAATTTCTTTATGACAGGCAGGACAAAGCCAAATAGCATTAGAAATATGACTTCTTTCTTCATCAATAATATTAATGTCATAGCGTGTATTCTTTCCAGGATTATTACCTTTTATATGAGCCGCTTCACCTAAATTTATAAAGTCCTCGATAGAAGAATTTGGTTTAGAAGTTGTTTTTTTACATTTAGAACATTTTTCGCCTGCTCTTTTTGCTAAAATTCTTACTGTTTGTTTTGAAAATTCACCTTTCATAAGATATTAAATTTATCTTGTAAAATTAACAAAGGGTCTCACTATTTCCATCGATACTATGCTCCAGCGTAGTATCGTAAAAAAGTTAAATTAAATAATCCGTTTTTACTTCGGAGCTTGTAAAAAATATCTTCGTGAATATCCTTCATCATTTTCAGATTATCCCCGCAACAAATGGTCTGCAATTTTAGTTGGTAAGAGGTCATAAATTAATTCTTTTCTGCAATTTAGTGATTATTCTTTTTAAATAATATTTTAAAAGAATGCTATTATCCTCTCCAAACTCCCAATTACCCTCTACCCTAAGGATAATAATCATTTTTCCAACTCTTCTTTATACTGCTTATAAATGTCCTCAGGTTTCATTTTAATAGCTTCATTAATTTCTTTTAAAGCATTATTTTTATCTTTTAATTTATTGTATAGCATCGAGCGAACATAAGAAACATCTGCTTCAAATTCATCTCCCTTCAAATATTCCTTCGCTTCATTTGTAATTTCAAGTGCATCTTTATAATTCTGCTTTTTTGATTCTTCATCATTAGAAACGATATAACAGTAATAAACCAAAGCATTTCCGTATGATTTTTTTAAAACAGAATCATTCTTCCCATATTTATTAAATGCTATTTCATAATACTTTTTAAGATTTCTTATATCCTTAGACTCCATGTAAAAACTTGCAATAGTAATATAAGCATCCTTCAAACAATTACTTTCAGGATTTAATTTGATGAACTCAATAATTTTTTCCGGAGTTTGTTCCATTTTTGCAAGTTCAAATTCAGCATCGTCTTTATATCCTGAATTATTGTCAGGATCTGTTTTTATAACTTGTTTGAAATATCCTTTCGCAATATCTACATCTCCATTTTTCAACACCTTCATTCCCATTTTGAAATTTGCAAATGGATCATCTATATTATTATTAAGTATTTTCTGCAATGCAAATTTCGTGTTCTCACCTTTATTAAATTCTATCATTGTTTCAAGGAATTCCTTTGAGGGTAAATATCCTGTTATCCTGTCAATTTCAACACCATCTCCATCGACAAATACAATTGTAGGAAATGCTGTTACGTCATATTTTTTTGTAACAACAGGTCCCTCACCTTTCTCCGCATCAATTTTCCAGTTGATTTGATTCAAGTTAGCAAACTCAGCAACATTTTTTTCCGAATACACTTCTAAATCAAGCTTTTTGCACCAGCCGCACCAATCTGTATAAAAATCTATCATTAAAAGTTTGTTTTCTTGTTTTGCTTTTTGTAATACTTCTTTAAAGTTTCCGGTTTCAAATTTAATTTCTTCAGTTTGAGCGTTTATAGAAAAAAAGAAGATTAAAATAATTACTACTAAAATATTTTTCATTTTATATTATTGATTTTTATTTTACAATTTTTTAAATTGGCTGCCAAAGCTCTATCTTATTCCCCTCAATATCAATGAACCATCCGAACTTTCCAAATTCCGATTCCGCTATCCCATTAATGACTTCAACACCATTTACTTTAAGTTGTTCCAGAAGTTCAATTAAATTATCAACTCTGAAATTTATCATAAAATCTTTTTCCGACGGGCTAAAATATGTTGTATCTTTTTTAAAAGGAGACCATACTGTATAACCTGATTTTTCAGAATTATGCATTTCCCTCCATTTGAAAGAAGTTCCCCATTCTTCAGATTCAATTCCCAGATTATTTTTATACCACTCTCTTAAATTATCTATCGCCGCTGTTGGTGTTTGAGCGTAGCGTCACCAACAGCACTAATAATAATTGTTGGTGACGTTTAAACTAAACACCAACAACGGCTCAGTTGTAAATGATTAATATTATTTAGTTCTTTCCTCAACTAATTTTTTCCTGGTATAAGGGACTAATCCTCCGGCTTCGATTATTGCTTTCCGGGCTGCCGGAAGCGGAACTATCTCAAAACTCTTTCCGCTTGTTTTATTTAAAACCTTTCCGCCTTCCAAAACAATATCGTCCCCTACTTTAGCTTCCAGAGAAGGACAGGTTATCAGTTCGAGACCAAGATTGACTGAGTTTTGCATAAATATCCGCGCAACACTTTTTGCAATGACTGTGAGATTATGACCTAAAATAGTGGAAGCCGCCTGCTCGCGTGAACTGCCGCATCCAAAATTTTCACCTGCAATCAGTACTCCTCCTTTCCATTCTCCGCTATTGAGTTTTTCGTTCAGTTCTTTATAATCTGCAAAACAATACTCAGGTGTTTCTGTCGGTAATACAGTTGCCATATATCTGCCGGGATAGATTGCATCTGTGGATATATCGGCATCGAATTTATAAATTACTTTTGCCATAATTAATTTACTCCTTTCGCAGGTTCGGTAATCTCCCCTGTTACTGCGCTTGCCGCAGCAACTGCCGGTGAACATAAATATACTTCACTTTTGGGATTTCCCATCCTGCCTTTAAAATTTCTATTAGTAGTAGAAAGTGCAACTTCACCATCGCCAAGCGCTCCCTGATGGACACCGAGACAGCATCCGCAACCGGGATTCATAATTACCGCACCTGCTTCTGCGAAAGTTTCAAGATATCCCTTTCGCATCGCATCTTTATAAATATTCCACGACGCGGGAAAAATAAGCATTCGTGTACCTTGTGCAACTTTTTTACCTTTTAAAATTCCGGCTGCTATTTCCAAATCATCGAGCCTTCCATTCGTGCAGCTCCCAATAACAATCTGGTCAATTTTAACACCTTTAACCATATCAATTGGTTTTACATTATCCACAGTGTGCGGACAAGCGATCTGGGGTTTCAGTTCATTTGCATTAATCTCAACAATCTGTGAATATTCAGCGTCAGCATCCGGAATCACAAATTCAATTTTATCCGCAGCTCCGTGCTCTTTAAGATACTTTTCTGTTTCTTCATCAGCGGGAACAATTCCTGAAGTGGCTCCTGCTTCAACACTCATATTACAAAGCACAAGCCTTCCGCTCATAGGCATATTTTGAATTGTATCACCATGAAACTCGATGACTTTGAAATTTGCACCCTGAGCACTTAGCTTACCGATGATATACAAAATCAAATCTTTCGGATATACATTTGAGGGCAATTTGCCATTAACAATAACTTTAATCGTTTCCGGTACCTCAACATTTAGTACTCTTCCAAGTGTCCAAACGCTTGCCATTTCCGTTGCACCAATTCCAAATGAAAACGCACCGAATGCGCCATGAGTTGTTGTGTGTGAATCAGTTCCTACAACAACATATCCCGGACGTATATAAGCATACTCGGCAAGAATCTGATGACAAATTCCACCTTCATCACTTCTGATATCGTGAAACTTACGAATTTTATTAGAACGAACAAAATCTCTGATCTTTTTTTGATTGGTTGCAGTCTTTGAACTTTCTGCCGGTACCCTATGGTCAAAAATGATTGCAATTCTATCCGAATCCCATGGTTTTGGTTTTAAACCCGTTCCATTAAAAATATCCATAAATTGATTTATTACAAGCGCTGCATTCTCGTGAGACATTGCGACATTAACTTTTGGTTCTACAACATCTCCTGCCTTCGCATTTTTTTTACCAGAAGCATTAGCGAGAATTTTCTCGACAATTGTCATTCCCATTATTTTTTTTCTCCTTTTCAATACAGAATTCAGAAGGTAAGAAGTTAAGAAGTTACCTTAAGAATTGTACATTTATTATTTTATGTTTGATGAAATTATTTTATTACAATATGAATTCAACATTTTACTAATTTCTTCTATACTATTCAATAATTCTTTCGTATCATGATATTTCAAATCATTCGCCAATATTAAATAAAATCTCGTTTCCTCTAAAGAACTTTGTGAAATATTTAAAAACCTTAATTTTTCAAGTTTACTTTTCCTTTTATATCCTTCGACAATATTCGCTACAATTGATACTGCCGACCTCCTTATCTGAGAAGTTAAACCGAATATTTCAGATTTTGGAAATGACTCCGTCATTTTGTATATTTGAAGAACAAAGGCATATCCTTTTTGCCACAAAATTAAATCTTTAAAGTTATTAGTAGTAATTTCTTAGCTCCTTTCTCTCTTTTTGAAAATTAACTCTTTAACTTCTTAGTTCTTAATTTCTTCATTTCGTAACTTCTTCACTTCTATACTTCTTAATTTCTTCATTTTTTAACTTCTTCACTTCTTAACTTCTTAACTTCTTAACTTCTTAAATAACTTTTTCTTTCTTAAAATTCTCAATCTCCTCAGCATTATATCCAAGCTCCTTCAATATCTCTTGTGTATGTTCAGATAATAATGGCGGCGGAGTATCTACATCTCCGGTAGTTTTATCAAATTTTGCGGTAAGATTAAATACTTTTATCTTTCCTACTGTAGGTGTATCAATTTCTGCTAATGCTTTTCTATGTTCAACCTGTGGCTGATGCAGGGCTTCGTCAAGACTTAAAATTTCACCTGAAGGAATTCCTTTTACATTCAATGCTTCGCACCAGAAATCAGTATTTTTTTCTTTAAGCTTCTCTTCGAGTAAGGGTGTTAGTTCTTTTCTGTTTTTCTTTCTGGTATCTCTTTCCTTAAACCTTGCATCTTCTTTCAGTTCCGGAACTCCAAGAACGGCACAAAGGTCTTCCCATTGTTCCTGTTTATTTGCGGCAATATTAATATATCCATCTTTAGTAATAAATGTACCTGAAGGTGCTGCAGTAAAGTTATCGTTACCCATAAGTACAGGATGTTTACCGCCAATCAGCAAGTTTGCTGCAACCCAACCCATCAATGGCATAATAGAATCGAGCATTGCAATATCGATAAACTGTCCACTTCCTGTTTTCTCTCTATGGTAAAGTGCAGCCATAATCGCAAACGCTGCATTAATACCGCCTACCGTATCGCACACCGGGAAACCTGTACGTAAAGGATTTAACCTTTCATCTCCATTGACTGCCATAACACCACTTAATCCCTGAATAATCTGATCGTAAGCGGGTTTAAATGCATCGGGTCCTGTTTGCCCGAATCCGGAAATCGCACAATAAATTAGTCTCGGATTTATTTCACTCAATATTTTATAAGAAAGTCCAAGACGTTCCATAACACCCGGTCTGAAATTTTCAACCAATACATCAGACGTTTTAACTAACTTTTTAAATATTTCTTTTGCAGAATCACCTTTCAAATTTAAAGTAAAAGATTTCTTGTTTGAATTCTGCGCAAGAAAACTTGTGCCCATTAGTTTTTGATTTAATTCCGGAACATTTCCAAGTTTTCTGGCAAGGTCACCGCCAATGGGATTTTCTATTTTTATTACTTCGGCACCTAATAATGCAAGGTGCAAAGTAGCAAAAGGACCTGCTAAAACATTAGTCATGTCCAGTATTCTTAATCCGTGTAATGCTTTCATATATTTAATTAATTGATAGATGACATTAATATTCAAGAAATCAGAAGTCAGTAGACAGAAGACAGAGAACTAAGAAGAAATTATTCCTGATTTATATACAACACCCGGTAATTCCCTTTTAAGAAATTCAGATGCCTGTTTTGATAATTGAGATAGAACGTCAATTTTAATATCCTTTCTGATATCCATATTTTGGAACATATGAACAAGATCTTCTGTACATACATTTCCACTGGCTAAAGCCGTAAAAGGACATCCGCCTAATCCTGCAAAAGAAGATTCAAAATATTTAACACCTGTAATATAAGCTGCATATGCATTCGCCAAACCCATTCCAAATGTATCATGAAAATGGCAAGCACAGTTTACATCATCTGATAATTTATATATTTCGGAAAATATTCTCTCAACTTGCCCGGGATTAGCATGTCCTGCAGTATCTGCGAGACTAATCATCTTTAAATCATTCTCAAGATATTTTTCTACGATTCCTATCACTCTGGATTCCGGTATTTTTCCTTCATAGCCGCATCCGAAAGCTGACTGAACAGACAATTGAACTACTTTATTTGAAGCCATTACATTTTTTGCCATCGGAATAATTCTATCAAGGGCCTCCAAGGTGGACATACCGGTATTTTTCTGACTGTGAGTGTCACTCGCTGAAACACCCATACAGAACATTTCGACTCCGCACTGAATGCCTCTTTCAAGTCCTTTTTCATTCAAAACCAATCCTGCCAGAGTAACGTTTTTAGGTTTATCGCTTTTTTCCTTTAAAATCCGGAAAAGTTCATCAGTATCTGCCATTTGCGGCATTCTTTTGGGATTAACAAAAGAACCAATTTGAATAATATCCACACCGGTCCTATATAATTCCTCTATCCATTTAATTTTTGTTTCTGTTGGAACTATTTCATTCTCCGCCTGAAGACCATCACGCATTCCAACTTCATGAATAATAATTTCATTCATACTTTATTAATAACTTTTACTTTTTCAAAGAATCTCTTATTTCTGTAAGAAGCTTAACTTCTTCTGAAGGACCTGGAGCAGGTTTTGCTTCCTCTTTATGTTTCATAGAGTTTATCATTTTTACAATAAAGAAAATAAAGAAAGCAATAATTATAAAATCTAAAGTTGTCTGTATAAAATTACCATATGTTAAAGCAACTCCTTCTTTAATTATCTTACCTGTTAAAGGATCAACGACAGCATCTTTCAAATTTAATTTTAATAATGTAAAATTAACTCCACCCAAAACTACACCGATCACTGGCATAAAAATGTCACTTACAAGAGAACTGATGATTTTTCCAAATGCTGCACCGATAATTACACCTACGGCTAAATCAATTGCATTACCTTTAACTGCGAATTCTTTAAATTCTTTAAACATTCCCATAGTAATATTTTATGAATTTTCAAAAGGATTTATTTATAATTTATTTGCAATTGCTTCTGCTACTTCAAGAGTAGTATTAGAACCGCCCATATCGTAAGTTCTTACTTTACCTTCCTTTATAACGTTTGCAACAGCTCTTTCAAGTTTGTTGCCTTTATCTGATTCACCTAACCAATCGAGCATCATTTTTGCTGAAAGAATTGTTGCTATTGGGTTTACTTTATACATACCTGCATATTTAGGTGCAGAGCCGTGAGTAGGCTCAAATACCGCTAACTTTTCTCCGATATTACCGGAACATCCAAATCCTAATCCACCAACCATTTGCGCACATAAATCAGAAATAATATCACCAAAAAGATTCGGCGCAACAAGGACATCGTAATTCATTGGATTTTTTAGCAACCACATAGTAACAGCGTCAATATTAGCATCATCCATTGCAATTTCGGGATAATCTTTCTTAACTTCTTTCGCCATTTCCAGGAATAAACCGTCTGTTGCTCTTACAACATTTGCTTTATGAACCACTGTAACTTTCTTTCTGTTGAAATTTTTTGCAAATTCAAATGCTGCTCTGATAATTCGTTCTGAACCTTTTTTTGTATTTATCTTACAAGATATCGCATATTCACTACTAGGAACATCTTTAAATGGAGCAAAAGGTTTAGAAATTTTTGTAAGTAAATCTGACAATTCTTTTGGTACAGGATTAAATTCAACACCTGAGTACATCCCTTCCGTATTTTCTCTGAAAACGACCAAATCAATATTGGGTTTAAAATTCAAAGCATTTCCTTCATAGGCTTTACATGGTCTGAGACATATATATAGATTAAACAATTGCCTCATTCTTACAATGGGTGAACGATACACCAATCCTTTATCTTGTAATTCCGGAATTAACTCAGCATTTGCAGCTTTTACCGGTTTGGAAGTAATTGCTCCAAACATTGCAGCATTAACAGAGCCTAAAAGATCTATTGTTCTTTGTGGAAAAGCATCACCTTCTTTACACCAAAATTCCCAACCGATATCACCATTAATATATTCTGCATCAAGACCTATTTTTTCTAATACTATACGGGCTGCTTGGAGAACTTCAATTCCAACCCCATCTCCCGGCAGCCAAGCAATTTTATATTTTGCCATAAATTCTCCCAAATTATTTTAAAATTAAGCATTAATTTACTCATAAAAAAACACTCTCTCAATGAATAATAAAAAGGATTTTTAAAAAATAAAAGTTTATTTGAACCAATTAATTTTGCGGTAATCTGATGGCCTTTCAACTCTGAAACTCAAATTATTTTGATTCAATAAAACTTCGGTAAGGAAGAGTGACATTTTTTCTCTTTTGGCGGGTCTTTGAATTACTATTTTCTTAGCATAAGCGCTATTGCTTGTTTTATAGTAATTAAAATATTCTACGGATAAATATATATTATTTATATTGTCGTATTGTAAATATTTTGTAACAGTATAATCATCTTTTCTTACCCAGTATTTATTCGTTTTATTTTCAGATTTTACTGAAATAAGAAAGAAAGTGGGATCATCTTCAGAAGAGACAGTATCCTGTTCACTTACCGGAATAAAGCAAGTTCCGGACATTACATTCATTATATCATCGAAGCTGCATCTGATTCTTGTAATGTAACCTATGTTTGTATCGGTAGTCTTTCCTTCAATAATAGTTTCATTTAAATTGTTGACAAAAACAAAGTTCTTTCTCGTAAAGTACCCGATAAATGCATCTTTAGAAATAAAAGCAAATGACCCATGAATTCTATACCAAATATCATCCTGCTTTTTCACTTTAATTTCGATTGAACCTGACTCATCCATTGAAGGTGTTTTTATTGTTACTTCACCATCTATATGCATAAGGTCAATGAGTAATGCTCTATTATTTACTTCGGCTATCACATCGGAGTCATTCAAAATAATTCTTTTCACATTCGAATCAAAAGTACTGTTACTGTAAGCGTTGTAGAATGATATTAAAAAAAGGGTAACGAATAACAAACGTAAAATAATTTTTTCCATAAGAATTATTAATGGTTATAATTTATTCATAATACTTAAAAATAGAGTTTTTTTTTGTCAAAATAAATTTATTTTGATAGATAATTATGCACAAAAATGGTTTATATATACACATTCCAATATGCAGACGAAGATGCAGCTATTGTGACTTTTATTTAGTAACTAATCTCAGCTTAACACAAAACTTTCTTACCGCATTAAAAAAAGAAATCGAAATTTCATCACATCTATACAAAAAAGATAGTTTTGATACAATATTTTTTGGAGGAGGAACTCCTTCCCTTTTAGAATCTTATCAAATCCGGGAAATCATTGAAACATTGATGAAGCATTATAATGTTGCTAAAAATTCAGAAATTACAATAGAATCAAATCCTGAGGACTTCATCCGGAATCCTGTAAAACTAAAAGAATTACGTCTCGCAGAAGTAAACAGGTTAAGTTTAGGGATACAATCTTTTAATGATAAAGAATTAAAATTTCTTACCCGCTTACATAATTCGGCTCAATCAGAAATTGTGATCAACAAAGCAATGGATATATTCGACAATATCAGTGTTGATTTAATTTATTCACTCCCGGAACAAAATAATGATGATATTAAGAAATCACTACTCAAAGTAATTCAACTCGGAATAAAGCATATTTCAGCTTATACTTTAATATATGAAAAAGAAACAATTTTATACAAAAATTTATTAAAAAACATTTATAAACCTAAATCAGATCGAAAAGAAGCAGAAATGTATAAATTATTCAGTAATATATTACTCGAAAATAATTATCAGCATTATGAAGTTTCAAATTATTCAAAACCCGGATATAAATCACGGCATAACTTGAAATACTGGAATTATTCTAATTACATTGGGTTTGGTCCATCTGCTCATTCTTTCCATTCCGGAAAAAGATGGAATAATTCAAAGAACGTTATAAAATATATAAATTTATTGGAGAAAAATATTCTTCCGGAAGAAAATGTTCATCAACTTTCTGCTGATGAGGCTATACTGGAGTTTATTATGCTTGGCTTGAGAGCAGAAGGTATCGATATTGACACTTTTAATGGACTTTTTAAATCAGATTTTCTTAAAAAATATGAAACGTCTGTTAAATATCTTATAAAAGAAGGTTATGCATTTTTTGACAAGAATAAATTTAAACTTAATGAAACAGGATACGCAATAACTGATGAAATTGTTTCAAGATACTTCTGATACTGTCTCCTTTTTCCATTTTATGCTGAAAAGTTTATTCGAGATTAATATAGTAAGTATTGCAAAAACCAGCCCGCCTATTAAATCAACCACATAATGATACCTGAGATATACGGTCGCAAATATCATAAGTATGGAATAAGGAAAATAAAAATAAAAAGAGTTTGATTTAATTTTTCTGGATAAATAAACAATTAACAGAATAATTATCGTATGTCCTGAAGGAAAAGCATCGCGTTGTGCGAACAATTCTACATTCTGAGTGTTTTTAGGGATTGATTCTCCAAGATTAACGAGATCTCTAAGAAAATTTGTAAACCACAAACCCGGTAAGTCATTGTTTAAATTATAAAAATCGTGAAGAATAAACCTGGGACCTATTGCTGGTAATACAAGATATCCTATGAATGAGAGATAAAAACCGAATAAGATAACAAGGGTAACAAATTTAAGTTCTTGATACCTGTGCCATAAAAATAATTCAAGAGCAAATATTACAGGCATCATATAAAATAAAGCATAGATAATCTGTAAGAATTCTGTTATTAGCGGATGAGAAATTGATTTCAATACCATTGTTGGATTGAATCCGAAGATTAAAAAATCAATTTTAATCAATAGATCATCATGTATAACCGGTGTTAACCCCATCATGATATAATAAATAGTTTTGAAGCAAAATAAAATCATAAACATAGGATACCAGTATCTTAAAAATCTTATCAAGTTTGGATGTTTTTTCCTGAGTTCCGTTTGACTTTCATAAAGGGAAACGACCTGAATTATGATAATCGCTAAAATTATATTAACTAAAATAATAATATTCCATTGTGGAATTGATTTATAATTAATTAAACTAATAAAACTTATAAAAATCAGGAATATCTGATTTACTACATCATGAATTTCGAGATAGGATAATTTTTTTTTAAAATTTTGAACTAAAACGTTAATCAAGTATAGTAGTTGTAGTTTTATTTAAAACGCACATTCGATGTGATTTATTCTATATTCATTATTTTTTTCAAACATAACAGACAAAGTGTCAAATCTAAAGTCATAATTTTCATATTCTTTCATTTTCAAAATAAAGCCTTGTGACGCTTTTTTAATATTTCTTTGCTTAAAATAGTTCACGGATTCTTCCGGTTCTCCGAATGCTTTATTTTTCCTTGATTTCACTTCTACAAATATCAGCGTTTTAGTCTTTTTTTCAAGGAAAATTAAATCGACTTCACATCGTTGAAACCTGAAGTTTTTTTCGATAAGTTTGAGATTTTTCTTTTCCAGATATTTACAAGCAATTTTTTCGCCAAAATCTCCAAACTCTTTTCTATTTTTAAAAAACTTAAACAATTTTGTATTATTCAAGAAATTTTTTACAGAAACTTTTTCTATGAATTCTTGTAATCCCATATTTTTTAATCTGTTCAATATGTTGTTTTGTGGGATAACCTTTATTGTTCTTAAAGTTATACCAAGGAAATTCTTCATCAAAATCTTCCATTATTCTGTCCCTTGTGACTTTTGCCAGAATAGAAGCGCAAGAAATAGCGAATATTTTATCATCCCCTTTCACAATAGTCTCATAATTATATTTCAAATGGTTTTTATTTTTAAGCACAAAATAGTTACCATCGATCATTATTTTCATATTCTTATCATTAATACCCTTCAAACACTTTTCCATTCCAAGCATCGTGGAATTTAAAATGTTAATATCATCAATCGTCAAATTATCAACTGCAACAATGCTATATTCATAACATTTTTCTAAAATTTCGTCAAATAACGATTCTCTTCTATTTTTTGAAAGTTTTTTAGAATCCTTAACTCCTTGGATGAATAAAGTTTTGTCGAAAATTACTGCAGATGTTACAACTGGTCCTGCTAAAGGTCCTCGACCGGCTTCATCAATACCACATATTATTGGATTCAATCTAAATTATTTATTATTAATAATATATCCCAAATATATAATCTAATATTTATTGATTTCATAATCAAATAATTAAAGTCTAGTAAGCTCAAATTCCTTGAAATAAGATATTAAAATTCGTAAATTATTTGTTTTATTAGCAAATTATGTTTGAAGAACTATCGAATAAATTAGAGGGTGTTTTAAAGAAAATTCGCGGACAAGGAAAAATTACTGAAAAAAATGTAGATGAATCCCTTCGCGAAATTCGCCGTGTCTTATTCGATGCTGATGTAAATTATAAAGTTGTAACTAAATTTTTAGAGGAAGTAAAGAAAAAGTCTCTAGGACAAAACGTTCTTAATAGTATCACTCCCGGACAACTTATCGTTAAAATTATTAACGATGAATTAGTGTCGCTGATGGGAGCAGAAAAAGCAGATTTGAAATTCTCAAATTCCATACCATCATTAATCATGGCGGTAGGCCTTCAAGGTTCCGGTAAAACGACTTTCTGTGCTAAATTGGCAAAGTATTTGAAATCAAAAGGAAAAAATCCGGTACTTGCAGCTTGTGATATATACAGACCTGCCGCAATTGAACAGCTTAAGGTTTTGGGAACACAAATTGATGTTCCGGTGATTTCGATGGATAGTAAAGACCCTGTAGAAATTGCAAAAGAAGCAGAAGATTTTTGCAGAAAAAACGCTAAAGATATATTAATTATTGATACAGCCGGAAGACTAGCGATTGATGAAATAATGATGGATGAAGTATTTAACCTTAAAACAAAGCTAAATCCTTCTGAAATATTATTTATTGTTGATTCTATGACAGGACAAGATGCTGTTAACACTGCAAAATCTTTTCATGATAAACTTGAATTTGATGGAATCGTTCTGACGAAATTAGACGGAGATACACGAGGTGGAGCAGCATTATCAATCCGGGCAGTTGTTAATAAACCAATAAAATTTGTAAGTATAGGCGAGAAACTTGAAGCCCTCGAACCATTTTTCCCTGACAGAATGGCTTCAAGAATATTAGGAAAAGGTGATATTATATCTTTTGTAGAAAAGGCCCAGCAGGAATTTGACCATACAGAGTCTGCTAAGTTAGAAGAAAAACTCAAAAAAAATAAATTTGATTTTGAAGATTTTCTGGCACAAATAAGACAGATAAAAAAAATGGGCTCTTTAAACAGTTTACTTTCAATGATACCCGGGGTTAGCAATGCTTTAAAAGGTAAGGAAATAGATAATAAAATATTCTTAAGGACTGAAGCCATAATTTTATCAATGACTAAACAGGAAAGAGAAAATCCAAATATCCTGAATGGAATGAGGAGAAGGCGCATTGCAAATGGAAGTGGAACATCTATTCAAGAAGTGAACAGAATAATTAAACAGTTTGATGAGATGCAAAAGATGATTAAAGGATTTAATAAAGGAAAAATGAAAAATATGATGAAAAATATGAATATTCCTAATAACTTTTTAAATCAGATGTAATATATTAAAACCTTAACATTTAAAATAAAATATTATATATTTAAATAAACCTAAAAGGAGAAATCAAATAAATTGGTAAAACTCAGATTAAGAAGAATGGGTAAAAAAAGAAAACCCATTTACAAGATAGTTGCAGCTGATTCAAGATCCCCGAGAGACGGTAGATTTATTGAATCTGTTGGCTTCTATAATCCAAATACAGATCCTATGGAAGTAAAACTCGATGAACAAAAAGTGAATCAATGGTTGAACAATGGTGCCCAACCCACTGAAACTGTAAAAAGTTTACTGAAACGTGAAGGTATCATTTTCAAAAGACATCTGTCGAAAAAAGGTTTCGATAATATAGCTCTCGAAGAAAAAATGAATACTTTCTTTGAATCAAAGAATTCGAAGCTTGAAACCGAAAAAGCAAAAAAGCTCAGAAGAAAAGAAAGAAAAGCTAGTAAGAAAAAGGAAACTGAAAACAAATCAGAATCTTAAAGATAATTAAATATAAGTTTTTCTCTTTTAAACATTTTTTCAAAATAAATTCATCAGGAGGTTCTACCATGAAAGAATTTTTAGAATTTATTGCGAAACATCTTGTTGATAATCCGGATGCGGTGGTAGTTGAAGAAACTGAATCAGACGGTAAAGTTTTATTAAAACTTTATGTTGACGATAAAGAAATTGGAAAAGTAATAGGAAGAGCAGGCAGAAATGCCAAAGCTATGAGAGTGCTTTTGTCTGCGATTGGTGCAAAAGAAAAGAAAAAAGTTACTCTGGAAATTCCCGACAGAGTTAACAATGCAAACTGACTTTTGGAATTATTGCCAGATATAAATAAATTTTTACATATCGGGAAAATAACGAAAACTGTCGGACTTAAAGGTTCTTTCAAAATAATTTCACTAAGTGATATTCCCGAAAGATTTAAAATTACAAAGGAAATATCAATAATTGATGATGATAATAGATTAGTTCTAATCAACAAAAATACCGGAAGTAACCTGTTTGAAATAGAAAAATTCACTGAGAATAATGGTAAATTTAGTATTAAATTGAAAGGTTATGATGATATTAACAGCGTTTTAGATTTAGTCGGTAAATACATTTGCATAAAAGAAAATGAAAGAAAGGAACTTGATAAAGGTGAATATTATTTGTATGAATTTATTGATATCAATGTTTATTCCGATAATTTATTTTTAGGAAAAATTATCAGGGTTGAAAATTTTGGTGGTGATAACCTATTATTAGTAGAAGCGAACAACAGTAATGAGTTTTATATTCCGTTAAGAAAAGAGTTTATTAAAAAGATAAACCTATCAGAAAAAAGAATTGATGTTCAATTGATTGAAGGATTAAGTGATTAAATTATGGCAATAAGATACGATATAATTAGTGCAAATCCGAAAATTCTAGAAAGTTCTTTAACAAATGGACTGATTGAAAGAGCAAAGAAAAAATCACTGATTGAAGTGTTTATTCATAATCTCAGAGATTATGCTGAAGGAAAGTATAAGCAAATTGACGATTCCCCTTACGGAGGCGGAGCCGGGATGATACTTAAACCGGAGCCGTTTTTCAGATGTATCAATGAACTTTTACAAAAAAATGAATACGACGAAATAATATATTTTTCTCCTCAGGGAAAGACAGTTAATCAGAATCTCTTAAACCAATTTTCGCTCAGAAATAAATATATTTTAATTTGCGGACATTATAAAGGGATTGATCAACGGGTAATAGATAAATTTGTTACTTCTGAAATATCTATCGGAGATTACGTTTTATCTTGCGGAGACATTGCAGCTTTGGTATTTATCGATGCAGTATCAAGATTAATACCCGGAGTTCTGGGAGATGGTGAATCAGCAATAACTGATTCTTTTCAAATTGAATACGGATTTGATTTTCCTCAATACACTCGACCTGATATTTTCGAGGATTTAAAGGTTCCTGAAATATTATTAAAAGGAAACCACGCTGAAATAAATAATTGGCGTAAAGAAAAAGCAAAACAAAAATATGAATTAATTATGAAGTTGAAAGATAATAAATCTTCATAATGAATAAGTTTATAATTAAAGGAGATAATAAAAAATGGACAAAATTAAATTAGTTACAGCCGCTCAAATTAAAAATGATTTACCGAAGTTTCACCCTGGAGATACAATATCAGTATCTGTAAAAGTAATTGAAGGCGACAAAGAAAGAATTCAGCAATTTAAAGGAATTGTGATGGGCATTAAAGGTGAAGGAATTAGCAGATCTTTCCGCGTAAGGAAAATTTCGAACGGAGTGGGAGTTGAAAGGATTTTCCCTCTGCATTCACCTAAAATCGCAAAAATCGAAATTCTAAAAGAAGGAAGTGTTCGGAGAGCTAAACTTTACTATTTAAGAAAACTCACTGGAAAAGCAGCTACAAAAATCAAAGAGAAAAAGAAATTGGAAAGAATTCCCACTGAAGTAATTGCATCTGAAGAAAATCCAACAATGCAATAATCAGCTGATAAATGGAAAGAAAATTTTTTGTATCGATAGCGGGTAATATTGGTTCAGGGAAGTCTTCTCTCACAAGTTTAGTATCAAAAAAATTTGAATGGTTAGCATATTTCGAATCAGTGAGTGATAACCCGTACCTTGAAGATTTTTATTCCGATATGAAGAGGTGGTCCTTTAACTTGCAGGTATACTTTCTTTCCCATAGATTTCGGGTCCACAAAGAAATTCTTCAGCAAAATAAATCCGTAATTCAGGATCGAAGTATTTATGAGGATGTTGAAATATTTGCTCAAAATCTTTATGAACTCGGAAGAATGGAAGAAAGAGATTACGTCAACTACAGAAATCTTTTTAAAGAAATGTGCTCCTATCTCAATCCACCTGACTTACTTCTCTATCTCAAAGCAAAGACTTCAACTCTTGTTAAGCAAATTAAAATGAGAGGAAGAGATTTTGAAAAAGAGATTGAAAATGATTATCTTGAAAGTTTAAATCAGAGTTATGATAGTTGGATTAAAGATTATTCTTATGGAAGAGAATTAACAATCGAAACTGATGATATAGATTTTGTAAATTCCGAGGAAGATTTGCATTATATATGTAATTTACTCCAAAAAAAATTAAGCGAAATTCCTATAAACCCTCAGATTCCGCTTTCTTTTCAATAGGTTTTTCAATGAACTTTTTATGAAGTGAAGTTATTGAAGTAACAAGGGTCAATATAAGTATAATAATAGAAACTAATATTACAGAAATCCAGATAACTAATTCCAGAACAATTTCCTCTTAATCTTATTTTATAAAATTTTTTTAACCAATCAGAAATCAATTTATTAATCTCGGGATACTGAATAAGTAAATCTTTCCCGTGCTTCTCGGATTTACAAATTTCTATTTCTTTTTGAACACCGATAAAGTAATCCATTATATTCTTTGCTTAATCAGAATCCTTAGAACTCAAAATAAATAATACAGAAGATATCTTCTTCTGAGCCATACTCATAGATTTATCATCAATTCCGGTCAAGCCTTAAAATTTCCCTCGACCTCCTGATATCCCAACAACTGTTTTTACTGCAGGAAATAATTTTGAGTACAAAGCAAGTGAAGCACCGATTGATATCCCAATTACAGCAACTTTTGCTGAATCGATAGATGGCTGCAATTTTAATCATTTAAAAATAGATTATAAATCTTCGATGCTAAATCTTTATTTGTTAATATATCATCCAAATTGACATTTGATTTTCCTGATTCACTATAATTCCTTTTATCATAAGTGGCTACTTTGTATCCGTTATTGATTAAAGTATCTATCAGTCCCTTTGCCATTGCTTTCTGTCTGAATGGAATTGATGTATTAAAATAACCAGTGATTCTAATGTGTCTTTTCGTAAGGTATTACAGTAATAATCCCTCTGATAGTCACACCGCCGGAAGTAATAAATGAAATATTTTTTATATCTATATTTAAATCCGTTTTTTTACATCTATCGATTCTATCTCGTTTTTTGAATAAGATAGAAAAAAAATTGACAATGATAAAAAATTAGAAGTATAAAATTACAAGGTTTTACAATAAGGGAAATAGCTTTATTTTATTGATATAATCACCAATAAAATATTGTGGTTATACATTGTTATATAAAGTAAATAATAATGCTAAGAATCAATATGAACATTCCAACTAAAAGTATCTTCTAATTCACCATATTGAATACCGGTAATTGTATCATACATTTTTTGTGCAATGGGTCCAATTCTCATATCATTAATAACCATTTCCTTTTCTTTATATGACAATAACCCAACAGGAGAAATCACAGCTGCTGTTCCTGTTCCAAATATTTCTTTAAGTTTTCCATTTTTATGAGATTCAATAACTTCATCTATTGAAATCTGTCTCTCAGATACTTTATAATTCCAATTTTTTGCTAATTTAAGTACTGAATTTCTTGTAACTCCCGCTAATATATTACCTTTTTCAAGTGAAGGTGTAACTAACTCATCATTTATAACAAACATGATATTCATTGCTCCGACTTCATCGACATATTTTCTATGAACTCCATCGAGCCATAATACTTGTGAAAATCCTTTTTTATGAGCTCTTTGACCTGCGAATAAAGACGCTGCATAATTTGCAGCAGTTTTTGCAGAACCAAGCCCTCCTTCTACTGCTCTTACTTTTTCAGTTTCAACAATTATTTTTATAGGATTTAAACCTTCTGCATAATATGAAGCAACTGGGGAAGTAATAATAACAAACTTATAAGTATCTGATGCACTTACTCCTAAAAAGTTTCCACTACCGAATGAAAAAGGTCTCAGATATAATGATTCTCCTCTCTTCTTAGGAATCCATTTTGAATCAATTTTTACTAATGCTTTCACTGCGTCTACAAAATCCTCAACCGGATATGGTGGAATGCAAACGGCTTCAGCAGAATTCATCATTCTTTTTCCATTCATTTCTGGTCTGAAAATATTAATACCCCCTTTGACCGAAGGAAATGCCTTCAAGCCTTCAAATATAGTCTGTCCGTAATGAAGTGTGCAATTAGCAGGTTCCACTCCAAGATCCGAATATGGACTTATTATTCCATCATTCCAATTTCCGTTTTTATATTCAGCAATATACATATGATCTGAGAAAAATACCCCGAACCTTAAATTATTCCATACCACATCATTAATTTTAGTACTGTTTCCTTTTTGAATTAATATATTTTTCATTTTAGCTCCTGATATTTTTTCTTTTTAAAGATTTATTCTTTTATCACTTCTTTCATCAGTCTTTGTCCTGCTTCAAGTGCTTCGCGGTTGAGCTTCAATAGATGATGATATCTTTCGGGTAATACTTTTTTTAATGCTTCGATAATTGAATCAATATTCACAACCGGCTTCCGTTCTAAAAATGCTCCCAGCAATATCATATTTGCCACCTTTGCATTGTTCATCTTATTTGCTTCATCTGCCGCAGGTATGGGATATATCTCTATATCTTTTCGCTCCGATGCACGAAGTATGTTTGTTGATTCATATATCATTATTCCACCCGGCTTTACATTGTTCTCAAATTTTTCC
>DATCHW010000011.1:0-2006 GCA_036508135.1 Ignavibacteria bacterium
ATCAGTTAGAAATAATTGTTCTGATGATAGCAAGTTTGAACGTAAACAATCTGTCAACAATAAGTCTTTCTTTGTTTTGAAAGCAGCTAATGGACAGGTAATTGGTACTAGTGCAATGTACGAGTCTGAGGCTGGCATGGAAAATGACATCGCATTGGTTAAAAAAAATGGCATTAGTACAGGTGTTATTGAGGAATAAAATTGACTCGTCGCTAGTAGCAGACCTTTTCGGCATATTAAGTAGGCTTATTTCATGACTAAAGTAAGGTTTAAGTTATTAAGATTCCAGCGATATTGTATTTATAGCAATCGTATAATCAATTACTTTGCATTACACAAACTCCAAGTAAAGTGTAATCTACTTGTTTCTGACCTGTACAGACTACAGCTGTAAAAATAAATGTCACGATAAACAAAACAATTTTTTTCATTGCAAAAAGATTTAGTTTCATTTTCAGAGATTTGAATATAAATTTAAGCCGTGTTTAAGCAAAAGTCAAGTTTATTTTAATCCATTGGTTCCCGATTTAATTTGATCCCAATTAATAATAAATATAAAAGAGTTCTTGGAATTATGCATGAAAGAACAGATTATTTGATAATCGCACATTCTTTTTTGACTAAGCTCTATTAATGTTATAAGAATAGCTTTAAATTTGTTAAATTCTTTGATGAACCTGTATGGTAGTATTAAAAGTCCCTGAAAAATCACATGATGAATGAATTGATCATTGAACAAACTCCAAAAACTCCACAGATTGATTTAAATCAGTTGACGGGTGATCTTTTATTTTATGGCAGGTCAATTCCTGAAAATGCTACCAAATTATATGAACCTGTTTTGAATTGGGTAGCAGAATATATTTTAGAAGCTAATCCAACTACTAATTTAAGACTCGATCTGGAGTATTTCAATACAGCATCATCAATATATCTTGCAAAAATGCTTAGAGTCCTTACCCGGATTAAGGTACCTGAATATGTTTTAATTATACACTTATTTTTTCCTGTTGAAGAATTTAATGAATTGAATGAATTTGAGGATATTTATGATGCCTTTTCTCCAATAACAGATATTTTTCACGATGCCATAACAAGCATTAGCATAAAACTCTATGCAAAAGGCGATAGAGGAGAAATAATTAAAACAAGATTGGTATTTATTGAACCTAACAATTCACGAACTTAAATCCAGCCTTAAAATATATTTAACGCTAAGCTCTGTTATATACAATTCTTTCAAAGGATGATATTATCTGGCCATGATGTTTATCCTGTTCAGAAGAGGATCTCTATATGAATTGCCTATAGGTACCTCTCTAAGGTCATTGGCAATAATCAAATCAAGAGAATTTTCTTTGATAGTCTTTATTAAACTTATATTCACAATAAATGATCGATGTACTCTGATAAACATGTCAGAAGGTAATTGATACTCAATTGCCTTCATAGTAAAATGAATTGTAAACTTTTCATTTTTAGTGTTTATTGTAACATAATTCTCAAGAGCTTCAACGTATATAATTTCTTTAATTTTCAGCTTGACTAATGTTGATCCTTTTTTAATAAATATCTCATTAGCATCGCTGTTGCTGACTTCCCTGTTTACAAAATACCGTATTGCCTTATCAACGGCTTTGCAGAATCGTGAAAAAGACACTGGTTTAATCAGATAATCAACAATATTGAATTCGAATGCTTTGAGGGCATCCTTATCATCTTGTGATACAATTATCATATTTGCCTGATGGCCGAAATTATTTATAAAATTTAAGATGTCCATTTCTGGCATATCAACATCAAGAAAGATAAGGTCAATATCCTGTCTTTTTGATAATAGGGCCCTGATTGAACCTGAATCACTGAATGTCCCGATAAGATTGAGAGATGAAGACTTTCCCACAAATTCTTCAAGAAGTCGGCTACTATTTATATTGGCACATATAATGCAGTTCATAAATGCGAATTTAGTCAATATTATTAAATCAATAATTGTGACTTGACAC
>DATCHW010000012.1:0-13332 GCA_036508135.1 Ignavibacteria bacterium
GGAAAAATTTGAGAACAATGTAAAGCCGGGTGGAATAATGATATATGAATCAACAAACATACTTCGTGCATCGGAGCGAAAAGATATAGAGATATATCCCATACCTGCGGCAGATGAAGCAAATAAGATGAACAATGCAAAAGTGGCAAATATGATATTACTCGGAGCATTTCTTGAAAGAAAGCCGGTTGTGAATATTGATTCAATTATCGAAGCATTAAAAAAAGTATTACCCGAAAGATATCATCATCTGTTGAAGCTCAACCGCGAAGCGCTTGAAGCAGGACAAAGACTGATGAAAGAAGTGATGGTGGAAGCGTAAGGAAAGTGAGAAGGTAAAAAAGTAAGAAGGTAAGTAAGTAAGAAGTAAAGAACAAAGATATAGAAAGGAACCCCGTAGGGGTGAAATGATTATAGGAGTAGAAGTGAAGAAGTGAAGAACAAAGATATAGAAAGGAACCCCGTAGGGGTGAAATGATTATAGGAGTAGAAGTGAAGAAGTGAAGAACAAAGATAGAGAAAGAAACCCCGTAGGGGTGAAATATTTATAGGAGTAGAAGTAAAGAACAAAGATAGAGAAAGGAACCCCGTAGGGGTGAAATGATTATAGGAGTAGAAGTGAAGAAGTGAAGAACAAAGATAGAGAAAGAAACCCCGTAGGGGTGAAATGATTATAGGAGTAGAAGTGAAGAACAAAGATAGAGAAAGAAACCCCGTAGGGGTGGAATGATTATAGCGTAGTAAGCAATTATATTCTTAACCCCGTAGGGGTGAAATATTTATAGCAAAAGAAGGCAAGAAAGTGAGAAGGTAAGAAAGTGAAATTGTGCGGTCAGGTTGAAAATGCTTCTAGCGTGAGTTTCCTCCTGACCGTTTTTTTTTATCCTTATCCCGCAGGACTAATTTTTTAGGTTTTGTTTTTCTATAAAGAAGTGATTTTCCCTCAGATTTAATTAATCCATCAATCGATAAATCTTCATCTATTTCCTCCCAATGAATTCCATAACCCGACTGTGAAATTTTATAATTATTTTTTATTTTATCGTTACTATTCGCAAGCTTAATTGACTGCGTGCGCAAATCAATTTTATAAAACTTACTATCTACAAACAGAGAAATAAAATACCCGTCAAATGAGATATTTTTAATTTCGTGATATCTATTATTAATTGAATTCATTTTAATTTTTTCCACTCTGAAACAATATAATCAAAATTTTCAAAAATTGCTTTTCTTATGATTCTGTAATCAGACGGCTTCATATTAAACGAAAAAGCTTCTATTATGTTGAATTCCTTTTCATCAAGCCAAAACTTACATTCCTTCTCGGCTTTTTGACAATGGATATGCATCGGTTCGTTTACCTCGTTGGAGTAGAAAAAGAATCTCCATCCATATAAAAACAATATCGTCGGCATATATTATTATAATATTATATTAATAAGAAAAAAATAGCAAGAACAATTTAATGTTATAATTTTTTCGTTCACATTTTCTTACTCTTTCCTTCTGAATTCATAATACAGCGGGTCAACGAAATCATTTACACGAAGTTCAAACCCCGTTACTTTTCCATTCTCTATCGAAAGCGGAAAAAGGCATTTGCCTAATACCAAATCGTTATACATGCAAAGGAGAGTATCTATATGCCAGAGTTCAAGATAACCTTCGACTCCCGGGCGGCAACTCAACGTAACAATCCATTTGCCGTTTCCTTCTTTTATTTCTGCATCACCTGCCTGAATATTTGTATATACACCTTTTATACCTCCAAAATCAAATGAGGATAATGATTCCGGCATTTTACTCTTTTCGATTTCTTCCCATTCCTGCCTTGCTTTATCCTCTCCCACTTTAGTGTTTACATAAATCAAGCTGTCCCAGTTGACACTGTTAGGATAAAAATAATAATCAAATATCTGATACATCAAAGATGTGTAAACATTATTCTGGTCGTTATTTGTAAGTATCACAACACCAAGATTATCCTCCGGCATAAATGCAGTGCGGGAAAGCATTCCGTCATATCCGCCTGTATGGGTTATCACAAGTTTGCCTTTATAATCCTGCAAAAACCATCCGAGTCCGTAAGTTATGAAGTGGCGCTTCGTTGGATTTCCCGTTCCGTAAGAAGGAATATTCAGCACGTTATAAGGTGTTTGGGTTTTAAGAAGAATTCTTTTATCTACAATTGTATTTCCCTTATAAACTCCGCCTTTAGTTTGCATTAAAATCCAGTTCGCCATATCTTTTGCGGAAGAGCAAATCGAGGTTGCGGGAGCAAGATTATCAACATTCCTCCACGGTATCGGAACCATTTCATAATTATTATTGATAGTATGCGGCATCGCAATATTTCCCATTTTGGTTACTGCTTCTGTAGAAGTTATAGTCCTTGTCATTTCAAGCGGTATTAAAAATTTTTCTTTTATATATTCATCCCAGCTCTTTCCTGTTACTATGGGAATTACCTCACCTGCAGCAAGGAACCCGCTGTTGCAGTAACCGTAACCATTTCTAAATCCATACACGGGTTTGATGTACCGCATCTTATAAATCAAATCGCTTCTCGAAAAATTTGTTCCCCAGGTTATAAAATCTCCCTCAAATGTTCCGAACCCGATTCTGTGCGTAAGTAAATCTTTTATCGTTACCATTTGGGAGGCAAGTGTATCATAGAGCATAAAATCCGGAAAATATTTTATAATTCTGTCATCGAGGGAAAGTTTGCCTTCGCTTTCAAGCATAGCAATTGCTGTTCCGGTGAATGCTTTTGTATTGGAAGCAACGGAAAAAATTGTATTCTCATCCACCTTATCCGGCTTACCAAGTTCTTTTACGCCGTATCCTTTCAGGAAAACCACTTCTCCGTTCCGGATAATTGCAACGGACATTCCGGGCAAGTTCCATCTCGCCATTGCCTGCTCTATATATTGGTCTATAGTATGCCCGTTATACAGAATAATTTCCTGCGGATATGCAGAGGTGAATAAAAATAAAATCAGGACTAAAAAGAAAAACGGTTTAAATTTTTTCATATTTAATTAATTTTTTAAAATGCTCCCGATGTTTTTTCCGGCAATCCATCCGGTGCTCCATGCAGATTGAAAATTAAATCCACCCGTAACCCCGTCTATATCGAGCACCTCGCCTGCAAAGTAAATACCCGGACACTTCTTGCTTTCCATCGTTTTAAAATTAATATCTTTCAAAGATACTCCTCCCGCGGTTACAAATTCCTCTTTGTTGGTATTTTTTTCGTTTATAATAATTTTATGCTCTGTTAATTCGTTTACGAAATTTTTTATTCTTTGATTCGATAATTCATTAAATTTTTTATCTGCTCCAATTCCGCTTAATTCCAGCAATCTTTTCCATAATCTCATTGGTAATCGGAAATAAGATACGGATGCTAAAATTTTATTCGGCTCCGATTTCTTTAATTCAAGTAATTTATTATACAGATGTTCCCCGTTGAAATCCGGCAGCCAGTTTACGGATAAAGTGAATTTATAATTTTTTTCTGATAATGTTCTTGCAGCAAATGCAGAAAACTTTAGTACTCCGAAACCGCTCAATCCGCCGTGTGTAATAAGAATCGAACCTCTTTGGGCTGGAATTTTTTCATCTTTTAGTTTAATCTCAACTTCGGGCACGGAAATTCCTTCAAGTCCGGAAAAAATATTTTCAGACAGAACGAAAGTGAACAGTGAAGGAACCGGTTTTATAATAGTATGGCTATGCTTCTTAATCCATTCGTATGCTTCTGGTTTTGAATTCCCCCCCGGAGCAATTAGAATTTTATCGCAGAAAAATTTCTCGTTGTTTTTGAAACAGATACAAAATCCGGTTTCTTCTTTTATTAATTCTTCAATGGAATAATTTTTTTTGATGTGAATGTTTTTTTCTTCAGCTTCTTTAAGGAGGCAGTCAATTACGGTTTGAGAATTGTCTGAAACTGGAAAGACCCTGTTATCGGGTTCAATTTTTAGTTTTACATCTCTTGATTCAAACCAATCTATAGTATCCTGCGGACCGAATCGCGTAAAAACCGAAATCAACTCCCTGCTTCCACGGGGATAATATTTCACAAGCTCTTTAACGTCGAAAGTTGCATTTGTAACGTTGCATCTTCCGCCGCCGGAGATTTTTACTTTCGAGAGTATCCTGTCGGATTTTTCGAACAAATAAACTTCAGCATCAGGATTTGTTTCTTTGATAGCAATTGCTCCGAAAAATCCGGCAGCCCCGCCTCCTATTACGGCTACTTTCAAGATTGTTCGCCGCTGTTCGTTTCTTTTGTATTTTCTTCGGGGGCATCTTTTATTCCCGCAAGCAGTTCTCTTGCGTATTCAGCATTTTCTTCAAGCACCTGTATCTCTACGGGTCCGGTAAGTGTGTTATATCCCATTCCGAACACACCCACCCCGATAAAATCCTGCACTGTCTCGCCCTTTGCAAAGTATTTGATTCCTGCTTCGTCGAGGAGCGATTTTATCACAGCAATTGTACCATGATGTCCGGTTTTGTAAACCGTTACGAGTTTTTCCTTGTCTTCGTCCATTTTCTATTCTTTGTTTAATTTAAAAATCTAATTTTATATTTTGTAAATAATTAACTCCAATTGCTTATGCGGACTTTTATTTCTTTTAATCTTGAAGAGAACACAGGGAATCAAATCCTGGATGTTCAATCCCAAATCAGAAAAAGACAAAAACCCTCTTCAGTGGAATTTATAAAATGGGAAAACAAAAGTAAGTTCCATTTGACAGTTTTTTTTCTCGGGGATATCGTACGGGAAAAACCGGATTCCCTGATATTGGACCTGGAAAATTTCTCAAACAATAATTCTTTCGGTGAAATTATATTTGAATCAGGCGGTATCGGCTGTTTTCCAAATTTCAAATTCCCGCGTGTTATATTTATTAACTTGAAAAATGATAATATGAAGGTTTTTGAATTTTACGATAAACTATCGGTAATACTGCAGGAATCAGGATTTGAATCTGACAAGAAATTCCACCCGCATCTTACGCTTGCAAGAATAAAAAATAATTTCAGACCAAACCTTTATAATATTAACGAAGAATTAAAATTTAATTTAAAATTCTCCATTAATAAATTCCATCTTATGGAAAGCAAATTACTTCCGACGGGCTCGGTGTATAAAGAAATTAAAAGTTTTGGTTTGTGATTGAAGTCTGGACCCAGATTCATAGGATTCAAAGATTTACATGATTCATTGAGCTATACTTATCAATCCGGAATCAGGAGATTTAGAAAGTTACTCAAAACCATAAAAAACACCCGGGTTTGTCATTCTGAACAAAGTGAAGAATCTCGTTTTCATTGATTTTTGAGATGTTTCGCTACACTCAACATGACAAATGCTTAACTTCAGTGAATAATTAATAATTAAAGAACAAAAAAGAGAAAGAAAAACTTTCCTCCGGTTTCGAAGGCTTACCTTCGAAACATTTTATTTTAAGCTTCTTTCATTTTAACCGGTGATTTGTCTTTAAAACAAAATTCTAATAACGTATTTTCATAATATTTATTTATACTTTTTTGATAATTTAATTTTCCGTATATGGTAACTATAAATGATCTAAACCGAAATCTAATCGAAGCGCAATATGCCGTAAGAGGCAAGATAGTGATAAGAGCACAGGAGCTCGAAGAGCAGGGTAAAAAAATAATCTATTGCAATATCGGAAACCCGCAGGCATTAAAGCAAAAGCCGCTTACATATATCCGGCAGATGATTGTTTTACTCGAATATCCCGAACTTCTGAACAATCCGGAAATCTTAAACACATTTCCTAAAGATATCATCAAAAAAGCAAAGGAATTTATTAAAAAAAATCCGGTCGGACTCGGAGCATATTCTCAAAGTGCAGGAATTCCTTTTATTCGCCAGGCGGTTGCAGATTTTATTACAAAGCGTGACGGTATTCCGGCGGATAAAGCACACATAGTCCTTACGGACGGCGCCAGCAAGGGTGTTTCGGCGGTGATACCCACTCTTATTAAAAATGCGAATGATGGCTTTATGATTCCAATCCCTCAATATCCTTTGTATAGCGCTGCCATCAGGCTTTATGGGGCACAGCAAATCGGATATTATCTCGACGAAAACAACAGCTGGCAGTTAAACGAAAAAATCCTTACGGAAAGTATTGAGAAAGCAAAAGAAAACGGTATCAATCCTGTCAGCATAGCGGTAATAAATCCGGGTAATCCCACCGGTGCTGTACTCTCGAAAGATAACATTGAAATGGTAATTCGCTTTGCTAAAAAAAACAATTTATCAATAATGGCAGATGAGGTTTATCAGGAGAATGTTTATATTGAGAACCTTAAATTTTATTCGTTCGCAAAAGTAATGTACGAAATGAATGAAAAGGAAGTAACACTTTTCAGTTTCCATTCCGTATCAAAAGGATTTATGGGTGAGTGCGGACACAGAGGCGGATATCTTGAGCTTCGCAATCTGCCTGATGATGTGATGGAGCAGTTTATTAAACTTCAATCAATAAGCCTGTGTTCAAATCTTACCGGGCAGGTTGTTACATATATGATGGTATCTCCGCCCCGGCAGGGAGACGAAAGTTATGATGTATTTATTAAAGAACGGGATAATATTCTTTTTGAACTGAAAACAAAATCCCGAATCCTGGGAACAGAACTAAATAAGGTGAAGGGTATGATAACAGATATTCCGCAGGGTGCAATGTACGCATTTGTAAAAATTGACCTTCCCGATAAGAAAGGTGTTGATACTTCTAAAATGTCGAAAGAGGAAAAAATAAAATATGAAGCCTCTAAGGATGCTGATTACTGTATGTCCCTCCTTGAGGAAACCGGTATCTGCGTGGTTCCGGGCTCAGGATTTGGTCAATTGCCGGCGACTTATCACTTCCGTACCACATTCCTTCCGCCACGGGACGAGATGGAAGATTTTGTAAAGAAGATAAAAGATTTTCATTTGAAATATGTTGAAAGTTTATTGAAGTAAATTGAATTAAATGTCCGATAATCATTATTTAGATAAGTTTGAAGAGTTCTATAAAATTGTTCAGCGGCTCAGGAAAGAGTGTCCGTGGGACAGGGAGCAGACTCACGAATCGCTAAGGCGCTGTTTACTTGAAGAATCCTACGAAGTGCTGGAAGCAATTGATACAAAGAATAAAGAAGAACTGAAGAAAGAACTCGGCGACCTTATTCTGCAGATTGTATTTCACACTATACTTGCGGAGGAGGAAAAAACTTTTTCGTTTCGCGATGTTCTTGAATTCGAAATTGAAAAACTCATACGCAGGCATCCGCATATATTTTCCGATGTGAAAGTCAAAGATGCAGATGAAGTGAAAACCAACTGGGAAAAACTGAAAGCAGGAGAAGGCAGGGAATCAGTGCTTGACGGCGTACCAAAGGAGCTTCCCGCTCTTTTCCGTGCATACAGGATACAGGAGAAAGCCGCAAAAGTTGGCTTCGACTGGAAAGATGAAAAACCTGTTTATGATAAAATACTTGAAGAGATAGGAGAGCTGAAAGCAAACGTGGAATCCCTCACTTCCCGGGATGAAATCGAAGATGAATTCGGGGATGTTCTTTTTTCCATTGTAAACTATGCAAGATTTTTAAAAATTAATCCGGAAGATGCTTTAAGAAGAACGATTGAAAAATTCATAAAACGTTTTCAGAAAATAGAAGAATACGCAAAGAAGAATGATCTTGTTCTTGACAATATGTCGCTTGAAGAAATGGATATCATCTGGAATAAATCGAAATAATATATATGTATAAAGATTATGCAACGGGAGTGATTTTATTTTACAGATTTCCCAAAAAGATAAAATACCTTCTGCTGAAGCACAGGCAGGGGCATTGGGCTTTCTGCAAGGGGCATAAAGATCCCGGGGAAACAAAATATGAAACGGCTGTTCGTGAACTATCAGAAGAAACCGGAATCCGGAAAGTAAATTTTTTAAAGAAAAAAATTCTTTTAAAGGAAAATTATTTATTTAAAAACGGCAGTTCGGTAAAAAAATTAAAAACGATTGATTACTTTGTAGCCGAATCTGCCCGAATCAAAGTAAAAATTGACGGGTATGAAATCACTAATTACCGGTGGTGCGGTTATAATGCTGCTTTAAATCAGATTACATTCAGTCAGTCGAGAACAACTTTAAGAAAAGCAAATAGAATTATAGAATCATATATAGATAATGAGAATTAAACACAATATATCAGTCCGCAGGCTTTATGCCTTAATATTAATACTGGTATTTATATTCAATACCGGAATTTCAGCGGATAAAGGTAACAAGCGGCTTGACGAACTCAAAGAACGGATTGACAATATTATTTCCGTTCTGAAGTGCGATGTATCGGTGAAGGTGGTGAGTACCACAAAAAACGATATGCTCTACGAATATAAGCCCGGCATAAAAATGATACCGGCTTCCATTACAAAAGTGATTACCTCAACCACTGCAATTTACGTACTCGGCAGCGGTTATCAGTTTAAAACGGTAATATATACCGACGACAATGATCTCTCAGACGGAGTAATAAACGGTAATGTATATTTCAAGGGATTCGGCGATCCTGATTTAAGCATAAATGATGTTATGAATCTCGCTTCACAATTCTCCAGGAATAACATAAAAGAAATCACGGGGAATATAATATATGATGATTCTTTCCTTGACGATGCACATTTCGGACTTGCAAATTATTATCAGTCAGACACCAAGTCACAATACTGGCCCTACGTTGGTTCTATCAATATTGATAAAAACAAGGGGGTCAAAAACCCTGCCGCTTACGCATCACAACTTTTTGCAAATAAAATCGGAGAGAACGTAAAGCTTGATGGAATAATTGTTTCTGGTGTGACTCCGAATGGCGCAAAAGAAATCGGGATCATACAGCGTCCTCTTTATGAAGCGCTTATGAATATGAATAAACCAAGTGATAATCAATCCGCAATCACAATTTATAAGGTTATCGGTGCGATCTATGGCTCCCCTCCGGGTACATTAGAGAAGGGTACGGATGCAGTGATTGATTTTCTTACAACCGTAGGGATTGCAAGGGATGCGTATGAATTTGTCGAAGGCTCGGGACTTTCGCGATATAATTCCGTTACCGCCGAACTGTATATAAAACTTCTGAAATATATGTATGAAGATGTGAAAACTTTCGATATATTTTATAACTCGCTTCCCGTTGCCGGAGTTGACGGAACATTGAAAGACCGCATGGTGGGCACTGAAGCAGAAAAAAATGTCCATGCGAAAACAGGGACAATAAATAACGTCAGTACGCTCACCGGATATGCCGTTACAAGGGATAATGAATTAGTCTCGTTTTATATTGCAATGAATAATTTCAGCGGAAATGCTACATTCTACAGGAATAAACAGGATGAGATATGCGAAGCAATATGTGAATTTTCGAGAAAGAAATAAATGAGCACCAAAGAACAGGAAAAAAATATTACCAATGAAGATGTGCCGGTATTAAGGCGGCTGTACATTTTCAACTCTATGCACTTCTGGGATGACGTAGTCTCGCAATTACAAAAGGCAACCGGCTTTGACGTGGTACAGTGCGAACAGATTGCTGTGATCGCACATACAACAGGAAAGGCAGTCGTGAAATCCGGCGACACTGAGGAACTAATAAAAATAGATGCTGTGTTAAAAGAAATAAGTCTGATAACAAAAATAGTTTAGTGTATGAATTCAGAAGGGAAATCGTTCAGAGGGAAATCAAAACTTAAACAAACTCTTCTTTGTGTCATATTTATTTTTCTTTTTGCTTTTCCTAAAACTTCATTTCCTCAGGACAAATATGGATTTGACTTCGATAAAAATTTTGAGTGGTACGACCTTCTGCTCTGCGATAACACAAAAATATCACCTCTTCTCACTTCTTATGTTCGCTCACTTATGGACGAGTTTACAATTGAAGACGGCAGAAATTTTTTTCGTGAACTTACAAAGCTCGACTCAATAACGGAAATCAAAAATATTTCTCAAATTGCCGCACTTGACTCCGATACTATACCCGGTAACTGGAAAGTCCTGCTTGATAGTTCCCTTGTGTCTTTCAGCGAACCGGATAATTTTTCAGGACTTATAAACGCGGCATATTTACTCTCGAAGTTTCATCTGAAAGAAGGCTTCAGCGGAAATAATTTTAAAAAAGTAAAGTACGAACCGAATATTACCCCATCCCATTCTCTTGATATTAAACTTGAATTCGAGCCCTATCCCGCTTATTACACTTTGGAAATGCTCGGGAAGGATTCTCTGACTCCGGATGATTTAATGGTTATTGATACTTCTCTCATTTTCAGGTCTTTCTGCGATTCTACAATAAATCCGGGAATGAATACCGAAAAACTGATCGGGCTTATTAAATACTCACAGCAAAAGAAACCTCTTTTTAAAATCTATAAAATTATTAATCCGGGATGCTTCAGGAATTTAGGAGGAGTATCTTTATATACAAAAGATTTCGGTGAAGTGCTGAACACAATTCAGGAAAAAGAAATCAATCTTAAAACCGCTGCGTTATATCTGCTCTCTACATACCTGCCGGCGGGCACATCCTTTTATACCAAAGCATACCTTGCGTTTGGAAATTTTATCGATACGGTAATAAACGAGCCGAACAATTTTATAATTCGGCTGGAAAATGTCGCCGATGATTATGAACGGTTTTCAAGACTTACCGCACGGGGTATCTTTAAGGTGATATGGGACGACATAGAAATAGACATTAATAGTTACCTTGTAAAAAAAGAAGATTCACTGTTCCTTTCTGTGATTGATAACATTTACTATTCAAGTTGTATAAATTATATTGCCACACAGTTCAAGGAAGACCGCCCATCCTCTATGCTCGAAAAAGATTTCGCCTTCTTCAATAAAACCATCAGTACAATAGAAAAGAAAAACAAAAAATCCGTAATAGATAGTCTTGTTCATACCGGTTTTAGCGGGCAGGCACCATACTTCACGATGGGAATGCAAATTGCCAACTATATCGACAGGTTCTCGGGAAAAGAAAAACTTCGCAATTCTATTATGCTTGGTACGGTATATTTCTTTAATAGTTATATAGAAACATACAGGCAGGATACAAAACAGATAAAAGAGGTATTTCGCTTCAATGATTATTTTGAAAAAAAGGTAAGCGAATGGAGTTCATCCTCTAATTATGAAGTTGAGCAGGACTTACTCGGAATACAAAAGTATCATTCAGATACAGCAAAGTTTTTTTCGGAAATCAGGAAATTAAACGATAAATACCGTTCAAATCTTTTTATATACAATCTTATGACGGGTGAAATGCTAAGCAAATTCGAATACTATTCATTAGCCCTTGGTTATCTGAAAAGATCCCAACCCTACATTCCCAATCAGGATGCAATAAAAAGAAAAATCTCCGGACTTGAAGAATTGATTCAAAACAACAGATGACAAGATGTTAATCATTATTCTCCTGATTAAAGGATAATTACTCACCCTGTAGGTTTTTGATATATCAATCCAAATCGCAATGTATTGACAGGGTACTTATATTTGTATATGAACAAAAAGTTACAAAACACGGCAAAGAGATATATAGCCGTAATTGGCGATATTCATGGCTGCTATAATACGCTTATGGATTTATATAAAAAAATATGCAAGTTCCCGAGTAATATCTATTGTGTCGGAGATGTTATTGACAGGGGAATCAATTCAAGGCGGGCAGTTCAGTTTCTGATTGATAAAAAAATTAAGTCAGTAATCGGAAATCATGAGCATTGGTTCCTGGATACTGTGAATTACAGACAAGACATAAGTTACTTCAGGAAGTGGGTGGCATACGGAGGAGATTCAACAGTTGAAAGTTATATGCCCGGTGACACAAATACAACCATCAAAGACTTTATCGATGAAGTTGAACATTGCGGACACTATGAATTTATTTCTCATTTCCCGCTGAAATATGAAATAAATAATGTAATTGTTTCACATGCGGGGATTATTAAAAATGGTGACGAAAAATCTATTTATTTTAACAGTGAAACTCCGCTTAAAATTGACGACAAACTTCAGATATTCGGGCACACTGCATATCAGGAAGTTCAATATATACCAAACTGGTATGCGTCAATTGATACAGGTTGTGTTTTCGGGTATAAATTATCTGCGGTGATAGTGGATACGGTTAAAGCCGAAATAGCAGAGATTATTGAAAGCCCATATTCAGAATAGAATTTTATACAATATAATCCTCATTTGGTGAGTACATTCTTATAAATGGGAGGAAAAAATGATTTCACTTATTATTACAATAGACTGTAACTTCCTGGCATTCATATGCGGTAATATTC
Source organism: Ignavibacteria bacterium (assembly GCA_036508135.1). Lineage (GTDB taxonomy): Bacteria > Bacteroidota > Ignavibacteria > Tepidaquicellales > Tepidaquicellaceae > DATCHW01. The sequence goes on from DATCHW010000012.1 coordinate 12,404, forward strand.
TCCTCGCATACCCAGTTTCCCGGTGAACCTATTTTAATATTGTGGCTGCCCCTATAAACATCGCACATCTGGATTTTTTTCGGAAATACTTCCGCACAATAATTTACACTGTCATTATCAATCACTATCTGATAAATGTTCCAGGAATTATTTACAACCCTTAAAAAGCCATAACCATTACAGCCATGCAGAGGGTCACTACTATCGTTACAGGATCCGAGAAAGAAGGGAATAAACAAAATTAAAACCGGCAATATAGAAAGATATTTTCTCATTTTATATAAGTAATATTACTGCTTTTAATTAATAAATAAAATACGGAATTCAAACCGCGAATTATTAAACAACTTCTTTTATATTATTCAATACTAATTATACATTTTATACACTGCTCATAACAATTTGTTCCTTTGAAATCTCTTTCCCTCCCAGTTCAAGGTCTCGGAATCCGATTTGTCGGATGGAGGGAATGAGGGTAGGGTGTAAAATGAAAGTAGAAATTGTATGGAAAATTTCCCTCCCAATTCAAGGGGAGGGATTAAGGGTGGGGTGTTCGACACTCCTTAAGAAGGTACATCCTCACAAGGCAAAACGTAATGAAACAGTCAGAAACAAAGTTCCTATTACAAGTGCGTTTCGCCCTTGTTGGTGTTAAAGCGAAGCAGCCTGTCCCGACTTTCGGGATCACCAACAAAAATAAATTATTAATTATTTTCTGACTTGTATTCATTTTATCATACATTTTTCGCCCTTGTTGGTGTTAAAGCAAAGCAGCCTGTCCCGACTTTCAGCGATTTTTCAGATATAGTTTTTTAGACATATTATTTAAACCTAAAATCTAATTTGTAATTAAATAACCAGGGTATCTTAGGATCTATCCCTTCGCTTTCTAATTTTTCAGGAAGGTTGTTATAGTATTTTTCTAAATC
>DATCHW010000013.1:0-97283 GCA_036508135.1 Ignavibacteria bacterium
GGTAAGATGGTAAGATGGTAAGATGGTAAGATGGTAAGATGGTAAGATGGTAAGATGGTAAGATGGTAAGATGGTAAGATGGTAAGATGGTAAGATGGTAAGATGGTAAGATGGTAAGATGGTAAGATGGTAAGATGGTAAGAAGAAAAAAATGTAAAAGAAAAAAATTAATTCTTTATTTCGAATTTATCAGCATCTTTATATGCGGGGAAATTTTTCCTGTAATCAGTTAAAACTTTATGAGAGAGTTCGGCTGTGAATATACCGTCTTTTCTTTTTGCATTTATTAAGTATTTCCCCAACGGATTGATAATTGTAGAGTCTCCGGAACACATAATCCCGTTTCCGTCTTTGCCAATGCGGTTTACGCCAGCAACATAGGATTGATTTTCAATTGCCCTTGCAAGCAAAAGTGTCTTCCAGTGATATGCTCTCCTTTCAGGCCAGTTAGCAATGAACACCGCGAAATCATAATTGTTTTTATTCCTTAACCAAACCGGAAATCTTAAGTCATAGCAGATAAAGAATGCCACACGCCAGTCCTTTATCTTAACTGTCAATTTTTTATTCCCTTCCGAATATACGAGATTCTCTTCAGCCATTCTGAAAAGATGCCGTTTATCGTAATGAAAAACTATTCCGTCCGGAAATGCCAAAAAAAGTCTGTTGTAAAATTTGTTTCTAACTTTAACAATTACACTTCCACAAACACATGATTTCTTTTTGTTGGAATAGTATTTCAAAAAATCGTATGCTTCTCCTTTGAGTTTATCTGCAAACCGGTATGCATTCATTGTAAACCCTGTTGAAAACATTTCAGGGAGAATTATTAAATCGGTTTGTTCTTTTATACTCTCAATTTTCCTGCCGAAATTTGCAAAGTTTTTTTTCTTGTCTTCCCAGAAAATTCCAGATTGTATTATTGTTACTTTCAAATCCTGCATAATCTCTCCGCTGCAGTCTGCAATGTTTCGTCGTTTTTTGCAAAACAAAATCTTAAAAGTTTATTGTCAGTTTTATCATTATAAAAAACCGATACCGGAATTGAAGCAACACCGAATTCTTTTGTAATCCTAACGGCGAAATCCAAATCGTTTTCATCCGTTATATTCGAATAATCCAGAGTCTGAAAGTATGTTCCTTCCGAATGAAGAGGCTTAAAGCGGGAATTTTTTATCAGTTCGAGGAAATAATTTCTTTTTTGCTCATACATTATTTTCACTCCGTAAACCTTTTCAAAATCCTCAAGATATTTTGCAATTGCATATTGAAAGGGCGCAGATGTAGCGTATGTAAGAAACTGATGAACCTTTCTGAACTCAACAGTAAGAGCCGCGGGTGCCTGACAATAGCCTACTTTCCATCCGGTTATGTGAAATGTTTTTCCGAAAGAAGAGATTACAAACGAACGGTCTGCAAGTTCAGGAAATCTTATTACACTCTGATGCTGTTTTCCGTCAAAGACAATGTGCTCATAAACTTCATCGCTTATAATAAAAATATTTTTATCCCTTATAATTTTCATAAGCGTATTCAAATCATCTTCGTGAAGTGTCGAACCGGTAGGATTATGCGGAAAGTTAAGCATAATTAATTTTGTCTTTCGGGTAATTTTACTTTTCAGTAAATCCCAGTCAATTTTGAATGAAGGGAACGTGAGAGGGATATAGACAGGAATGCCTTTATTCAACAGTATCGCAGGCACATAAGAATCATAGGCAGGGTCAAACACGATTACTTCATCACCAGAATCAACTGTGGCAGATATCGCAGCAAAGAGAGCTTCGGTAGCACCAGATGTGACGGTAATCTCTTTATCGATATCATATTCTCTTCCGTAAAACTCTTTTGTAAGGAGTGAAATTTTTTCCCTCAGAGGTGAAACTCCCGGCATAGGAGGGTATTGATTAAATCCAGCCCGCATAAAAAAATCCACATTATCAATCAATTGCCGATCGACCTTGAAATCAGGGAATCCCTGAGAAAGATTTATAGCACCCTGCTCACTTGCCAACTCAGTCATTACTGCAAATATTGATGTACCGGTATCTTTTAACTTGGATTTAAAATTCATTAGAACTATTTGATATATTATTCATCCATTTTTTGTATTGCCTTGTAAAGGTCTTCTTTCTTTTTAGTATCCTCTTCTTTATACGAATAACTGCTTCTCAACTCCGAATAATACATAATTGCTTCTGATTTTTTATTCTCCTTAATTGCTATCATACCGAGATAATAAAGCATATCAGGATACGTAACATATCCGGTATTCAATTCTTTTAGGTAAGCGGCGCTCAGATAATCTTTGGATTTATCATAATCCTTAACACGTTCATAATATATCCTGCCAATCTGAACGTATGCATTTGTATATGACGAGTCCCGTTTGATTACCTGATTTAGTTTTACTATGGCTTTCTTGTAATCCCCGGTTTTTTCGTAGATGTTTGCTATCTGTATACGGATAAACATATCAGAAGTATCTACCTTTTCCATCTTCTCGTAGAACGAGAGAGCTTTTGTATAATCTTTTTTTGTTGAATATGCATCTGCAAGCGTGGACGAAAGAGAATTAATCAAGCTATCCGATTGAAACTTTTCTTTTATCTTTTTGTAGAAATCTTCTGCCTTGTCATACGATTCCGTAAAGACGTACATATCCAGAAGTTCACGATAAGTAAAAAAAGTATCCGGTCTCATATCTACGCATTTAAGATATAGCATCTCTGCTTTTGCGTAATTAAGTTTGTTGAGAGAATCTGATTTCACTATCAGGGTGTCATAAACTTTCATAGTGTCTTTTTGCTTGGTGTACATCCAGTCGTAGAACAGCTGTGATTTCAGGTTGGAAGCATTCTTATAATTTTTATTAAAAATGCTTTGCTCCCTTTTTACTTCAAGTTCTGCAATTAAAGTGCTGTCTGCTGTCTCGATAAGTTTGCTCGTGTTTTGGAAAGTGTTTATGGCAACTGCAAAGTTAAGGTTTCCAAATCCCATATATCCGTAAGATGTAATCCCGATTACTTCACCTTTTATGCTGAACAGTGCACCTCCGCTATTACCGGGAGAGATTGCCGCGGTTATCTGTATAACTTTCTCGAATACTTTATCAGACGGTATATAAGTCATAGGGTCGTAAAATGTTACTTTTTCATTTTCACGTATTCCCGCCACTATCCCCTGTGAGATTGTATATTCATAGCCCAGAGGACTTCCTATTGCATATACATCCTGTCCCTGCCTGACGGAATCTGAATTTCCAAGTTTGACCGTCGGGAATTTCTTATCTTCGGAATCTTTTATTTTCAGAATTGCAAAATCATTTTTTTCATCCATCAATATCACTTCTGCATTATAGTATATTCCGTCACTCATTTTGATTATTATACTATCAATAGGTTCAATAACGTGATAGTTCGTGCCGACGAGCCCGTTTTCAGAGAATAAAAAACCGCTTCCGCTCAATAGCATCGTGTCTTTTGTGGTGTATTTGAATGTTGAATAGTCATACATCCTTGACTGCGTGTACCAGATAGAGACCAAAGCAGGCTTGTACATTGTGATTATCTGTTCTGCATTCAGTTCTCCGTTTTGGGCAAACGATTTTCCGGAGAACAAAAACAATACAAGAATAAAATACGGCAGATAAATTAACTTTTTAGATAATTTCAAATCGTGTTATTTTCCTTTCCAATTAGGTTTTCTTTTTTCGATAAATGCTTTCATACCTTCGGCTTTATCTTCCGAAGCAAAGAGCAGGTAGAAATTTTTTCTTTCAAACTGTAATCCGTTTTCAAAACTTGTTTCATATGCTTTCAGCACAGTTTCCTTTGCAATCTGAACTGCAATATTTGGTTTATTTGCAATATCTTTCGCCATTGCAATCGCTTCATCAAGGAATGATTCATTTGATGTCACTTTATTCACAAGACCGGCATCCTTCATTTCTGCTGCAGTGAAGCGTTTACCGGTAAGAATCATTTCCATAGTTTTATTTTTCCCGATAATTTTCGTGAGGCGTTGTGTTCCGCCGCTGCCGGGAATAACGGCAAGATTTATTTCAGGCTGTCCGAACTGAGCATTTTCTGCGGCAATGATTATGTCGCACATTAGTGCCAGCTCACAACCGCCTCCGAGTGCGTATCCGCATACAGCCGCTATGATAGGTTTCTTGATTTTTCCTATCCTATCCCAGGTTACGAACTGATCTCTTACCAGCATCTCAATTGCAGAAGCATCTGCCATTTCTTTTATATCTGCACCTGCGGCAAATGCCTTTTCACTTCCGGTAATTATACTACAGCCCACAAACTTATCGTTATCTGCGGATTGAAGAACAGATAAAAGTTCTGACATAAGTTCATTGTTCAAAGCATTTAATGCTTCAGGACGGTTAAGTTGAATTTTACAAATGTTCAAACCATCAGGATTCTCAATAACCGATACAAGCAGATTCTTATAATCTGTATTCAGAAAAGATTTTTCCATTATATATAATAAAATTAAGCGGAAATTTAATTATAGTCAGATTTAATAACAATGATAATTAAAGAATAAAAATCAAATGTCAAAGGCAAAAAGGAAAAGTAAGAGGTAAAAAGTAAAAGGTAAAACGCAAAATAAATTACGAAAGGATTAACCTAAACAACAAGTAAGTTATGTTGGTGACACTTCGTTAATTTCCAATAATGGCGGAAATGTGTAATTTTAAAAGTTCGCCAATTTGTTTCGAAGCTTTTAAGGGCTGGCTGGCTTTAAAATATTGTAAAAGATCCAAGCAACCAAAAAACAATAATCATGCATCCTACTATACTATTAATAACATACGGATTCCATCTAGCAAAATTCTCATTTCTAAAAGTTCTTATTAAGTATAATACAAATATACTCATAGCGCTTGACGCAATTGCAGTCATTGGAGCACGGGCAAAGATATACACAGAAAGCATTGCAGTATTCCAAGAGTGGAGAATGTAAGTATTCATTACTCCAAATATGCTGAATGCTACTATAGAAGTAATTCCACAAATCATCACAAGGTTTAAATATTTATTTGTGATTTTTTTATCAAATAAGGAAGCAAATACTTCATAACCAATTCCAAGTAATAATATTGCGGATGGGCCGCATAAAAACACATTAGTTGTGCATGTACTAAAACCCATATTATTTATTTTGAAAAGAACAGCAATTAAAATAACAAGAATTGACGTTCCCGTTTTTGGAATTTGTTGTCGGGCAATTGATAATAATGTTATAGTTATTGTGCTTAAAATAACCGAGCGATATGGTATATTAAAGCTACCAATAAGTGATTCATTTAATCCAATCAATGAACCAAAAAATAAAATCCAAAGAAAATTTTTTTTAATAAACATATTCATTAATTTAAATGTTAATTATTACCCATTTGTCTTTTCTGTATCGTCCCAATTCAAAAATGGGTTTTGGTCTCCACTTATATTTTATTATTAATATTATAAATGTTTTCTTTTTCTTCAATGTTAATAATAATCTTCACTGTCTTTTTAAGCTAACTTTGTTCCTTAATGAATCAGGAGATCAATAAGAGGTAAAAAAAATCTATTGTGAATTCAATAAATTATCACTAATTTACTAAATTACTAATTTACTAAAATTACTATAAAATATTACGAAAATACCAATAGATTTAAAGCATAAACCGGTTGTTGTTTCAGAGGATTATGACCTCGTTGACGGTAGATATGCAAATAAGTCGGATGCAAAGGGGTTATCGCTGGGACTTGCACAGTGGAATGACAGAGGAAAAGTGGAAATTTCTGCTAAGATATGGCGTCATACCGGTGAAAAATGGTCGAGGCAATCAGAAGAAATGCCATTACACAGAGCACTTGATCTTGCAATTTTAATATGCCAGTCGAAACTATATTTCGCTAATCTCTACCGAAAAAGCGAGAAAGATTATCCGGACTATCCGAGATTTGCAAGGATACCTCTGCAAGGTGCTGCTATGAATGCGTCTATATGTACAGACAATGAACATATTGAAGAAGACATAAAACTGTTTGATGATTGTTTACATCAAGACGATGAAATTTTAGGCGAGAGATTGCAGAGACTTGCTGCTCTATTGAAAGAACTTGAATATATGAAGTAACTATAATGATATTTATTCTAACCCCCCAAACCCCCCTTTGAAAAAAAGGGGGGATTAAGAGGAGTGGAAATTATAAAACTGTTGTTACTATTTTATTACTATCATTTTCTTTGTATTCACATAATCACCGGCAGTGAGTCTGTAATAATATGATCCGGATGCAAACTCTGATGCATCAAATACCAGGGAATACGAGCCTGATTTTTTAACTTCATTTACAAGAGTCTTAATTTCCCTTCCGAGAATATCAAATACAACAATCTTTACACTCACGGTTTTAGCAATTTCATATTTTATTGTCGTAACCGGATTGAAAGGATTCGGATAATTCTGATAGAGATCGAATTTTCCGGGTACTTCGGTTACTAAACTGCTGCCACCCGTAATAATTTGATTATTGAATTGAAGTCCCCATCCGAGCAAAATTCCATCATCCGTTGCCGGGAATAAATCCGTTATAATTATTTTCCACCAGCCAAGTGCAGCCTGTCCACTAAAAACATTAAGTGTATTCACAGGTTTTACCCTCGGACTGAACGGAGCTAAAATAGTACCGCCGATTGTACTATCTGCCTCGTCATCGAAAATTGTTACCATACTCATTCCAACGAAAGAACTGTTTCCGGGATATAATACTCTTGTCGTTGTATTTGCAGGATTCTTCAGGCTCACGCTCATATCACCTGCAAAAGCATGATTTGCGGCAACAAATAAATTGATATCGGAAACCGTTAAGACTTGTCCCATATATATTGAATCAACTATTGTAGTCGGTGATGCTCCGAAAGTAAGTCCCGCATATTTTACACGGAATCCATTGGCGAATTTTCCCGCATCCCATCTATCCATCGGAGCAGGAAATTCGGAGCTGGTAGTAGATACCTGTGTGAATCTTATTCCGGGTCCAGTAAAGACTCCTCGGGGAGCACCGTCTGTTAAATCCATTAGCGTACCTTCAAAACTATAGACAACATTTGTATTTGAAGGATTTGGTTCATTATTAAGATCAATTGAGCAAAACATACCCTGAGTTATTTCCTGAGGAGTTTTTACATAATTAGCAATCCTGACTTCATCTATCATTCCATTTAATGTGACCTGATTTGGACCGCCACCGATTGTTAACGCTTCTGAGTTGGCGGCGAGAGGACCCACACTTTGAGTACCGGATAGTGTCGGAACTCCGTTCATATAATAGGCAAAATCTCCGGTTGTTGAGTTATACGTAAATGCAAGATGAACCCACTGATTAGTGGGAATTAATCCGCCGTAGTTCCCCGAACCAATCGCAGTACCGGAATTTAGTATCACTCTGAAAGAATTGCTTAAGCTCTTTAGAAGTCTGAATGGAAAACCTGTGGTTGATGTACCTTTGCCTATAATGACCTGAACATCTATATTACCGGTAAAAAGCCAGCACTCAAGAGTTATTGCGGTTGTCGGATTTAAAACAGCAGCATTAGGAATTGAAACACAGATACCGGTTGCAGCACCTGTGCATAATAACCCCGTATTAAATGCAAGATGACTGTTAGGTCTATTTGAAAGGTCAGCAAAAGATGCCGCACCTCTGAGAGATGCATTATTCCCATTAATTTCATCTAAACCCGTACCTACAATAGCAGTATTTGCACGCCAGGCGCCGACAAGGCCGGTGTAATTACCCGTACTTTCCCCTAACGGCATTCTCATTGTAGCTACTATATCCGCAGCTGTTCGCTCGATATTCCACACTCGAATTTCATCCATCATTCCCGCAAAAGGACTGTTGAAGCCGGCTGCAAATCTCAAAGAATCCGTATCTGCCGCAGGAGCTGCACCTGGAGCTGTAATTGTACCATCAGCCACTCCATTTACATAGACTGTGAAAACATCTGTTGATGAATTGTATGTCGAAGCAATATGAGTCCATACTCCATTGGGAATAACTGTACTGCCTGTTAGTCTTGATGTGCCATTTGTTCTGATAACAACTTTTCCTGAAGAAAGAAACATTGTATAACCTGTTGAATTGCTTCCTAATCTTTTCTGGACTACAATTTGAAATAACGGTGAAGCTACATTAACCGGATTCACCCAGCATTCTAAAGTTAAACTCCCGGTAATGCTTAAATCAGCCCCAGGTTTTGTGACTGCGTAATCTCCGGTTGCTCCTGTAAAATTGAATGAGCGATTGTAATAATATTGTCCGTGTGATGTCATAGGCATGCTCAATAAAATAATAAATGCAATCAGTAATAATTTTTTCATTTTAACCTCCTATGGTTTTAGTTTTTGGAAAGAACTTAAAGAATTGTTACAATCACTTTGTAATATTTAGTTAAAAAATTATTAAAAATCAATTAGAATATAAATATTTCTGTTAATATCATACGTTTAATTATCAATTATTTGTTTCATTAGAATTTTGTAATTTTAAATTTATATTAGAAAAATTTTAAAACAGGATTATATGTACTTAAGAACCAAATACGACCTTAAACAGGAGTTGAATGTAATTAAAGAGGCAGGTTTATATAAGGAAGAGAGAGTTTTGCTTTCAGAGCAGAAGGCAAACATCAATGTTGAATATCCGGGCGGTTCAAAACCGAGAGAAGTTCTGAATTTCTGCTCTAATAATTATCTGGGACTTGCAAACCATCCCAGTATTTTAAAGGCGGCACATAAAACACTGGACGAATTCGGCTTCGGACTGGCTTCCGTGAGATTTATTTGCGGAACGCAAAGCATTCATAAGCAGCTGGAGGAAAAGATTGCAAATTTCTATCAGACTGACGATACAATATTATATTCATCATGTTTTGATGCAAACGGAGGACTTTTCGAAAGCATTCTTGGCTCGGACGACGTTATCATCACTGATGCTTTGAACCACGCAAGTATTATTGACGGCATCAGACTCTGCAAGGCAAAGAGAATGATATTCGAGCACTCGGATATGAAATCGCTTGAGCAGAAACTGATACACGCACGCGAAGGTTCGGATATCTGGGAACACACAGGACTTGCACACGGACCTGTTCCTGCAAAAAATATAATAATTGCCACAGACGGAGTATTCTCGATGGACGGAGATATTGCAAACATAAAGGGAATAATAAATCTTGCAAATAAATATGATGCGATGGTAATGGTTGACGATTCACACGCGACGGGATTTTTAGGAAAGAACGGAAGAGGCGCGGTGGAATTTTGCGGATGCCTGGGAGAAGTTGACATTATCACTTCTACACTCGGAAAAGCAATGGGAGGTGCATCCGGCGGATTTACAACCGGTAAGAGAGAGATAATTGAAATGCTGAGACAGCGTTCGAGACCATACCTCTTTTCAAATACACTTGCTCCTTCAATTGCAGGTGCTGCTATTGCGGCTTTCGACCTGCTGGATAAAAGCAACGACCTCCGCGAAAAGCTAATGGAAAACACGAAGCATTTCCGTACAGAAATGACTAAACTCGGATTCGATATTATCAAAAGCGTTCACCCGATAATCCCGGTTCTTTTCAGAAAGTTCGGTGATGATGCAAAACTTGCCGCAAATATGTCAAAGGATTTATATGAGGAAGGGATTTATGCAATAGGATTTTCATATCCCGTAGTACCGAAAGGACAGGCGAGAATAAGGGTTCAGATTTCAGCGGCACACTCTGAAGAGAATATTAACAAAGCAATTTCTGCGTTCGAATTAGTTGGGAAAAAGCACGGAGTAATAAAATAGTTGCTAATTTACAAATACATACTGAAGGCACTTGTAGGACCGTTTATATTCGCACTTGTAACTGTAATGTTCCTCTTTCTATTCCAGTTCCTCATAAAATCAATAGAGCAGCTTGTCGGAAAGGGATTGAGTATCTGGGTGATAACTCAGTTAATCTCGCTGAATCTTGCCTGGATGGTAACGCTTGCAGTACCAATGGCAGTGCTTGTAGCAACCCTGATGGCATTCGGCACGCTGGCTGCCAATAATGAAATCACAATTATGAAAGCAAGCGGAATCAGTCTGAAAAAGTTGATGATTCCCGTGCTTATTTTAGCGGTGGTACTTTTTTACCTGATGATAAAATTTAATAATGATGTTCTGCCTGAAGCAAACCATCAGGCAAGAATGCTGATGGGTGATATATCGAGAACGAAACCTACATTCATACTTGAGTCGGGAAAGTTTTCCGAAGATATGGGCGGTGTAAAAATATTTGTGAAGAAAACTTTTGAGAACAGTAATAACCTCGAAGGAATATATGTTTATGATTTTGCAAATCCCACCTCAAGAAATCTCATAACTGCAAAATCCGGAGATATAGGTTTCACGAGCGATTTTAAATATATTGTGATGAACCTGAATGACGGCGAGATACATCAGATAAGTATAACTGATCCGGCAAATAAATACAGGAAGATTGAATTCAAACATCACAGGATAACTTTCAGTTCGGAGGGGTTCGGATTTCAACGGACACAGGATAATGCATTTATACGCGGAGACAGGGAACTCTCTGCTCATGATTTAAACGCAAAGATTGACAGTGTAAAAGTCGAACAGAAAAGAAACAATGCGAATTTCCTTAAAACCATTAATAATGATTTTATTACACTCAGTAAAATAAAATTCAGAGATACGATATATACGAAAACTGAAACCATTAAAAACGAGCCTGATAAAAAATTAATTTCTGTCGATGCTTTCAACAATTATGACTCGGTTTACATTATTTATAAAAAGTTTGTCATGAGTAAGGAAATATACACCGGTCAACTTATTTATAATACACAGGTGGAGAAGCAGATAGATATATATGATGTCGAGGTATATAAAAAGTATTCGATACCTTTTGCCTGTGTGGTGTTTGCATTAATCGGTGCACCATTGGGATACAGAGTGAGGAGAGGCGGATTCGGAATTGCAGCGGGATTTTCTCTTTTATTTTTTTTAATTTACTGGATTGCACTTATGGGCGGGGAAAAGCTTGCGGACAGGGCGCTTTTCAGTCCGTTTCTCGGAATGTGGATAGTGAATATAATACTTGGATTATTCGGATTGTATTTAATGTTTAAATCTTCTTAACTATATTAAGTATGCCAAGCCCCGGACAATATAATATTGCCCAATCCCGTCAGGTTCGGAAGAAAGCAGCGGTAAGCATCTATTATATGTGATTTGGGTGTCTTGGCTTTTTTTTTAATGAAAAGATTTTTAATATATATTTAAAATTTAACCACAGGTCAGATCAAAATTTATGGAAAAAATCAAAATTGCTGTAGCAGGTCTCGGAGGAATCTCACAGGTAATGCATCTTCCGGCATTACGGAAGATGAACAACGTTGAAATAACGGCATTGTGCGACATTGATTTCACGAAAGCAAAGAACATTGCAAAACGATATAATATTTCCAAATATTATAAAGATGCAGGGGAAATGCTGGCAGATGGTCCGGAAATCGATGCGGTGATTGTTGCTGCACGGACAGATGCTCATCACGATGTTACAATAAAATGCCTCGAAGCCGGAAAAAACGTCCTCGTGGAAAAGCCGCTTGCAAGAAATTATAAGGAAGCTTTTCGAATAGTCGAAGAAGCAGAGAAGCAGAAAAAAATCCTGATGGTAGGAATGAATAACAGGTTCAGAAACGATGTGATGATACAGAGAAGTTTTATTAAAGGTAAAGAAATTCAGGATGTGTTTTATGTTAAAACAGGATGGCTAAAGACTCAAAGTACAAACCAAAAATGGTTAATGGAAAGAGAAATATCGGGAGGCGGTGTGATACTCGATAACGGTGTTGTGATGCTTGATCTGGGACTCTGGATGCTCGATTTTCCGGAGATTCATTCCGTTAATGCCGTAAATTTTTTCCATAATACAAAATCTGTTGAAGATTCTAATTTCACTCTTGTAAAATTCAAAAGCGGCGCTGCACTAACGGTGGAAGTTAGCTGGAGCTTTTTAAGAAGCCGTGAATTTTATTACTGCAATGTGTACGGTAAAACCGGAAGTACATCAATAAATCCTCTGAAAGTACTCAAGAAAATTGATTCTAATCTCCTTGAGATTACACCCAAAAATATCAAACCTATTCTGGATACTAAAAGCAGCTATGAAAATGAGATAAAGCATTTTGTTAACGTGATAACGGGCAAGGATAAACTTGTATCCACAGGAAAAGAAGCACTCGTAGTGATGCGGATTATTGATGCTGTTTATAAATCAGCTAAAGCCGGAAAGGAAATAATTTTTAAATAAATTATTTTATCTTCACTAAATAATAACCAGCAATAAGTTAGAGGATAACTTAAGGAAATAATTACGGTTTATCTTTATTCTCTTTAGCGTCCTGGTTTACGGTTTTATTGATTTCTTCGTGAACATCACTTGATGCTTTTTTGAATTCCTTAATCCCTTTTCCAAGACCCTGCATAAACTCGGGAATCTTTTTAGCTCCGAAGAGGACAAGAATTGCAATTATTACTAAGATTATTTCAGGTGTTCCTAAACCGAACATTTTTTTTCTCCTTTAAATATTAAACAAAATTTTTTGTTAATTAAGTTCATATAAGAACTATTCAAAACTTTCTACCACACTCGATAATATTTTTATTCCGTCTGTATTTCCCAATATTTCATCTGCTGCGCGTTCCGGATGAGGCATCATACCGAGTATATTCCGCTTTATATTTTGTATCCCTGCAATATTATATAAAGAGCCGTTTGGATTATCATTGTACGTAAATAATATCTGGTTATTGCTTATCAATTCCATCAAAATATTGTCATCGCAGAAATAGCATCCCTCGCCATGTGCGATAGGAATATTAATTACTTCTTTGATTTCGCAATTACCTGTGAATATGCTTTTATTGTTTTCAACTGTCAAGGACACTGTTTTGCATATAAACTGAAGGTTCTTATTTTTCAAAAGGACTCCGGGCAGCAAGCCGGTTTCGCATAATATCTGGAAGCCGTTGCAGATCCCTATAACCACACCGCCATTATTTGCAAAGTTGATAATATCCGACATCAGATTCGAGAATCTTGCAATTGCACCGCATCTGAGATAATCACCGTATGAAAATCCTCCCGGAAGAATAATCAGGTTTCTATCCCCGATATTTCCTTCTTTATGCCATAGGAATTTTGTATCGACTTTTAAAATATCCTTGAATGCAAAATATGCATCGTGGTCACAATTAGAGCCCGGAAAAACTACAATGCCGACTTTTGCTTTGCTCATTATCCGCCGTCGGATTTAATTAAATCAAATTCATAATTTTCCATCACCTGATTAGCAAGGAGTTTTTTGCAAGCTTGTCCGGCAATATTTTCAGCTTCGTCTTTTTTATCCGTATCAATTTTTAGTTCAATATATTTTCCGATCCTTGTATCTATAATTTTATCAAAACCAAGGGATTTCAAAGAGCCTTCGACGGCTTTCCCCTGCGGATCGAGGATAGAACTTCTTAAAGTGATTTTAATTTTCGCAATAAACATAGAATATTTTTATGAATTAAAAATATATCAGAAATATTAAAATTGTAAGTCTTAAAATATTAATGGAGATAGGAATAAAAAGAAATAAACGGTTTTAAATTAATCTTTCTTTTTTAATCCTTTTTCGATTTTATCTTTTAAATCCTGAAGCATAGTTTTATTTATTTCAGTCGAGCCCTGAAAAGATTTTGCCGCTTCTTTTACGTCATTATTGTTTTTTCCTTCATCTTTTGCAGAATCTTTTTTCGTATATTCACTTCTGCCTACTTTATCTGTGCCTTCTTTACGCTCCGATTCAATTACTTTCTTTTCAGTTTTCATTTCATCTGTTGATTTATTCTTTGCAGTCTCTTCGCGGGGTTCAGCAGCTTTTTGTTCAATCAAAGGCAAAGCATTGTTCATTTTTATTTCTGATTCATTATCAGAAGATTTCATTGTTTCTGTTTTCGTCCTGACCTTATTTGTTCCCTGATCAGTATATTTTCGTTCCAAAGTACCCATAGAATTTTCGTTAGAACCAAAATCCTCCGTAATTTCTTTTCCAGGTAATTCATCTTTTTTAAGGGTTTCACCGGTGCTTCCGGAATTTGTTTGATTCGGCTGAGGAGAAGGCGTGTCCTGTGACATTGTGGTAACTTTTTCATTCACCACCGGTATATTATTTTTATTTGAAATTAATATAACGGAAAACACCAATACCGCGACGACACCAAGCCCCAATGCAGGCACGAACCATGGTTGCCGCTTAGCACCAAAAAGTTTGCCGAAAAAACCTGCACCACGGACTTTCTGCTTTATTGCTTGCTCTTCTTCGAGTTCAATCCTTTTAATTTTATTCTGAAGATTGTTCAGGAAGTTTTCGTTTGCTTGAATTTTCGGTAAATTAAGGAGTTTATTCCTTATTTCAATATTTTCTTCATTTATTTCCAAAACTTTTTGTAATTGTTTTTTACGATAATTAATCGCTTGGTTTATAAATATCTTTTAACAAAACTTTTAATTTTTCCCTGCCCCTGTTAATCCTTGATTTCACCGTTCCTATCGGAACGTTAAGTGTATTTGCTATCTCTTCATAATCCAGGTCCTGAATATCCCTCAATATTATTGCTTCCCTGTAGGTTTCTTCAAGAGAGTTTATCGCTTTCTGAATATACTCGTTTTCAATCGAAGCATTTGCCTGAACATCCGGTTCGATAGTAGCAGCCGGAATATCAAAATCTTTATCATTCTCCGGATCATAGTCACTTATCGATAAAGTGCTCATCCTGCTTTTCTTTTTCAGAGAAGTTTTTGCAATATTAATTGCTATTGTATAGAACCATGTGGAGAATTTTGCTATTTCCTGATATAAATGCTTTGAGCGGTATAGTTTTATAAATGCATCCTGAGCCAGGTCTTCCGAGTCGTCTTTATTACCAGTATATCTGAACAGAAAGTTCACAAGCCGATCTTTATAACGAATAACAATTTCGCTATAAGCATCGTTGTTTCCTTCTTTAAACTCGCCTATTAACTGTTCATCCGTAAAACTTTTATATTCCCGCTTGCTATTCAGCAAATTTCTCTGTTTATTTAACTTAATTAATAATTTTTAGTTCCAGATATTATAGCTTTGTAAGGTTATAAATTAAATCCGTCATAAATGGTTTATTATCCAGACCTGTTGATTTCATCGCTTTATCAGCATTATAAATATAGTCAAAAGCCTGCTTTAATTTAAGTTCATTAATTTTACTTTTGAATTCCTTTAAAATCCTGAGTTTTCTTTCATAATCGCCCCAAAGTTTCAGTTCTTTAATAAGTTCCCACTTGCCCATTTTTTCAGCTACGGGATCCATCAATTTACTCACAGAAATCATTGACGAACTCAGCAGAACCACAAGAAAAATTTCAATATCTTCCTTCAGATTCATTTTATTATAAACCTGAATAGCTTTACCATAATTTCTTGTTAAAACAGCCTCTAAAAAATCGTTTTCGTCAAAATCTTTTGTGAATCCGATACAGAAATTGATATCATCTTTCGTAATTTCCTTTTTATCAATGCAGAAAGTTTTAAGTTTTTCTATTTCGGTATTTATTTCGTCATAAGACGGATTCAGAAATTGAATCAGGTGAAGTATCGAGTCATCGTTTATTTTATAATCTTTTAATTTCAATTTTATCCATTTCCTGAAATCATCTTCAGAATCAGAGTCAATAATAAAAGCGGAGAGTGTTTTTGTTAAGAAATCTTCATAATGTTCAAAGTTGAATTCTCTGTCAATTACAGCTATGATAAGAATTATATCGGGACTGAAATTATTGATGTAATTTATCATAGATTGTCTCTCTGCATTAGTGAAACCGCCTTTTGTTCCGGCTCTTTTGAGAACCTTCAGAATAACGATTTTCCTTTCGGAAAACATACTGATATTAGAACATTCATTTATAACCCCTTCTATATTCTTTTCGTCTGCATAAAAAGTATGAACATTTTCCTTTGAAACTGTTTCACCTAAAAAATTATTTGCAATCAGGGATGTAACTTCATCCAGTAATATTTTTTCGTGTGTGAAAAGAAGAATATTATTTGGAATAGTATCATTGTTTAGTTTTTTCTGAAGTTCAAGGTGGCTTATTTTGTATTTACTGTCTCTTTTTGCCATAATTTAAAAATCCCATCCGAAGAAAAACTGGCTGAATAAGTTATTTTGTAGTTTAGTAAAATTATTTTCTATTCTTTTCCCGAGGTCATAGCGGAAAACGATTACGCCGAACACATTCACCCTCAAACCAACTCCGATGCTGCCTTTTGTTTCCGTATAATTTTCCTTGCTATCCCAGGAATTGCCGGCATCAAAAAATACTGCTCCGCGTATAGCCGGAAATCCCCATTCCATACCGAAAGGAAATTTTATATAAATTAAATTCAGGAGCGGAAAACGCAGTTCTGCATTCGCCTGCCAGAGTTTTGTTCCTCGTAACGAAAACAGGGGCCATCCGCGCAATGACCACGAACCGCCCATAAAGTATCTTCTCGGATTCTTACCTTCGTTCATAAAAAATTGCCCCCGTATAGCAAGTGATGAAAACTTTGCAATACGGAAATATTTTCTGTAATCAAACAGGAGACTGTAATAGTTCTCGTTTGAATTTTCTATATCTGTAACATATCCGAGTGTTGCATTTAATGCTTCGCCGTCAATAGGTCCGGTTATATACCATAACGTATTATCTTTCACGTAACTGATTTTATTTGAGAGTAACGTGGAGCGCTGCCTGTTGCCAAAGTCAAGGTCTTTATCCGATTTGGATAATGACACTGTGGTTTCAATTCTTCTGAAAAAAGAAAACGGATATGAGAAACTCGCATACGCTCCGTAAAGCCGCTCGTAGTAGGAGAAATCCGACTGCGTCAAATCATATCTTCTCCCGGAAAGATGATAAACCCCGAATGCATAATTTAACCTCTGTTCAAGGGAAATTTTAGAGATCGCAATATTTAAACTTTTCCAGAATTCAGAACTTCCGTCTGAATTGCTGTAAAGCAGAAAATTGTATATGTCATTTCCGAGCAAGTCACTGAAGGCAAGCAATCCGCCGGCATTCGTTCCAAAGACGGGGTCGGTGGAAATTGCCGTAGTTGCAATATCAAATGAATACCGTTTTTTATATTTCAGGGTCATTTTATTAAGGTCGCCGGATATTTTCGGAAGACTCCAGCCGGAATCCCTCGCGGGTGACTCAATTTTTGTGAACGTTTTTGTTGTATCCGATTTTTTGATTACATTGTCAAGAATTTTAATATTCATCGAACCTTTTTCATAGGCGGAGAAAGCAATTTTATCGTTTCCGCAAAATTTAGGATCGAAAGCCGCTGTAGTAAAGTGAGTCAACTGCTTTGCCTGTACATCACTGAATGCAGAAATATTTTCGGGAAGGTCAATCAGCCAGACATTATTCACTCCGCCGCTGGTGGAAGTGTATGCAATTCTTTTCCCGTCGGGTGAAAATGCCGGAGCAAAATCAATGTTAACATCGAATGTGAGATTTTTAATTTCATTCGTTTCGAGATTGTAAATAAATAAATCGTACTTATTATCCTTGCCGAAACTTGATCTGTCCGACGAGAAGACGATGTATTTTCCATCCGGAGAAATTACAGCATCCCTGTCATCATAATAATCATTTGTAAGTCTTGTAAGTTTTTCTTTTTGAATATTAAAAATATAGATGTCCCCTTTGCCTGTAAATTCTATTCCGGAAAAAGTAATGATACTTCCATCGCTGCTCCAAGAGGGAGAACCGATACCTACAATATCTTTGAATGAATAATCAATCAATAGTTTTTCTTTTTTCAAATCATAAATATGCAACACATCCCCTGCGCCTTTCCTTGTAACGAAGGCAAGAAGACCTTTTGGAGATACATCAAGTCCTGTCCGGAAAAAGTGGAATTCTTCAAACTCTTCAGTGTTTTCACCTTCTATAATAAGTTCAGGTTTTTCTTTCTTTTCGATGTCATATTTATAAATCGAAGTATATCCCGAGCGATTACCTATGAAATAAATGTTTTTTGAATTATTGAATTCAGAATAAGTCGATTTATAAGCAAAACCATCGAAAGGAACAGAAACACTGATCTGAGAAGGATCATCCGTGGTTTTTACACCCGGGAAATAAATTTTTTTCAGGTCATAAAGAAATTCCTTGTCAAATTCCGGATAATCTTTTCCGATGGTATATTTCATTACGCTTTCGAAACTATCATACAGCCAGAAGTTATCCATCAATTGTACAATTTTATCCTCTCCATAAGTTTTGCTTATGAACTCTAAGGCTTTCTGTCCAAGTTTGTACATAAAAAAAGTTCCGTAAAAATATTCCCAGTTTTCGAGTCCTTGTATGTAACCGTTCAGTACTGCATCTTTCATAACCATTTCCGCCTGTGCATCCCACTCAGTTGACCAGAACTCTGCAAGACCTTCTGTGAACCATAGCGGAGGAAGACGTTCGATAATAGAGCCGTGTGCAGTAAGGCTATTGGTTATTTTACTCGTCATAAAAACGTGCACGAGTTCGTGTTTTAAAACATGTCTGAAATTTCCGAAAGAGCCGTCATAAGGAAGTACGACCCTGCCTTTGATGAATTCGAAAAAGCCGCCGACACCGTCAGGAATAAAACCCGGAGTAGTATTGGTTTCTTTAAAATGCTGGGGCGTTGTATAAATAATAAGAGGCACGGAATCTGCCAATGAATAATTGAATTTCTGCTGAAGTGCCTGATAACTCTCTTCTGCGAGATAAGCAGCCTGTTCGGCAAGTTCTTTTGCTTGTTTATAATAATAAACATTGAAATGCTGTGTGTTAAGAACGTACCATTCAAAATTTGAATACTGCACCTTGTTCTTTCCGAAATCTACAAACTGAGAAAATACGGATAACGGAATGAACAGAAGAAAAACCAATGCAATATTTCTATATCCCTTTGCCATTATTTAATAATATTGTATAGAAATTAAAAGATATTCAATTCAAAAGAGAGAATGAACAATTAGTAATTTATTTTGTCTACTTTTTTCTAGGACAAGACATAATAATAAAACATTGAAAGAAAAAAATATTAAAACACTTAAAACACAAGAACACAAAGGGTAATTAATAATTCAAGACGTAAGACGTAAAAAAAACAATGGGAAAAATATAAGTATTTAACTCGAAGGGACACTAAGAAACATGACGAAAACAAAACGGAATCAGATTTTATTATTTATTTATTAAGAAGTATAAATTGTTTAACTTGAAAAATCTGAATATGAAAAATTCAGGTTTTCAAGTAAATAAAAATGACCCGAAAAGCATTACTAATAACTCAGGACAAAGACCTGAAAAAGTTTATAGAAATTTCCGCAATGACACTGACGAAGCTTAACTGTCAGGCAGAACTTAAGAGCACACTTGATTTTAAAGAGGCACTTCAAATAGCAAGAGAAGATAATCTTGACCTTATTTTCCTTGATTTAGACCTGCATGTGTTTTCACCTCTTGGATTAATTGAGGAAATCCGTAGTGAAACAAAATCAAAAGATAAAAAAATTATAGCCTTTTCAGAAGTGAATCCAATATCAAATCGAGATGAAATTTTTAAATCCGGTTGTGACAGTGTGATGTCCAAATCAGAATTGAAGATGGTTGTAAATAATTTAATGCAATATTGAAGCTCATTAATTTAAAAGATTCCATCTTTTAAGAATTTTTCACCCCACCTCTGACCCCTCTCCTTGAATTGGGAGGAGATTTGTCATATGAGAATTCTATTTTTACTCTTTCCAGCTAAGGTAATATTTATCGTCATTGATTTCTTTTGCACGGTCTGTGAGCTTAAGAGGTTTGAATGTATCCATCATTACTACGGTTTCGATAGTATCTTTTTTCCCTAGCGATGCTTCCACTGTGCCGGGATGAGGTCCGTGTGAGATTCCTCCGGGATGTAAACTGATAGAGCCGATTTCAATTCCCTTCCTGCTGATAAAATTGCCATCAACATAATAAAGCATTTCATCGCAATCAACATTACTATGATTATAAGGAACGGGAATTGACTGAGGATGGTAATCAAGCATTCTCGAAACGAATGAACAAATCACAAAACCCGGACCATCAAAAGTCTGATGAACGGTGGGAGGCTGATGTATCTTTCCCGTTATGGGCATAAAGTCATTTATATTCAGTATCCAGGGGAAATAATACCCGTCATATCCGACAACATCAAATGGATGAAAGTTGTAGTGAATATCGAACATTTTCCCGCCTTTTTTTGTCTGGATTATAAAGTCGCCTTTTTCATCGAAGGTTACGAGTTCTTCAGGAGCTTTAATATCGCGCTCACAATAAGGAGAGTGTTCAAGCAATTGACCGAATTCATTGCGATATCTTTTAGGAGTGGTAATAGGTCCGTATGATTCGAAAATCAAAAATCTGCACTCGGTTTTATGAACAAGTTTGAAAATTGTATTTCTTGGAATTACTATATAATCCCCTTTTGTAAAATTAAGATAGCCAAGATTCGTTTGAAGAGTCCCCTTGCCTTCGTGAACAAACACAAGTTCGTCGCACTGAGCATTTTTGTAAAAATGTTCCATTTGCTTTTTTGGACGGTACACACTCATTATCACATTTTCGTTGAAAAGTAAAGGTTTTCTTCCCTTTACATAATTTAACTCAACGGGTACTTTCGCTGTTTTGAAATGATAAGGTCTTAATGAGGCTTCTATCCATTCCTGAATTATAAAAGCATAATAGTCTTCATCAATAATTTCAATCTTAGCCGGAGAATTTATATGATATGCGTTCGTAAGGATTCCGTCAAAACCAAGAGTCGAATAGAGCTCTTCTTTATATAATGAGCCATTGGGTTGACGGAACTGCGTGTGCCTCTTCTGAGGTATCTTTCCGAGTTTGTGATAGAATGGCATAATTTTTCAATTAATAATTAAAAATTAGTC
This sequence comes from Ignavibacteria bacterium, assembly GCA_036508135.1. Classification (GTDB taxonomy): domain Bacteria; phylum Bacteroidota; class Ignavibacteria; order Tepidaquicellales; family Tepidaquicellaceae; genus DATCHW01. The sequence goes on from DATCHW010000013.1 coordinate 21,114, forward strand.
CCGATTCACAGGCTCATCGGGATCTTCGCTGCGCTTTGATAATTAAAAATAATAATCGGTTCTTAAAAAAGAACAAGAACCGTAATATTTATTAACATTGAAAATATCAAAATTGTTATCGTAATAACAAAATCAGAGAAATTATATTAATCATATAAATCAGTGATATTATTCCATCGCTTCAATATACCGTTCGGCATCTATTGCAGCCATACAACCGGTTCCTGCGGCTGATACGGCTTGTCTGTAATAGAAATCCTGTGCATCACCGCAAGCAAAAACACCCGGAATTTTTGTTTCCATTGACGATTTTTTTGTAATCAGATATCCTGTCTCGTTCATATCCAGTATGCCTTCGAAAATATCAGTGTTAGGTTTATGTCCGATTGCCATAAACACTCCTTCACAAGGAAAATCCTTAATTTCATTCGTCTGCACATTGCGTAACTTTATACCTGTAACCGTTTTTTTACCATCTTCTTCTTTCCCGACTATTTCCTGAATAACTGAATTAAGTTCAAATTTAATTTTCGGATTCTTCTTAACCCTATCGAGCATTATCTTTGATGCACGGAATCCTTCGCGCCTGTGAATCATTGTTACTTCTGATGCATGGTGTGTCAGATAATTTGCCTCTTCCATTGCAGTATCACCTCCGCCTACAACCACTACGCGCTGATTCTTAAAAAAGAATCCGTCGCAGGTTGCACAGGCAGAAACACCGTATCCCATATATTTTTGTTCTGACTGCAAGCCAAGATATTTTGCGGAAGCTCCTGTCGCTATAATAACTGTGTGGGATAAATACTCTTCCCCGTCATCAGTATATACTTTCAGCGGTTTTCCCGTAAAATCTACATTACCAATCCTTTTGAAAAACGACTTTGCTCCAAAACGCACTGCCTGTTTACGCATCACATCCATTAATTCCGGACCAGTAATTCCTTTCTCGAACCCGGGATAGTTCTCAACATCAGTGGTTATCATTAATTGTCCGCCGGGCTGTGTACCTTCAAAAATTAACGGTTTTAAATTTGCACGTGCAGTATAAATTCCCGCTGTTAATCCCGCAGGTCCGGAGCCAATAATGATTACATTGTGAATAGTTATATCCGGCATATTAAAATATTTAATTTATTAACTTAAAATTATGATTGTTTTGTTTTTTCTATTTTTTGCTTTATTTCGAGACTCTGGGGACTTAACTCAAGAGCTTTTTTCCAGTATTTCAGGGCACCGGGAAAATCACCCATTGCATTATATACATCTCCGAGATGGTCCTGAATAACTGCATTAGAGCCGTTTTTTGAAATTGCCTTCTGGATATAAACCGCAGCTTCGTGATAATCACCAAGTTTGTAGTATATCCATCCGTAAGTATCAAGATATGACGCATTTTCGGGTTCTGCATCAATTGCTTTTTTTGACATAGCAAGAGCTTTCGAAAGATTCACGCCGCGGACAGAAAGATTGTATGCATAATTGTTTAATACAAGAACATTGTCAGGGTCAACAAAGAGTGCGTCTTCATTCATTTCATCAGACTCCTTAAACATCTTTTCGGTATTATAAGCCATTGCGAGAGTACCCATAATCTGAACATCTTTTGGAGAAATCTTATGAGCCTTCTCGTAATATTTTATTGCTTCCTTTACATTAGATTCTCTTTGGAGAACGAGACCATAAAAATAATTCATCAGGTAATCATCAGGATACAGATTCAATGCTTTCTGGAAAACTTCTTTCGAGCGATTGATATTGCCTTGTTCATAAAGAGTATATCCAATCTGATAAAGAGCAGCTTTCGATGTATCCGCTAATGATTCCGCTTTTACAAGATATTCTTCTGATGCCGTATAATTTTTTGCAAAATTCTCGATTGCACCAGCGTAAAAATACGGAAGCCACTTATCGGGATACTCTGATATTAAATTTTTGAAAATATTAATTGCCGCACCGGTAGCGGTGGAATCAGTTGAAATCAATCTGTAATAGATTTCACCGACCTGAAGTTTTTCTTCGAAATTTAAAGTATCTTTGTTTAACGTTTGTGCAAATTTATTAAAACCTTTATCTATCTCGCCTGAATTTAAGTAAATTTTTATAAGTTCAGTCTGCAAAACTTTGTCTTTTGGGTTCAGCAATTCAAGTTCTTCATAAATAGTCTTTGCAGTTTCAAAATTGCCCGAGCGGATATACAATCCGGCTAACTGCTGTTTAGTCAACTGGTCATAGGGATTGAGTTTAAGAACGTACTGCAAAACCTCGATACATTTATCATACTCTTTATAGTTAAAGTAAATCTCGTACATTCTTTTGAGCACTTCAAAATCAAATCCCGCAATATCGGTAATGCGTTCATAAATTATAATTGCTCTTGAAGGTGATTTAAGCTCCTGATACATCCTTGCGAGAAAATATAATCCGTATATATAATTAGAATCAATATTAACTATTTGTTCATACGTTTCCGCGGCTTTTTCATAATTATCCTGACGATAGTAAATATTTGCTTTCAGTTCAAGATACTTGATTTCATCGGGAGCAAGTTTTAATGCGTTATTAATTTCAAATATTGCATCCTGATATTTTTCGAGATTATAATATACATTTGCAATAGCGAAATATATTCCGGGGGCTTTATCAAATTTAAGTGCCGTTTTATAATTCTCCAAAGCGGGAATATATTTATACTGCATCTCGAGTGATTTTCCTTCGATGAAAAAACTCTGGGCATCGTAATTCTGTGAAACGACAGGGGCAGAGTTTTCATCCTGAGCAAATAATGCACAGCTTACAATCAGAAATAACAGGAAGAAATATATTTTTTTGTGATACGAGGTCAAATAAAATTAAAAATTTATAGAATTAAAATAATTTTTAGAGTTTGAATAAACAACGCAGAAATGGTAATTGAATTTTATAAAATATATTGTGTTTTCAAGTAAACTTAATGGGTTCGAGAAGGATTTAAAAGTCGTTTTATCTCTGCATATAAGTGCCTTTGGTGAATTTATTTACGGTGATATCCGTATTTATAAATTTCAGCTCGGCTTTATCGTTTGTCAGATAATCGGTTATATTATTTTTAATATCACAATCTTTAACTATAATTTCCGTTGACTCATCAAGTTTAAAAAGGCAAAAATCGGAATAATTCATAATTTCCGATTTATTACTCTTTATACCGCATTCGTTAAATTTGACAACCTTACATCTGATCAGATTTATCATATTAAATCCAACATTATTGAAGAATTCACATTTATCGAACAACACAGAACTTGAATTTTCAAGAGTCATAATACCATATGTACATCTTTTGATAACGGAGTTTTCAAAAACGAGCCCGCTGACTCCATCGCAGGTAATCCCTTCAGTTCCGCTTCCATACAGGATACAGTCTGAAATTCTGATATTACTGCAATCATTAAACTTCAATACTCCGCCTGTACATTCGCCTTTTTGAGCTCCGTGTCCGGCTTCAATATTTTCGATAATAATATTATTGCAATACGAAAAACAAAGTACATTACCATCGACAGGCTGCGTAATAATTTCCGGTGTAAGAAATCCCGTCCCGATTATTTTCAAACTATTCACATCAGTTATTAATAATTCTGATCCTTCAAACGTTTTCTGATAATAGTAATATTTTCCGAAATGACCTGAATAATCTGATAAATCGTATGTTCCGCTGTTGACTACTATTGTCCTATCCGGACCTATTGCATCGAGAAATTCTTTTGTGTTCGAGACTTCATAAATTTTCTTCTGAGCAAAAGCAGCTGACGATGCAATTAAAAGCAATATAATACACAGATAAAGTTTTTTCATATATTATAAATTAATATTAAAAATGCCGGTTGTTATGAATTAAACTTATAATTTTATAACAAACTCGATGTAATATAATAATTCTAATTCTCATACTGTACGTAATTACGGTTTCATATTGTGGGCATGATTAAATATAATGAAATTTTTCTATAAAATATTAGCGATATAAAAAGTATATTTACAAATGGAGAACATACGGGAAAGTTTTAAAGAAGATAAGGTAAAGATAATTACAAGTTTTGTAATTGCAGGAATATTTATTCTGATAATCTGGCTTGTAAGATTTTTTGAATATTACACTAAGATTGACTTTGGTATTTACGGGGTTGAGCCGAAAGTTATCAAAGGGTTAATAGGAATTATCACTTCCCCATTGATACATGCAGATTTTGAACATTTGTTTTCAAACACAATATCTCTCTTTCTGCTCACTTTCGGAATGTTTTATTTTTACCGCAGACCATCCCTCAAAGTTTTTACCATCATTTATCTCGGTACCGGTTTGCTTGTCTGGATATTCGGAAGGCCTGCCTATCATATAGGAGCCAGCGGACTTATTTATGGTTTTGCAAGTTATCTTTTTTTTATGGGAGTGTTCAGGCGGGATAAAGGTGCAATGGCTTTATCACTATTAATGGTATTTCTGTACGGAAGTCTTGTGTGGGGTTTATTTCCCGTTGACCAGAGGATCTCTTTTGAGTCTCATATTTCAGGAGCGGTGCTTGGATTGCTGTGTGCGATAATTTTCAGGAACTCGGAACCAAAGAAAAAATACGAGTGGGAAGAAGAGGAGGAAGATGATGATAAAGAGTATATTCCTGATGATGAACAAACGGATATTACCACTATCCGCACTGATGCAGACGAAGTATATTTTGATACAGATGAAAATTTTGACGAGGAACTTGAAAAGATCAAAAGGAAAAACAGGATAAAATAAATTATGGATTTTAAAACCAGCTGGAAAAATTTTTCTTCTAAGAAAACGAATATATCTTCTCTCATAATCGCTGTGATATCGGTGGTAATAACCCTTTCTCTTTTTTCAAGGTTTATACTATTAGTAGAAGAGAGGAAAGGGGTTTCTTTCATCGACCCTCTTTTAACATTTTTCAATGCGATTGACCTGAACATTTTTATTTTTTCGCTCATTTACATTTCTTTAATAAGCGGATTGATATATCTATCGGGACACCCAAGGGATCTGTTAATTGCTCTGGTTGCTTATATAATTCTCGTCTGGGTGAGAATGCTGATGATGTATGTGTTACCTCTCGATCCCCCGCCCGGCACTATAAATCTTCAGGATCCTATTGTTTTCTTAATCGGTACGGGTAAACCGGTTACCAGGGATTTATTTTTCTCAGGTCACACATCCACGCTGTTCCTGATTTTTTTATGCGTAAAAAATAAAACATTAAAACCTATTTTCCTTGCCGCTACTGTATTTGTCGGTATAGCAGTAATGCTTCAAAAGGCACATTATTCCGTTGATGTGTTTGCGGCTCCATTTATTTCCTATGCCGCATATAAAATTTCAGAAAAGATATCCGGAAAAATCAGTCCTGCGGCTTTTTAATCTGTTAATCGGTGAAAAATAAATTCTCTACTGATTTTATTTATTTTATATGATGATGAATTACTATATTTTATATATTATCATTATATTCTCTAAATGTTTGAAAAAATAGTTGAAGCACAGGTAAGTTCTGAAAAAGATAAGATCAAAGATCTTGATGTTATCACTCCGGATTCCGTAAGAAATTCCGGTCTTTCAGTATTTACAAAAAATTTCATCACTCTTGAAGCTGAGAATATACGAGACAGGAAAAAGCTTTACGACCTTATTGATAATTCGATAAAACTAAATCTGAACTATACACTCAGACCCAAATGGACGATTTTAAATTATATTTTCGGGAAACTCGATTCCAAACCAACCGAAGATATACTGAACAGGCTTGAAATTTTCCAGTTCTATCTCTACTATCCGGAACTTATCTCAAACAGCCTGCAGGACTCGGGACTGGTGGTTGTTACAAAAACCAATATTCAAAGTTTAATTGATGAGGCAGATGTTACTCTGCATGATAAATTCACAAACAATATCACCGGATTAAAGATAAAGAATTTCTTCCTTCAGTTATTCAGAATGAAATATGACGACGAAGCAATGATTGGATTGGATTCCACTATACCCTATTCATCTCTGCGAATTTTTCTTGAAGATAAAGGTTTTAATGATTTAGTTAATAAATTTAAGAAAATTGAGGGTCTCAGGGATGATTGGGATTTAGACCTTAAAACAATCATTAAGATATTAACAGATAAGTATTCAATCAATGATGATGAAAATATGCCGGAGCAACCGGTAAAAGATCAAGAACCGGACAAACCTGAAGTTAAATCTGAAACCCCTGAAACGGGAGAACAGGAACAGAGTGAGGAAGAACAGAAGGAAGAACCGTATTACAGGAAGGAAGAACCCGAACATCAGTACCCGACTGAAGTGATAGAAGAATCGTCGCTTTACACACCAAAGAAAATAAAGGGTTTTTTCAAGGAATCCGAACTCAAAGTGATTTTGAAAAAAGTATTTAATTCAGATAAACTCTCGATGAGAACTGCTTTCAGCGAACTTGAAAATATTGACAACTGGTATTATGCTTCAGACTATCTGAAAAAACTATTCCTGAGAAATAATGTGAAAATAAAGGACAGAGGGATTGTACTATTTATAGATATTTTGAATGAATATTTCAAAAAGAAAGAAACGCTATAAGGGAAGGATAAAATTTGTTTTTAGATTATGCGAAAATTTTAATAAAATCAGGAAAAGGCGGAAACGGCTGCATTAGTTTCCGTCGCGAGAAATATGTACCGAGAGGCGGTCCAAACGGCGGAGATGGCGGTAAAGGCGGTGATATTATTTTCAAGGCGAGTTCACAGCTTTCCACATTAATAGATTTCAGATATAAATTTCATTACAGGGCTAAAAACGGAACACACGGTCAGGGAGGAGATAAGACGGGAAAAAACGGTGAGGACGAAATTGTCACTGTCCCATGCGGTTCGATTCTAAAAGATTTTATAACCGGAGAAGTTATCGCTGAACTTCTTAAAGACGGTGAAGAGAAGGTGATATTGAAAGGCGGTAAAGGAGGTAAAGGAAATACTCATTTCAAGACTTCAACTAACCGTGCCCCGCGAATTTCGGAAGAAGGACGTCCGGGAGAAGAAAGAACAATAATAATTGAATTAAAACTTATAGCTGATATAGGGCTGGTAGGTTTTCCGAATGCGGGAAAATCAACACTTATTTCGAAAATCTCCGCTGCAAAACCGAAGATTGCAGAATATCCTTTCACAACGCTGATTCCGAATCTCGGAATTGTAAAATACAGGGATTATGACTCGTTTGTAGTTGCCGATATTCCGGGTATAATCGAAGGAGCATCTGACGGAAAAGGGCTTGGGATAAGGTTTCTGAGGCATATTGAAAGAACAAAACTGCTTGCATTTTTAATTGATGTTACAAATATAGCTGAGCAGGATTTACAGACGAAAAAGGATATAAAAAATTTTATTTTCGGAAATTATAAAGTCCTTTTGAATGAACTCAACAGATACGATGATAAACTTTTAGATAAACCGCATATTCTCTGCCTCACTAAAATTGACATACTTAGCGATGACATTAAGAAAATAATTAAATCTATAAAATCAAAAGAAATGGATATAGTTCCACTTTCATCCATAACCGGTGAAAATCTTGACGGACTGAAAGATATATTGTGGAAAAAATTGAAAGAAGAGTAAAATATCTAATGATAAAAAAGAACAGGAAACCTGTAATACTGATTTCAAATGACGACGGTATAGATGCTGACGGCATAAGAGCACTTACGAAAGAGATAAAAAAATTTGCAGAGGTATACGTTATAGCACCGAATACACAAATGAGTGCCGTTGGACACTCGATTACGATGTCAAGCCCGATACGATATACAAGACATTTAATAGAAAAAGACTTCTATGGCTATGCGGTTGACGGAACGCCGGCAGATGCAGTAAAACTTGGAGTAAGGACAATTTTAAAGGATAAAAAGATAGACCTCTGTTTATCCGGAATAAACCAGGGTTCCAATACTGCCATAAATATCATTTATTCAGGAACAGTATCTGCTGCTACGGAGGGAACAATACTTGGAATTCCTTCGATTGCAATATCCCTTACAAGTTATGTCTATAAAGATTTTTCAGTACCTGCAAAATTTGCTGCACGGCTTGCGAAAACTGTCTTGCAAAACGGATTACCTCAGGGCACACTGCTAAATGTTAACGTTCCCGCAGTGCCCAGGAATAAAATAAAAGGTATTTCAGTAACCAGGAAAGGCAAATCATACTGGAACGACTGGTATGAATCACGGCTCGACCCTAACAAACGCGAATATTTCTGGCTGACGGGCAAGATGCTTAAACTTGATAAGACCATTGACTTCGACCAGAAAGCTGTTGATGAAAATTATATATCCGTAACGCCTATACATTATGATCTAACCGATTATAAAATGTTTGAGGAAATGAAAAACTGGAAGATAGATTTTTAATGTCTTCCCATGGATATAAAAAATATTGAGAATTAAGATTTTTCAAAACGAACAATTCCTTGTCTGGGTAATACTGGTTGTACTTACATTAATCTGGGGTAGTTCATTCATACTCATCAAAAAAGGACTGGAAGTATTCACTCCCGTACAGGTTGGAACTGCAAGAATTGCTTTTGCTTTTCTTGCATTATTACCTTACGCCATTCCAAATCTTAAAAAAATTCCTCTGAAGCGGTGGAAAGTCATGATAGTAATCGGCTTTCTTGGTAATTTAATTCCGGCTTATCTCTTCTCGATTGCGGAAACGGAATTGAAAAGTTCACTTACCGGAATTCTGAACGCTCTTACACCTGTTTTCACTTTCATAATTGCGGTTTTTTTCTTCCGCCATAAAGTGAAATGGATGCAGATATTAGGACTTTTGCTTGCTTTTGCCGGTTCGCTGGGGTTGAGTTTTGTGAATGAAAGCGGAGGTCTCGGAAGTATGAACTTTTACGTCTGGTTTGTAGTTCTTGCAACTTTACTTTATGCAGTATCGCTTAATCTCATCAAGCACTATTTTAATGACACGAACGCAATTCTTCTTTCTGCTTTAGCAATGTTTTCTGTAGGTCCGGCTGCAATGATAATTCTTTTCTCGACGGATTTCATCAGCAGGTTACAAAATGCTCCGGGCGCATTTGAATCGCTTTTTTATATTGCCATACTCGGACTTGCCGGCACGGCATTTGCACTTATACTTTATAATAAACTCATCAGAATCACTACAGCGGTTATGGCAAGCTCAGTAACTTATCTGATACCGTTTGTTGCAGTCTTATGGGGATTACTGGATGGGGAAAGTTTGTATATGCTTCACTATACGGGATTAATCATTACCATCATAGGGATATATATAGTCAATAAATCAAAATAAAGTGCTGTAAAATAAGAGTTTCGCTCCACTAAAGAATATCCCGAAGCATTTTAATAAATATATTCACTTGTTATTCGCACCTCAATTAATTATCTTTGACCTGATTGAAAGCAAATAAATTATAAAGTAGCTTTCGGTTCTTTAGTGATAGAATTTCATAATCCGGAAATAAACTTCTTTTAGAGCGATTCTTCCAGTTCATGATTTCTTTTTCTCCTAAAAATGTCCACCGATTTTACTTTTAATTTTGATTTTAATCATAACTTATTTAATTAACAATTATTTTAATGCAAAATGCATTAAAGTTTAAAATCGTCTTTTAAAAGAGGACAGGAGAAAAACAAATGAAAATTTACGTAGGAAACATCTCAAGAGAATCAACGGAAAATGAAATCCGTGATATGTTTGCCGAATTCGGTGAAGTCACAGAAATCACGCTTATCAGAGATAATTACACGAAGGTATTAAAAGGCTTCGGATTTATCGAGATGGCGGACAAAGAAGCCGGTGAAAAAGCTATTAAGGAACTTGACGGACAACTTTTCAACGGAAGACCTTTAACAGTCAACGTTGCAAAACCGAAAACCGATACCGGCAACAGAACCGGCGGTCGTGAAAGAAGATTCAGAAGAAACTAATGAGTAATATCTGAAAACTGATGTTTATAATAAGCCGGGGTTATTAATTTAATTCCGGTTTTTTTATTCCCACTATACTATACGATATTTTTCCTACCTAAAATCTGCATTGTATATAAATAACTTGAACTATACTTTTTTACAATTAAACTCTGCAATTAAAAATTAAGGTTTACATTGGGGGTTTTATGAAAAATACCGTACGGTTTTTTCTGGTTTTCATTCTTTCCGCTTTTCTCATATCTATTAATGTTAAAATATATTCACAGACTCCCTGGTCACAGCCAATCAGATTAACGAACGGATTCGTTGATAAGAATCCTGCATTCGGAACAAAAAATTATGTGGGAGGAGGTGTAGGCTTATTCGGATGGGAGTTCCTTGTATTTGAAAGGCATATTAATCCAATCTCGCAGATTTGTGTAAAAAAAATTGATTTAAATCCAAGCGATTCGGTGATATATCTTACTTCAAATTCAAGTCTGAAAAGGAATCCGGCGATCGCCTATGACCATGCGACAGGTTTTCCGACAACCATAAATAATTCTCTCGTTTTATGGGAATCAAATGAAAACAGCAAGTGGGATATTTTCGGGCGCTATTACAATTCAACATCCGGCTGGGGAAATCCTTTTCCGTTTGACACAACTGCAGGAAATAAATATAAACCGCATTTAATAAATATGAACGGAAATATGTTTGCAATCGTTTATGAAAAAAACGGAGATATTATTTTCAGGCAATTCAATGCTCAGACACAATCTGTAACTTATGATACTAACCTTACTGCAACTGACACATCATATTGCAGTAATGCTGATATAACAATTTCCAATAATACCAACCAGTTTTACGTTACATATCAAAAAAAGAAACCGGACAATAAAAATGCTGTGTATATCCGAAGAGCAACATTACCTGTCTGGTCGTCACCTGATACGATAGCCTATGCAGGTGATAATACTAATGACGGATTTTGTATTAATTTTAGTATGTACATTGCATCCATTTTTGAATCGGATAGAACCGGAAACAACAATATATATGCTACTACAATAAATCCGTATTCCGGGGCACTGCAGCAAGAAGTCGTAATTAATAATCCGGGATATAATAATAAAAACTTTGTTTTAGTGTTTTTTCCGATAATAACCGATTACATACCATATCAGGCAGCAGGATATTTACGTCGTGGAAACGACAGTGTAAAAATTAAATTGAGTGATTATACAGGTCAATATAATGATAGTGTTACTGTAGGAGATACATCGAAGCAAGTTTCTATTTCTATGAACTTAGGAATTTTTACTAATTGGTTATGTACTATTTATGTGGTTTACTATAAAGATTCTGCCTCTTACACTCAACTGTGGACAAAAAAGAGATTAATCAATCTTGGGACAATAAGAAGACTCGGGACTTCGGTACCGGATAGATATTCGCTTTCGCAGAATTATCCGAATCCGTTTAATGCGGTGACGAAGATAAAATTTGATATTCAGAAGGCAGTAGCAAGTAGTAAGTATTCAGTAGTAACTTTGAAAGTATTTGACATCACGGGACGTGATGTCGCAACGCTTGTGAATGAACAATTACAGCCGGGGACGTATGAGGTGGAATGGAACGCTTCGGCATTTTCGAGCGGGATTTATTTTTATCAATTACGTACAGGAAATTTTGTTGAAACAAAAAAATTAATTTTATTGAAATAAGCAAGGGGTTCCCGACGAGCCGGGATCTTTGACAAGACCCCTTGTCAAAAATAAAAACCAATATTATGAAAAAGATAATTTTTACATTGTTCATTATTACTTGTTTATTAAACAATGCTAATACTCAATGGCAATTGGTAAGTACATTAAATTACACTTATACATTCACGGTTTCAGGCACAAACCTGTTTAGAGGAGGAATAAATGGTGTATTCTTAAGTACGAATAACGGAGTTAATTGGAATAATGTGACAAATGAATTGACCTCTAAAGAGATATGGTCACTTGCAACTTCGGGTTCTACAATCTTTGCAGGTACATATCAAGGTGGGGTTTTTATAAGCACGAATAATGGAAGTAATTGGATTGCAAAGAATAATGGTTTAACGAGTCTCACAATTCCAAAACTTTTTGTATCGGGTTCTAACATATTTGCGGGTACATATGCTGGGGTATTTTTAAGTACAGATAATGGCAACAGTTGGATTGCGAGAAATAACGGGATTTCTAACTCAATAGTTAATGCCTTAGAATTTTCTTCTCCCTATCTTATTTCCGGATTGTGGAGTGGTGGTATATATCGTTCTACAAATTATGGAATTAATTGGACTAAAATTAGCACCCAAAATCTTGTTCTTTCACTTGCATATTTGAACACAAATCTTTTTGCAGGATCTTGGGGTGGAATATGGTTGAGCACAAACAATGGTGATAATTGGACAACTATGAATAATGGATTGGTAGACTCGGTTGTTGAATCTCTTAATGTTTGGGGTACAAATTTGTTTGCGGGGTCCAGAAATGGAGTATTTTTAACCACGAATAATGGGGCGAATTGGTTTGATAAAAATCAAGGATTTGGCTTACCGCATTATATTCAATCATTATTTATTACAGATAATTATATTTTTGCTGGAACTTGGAATACAGGTTTTTGGCGACGCTCACTTTCTGAAATAACTAATGAATTTAATACATCGTCAGAAATTCCTGAGAAATTTTCTTTATCGCAGAATTATCCGAATCCGTTTAATGCGGAAACGAAAATAAAATTTGATATACCAAGTGGATTCCCGTTAGGAGCATACGGGAATGACAAAGTGGTGTTAAAAGTCTTTGATTTACTGGGACGGGAAGTGGCGGCGCTTGTGAATGAATCTTTACAGCCGGGGACGTATGAAGTTACATTTGATGGTGGTAATTTGCCAAGCGGAGTTTATTTTTATCAGTTACGGACAAATAACTTTGTACAGACGAAAAATTTAATTCTTTTAAAATAATGTTTATTACGGGTTATGAAAAAAATAATTTTTATTTTAGTAATATTTAATCTCGTATTTTATGCAAGTTTAATTCTTAAAAATTCTGAAACTTATTCCGGTAATCTTAATCTTCCTTCCTTAATCCGGTTGACAAATGGAGTCAATGACAGAAACCCCAGCTGTGGTGTAGTAAACAGCCAATTTTATGGAGTAAATGGAAAAGATTGGTCTTTTTTGGTTTTTGAGAGAATTTTCGGAACTTCATCAAATATTATTGTTACTAAAATAGGCACTGTGGGTCCGCTCGATACAGGTTATTATCTTACTAATAATTCCTTTATTAATAAAAATCCCTGCATTACTCATAATACCCCACAATACCCGGCAAACCCAACAAAAGCTTTAGCTGTATGGGAAACTAACAAAAATGGTTCGTGGGATATTTATGCAAGCAGATATAATATTGCTTCAGGATGGTCTGCCCCATTTTCGATTGACTCATCTTTAACAAACAAAACAAATGCCAGAGTTTCTTATTTTGACTCTACATTTATTGCAATCGTTTATCAAAACAGAATTTCAATACGATTTAAAAGGTATAATTATGAAACAAATTCAATTACCTTTGACACAAACCTGACAATTCCTGAGTTGCAGAATTGCAGTAATCCAAATGTAATGGCATGTAATAGTTTTTCCTATAAAAACATTTGTATAACGTATGAAAAGGAAATAACTGCAGGAAGAAAAGCTGTTTATTATACACTCGGTAATATTGCAAATAATATTATCACCTGGTCAACTCCGGATACGATTGCCTATACCGGGTCAAACAGAAATTCCGAATTTATTGAGGGTTATTATAGCGGTGCCATCTGCTATTTTGAATCGAATAGAACCGGAGACTGGAATGTTTATAAAACAAGGCTTGATTTTTCGAACGGAACAAAAACACTTGTTCCCGTTATTACTAATAACGGTTTTGATGATTATTCGTATGCCGGGAGTGATCTGCCGCTTGGGATTAAAAATGAAGTTCATTCATTTTATGGCTATTTAAGGAAAAGTCCTGCTAATATCAAAGCTGTAATTCGAGAAGCTATTTTTGGAAGCGGGGGTGACTCGATGATTGTAAATATCGGGAATGATACTAATTATAAATCAAAATTAATAAGGACTACTATATATTGGGAATCATGTGTGAGAGGCTGGGTTATTTTTAACAAAGATTCACTCGGTGCGGGAATTCAATCCGGAATTTATGGAACATACTACACAGGATGCCCTATGAATATAGAAAACAACGGCACTGTGGTTAATTATTCACTTTTCCAAAACTACCCCAATCCATTTAATGCAAAATCAAATATTAAATATCAAATATCAAAAATATCAGATGTACAGATTAAAATATTCGACATCCTCGGACGCGAAATTGCAATACTTGTGAATGAAAAATTAAATCCCGGGACTTACGAAGTAACATTTGACGGAAGTAATCTGCCAAGCGGGGTATATTTTTACAAATTATCCGCCGGTAATTTTACCGAAACCAAAAAATTGACTTTGCTCAAATGAAAAAGTCAGTTTTATATTATTTAATTTTTTTAATTATCAATTTTGCATTTTTAATTCATGATTCTTTTTGCCAGTATCAAAATGTATTGATAAGTAATCAATTTTATCCGTGTGAAGTTACAATTATTATTAATCCCAAAAACATTAATGAAATAGTAGCGGGATCATGTATTTCCTTTTTAGGTACTGATACTTCAATCAGCGGATATTATTATTCGACAAACGGGGGACATAACTGGACGTCGGGTGTTTTGCATTCTGCACTTGCAAGTCCATCAGGCGACCCGGTTGTTATTGTTGATACAGCAGGTTTTTTCTATTATATTCAAAATGCTAATTATCATGGTTTTGTCCCTCCTTGCTTTGACAGACATTTAGTAATGAAATCAACTAACGGAGGGATGAACTGGCCCACAGGTTCAACTTATGGATATAATAATGGAAAATTTCAGGATAAACCGTGGGGTTGTATTGACTGGTCAAATAGTATCTGGCGAAACAGTATTTATATTACCTGGACTGAATTTTCTAAATACTCGTTCTTAGGCGGTTCTCAGGATAGCTCGATCATTTTATTTACTAAATCTACTGATGGAGGCTTGAATTGGAGCCAACCGATTCGGATTTCGAAACGAAAAGGTGATTCACAAGATGCTTCCAATACATTGGAAGGAGCAGTACCCTGCACCGGACCGAACGGAGAAATATATGTTTCCTGGTCGGGACCAATTATATTCAACAGTAATCAATATGGAATATTTTTTAATAAATCAACTGACGGAGGAAATACGTGGTTGGATAGTGAAAAAGTTGCAACATCCCAACCCGGAGGATGGTGTATTCTTAACATCTATGGAACGGGAAGATGCAATGGTTTTCCTGTAACATGTTGTGACCTCAGCAATGGACCATACAGGGGAACAATATATATAAATTTTTCTGACCAGAGAAACGGTCCAACCGATACTGATATCTGGCTTATAAAATCTACTAATGGCGGGTCAAACTGGAGTTCTGTTAAACGTGTAAACAATGACCCGCCGGGTAAACATCAGTTCTTTAACTGGATGACTATAGATCAAACGACGGGATATTTGTATTTTATTTTTTATGATGAAAGAAACACAAGCATTTCAAGTACAGATGTTTATATGGCAAGGTCAACTGACGGGGGAGAAACTTTTCAGAATGTCCGTGTAAATACTACCACTATTCAATTAACCTCAAATTCTTATTTGGCAGATTATATTAATATATGCGCAGTAAACGGACATGTCAGACCAATTTGGACATCAACTTTAAACAATAATTCAATTTATACCGCAATAGTGGATACTTTTTATTCCAACAGTATAAATAATATCAATACGGAAATTCCATCTTCGTTTTCATTAAGCCAGAATTATCCAAATCCGTTTAATCCAAATACAAAAATCAAATTTGATATACCTTCAAAAGGCAAAAATCAAAAAGCAAAAGTCAAACTTTTAATATACGATATACTTGGAAAAGAAATTGAAACTCTTGTAAATGAACAATTGAATCCGGGAATATATGAAGTTACCTTTGATGGAAGCAATATTCCAAGTGGAATTTATTTTTACAGATTATCCGCCGGCAATTTTTCTGAGACTAAAAAATTAATATTACTCAAATGAAAAAGATAATTTTATTTTATTCAATTTATTTAATTCTTAATACTTCTTTCTTAATTCATAATTCATTATGCCAGTATCAAAACATTATTTTTAATGTAAATAATAATTATAATCCCAATGAACCGACAATTATGATTAATCCGAAAAACACTAATCAAATTGTTGCAGGGTCAAATATTTTTTATATTAATTCGACGGATACAGCTATTTCTGGATATTATTATTCTACTAACAGTGGTTTGAATTGGCAGGGCGGACCTTTGCTATCAACGATAGCAAGGACTGCGGGAGACCCGGTGGTTATTGTCGATACAAGCGGTAATTTTTATTTTTTTACTATAACAAACTGGGGAAGAACTGACTGGCTTGATAATTTGATATGTTTAAAATCCACTAACGGGGGAGCAAACTGGTCTAACGGAGTATTATTCGGATTTAATAATGGCAGGGATATGGACAAACCATGGGCTTGTGTTGATTTCTCTCATAGCATTTATGGAAATAATATTTATGTGACCTGGACAGAATTCGATAAATACCACAGTTATTCGAATACCGACAGCACTCATATTATGTTTTCAAAATCAACAAATGGAGGTCTTAGTTTTTCCCAATCAAAAAGGATTAATTCTCAGTCGGGAAATTGCAGGGACTCGACTAACACGGTTGAAGGTGCTGTGCCCTGTACCGGACCTAACGGAGAAATTTATGTTGCCTGGGCTGGCTGGTCGAACATATGTTTCAATAAATCCACTGATGGAGGAAATACTTGGCTCAATGTTGAAAAAACTATAGCTCAACAGGTTGGAGGCTGGAGAGGCGTCACCGGAATAGTAACTTATAATGGTTTTCCAATAACAGCTTGCGATAATAGTAACAGCATATATAGTGGCAATATATATGTTAATTGGGTTGACCAGAGAAGCGGGGCAACTGACCAGGATGTCTGGATAATTAAATCTTCAGACGGAGGAAATAACTGGAATGTACTTATCAGGGTTAATACTGACCCTCCCGGCAGAAATCAGTTCTTCACGTGGATGACAATTGACCAAAAAACAGGCTATATATACTGTGTTTTTTATGACCTTAGAAATAATCCAACAACTATGACCGATGTATATATAGCACGCTCTACAAATGGGGGGAGTAATTTTATCAATGTAAAAGCAGATACAAATCCTTTTAATATGATTAATTCTAATTTGGGTGATTATATTAATATCTCAGCTTATAATAATAAAGTAAGACCAATCTGGATTTCATCGACAAATTATATTAATAATATTTATACGGCGATAATAGATACAATTAATGTTGGTATAAACAAAATATCGGATATTGTTCCATCATCATATTCCTTGTATCAGAACTATCCGAATCCGTTTAATGCAGAAACGAAGATAAAATTTGACATTCAGAAGTCAGTAGTAAGTAGTCAGTATTCAGTAGTAACATTGAAAATCTTTGACATCACGGGACGTTATATCGCAATACTTATGAATGAACAACTACATTCCGGCACTTATGAGGTTACGTTTGACGGGAGTAATTTACCGAGCGGAATATATTTTTATCAGTTGAAGGCTGATGATTTTGTTAAAACTAAAAAACTTTTATTAATTAAGTAAATAAAAATAAATTTTATTAATTTAAAATTAAATCATATTACTATGAAAAAACTATTTACTCTTTTTTTACTTACATGCTTAATCTTTATTTTATATTCGAATGTTATTTTCTCTCAGAGCAATTTCTGGGTTCAAACTAATGGTCCGGACGGGGGGAGCATTCGATGTTTTGTTAAAGATTCTTTAAACAGATGGTATATCGGAACTATCGGAAACGGTGTCTATTACACAACAAATGAAGGTGCAAACTGGATAATATCCAATCAGGGAATAACTTACGGAAAAATAAACGGACTTGTTTTGGATTCTACAAATTATTTATATGCTGCTACCGAAAGAGGTTTATTCCGCTCAACTAACAGCGGGGCAATTTGGGAAAACATTGCTTTTCAGACGGATGTGATTTACTCAATTGCAGTAGATGCTAATAACAGGTTATTTGTTTCCGCATCAAGTACTGTATGGATGTCAACGGATTATGGTGTAAACTGGACACTCAGCAACGGCGGGCTTTCAGGCGGGACATTTTATAATTTGACAACTGCTCCGAATTCGTATATGTACACCAATTCATCTTCCGGAGGAATATACCGTTCAACTGATTTTGGAGCAAACTGGACAAATGTTAATTCAGGCTTGCCAAGTACTTATACAAGTGCAATCAATGTATCTCCAAATAATTATGTGTTTGCAGGAATCTCGGGTACCGGAATTTTTTTATCAACAAATAACGGTGACAACTGGTCTGCGGTTAATTCCGGTTTAGGAAATACATTTATCAACGGAATCGGTTCGTACGGAACTTTGCTTTTTGCCGGCACAAACAACGGAATTTATAAATCTACAAATTACGGAACAAACTGGACTGCGGTTAATTCCGGTTTCACTTCGCCTTATTCCGGATGCGCGAGTTTTGGTTTTATTTCAAGTTCGGTGATATATGCCGGAACTTATGCACTCGGTGTTTTGAAATCAACGGACGACGGAAATTCCTGGGTAAAATCCAGTAACGGCATTAATGCAAACACTATTAAGTCAATAGATGTTGCTCTTAATGGAAATATCTTTGTGGGATTTACGGGTGGTGTATATATTTCCACGAATAACGGTGCTTCTTTTCAACAATCAGATGCCGGTATTACAAACACAATGAACAATGTAATCCGGGTTCATCCAAACGGATACATTTATGCGGGAACGTTTCCAATGTCCGGAGCTCCGTTAAGCGGAATTTTCCGCTCCACGAATAATGGTGCAAACTGGACTGTTGCGATGAGCGGATTCACTTATCAATTCAATAATGTTCTTGATTTTGCTTTTGATTCAAGCGGTTATATATATGCGGCATCAAATGACAATGTGTATAAATCTACAAATCTTGGTAACAACTGGTTCAAGGTAAGCAATGGAATTACTAATAATCAGGTCTATTCTATCGCAGCGAACAGACGAGATAATATTGTTTTTGCCGGAACGTATGGTTCTGGTATATTCCGCTCTTTAGATAATGGCTCAAACTGGGTGCAGATAAACAATGGACTCACAGCAACTCAAATAATGTCTCTTGCTTTAAATACAAGCGGTCACATTTTTGCGGGTTCAAATGGATATGGAGTTTTTCGTTCAACGGATAGAGGAGATACCTGGCAGCAGGTTCTTTCTCTGCCGAATATGCAAGCCTGGAAAGTTGCGATAAATAACCTCGGACATATTTATGCCGGAATAGTCGGGGGGCAAATTGTAAATTTAGGTGTCTGGCGTTCAACTGACAATGGCGATAACTGGACACAAATCAGCGACGGTCTTTTCTATCCGTTCATTGATGCTCTTGCATTTGATGTGAATGGTTATGCTTTTGCAGGTTCACTGGGAGGCGGATTATATAAAAGCACTTCCTCAACACCTGTGAATAATATCCGGAATATTGTTTCAACAACTTATTTGCTTGAACAAAATTATCCGAATCCGTTTAATCCGGTGACGAAGATAAAATTTAATATCAAGAAAGAATACAGAAGTCAGGAGTCAGAAGTTAAGTTGAGTATCTACGATATATTAGGAAGAAAGATTGAGGATTTAGTTAATGAAAAATTACAGCCGGGGAGTTATGAAGTGACGTTCGACGGGAGTAATCTGGCAAGCGGGATATATTTTTATAAATTAACTTCAGGAGAATTCTCGGAAACAAAAAGGATGATACTTTTAAAATAAAAAATTAAACCGAATGTAAATTTTAAAGAATCGCTACCATAGAATATTTGGTTCTTCTTTGTAACCGAAATTTAAAATTATTTTTCATATTTTAATTATGAAAGGAGCAGATTTATGAAGAATTTTATCTCTAATATGATGGAATGGATTAGACCTGCCGGAATTGTGATTATATTTTTCTTTGCATATTACTTCAGCAATGATGCGGTAACAAGGTTTCACATTTTGGGACCATTTGTAGTTATGCTTTTTTCGGGGACAGTGGCTTTTGAATCTTTAATACTTGGAGAATTTGCCTCTGAAAAAATAGGTTATAAACCCGACCGTTCTTACCAGATTCAATCAGGACTTGCCAATTTAGCTATAGCGGTAACAGCATTGATAATTTATATTATAAACTGGGGGCTGTATGCTGACACTACCATCGTAATTGCTATGTTATTATTTTTCACCTTTTCGGCTGTAAATCATTTATACTCGGCAATAAGCAAGAAAAATTTTAAACCGGTTAACTTAATGCGTCCACTTATGGCTCTATTGTTACTCGCAGCGATGCTTTATCCGATGATTCAGGCACTAAAAAAGTGATTTTTAGAATTTAAAATTTATAAATTTCTTTAAATGAATCTTAAGTTAGTATTCGAGGGTAAAGACGGAATTGAAATATCACAAACAAAGAGTATGATTTTAAAAAATAGGCTCTGCCGAAAATAAAATTAATATAGACATTGATAAAAAAAACAATATACCTGACACTGCTTTTATTTTTATTTTATGATTATGCGAACGCGGATGATTCTGTCAAGGTTATGTGTTATAATCTTTTGAATTATGGATTTTCAGCCGACCCGCGTGATATTAATTACAGGAAAATTGTAAGGTCTGCTAATCCGGATATACTGACAGTCGAGGAAATAGTCTCGCAGGAAGGCGTCGATGAATTTCTCGATAGTGTAATGAATTACTACACACCGGAACTGTACAATGCCGGTACGTTCATCAACGGTACGGATACAGATAACGGAATATTCTACAAACCCTCAAAATTCATATTCATATCAAACACTCCGATAATAGTTCCTGTAACGGGAGCAAGGGATATGAATGTATTCAAATTAAGACATATAATAACGAACAGGGAAATATTGATAATAAGCCTTCATTTAAAATCAGGAAGTGAGATACAGTATCAGCAGCAAAGGGCTGCCGAAGTACTCGCATTGAGGCAATTTACAGATTCATTGCCTTACGGAACAAATTTTATTGTACAGGGAGACTGCAACTTACAGGGCGCTACAGAGCAGGCATACATAAACCTGACAATACAAAACCCGAATGCTGACGGGCATTGCATTGACCCTTTAAATCTGCCCGGAATCTGGAATAAAAACCCGGCTTATGCATTATATCATACACAATCTACAAGAATACGTTCATTCGGCGGCGGTTCGATAGGCGGATTGGATGACAGATTTGACTTAATACTGTATTCGCGTTCGATAAGTTCAGGAGCCGGAATCAGCTATATACAGGGCTCTTACAAAGTATTCGGAAACGACGGTAATCATTTTAACGATTCGATTAACCGGCGTCCGAATACCGCAGTACCCGATTCAATAGCCGATGCCTTGCATTATGCATCTGACCATTTACCGGTTTCTTGTTTATTCCTGTTCCAAACATCTTCGGGGGTAATAAATATTAACAGTGAATTTCAAAGAGATTTCGTATTATATCAGAATTTCCCAAACCCCTTTAACCCCGCAACAAACATAAAATTCTCTATATTAAAAGCCGGTGTGGTATCTCTGAAAATATTTGATAACAGAGGCAAAAAAATTTATGAATTATTCAACAAAAGATTTGAAACAGGAAGCTACCAACAGAAATTAGAATTTCCGGATTTACCAAACGGTGTTTATTTTTATAGATTACAAACTAATAATCATGTTGAGACAAAAAAGATGATATTTCTTAAATAAGAAATTAGAGCGAGTCTGAGATGCGCCGTGGCGTGCGAAAATCCCTATCTATCTGCCTGGAAGCAGACGGGTCAGGACAAAAAAAAATAATTCTACTAAAAATAAAATATTAAACTTTAAGGACAAAAAAATGTTTAACACTAATTTTATCAATTCGCAATCCCGGTTTTTATCGGGGGGAAAAAATTATTTTACTGTTTTGTGTAATTCTTTTTTCGGGAATTTTATCGGCACAACCGGGCTCCTGGAGCGAACAAAATTCGGGCGTTACAGCTGAACTCACTTCTGTCTGGTGTGTTGATGCTTCGAATGTATGGGTTTGCGGATATTCAGGAACCGTCCTGAAATCAGCAAACGGAGGTACAAACTGGACTAATCTTACAGGGAATGGTATTCCTACAACTGTATCGTTAATCAGCATTTGCGGATTTCCTTCAGGTAATACGACTGCACTTACTGCAGGATACATAGGTTCAGATACATGGGTCTGGAAAACTACTAACGGCGGAACTAACTGGACACAGGTATTCTCTCAAACGGGCGGATTTATTAATGCAGTCTGGATGACTTCCACAACGAACGGATTTATGACGGGTGACCCTGTCGGAGGCAGGTGGTCATTATGGAAAGCCACAAACGGAGGTGCAAACTGGGATTCGACAGGTCTGTATCTTGCACAAGTTGGTACCGAAACCGGTTACAATAATTCTATGATTTGTACACCTCCTTATATTTGGTTTGGAACTAATAACTCTAAAATTTATTATTCAAGTAACAACGGAACAACCTGGGTAACACAGGTAACTACCGGTGAAGTTAATTCTTATGCAATCTGGTTTCACCCTCTTCTGCAATCGGGAGTGGGT
Source organism: Ignavibacteria bacterium (assembly GCA_036508135.1). Classification (GTDB taxonomy): domain Bacteria; phylum Bacteroidota; class Ignavibacteria; order Tepidaquicellales; family Tepidaquicellaceae; genus DATCHW01. The sequence continues at coordinate 44,018 of DATCHW010000013.1, forward strand.
TTGTTCGGGGGAACAAATCTCTACCAGACAACGAATAATGGAATCAACTGGATTACATTAACATCAATGGGTTCCGGTAACTTTGGAGGGATAACTTCTACACCTCTTTTAAATGTTGTTGACAATTTAGTCCAGCCTGTCTGGTATGTACGAAGTACTAATTTAATATATTACAGCGCTAACTTCGGAGCTAACTGGGGTATTGATTATACGAACCCGACAACGACAAGTTATTACAGGCATATCAGTATGGCTTATCCCGGAAGAGGTATTTGGGCTGTCGGGACTCTTGGCAAAATCACATATCATACCGCATTAGTGAATATAGAAAATATCGGTTTGGAAACACCGGGAAATTACAGCCTGTATCAAAACTATCCAAATCCGTTTAATCCTGTTACTAAAATAAAATTTGATATTAAGAAGTCAGTATTCAGAAGTCAGAATGACCCAAAGGGTACCCCAGTAGTATCATCGAAAATATTCGACATTACGGGTCGTGAAGTTGTAGAGCTCGTAAATGAACAATTACAGCCAGGGACGTATGAAGTGACATTCGACGGGAGCAATATGGCGAGCGGAATATATTTCTATACATTGCAGAGCGGGAATGCAATAATCACAAAGAAATTAATGGTAATTAAATAATATTTTTTTTCAAAAAAACTTTTAAGTCACCGTGTGAATTATTAATTTAGTTCATACGGTGACTTTTCTTATTACAGGACTCGCTTAATGAATTTTGACTTTTAAATGTATTAATTTATTTTGATTTTAACATAAGTCGAATCTCTTAAAATATTAATTAATATGGTATCACAATCACAAATAAATGAGTTCCTCTCCCAGCCTGCTATTGGTATTGCCGGAGTTTCAAGAAACAATAAAAGATTTGGTCACATGGTTTACACAGAGTTAAAGAAAAAAGGATTGAAAGTATATCCTGTAAATCCAAATTCCGATATGATAGATGAAGATAAATGTTACCGGGATATTGAATCCTTACCATCTGAAGTGAATTCGGTTCTCATTGTTACACCGAAAAAAACTACCGGGGAAATTGTAAAACAGGCAGTTGACCGAAATATAAAACACATCTGGATTCAGCAGGGGTCGGGAACAAAAGAAGACATTGAATTAGCGAAGAAGAGCGGGATTAATGTAATTTCAGGGCTTTGTATTTTTATGGCTGCAGATCCTGTTCAAGGTTTTCATAAGTTTCATAAATTAATTGCTAAATTTTTTGGCGGATATCCGAAAAATTAAGATATGAATTTAATTCAGATTCTGTTCCCAATCAGGGGAGATTGTGTGAAAACACAGAATATCTTTAAAGTAATTTGGGCTAAAGCCCGAATACGGGGCGGTTTAGCTATCCCCGTCGTAAACGACGGGGTAATTTTCTTATTTTCACACAGTTTCGGGGGATTGGAAACGTAAAAAGAATTGATATATTTCCCATCTTAAGATGGGAAATATGACTTGATACAAAAACTATTATTTCTTTTTTTGCTCGGGGGCTGCGGTTTTTGGACTTTCTTTTTCAAATTTCTTCACCATATCTTTAACCCACTTCATTGTAACGGATTTTGGTCTTATCAGAGGCATATTAAGTGCCCTTGCGAGTATAAGCTGGGCGCTGAGTCCGAGTATTCTCGATACAGCAAATACGACAGTATAATATTCATATTCTGTTATCCCAAAACGGTTAAGCAATGTTCCGCTTGCAGCATCAACATTAGGCCATGGATCTTTTGCTTTTCCCTGCTCGATAAGAAGATTGGGGACAATATTAAATAATTGCTGAACAATATTTATAAGGTTATCCTCCGGCATGGATTCGCAGGCGAAATTTAATAATGCAGTAAATCTCGGGTCAGTTACTCTTAATACTGCGTGACCATAACCTGAAATCACTCTTTTATGATCAAGAAGGGTCTGGCAGTAATTCTTCACTTCTTCATCGCTTGGCTGGTGTCCGATATCATCTCTTAACTTTATTATAAATTTCAAACATTCCTGATTTGCGAGTCCGTGCAATGGTCCGGCAAGACCGTTCAAGCCGCCGCTGACTGCATAATACGGGTCTGATAAAGCGGAACCTATGGTTTGACAAGCAAAGGCACTTACATTCCCGCTTTCATGGTCTGCGTGAAGTGTCAAATATAACCTCATCATTGCAAAGAAACATTCTTTATATTTTTCAACACCAAGCATATGTCCATAATTTGCTGCCCAGTCAAGAGTCGGGTCGATTTCAATTTTGGGACCTTTGCTGAATTTTCTTCTGTAAATGAATGCTGCAATTACCGGAACCCGGGCTATCAAATTAAGACAGTCAATTAACATCGGAACCCACAATGTATTTTTATCCATCCCTTCTTCATATCTTTTCTTGAAGAAAGATTCATTTTCCATAGCGAGTATAGCGGTACTGAGCATTACCATCGGATGGGTTTCCGTCGGAAGGGCACTCAAAACCACCCAGACATAAAAAGGAACATCGCTTCTCCGTTTCAGTTCACCCTGCAGATCATCAAGTGCTTCTTTATTCGGTAGTTCACCTGTGAGCATTAAGTAAAAAATTTCCTCGGGGTATCTGTCCGTGAGCTCGAGGATAGGAATACCTCTGATAGAAAGCCCTGAATCAAGATTAACCTCCGAAGTATCACAAATAAGACCCTTAATGCCCCTCATACCTCCGAACAATTGGTCGATAGTAACTTCCCCGATTGACTTGCTACCGTATTTAGTTACTATTTCTTTTGCTTCTTTTCTAAGCTTTGGTATGATCAAATTTAATTTATCCTGTAAAAGCATAATTCATTTAGTTTTAATTTAGCATAAAATATATTTCATATTTACAAAAGTAAATATAGTAAAAAATCAAAACATTTATTTAAGAGTAATTTTTAAAATTTCGCCAAATATTGAAATTCATGCAAACTAATCCGAAATTGTTTTTGTTTTAGAAAAAGCAGGATGAATACACTTTAAAATTTTATAGTAACAAGAAATCCTGTTCAATTGAAGTTTTTTAAAACATAATTCTATGTAACTCTATTCAAATTGAATTAATATTTATTTAATTGTAATTTATAAAATTAAACAACAAAATTATTATGAAAATCAAATTTCACGGACATTCATTTGTTCAAATTGAAAGCTCAAAGTATTCAATTGTTATTGATCCTTTTATCACGGGAAATCCGAAAGCAATCGTAAAACCTTCTGACATAAAATGTGATTTCATCGTTTTATCTCATGGACATGGTGACCACTTCGGAGATACGATTGAAATTTCAAGAAATAATAATGCTTTAGTGCTTGCTACTTATGAACTTGCAAATTATGCTGAAAGCAAGGGGGTGAGGCTTACTCATACAATGAATCTCGGCGGCGGATATAGTTTCCCATTTGGACGAGTGAAGCTGACACTCGCACATCATTCGTCGACAACCCCCGATGGTGCTTATGCCGGAGACCCCGCGGGTATTTTACTTTACCTCGATGGAAAAACATTTTTCCATGCAGGCGATACTGCGCTTTTCTATGATATGAAGCTCATCGGTGAAACAAATTCAATTGATTACGCCTTTCTTCCGATAGGTGATAATTTCACAATGGGAATTGACGATGCTGTTAAAGCAGCTGAGTTTCTAAATGCAAAAAAAGTGATTCCCATACATTACAATACATTCGATGTAATCAAGGCTGATGCTGAAGAATTCAGAAAAAAAATTCAGTCAATTGGCAAAGAGTGCATTGTAATGAATCCCGGAGATAAAATTGAGGCGTAGTATTGACTAAAATAATTTCAATATCCAATCAGAAAGGCGGAGTCGGGAAAACCACCACTGCAGTTAATCTTTCCTCATGCCTCGCAGCGGCGGGGAAAAATGTCATATTGATAGATTCCGACCCTCAGGCAAATGCATCCACAGGAATGGGGATTGACGCAAAAGATAACGAGAATACAACTTATCAACTTCTTATTTCCGATAAGAAGTTGAAAGATTGCCTTATGGATACACAGGTGGCAAATCTGAAACTTATTCCTTCAAATATAAATCTTGTAGGCGCAGAACTCGAACTAATCGAATTTGAATTCAGGGAGCGGCAACTGAAAGATAAAATCACGGAGTATCTTTACTCGACCGATGAAGGATTTAAGATGCCTGATTATATTATTATTGACTGCCCTCCTTCTCTGAGTTTAATCACAATCAATGCTCTCTCTGCGGCGAATTCCGTTCTTATACCCGTTCAATGTGAGTATTATGCGCTTGAGGGCTTGACGCAGTTACTTAACACAATAAAGATGGTAAAGAACACCTTTAATCCGTCCTTGAATATTGAAGGTTATCTTTTAACAATGTTCGACTCACGACTGAGACTCGCAAATCAGGTAGAGGGTGAACTAAGAAAATACTTCGCGGAAAAAGTTTTTGAAACAAAAATTTTCAGAAACGTGAAAATAGGCGAAGCTCCAAGCTATGGCAAGCCTATAACGGTATATGATGCCTTTTCAACCGGCGCAAAAAATTATTCGGATTTAGCTACGGAATTTTTAAAGAGAAATATATAAAAATATGGATATGGATAAAAAATCAGGTCTCGGAAAAGGACTTTCGGCATTATTCACGGAAAAGAAAGTTGATCTTGGTTCACTGGATGAAAAAACTCCTGAAGACATAAAAAAGATCTTTCTTGAAATAGAATTAAGCAGGATAAAGGTCAATCCTTATCAACCGCGTGAAGACTTCGACGAGGAGAAATTAAATGAACTTACTGATTCGGTAAGGCAAATAGGTATCCTTCAGCCCGTAACAGTAAAAATGTCTAAAGATTTTCCCGGTAATTTTGATTTAATTTCCGGTGAAAGAAGACTTATAGCCGCGGGGAAAGCAGGATTGATAACCATTCCCGCATACATCTACAAGACTGAAGATGATTCGGCAGAAAATATGCTCGAGCTTTCATTGATTGAAAACGTTCAGCGGGAAGACCTTAACCCGATGGAGCTTGCTTCATCTTATCAGAGATTGATGGATGAATGCGGATTAACTCAGGAACAGATTGCCGTGAAAGTTTCGAAACAAAGAAGCACAATAGGAAATATTTTAAGACTTTTAAAACTTCCGGACGACATAAAAGCATCTTTGCGTAAAAACGAAATTTCCGAAGCTCACGCAAGAATGCTTTTGAGAATTGAAGATAAAGAAGACCAGAATGTACTCTGGCAAAGGATTCTATCCGAACTTATTTCCGTGAGAAAGCTCGAAGATATCACAAAAAAATCCGTTAAACCCAGAAAGAAAAAAACAGTCAGCACGGGAGTACAGGATAACTACTATAAGGAATTAGAAGACAAACTTACAATGTTCTTCGGAACCAAGGTAACGGTGAAAAGCAAAACAAAATCGAGAGGTGAAATAATTATAGAATATTATTCTGATAATGATATCGATAGAATTATTGAAAAATGCGGGTAAAACTTTTTTGAATTAATTAATATTAAAATGAAAAAGGCAATTTATAGCTCAGAAACACCGGATCCGTTAGGACCATACTCTGCGGGAGTAAGTTTTGGTAATTTAATTTTCACATCTGGGCAAATTGCTCTGGATAAAAACGGGAAACTGACCGAAGGAGGAATTAAGGAACAAACTAATAAAGTACTTGAGAACCTTAAGTCACTTCTTCAGGAAAACGGTTCATCGCTTGATAACGCTTTAAAAGCAACTGTCTTTTTAAAAGATATGAATGACTTTGCCGGTATGAACGAAATATTTGCACAGCATTTTACTGATTCTAAACCTGCCAGAAGCACTGTACAGGTGTCAAGGCTTCCGAAAGATGTTCTCGTTGCAATTGATTTGATTGCTTACAAATCAGACATTTGAATAAATTATTCAGACTATGTATGATGTTTTTTTTCACTGAAAAGATGAAAATATTTATGTAATTTTAAATAAGGGAAACTATGAAAAATTACAACTGCAAACCTTTATATACAAAAACCGGAAACGGCTCTTTGCATTACAAAATCGGAATGCAAATAAGAGGTGAGCTGGATAAGGTTTGGGATAATGTTACGAAATCGGAAAATCTGATGAGATATTTTACATCTGATGCTAAAAAGAATTTAGACACCACGGGAGAGGTTTTGTGGGCATGGGGTGAGAATGCAGTAATTTTAAATGTAATAGAGGTTGTTCCGCATAGTAAAATCGTTCTTGAATGGAACGGGAATATGGTTGAATATAAGATCCGCGCTGAAATCACATTTCAGCAAATAAAAAATAAAGTTCTGGTAAAGATTTCCGAATCAGGATGGGAAAATAGTGAATTAGGGATCAAAAATGCATTATCAAATTGTAATGGCTGGAGTGATTTTCTGAATGCTCTCAGGGTCTTTACGGAATATAAAATAAGTTACCTTAATAAATAGACAAATCAACAAACATTCTTTTCATTCCGTAATTTTTTAAATTTTTGCGGTTAAATCGGTTACATGTAAATAAAAATGCCATTTCAATTTCCGGAGAAACCAAAATGACATTTATAAAAAAAACTAAGATATAAATTAACCTAACTTATTAACTGTCTTTGTAAGTTTCGATTTTAAGTTTGCGGCTTTATTCTTATGTATAATCCTTTTTGTTGCTGCTCTGTCCAGAATTGTCGTTGTTTTCTTTAATTCGGTTTCGGCTGCTGCTTTATCTTTTTGCATCCTTAATTTTTTCACCGCACCTTTAATTATTGCTTTAACCTTTTTGTTTCTTTCGGTTTTCTTTACAGTTTGCCTTGCTCTTTTTTGAGCAGATTTATGTCTTAATGGCATTTAAACTAATACAATTAATTATTAAAGTGCTAAAAATACGCAAATTGTAAGGGAAAATCAAACCACTAATAAAAAGTTAAAACTCAAAGGTCAAAAGTCAAAATTTAATTTAAAATTCAAAAGTCTCGCCGCTTTTGGTGTTTAAATCACGACTCACCGGGATGACACCAACAGCATTTACCTTGTTGGTGACACTTCGTTTAAACACCAACGAGGGCGGAATATTGAAATTTTGGCTAAAGCCATAAACTGGTGGTTCTTTTACCCCGTCGTGAACGACGGGGTAATTCAAAACTTTTTTTTAATATCTTTTCAGAACCAATATTTGTTACTTTCAATTTCCCCGCCGTTCACGGCGGGGTTGGGTTAAAAAATATAATAGGCTTTAGCCAAAACATAAGATTAATTTCTAATTCCTTAATTCTTCTAAATATAATGCATAAGTAAATTCATCAAAGCATACGAAAACCACTTTTTCTATTGAACTATTTTTTTCAAGAAAGTTTTTCACTTCTTTAACTGCAATCCTTACAGCTTTCTCAATAGGAAATCTATATATCCCTGTACTTATTGCCGGAAATGCAATCGATTTAATTTTATTTTTGACAGCAAGTTGTAAAGAATTGCGATAACATTCTGCAAGTTTTTCTTCTTCGTTGTTATCTCCGCCATACCATACAGGACCGACAGTGTGAATCACGTAATTTGCATTCAGATTATATCCTTTTGTGATTTTTGCTTCGCCCGTATTGCATCCTCCGAGATTTCTACATTCTTCGAGCAAATCTTTTCCTGCAGCCCTGTGAATAGCACCGTCAACTCCCCCGCCTCCAAGAAGGGATTTATTTGCGGCGTTTACAATTGCATCTGTATTCTGTTTTGTGATATCTCCGGGTTCTATAAAAATTCTGTTTCCCAAAATTTATAATTTTTCTTTGATTCTGATTTCTGTTTTCGGATGCGCAACGTTAATTCCTTCTTTACGGAATTCTTTAAGTAATTCATAATTCACGTAACTCCTGATTTCGCCATATGCTGTTTGCTCTTTTATCCAGACCCAAAGTTTTAGTTTAATTCCATATTCGATTAATTCACTTACTGCTACGGATGGTACGGGATCTTTTAATACCTTCGGATGAGTTTCTGCAATCTTAAGCAAAATGCTTTTCACTTTTTCTATATCTTCATCATAATTTATGATTACCGGAATATCAATCTGTGTATTTTCGTAATAACTGCGGTTAATTACTTTCTGTTCAAGAATTCTTGAATTCGGAATAATAATAGTAACTCCGCCCAGAGTATTTATTCTTGTACTTCTTGCGGCAATTGCAGTGACGGTTCCCAGTATTCCGTCAACTTCTATAAAGTCCCCTTCCTTGATAGGTCTCTCGAAAAGAATGATGATACCGCTAACCCAGTTATTGACTATATTCTGAATGCCGAATCCGATTCCTATAAGCAGAGCCGCTCCTCCGGCAAATAAGCCGGTGACAGGAATTCCTGCCACACCGAGTGCGATGAGGACACCAATAACTAAAATTAAATATGTCAGAATGCTTGTATATGCTTTTGCAACACCCTCGTTAATATTGTGCCGCGGAAAAACTTTTTTCAATAATATTTTTTTGTTAATTGCAGCAACTATTATAATAATCAGCAGTATAATCGCAAATAATAATATTGATAAAAGCGTAATAACGCTTTCACCGATATGAAACAGAGGTTTATCAAGGATATCCATAAAATTAAATTAATTTGGTTTAATATATGCTGAATTACAAAAAGTTTAAATTCAAATCAATAGTGAATCGTGATTTATAGGATTCAGGGATTTACAGTATAGACAAAAAACAAACGACAAATCTTTAACACGGAGGCACGGCGTAGCAAAGCAACAAACAAAAAGAACTTTTATATCTGCAACACTAAGGCTACGAAGGTCACGAAGAATCCCGATACACTTCGTTATCGGGACTATGCTTCGCACAGAATGAAACTTATTTTATAGTTTATAAGAACAAAATAACTTAGCATTAATGTAAAAATTACTATAAATATTTCTTGAAAAGTTTGCTAAAAAAACAACCTTTTATTCTGTAATAGCATGGAGAAAACGGAGGTTAGAATAAAAGGAAAATTATTAATTACTGATTATTAATTACTAATTTTATTCTGATTTCTTAATTCATTGAAAACGAATGATATAAAAGGTAATTTTTCCTGTATGGAAAATGTAGTGGCAATCGTAGGAAGACCCAATGTAGGTAAATCAACTCTGTTCAACCGAATCATAGGAAGACGTGTTGCAATAGTGCATCCCGAAAGCGGAGTAACGCGTGACAGGAATTACGGCGAAGCAGACTGGCTCGGAAGGAAATTTTTCCTGATTGATACAGGCGGATTTGTACCGCATTCCGATGAACCTTTTGATAAGGCGATACGCGTACAGATAAAAATTGCTTTATCCGAGGCGGATAAAATTCTTTTTGTTGTGGAAGGCACAACAGGCGTTCACCCTGCCGATATTGAAATTGCAAATCTTATCCGTAAAAACTCCGGCAAGAAAGAAGTGATTTTAGCCGTAAATAAAATTGATAATAACGAGAAAGATATCGATAAGATTGATTTCTATAAACTCGGACTCGGAGAACCTTATACTATATCGGCTCTTTCCGGAAGAAATGTGGCAGACCTTCTCGATATAGTCACGATTGATTTCGAGGAGAAAGAGGAAATAGAAGATACAAGAATTAAATTTTCAATTGTAGGAAGACCTAACGCCGGGAAATCTTCCATAGCTAATGCAATCCTTAACGAAGACCGCAATATAGTCACGGATATTCCCGGTACCACACGCGACTCAATTGATTCCGTTATAAAATATTTCGGTGAAGATATAGTTATCATCGATACAGCCGGTCTGAGAAAAAAAAGTAAAATCAGCCAGAAAGAGTCTCTTGAATTTTTTTCCACAGTAAGGACATACAAAGCAATCAAGCGCAGCGATGTGGTGATACTTGTGGTTGATGCCACACTTATTTTCGAGGCATTCGAGAACGTATCGGATATCAAGTCATCTTTTTTTAAACTTGACAAGCAGGATACAAGAATTATCGAAGAAGTAATAAAATATAAAAAAGGATTGCTGATAGTCATAAATAAATGGGACCTTATTGAAAAAGATTCAAAGACAGCAAAACTTATCGAGAACAAAATCACCGAACACTTAAAGAGTTTTAATTTTTTAAAATTTATATTCATCTCTGCAACTACAAAGCAGAGAATTCATAAGGTGCTTGAAGAAGCGAAGAATATTTACGACGAAAGAAATAAAACCGTAAAAACAAGCAGTCTTAATGAAATATTACTTCCTGAAATAAGGACTACCCCTCCTTCATCATCGAGGGGCAAGGAAGCAAAAATAAACTATATTACGCAGATAAAAGCATCTCCGCCCGTGATTGCATTTTTTGTAAACGATCCGAAGCTCATCAGCGAAAATTATAAAAAATTTCTGGAGAGAAAAGTCAGGGAAAATTTTGGCTTTATGGGTGTTCCGCTTACCCTCGTTTTTAAAAAGAAAAATTAAACTTTATTATTCATAAGTCTTATGATTACAGAAGTATTCACAGCTGCTACATTCGGCGTCGATGCTTATATAGTAAGGGTTGAGACTCACATCGATCCCGGAATGCACAATTTTTCAGTGGTTGGCTTACCTGATAATGCAGTGAAAGAATCACGTGACAGAGTGATGGCAGCAATCAAAAATACAGGATTATTTTTCCCGTTTGTAAAAAGAGTCACAATTAACCTTTCCCCGGCGGACATTAAAAAAGAAGGTTCGGGTTTCGATTTACCTATTGCAATCGGAATAATATGCGAGACAAATCAGGTGAAACCGGATAAGGTGAAAGACTACGTTTTCGCAGGAGAACTTTCTCTTGACGGAAGGCTCCGCAAAATTCCCGGAGTCCTGCCCATTGCACTGGAAGCCAGAAGAAAAGAATTCAAAGGAATCATTCTCCCTATCGAGAATGCCAAAGAAGCTGCGATTGTGGAAGGGCTTGACGTATTTCCGTTTGAAACGGTTCAGGAGGTTCTCGGTTTCCTGAACGATGAAATTATTCCCGAACCATACAAATTAAATTCACGTGAGATTTTCGAACAGCAAAATTTTTATGCGGTGGATTTTTCGGATGTGAAAGGTCAGGCAGATGTGAAAAGGGGTCTTGAGGTTGCAGCCGCAGGCGGACACAATATAATTATGATAGGTCTCCCGGGCTCGGGGAAAAGTATGCTTGCAAAGCGCCTCCCTACAATACTTCCGCCGCTTACGCTCGATGAAGCACTTGAAACGACAAAGATACATTCAATAGCAGGCTTGCTTCCGCCCGATACATCACTGATATCCACCAGACCTTTCCGCTCCCCTCACCATACAGCGAGCGACGTTTCAATTGTAGGCGGGGGTTCGAATGCCAAGCCCGGCGAGATTTCATTTGCCCATAACGGAATTTTATTTCTCGACGAATTAACCGAATTCAAAAAGAACGTGCTTGAAGTTATGCGCCAGCCGCTCGAAGACAGAGTGGTTACAATTTCGCGTTCAAAAATTACCGTACAGTATCCCTGTAATTTTATGCTCGTAGCGGCAATGAATCCCTCGCCTGCCGGCAATATCAAAGAGCAGGAAATGTACAGCGATAATCAGCTCCAGAAAAACCTGATGAAAATTTCCGGTCCGATACTTGACAGAATAGATATTCATATTCACGTTAATCCTGTGAATTATCAGGAACTCTCCAGCAAAGCAGATTCCGAGAAATCCGAAAAGGTTAGAGAAAGAGTCATTAAAGCGAGAGAAATTCAAATAAAAAGATTCTCGTCGATTCAAGGAGTCTATTCAAATTCCAATATGTCATCAAAAGATATCAAGGAATTTTGCAGTATTGATTCTGATTGCGAGAACCTGATGAAAATGGCAATCACAAGACTCGGGCTATCTGCTAGAGCGTATGACAGAATACTGAAAGTAAGCAGAACGATAGCAGACCTTGCCGGAGATGAAAAACTAAAACCCGCACACATCAGCGAAGCGATACAGTACAGGAGCCTTGACCGGACAGGATGGATGTGAGAAAAATTAAAATTCAAAAATCAAAAATTAAAAAAACAATAGGTCGGACAACCCTATTCCGATTTATTGGGATTCCTGTCTGACGATAAAAAGCGGTATCAAATTATTGAATATAAAAATAACTATGGTAATTTAAAAAGAATTACTTTAGATTTTCATAAAAAACAGGAGGGGCACGAAATGAAAAAAGGTGTAATTTGTGCCGATAAGAGATTTATTCTTGATAATATACTATTACCTATTCTACCCTTAACCATTTCCGGTTTTACCAAAATAATTTTTCTATTATGAAAAAAATAATTTTCACATTACTCATTATTCATTTTTCGTTAATAATTGCGAATGCACAATGGGTATCGCAAAATTCCGGAACAACAAATGATCTTTTTTCTATTTACTTTCGTGATTCTCAAACAGGTTGGTCGGCGGGATGGTCAGGGTCGATAATCAAAACAACAAACGGGGGAGAGAATTGGATTTCTCAAATAAGTAATTCGTCGAATAATTTACGTTCTGTTTATTTTGTTGATAATCAAGCGGGTTGGGTTGTTGGAAGTTGGGGAACGATTCTCAAGACAACAAATAGCGGAATAAATTGGAGTTCTCAAATAAGCGGAATCACTGATTATTTATTTTCTGAATATTTTGTTAACTCTCAAACCGGCTGGACAGTGGGTAGCTATGGAACAATACTGAAAACAACTACTGGAGGTTCAAATTGGTTTAGTCAATCCCTCAATTTGTATGATTTCTTTTATACTGTTTATTTTATTGACGCTCAAATTGGCTGGACTGTAGGTGGTTACGATCATGGCACGACTAAAAATGGCTCAGTTTACAAGACTACTAATGGAGGAATTAACTGGGTTCCACAAATTAATGGGTTAAATAATATATTATTTTCAATTTATTTCATTAATTCCCAGTCAGGCTGGGTTGTAGGCAATGGTGGAAATATCCTAATCACTACTAATGGAGGAACAAATTGGAACTTTCAAGTAAGTGGTACATATCAAAATTTTTATTCTGTTTACTTTTCTAATGCTCAAGTAGGTTGGACTGTTGGTTATAATGGAATAGTTTTAAAAACTAATAATGGAGGAGGTAACTGGAATACTCAAACTACTATTACAAATAATACTCTTTGGAATATAAATTTCATAAGTTTAAATAATGGCTGGATTGTCGGAGACGGGGGAACAATACTCAGAACAACAAATGGAGGGAATGTCTTCATAGGAAAAACAAATTCCGATATTCCTAATAAATATTTTTTGTCACAAAACTATCCCAATCCATTCAATCCGGTGACGAAGATTAGGTTTGAAATACCTTCTAATGGATTCCCGACAAAAACATTCGGGAATGACAGGGTGGTTTTAATAGTTTATGATTTGCTCGGAAAAGAAATTACAACACTTGTAAATGAAAAATTACAACCCGGGACTTATGAAGTAACATTTGATGGGAGCAATTTACCCTCAGGAATTTATTTTTATCAGCTGAGAGCGGGAGATTTTATAGAGACAAAAAAATTAATCTTACTTAAATAAAATTTTGTATGATGAAAAAGATAAAATTCTTTATAATAATTTTCTTTATGCTTTTGTTTGTTAGGAATAGTCTTTTCGCATTAGATACTCTTTCGATCAGGTACTTTCCTTTGCATATCGGGAATTTTTGGGTATATCAAGGGAACGAATGGTCTTTTGGAGGGGGAAGTTATTATTGGGTTGAAAAATTTACAGCGGTTTTTAGTAGAAGTGTTAATAATCATTTATATTATTATTTAAACTCTTCTAATTCAAGTCTATTTAATGGTTATTACAGGGTAGATAGTATAACAGGAAGCGTTTACAGATATGATTCAACCGGTTCTTGTCCTAATTATTTAAATGAAAAATTAATTGATAGTCTTGCTGCTATAAACGGCGATACTGTAAGAAATTGTGGTTCCGGAAGTTACATATGCCTCGGTACTTCAAGCTATGCAATATTCGGTGATACAACTATTAGAAAAACCTACGAATATTCTTGGTCAAATCCCTATGCCGGGGGAGGATATTCCAAAAGTTATATCCGTAGATACGGATTTCGTAATTACAGTAATCAGGGTTATGGTGGCGGGGGTTTTGGAGGTTATAGTTTGACTTTAAAAGGATGCAAAATTAACGGTGTGGTATATGGAGACACGTCACTAACAAATGTATATGAGTTAAATTATAACATTCCGGGTTCATTTAATTTATCTCAGAACTATCCAAATCCATTTAATCCGGTGACGAAGATTAGGTTTGAAATACCTTCTAATGGATTCCCGACAAAAACATTCGGGAATGACAGGGTGGTTTTAATAGTTTATGATTTGCTCGGAAAAGAAATTACGACACTTGTCGATGAACAATTACAGCCGGGAACTTATGAAGTTACATTTGATGGGAGCAATTTACCATCAGGGGTTTATTTTTATCAGCTGAGAGCGGGAAATTTTATAGAGACAAAAAAATTAATCTTGCTTAAATGAAAAAGATTATTTTTACAATTATTATTCATTATTTCCCGATTCGGAGACTCATCGGGATTTCGCTTTGCTCAACATTGCTGTTAGGAAATTGTTATGCACAGTGGGAGCAGACGAATGGACCTTATGGAGGATGGGTTAGTTCAATAGCTGTATCAGGAAACAATATATTTGTTGGAACTGAAAATGGTGTTTACTATTCCACCAATAATTGTGAAAACTGGACGCAAGTTAACAGTGGATTATCAAATACAGATATATATTCAATTGGTATTTATGGGACAAAAGTATTTACAGGCACATCATCTACCGGAGTTTTTGAATCTACAAATTGGGGATTAAACTGGACTTCGGTATTCGATTTATCAAATAAGCAAGTTAGAGCTTTTGCATCAGACGGAACGAATATTTACGCTGGAACATCATTTAATGGAATATATAAATCAACTAATAACGGAGCGAATTGGTTTACTGTCAACAACGGAATTAATACGTATAATCGGATTACGGCACTAACTGCATCGGGGTCATATATATTCGCAGGAAGCCAGGGCAATGGAGTTTACGTTTCGGGAAACGGTGGTTCCAGCTGGTCACCGGTAAATAATGGTATCACAAATTTATATATTTATTCACTTGCCTCATCCGGTATAAATATTTATGCTGCAAGTATGGGAGATGGTGGTGTCTATTTTTCCTCTAACTATGGCACATCATGGGTAACAATAAATAATGGTCTAACATCAACTATGATTAATACGATTGATGTATCAGGAACCATAATTTTTGCGGGTAATGATTATGGCATTTTTCGCTCCACAAATAATGGCTCAAACTGGACATCTGTAAAATCCGACCTTACCACTTATCCTATTAATATTTTAAAATTTAAGAATTCAAATATTTTAGCCGGTTCAGCTTTTGGTGGAGTTTTTCTTTCTACAAATAACGGTACAAATTGGCTGCAAAAGGGATTTAATTTGCAATACATTCCGTGTTTAAAAGTCATCGGAACAAATATATTCGCAGGAACCTCAAGATGCGGCATTTATTCATCTTCAAACAATGGAAATAACTGGATAAATATCGGATTACCCGATTTAAGTATTGAAGCAATTACAGGCTCCGGTTCATATATATTTGCAGGGGATTGGGGGACAGGTGTTTATCGAACTTCTAATTATGGTCAAAATTGGATTTCAATTAACAATGGATTAGCCGGCTTACTTATATATGCTATTGAATCTCAAGGTTCAAATATATTTGTAAGTAATGGGCCTGTATTTCGTTCAACTAATTTTGGTCAAAATTGGGTTAATGCAAATAATGGAATAAATAATCAAGCAGTATATGTTATTACGGCTTCCGATTCAAGTATTTTCGCAGGTACGGATACTACTATATTCATTTCTACAAATTATGGTGCAAGCTGGAATCGAAAAAATAATGGTCTTCCTTCTTCGTGGATTAGAGCAATCGTTTGCTCAGGTATATACACCTTCGCCGGAACTTGGGGAAATGGGATTTTTCTTTCCACGAACAAAGGAGACACTTGGACAAACTTGAATAGTTCTTTAACAGGGTCATATATTAATGATATTTCAATATCAGGTTTGAATATTATTATTTCTTCCTCAAATGGTATTTTTGTTTCTACAAATAACGGAACAAACTGGTTACAAAGAAGCCAGGGGATTGAAGGCAAGATTGTTTATAATTTATGCATTTCAAATGGATATGTTTTTGCGGGAACTCAAAATAATTCTGTGTGGCGTCGTGCATTATCAGAAATAATGGGGATACAAAATATTTCATCGAAAGTACCCGACAAATATTCTGTATCCCAAAATTATCCGAACCCCTTCAATCCGGTGACGAAGATTAGGTTTGAAATACCTTTTAATGGATTCCCGATAAAAACATTCGGGAATGACAGGGTGGTTTTAATAGTTTATGATTTGCTCGGAAAAGAAATTACAACACTTGTAAATGAAAAATTACAACCCGGGACTTATGAAGTAACTTTTGACGGTAGTAATCTGCCGAGTGGCATATATTTCTATAAATTAACTTCCGGAAAATATTCGGAGTCGAGAAAATTAGTTTTATTAAAATGAAAAAAATATTTTATTTTTTAATTTTTGTTTTAATCTTACATTTCACTTTAACAATTGAATATTGTAAATGTCAATGGGTGCAATGTGATGGTATGTATGGAGGCACCGTCTATTCTCTGGCTGTTAGTGGAAATAATATTTTTGCTGGAACATATGACTATAACTATCCAAGCGGTATCTTTTTCTCCACTAATAACGGTATGAGTTGGTCTAAAACTTCAATGTATAATCTAAATGTTCGGGCTATTGCCGTAAGTGGGAGTAAATTTTTTGCTGCAACAAATGCCGGAGTATATCTCTCTACGGATAGTGGCACGAATTGGACGCAGACAGCTTTGAATTATGTAGATATTCATACTCTTGCGATTAACGGAAATTATGTTTTTGCAGGTTCATACAATTATGGAATATATGTCTCAACTAATAATGGTACAAACTGGACGCAGACACCTTTAAATGCTTCTAATGTCAATACTCTGCTCGTAAGCGGTAATAATATCTTTGCAGGAACTCAAAATACTGGGATATATCTCTCCACAAATAACGGAACAAATTGGACTCAAACTTCTTTGAACAACCAAACGGTATATTCTCTATCTGTAAACGGAAATAATTTATTTGCAGGAACAAGCAATAACGGAGTTTTCCTCTCAACAAATAATGGGACGAACTGGACACAAACTACTTTGAACAATAAATGGGTATATACTCTTTCAATAATCGGGAGTAATATCTTTGCGGGAACAAGTACAGATGGAGTCTATCTATCAACAGATAATGGTAATAATTGGACACAAACCGCTTTAAACAATCAATGCACTTATTCACTTGCTGTAAGCGGGAATAATTTATTTGCAGGTACTTTGAACAATGGTATATATCAATCTTCAAATAATGGGACAAACTGGGCGCAATCTTCATTTAATAATCGACTTGTTATTTCCTTTGCCGTAAACGGGAATAATTTCTTTGCGGGAACGATTAACAGCGGCGTATATCTCTCTACTAATAATGGAAGCAACTGGACGCAAACCACCTTAAACAATAAAGACATTCAGGCACTTGCAGTACTAAATGGTAAAATTTATGCCGGTTGTGGAAACTATGATGGTGTTTATGTTTCAACAAATAATGGAAGTACCTGGTCGCTAACTGGATTAAGTAATTCTATTGTTTATTCTCTTGTTACCATAGGAAATACAATATTTGCGGGGAGATATCAGTATGGGGTTTGTTATTCAACAGATTATGGAAACAACTGGTATTCGACAGCACTATATGATAAAACTGTACCTACACTTGCTGTAAGCGGAAGTAATTTATTTGCAGGAACAAGTAGTTCGGGGGTTTATCTTTCAACAAATAATGGAGGCAGTTGGACACAAACTTCATTGAATAATAGAAATGTCTATTCTCTTGCGGTAAGCGGAAATTATATCTATGCAGGGACATCTCCTTATGGTGTTTATGTCTCAACAAATAATGGTAACAGTTGGGCTCAAACTGAATTGGGTTTTAATAATTCTATTCATTCTCTTGCAGCTATTGGAAATAATTTATTTGCAGGAACAACATCAGGTATTTATCTTTCAACAAATGACGGAACGAACTGGTCTCAAGTAAATCAAGGGTTTGTTGGAATTCCAAATACATTTTCATTAATAATTACAAACAATAACATCTTTGCCGGAACTATGGGTAATTCTGTCTGGCGGCGTCCACTTTCAGAAATAATAGGAATACAAAATACTAGTTCGGAAATTCCATCAAATTATTCGTTGTCGCAAAACTATCCAAATCCTTTCAATCCGGTGACGAAGATTAGGTTTGATGTATCTGGTCATCCCCCCTACCCCCCTTCAAAGGGGGAAATTAAGATTTCACTCAAAGTTTATGATTTACTCGGCAAAGAAATTTCAACACTCGTAAATGAACAGTTACAGCCGGGGACATATGAAGTAATGTTCGACGGGAGTAATTTGCCGAGCGGGGTTTATTTTTATCAGTTAAAAGCGGAAGACTATTTTGAAACAAGAAAAATGCTTCTAATTAAATAATAAATTTTGTCATTCTGAACCTGGTTCAGAATCTCTTTTCTCAGATTGGATTAGACCCTGAAACGAGTTTAGGGTGACAAAGGCATGTAATTAATAATTAATTACTAATTATAATAACCTAACCGAAATACGATTGCAGTTTTTTTAATTGTTCAACTTTCTTTTCATTCTTTTCCTTTTCATAGGCATTTATCAGATTTGCAAATATCCTTCTGATAATATTCTTCTCGCTTGAACTCTGAAGAAAAGGCAGTTCATCAAAATCTTTTTCATATACACCAAATTGTCTGAGAAAATTCAGTGCTTCAGGTTTTGATATCACCACTCCCTTGTTAAAGACATCTATAAAAAATTCATTCGTTTCATCCTTATACTTTATGATAAAATGGTTTGGAATATTCATACCCGTTACCGGCATCCCTAATCTTTGAGATATCAGGATATAAACAATCGACAATGTTATAGGAATTCCTGTTTTCCTGTCTATCACGCGGTTTATGTAACTATTATCGATTTCATAATAATCTTTTGTGTTGCCCTTGAAACCTTTCTCAACAAAGAAATAATGATTGAGCATTTTTATCTTATCATAAGCCGAAACATCCCCGGGAAATTTAGTATCAATTTGTTTTTTCAGGTCGCTCGCCATATTATCAAGTATCATTTTATAATTTTCGTAATCTACCTCCGGATATTCATAAGACGCTATTGAAAAAGCTACCTCTTCGAGAATATTTTCCTTATAAGATAAATCCCTTAATTTTTTTTCTGCAGATTTAAAATTGATTTCTTCACAGATTTCTTTTGCGCGGACTGCAATAACATCGTCATCCGAATTAATATAATCCCCGAGGAAATGCAATGCTTCTTTTCCATACGAAACAAATTTTTCCCTCACGTTTTGATAGACGAATTCATTTTCATCATCGATAAGTTTTATCAGTGATAAAAATTCTGGCTGCTCTTTATTTTCAATTTTTAAATTATTCAATGTTGTGTTCTTTTACTCTTCTTAATAACAACATACCGGAGAGGAAAAAAACTCCAATTGAGAGAACGGCAAAATTCTGAGAGCCGGTGAGCCAGGAAACCATACCAAAAGTTAGTGGTCCCAGCAAGGTCGAGGTTTTATCAAAAAGTGCATAGAATCCGAAAAATTCTGTTTTGATCTCGAAAGGTGTAAGTTTCGTCATTAACGCACGCGAGAGACTCTGCGTAGAGCCAAGGAATGTTCCGGCGAATCCTCCCACAATAAAGAAATAATGGATTCTTAATCCTGAAATCACTACAGATGAATCTTTATCGACAAAAAAGAAAATAAAGAACGTTATTGCCGTCCAGAAAACCAATGTAACGAAAATAGAGCGGAGTATCCCGAATTTATCCCCGATATATCCGAAAAGAAATGAGCCGAGCATGGCAGTTATCTGAACTATGAGGAAAAATATTGCAAGTTCTGTCATAGAAAAGCCAAGTGTGGTTCTTGCATAAATACCCGAAAAAAATATTATTGTATTTACTGCATCTATATATAAAAAAAACGCAATAAGAAAATTCCGGAGATTTTTATATTGATTAATATGCTTTAATGTGTCTATCACTTTTTTAAATCCGTATCTGATATAATTTACCTTTGCATAATCCTTGTGAATTCTTTTTTCCCTGAGAAAAGCAAATAATGGCAGGGAGAATACCAGGAAGCATATTGCGGTAAGAAGAAATAGCAGGTTTGGATTATCTTTCAGGGGAAATACCATCACAACGCCTGCAATAGACCCGGCATATCCTATGGCATACCCGAATGCAGAAACCTGATTATAATATTTTTCCTCGACCATATCGGAAATGAACGCATCATAAAATGTCAGCCCTGTCTGAAATCCTATATTTGAAATTACAAATAGTGTAAGCCCGAAAAGAATGGTTCCGCTTCCTGTAAAATACATTAGCGCAGTAGGAATCACCGCAAGCAGCGTAAAATAGAACAAGAACTTTTTTTTGTTGGAAGTGTAATCCGCAAGGGCTCCGCATATAGGATTAAGGACTGCGGATATCAGCATAGAAATATTGATGCCAAGGGACCAGTATAGATCCGCCGCAGGGTGCTTTTCTGCAATGACATCGGTAAAATATACAGCAAAGACGAATGCAACAATTACAACGGCATAAAAAGAATTTGCAAAATCAAAGAGCGACCATATAAAGACCTGACTTTTATTTTTCATCAGGTTTTTTCTTCGTATCAAGCAGACCCCTGCCGGACTTCTCAATTTTCCCTTCTTTAATGAGCCGGTTATGTATGGCGTCCAGTACACCGTTTACAAACTTTCCACTGTTGTTGGTTCCGAATAATTTCGAGATATCTATAGCTTCATTTATAGTCACCTTTGTCGGGATATCGGGAAACGCCATTAGTTCCGCTACGCCCATTCGCAGGACAAGCTTATCAAGAAGTGCTATCCTTTCGAGTTCCCAGTTATCGATGCTGCCTTCAATCAACTTATCAATTTTCTTGGAATTATCGAGAACCTGCCGGATCAGTTCGCAGGCGAAATGATACAACTCTTCGTCTTCAATTTCCGTAAGCTGGTCTTTCTTTACCTTTTCAATGGGATCTTTTGAAAGTTCATGAGCGTACAGTATCTGTACAACTTTAATCCTCATATCTCTTCTCTTTGATGCAGCCATATTTTTGTTTTAATATTTTTAAACTTAATAAATTTATCCTATACCGAATACCCAGTAAAAAATCACGGCAACGGTCTCTTTTAAACAAAAATTCATCGCTCCCTCGGGAGTGTGCGGAGTATCGGTGGAAATACAGTCAACGTTCATACCGTTGAATCTACAAATTTCAGAGGAACGGAAAAGATGGTAATTATCTGAAACAAGAATAATCTTGTCCCACCTGTTTTTTTTGTAAAGCTTATCCCTGACGAATAATATCTGTTCAAAAGTTGAATTCGATTTATCTTCCACGAAAAGATTATTCTTATCCACCCCGTATTTTATTAATTCATTTTTTGCAACTTCTCCTTCGCTCATTTCATTCGGAGAGCCGCCCCCTGTAAGAACAAGCTTTGGCACGTATTTTTTTTCATATATTTCAAATGCTTTGTTTATGCGTTCCCTGAGTATGGGTGAAGGCCTGTTGCCGCCCCAAACCGCCGCCCCGAGTACCACACCGGCATTAGCCCTCTTTGTACCGTCGTAATATGTAGACACATCATCCTTGAAATAATACACCTGGTATAAAGTAAACGAGAATAAAACCCCTATAAGAAGAACCACTATCCATATTCCGCTGAATATATGAAGTTTTTTGGAACGCGAAAGCGAGAGCAATATAAGAGAGATTAAGACATAAAGCCCCGTAAAAATATAAATTGAAGTTATTTCAATTTTATCTGTCTTATCCTCGAACCTGAGCGATACAAACAAGGATACAAGACCTATCAAAGAGCAAATCAGGAGTAACACCAATCCGCCTTTATTATATTCTGCACGCGATATCATATTTATGATAATAAAAGCTCCCAGGAGAACAAAGAGTATGATAGTGATGAGATTTGAATGCTTTGTGAAATCGAAATTACTCAATAAAATAGACTGGTTACTGTATCTGAAATAAAACAGAAAGAAACCCGAAACAGCATTGATAACTAAAAGGCCAAAAAGAATTAAATTTTTACTGAACATAAAATATAGTTTTATAATTTATCTAAAAAAGATTTTTTATTCAATCTTAATTGAAATATTATTAATCCGGTATTTTAAGTTTATTTTTGAGTTTTTTTCTGTATTATTCTATTTGTTCATTTTACGTATATTTTAAAGATATAATGTTAATAAATTTAAAATAAATAATGTTCATCACTTTTGAAGGTATTGATTTCAGCGGAAAAACCACGCAGGCAAAATTACTTTACGAATATTTAAAAGAGAAAAAGAAAAAGGTTATTTTCGTGAGGGAGCCGGGCGGAACATATATATCGGAAAAAATCCGCGAGATTCTCCTGGATAAAGAAAACCACAATATGCATTTCCTCACTGAATTTCTGCTGTTCTCAGCATCACGCCAGCAACTTGTGAATGAAGTGATCAAACCGCACTTAAAAAGAGAATATATTGTTATATGTGATAGATACTATGATTCATCTACGGCATATCAGGGCTACGGAGGAAATTTGGACCTGAAACACGTGAATAACGTGAACAGAATTGCAACTGACGGACTTATACCGGACATTACTTTCCTGATTGATATAGATTATAACGAAACACTTAAACGAAAAAAAAATAAGAAAAACATCGACGACAGGATTGAACAGAAAAAAAAGTCATATTATAGAAAGGTGATAAACGGCTACCGTGAAATTGCAAAAAAAGAAAAAAGGTTTAAAGTACTGAACGGAAAGGAAACCGTGCAAAAACTCCAGGCTGAAATAATTAAAATTTTAAACAATCAGAAGATTCATAAAAAATAAAATGAAGAATATTTTAAGAAACAGGTTTTATCAGATATTTTCACTTTTCACTATATTAATATTCCTCGGAGTTGGATTCCGGGGCGATGATGATATTTATGACAGGATAAACCGCAACCTGGACGTTTTCGGGAAAGTGTTCAAAGAAGTTGCGTTAAACTACGTTGATGATATAGATGTTGACAGGTTTATGAAAGAAGGCATAGACGGTATGCTGAAAACACTCGATCCGTATACGGTTTACTACGGTGACCAGGGTAAGAATGAAATTGATTTGATAGTAAACGGCAAATACGGAGGAATCGGTATCACAATTTCATACAGAGACAGTGCCATTTTTATTTCCAATGTAATGAACGGTTACGAAGCACAGAAAAAAGGGCTAAGGATAGGAGACAGGATATTAAGCGTTGAGGGGGTTGACCTGAAAGATGCAAAAACCGATTTAGTGAATAAACTTGTAAAAGGTGCTGCAGGAACAAGCCTGAAAATGACTATACAGAGGGATGAACAGGTTCTCGACTTTGACCTTACACGGCAGGAAATAATTTTAAAAAACATATCTTATTCCGGATTTATCGGCGAAGAAAATGACGGAATTGCTTACTTCAAACTCGACAGGTTCACTTCAACCGCTGTGGATGAAGTGGAAACGACCCTTAAAACATTCAAATTAAAAAACAATTTTAAAGGATTGGTTATTGATTTGAGAGATAATGGCGGAGGATTGCTTGATGCTGCGATAGGAATTTTAAACAAACTCGTTTCTAAAAATAACCTTCTCGTTATCACCAAAGGAAAGAAAAAAGATTCCGAAATAAAATATTTTTCAAAAGAAGACCCTCTGATTCCTAAAGAGATACCTATTGTTCTTATTGTAAACAAAGGCACTGCATCGGCTTCGGAAATTATGGCAGGAGCAATTCAGGATCTGGATAGAGGTGTCATCATCGGCTCACAGACATATGGAAAAGGACTTGTACAGATTGTAAAAGATATTGATTCGGATGCAAAACTTAAAATCACGACTTCAAGATACTATACACCTTCGGGCAGATGGATACAGGAAAAAAATTACTTCAGGGAAAATAAATTTGGTGTATTCATTGATAAAGAAACGTTTTCTCAAAACGAATTCAGGACTCTCGGAGGAAGAATCGTATATGCAAACGGCGGGATAACCCCTGATATAATTATCAAGACAGAACCCGAAAGCGAGATATACTCGGCATTATTATATAAAGATATGTTTTTCAAATTCGGGAATTATTATCTTGATAAAAATCCCGGAATAAAAATATTCAAATGCACGGATGCAATATTCGAAGAATTTAAGAATTACATCAGCACAAACGGTTTCATTTACAAATCCGAAGCATATAAAAAGATCGAGGATTTAAAAAAGATAGCAGACTTAAAAGGATACTCAAACGGTTTCTCTCAGGATTTAGAAAAATTAAGCGGCGAACTTAACAAAGAAAACTCAGCCGAAATTGAAAAATCAAGGGAAGAATTGAAACGTGCAATTGAATCGGAAATAAACAGAAGAATAGTAAACGAAAAAGAGCAGATAGAAGCATTATTCCCTTCCGATATCCAGCTTCAGGAAGCCTTGCGGATTATAAGAAACACAGAAGAATACAGGAAACTGCTGTCAATAAATTAGTCCCGATTCACAGGTTCATTCCCGATGCATCGGGACAGGCTGGGATCTACGCTGTGCTTCGATAATTAGTAATTAATAATAAAAAGATTTTGCTAAACATTATTCCCCTCCCAATTCCAGGTCTCGGAATCCCGACAAAGTCGGGATGGAGGGGCAGGGGTGGGGTGGTAAACAGAGAAAAGAGTTTGCTCCCTTGCTTCATAATACTATGGATTCTTTTTCCGGAGAGTGTTTTTTAATATTCCTTTTCACTTTTTCTGCCGATGTATTCGCATAACAATAAACACATAAGAGACTGCAGGTGTCATATTCACCTATATCTTTGCTCACAATGCATCCGCATACTTTTCTCTGCCCTTTATCCTTCATATTCGGTCTTTTCTGATTTTCACTAAATAAATCCGTTTGTTCATTATTATCATAACCCAGAAAATCCATTAAGATTTTATCCTGTTTGAATAATTTGTAAATCAATTCATCATCAATGCATTTGTTATGCTTAATTCCGAACTCTTCCAGATTAATTTCTTCACAGCAAGTTGCCAATTCCAAACCCCATTTTTTATTAAGCTCAGATATTCCTCTTGCCATATTTCCCATCTTAATTTTATCAAATTCTATATATTCGATTTCTTCCCTTCTTAGATTCGATTTCACTTTCCTATAAATATTTATATCCGCAAAACTGAATACGAGTTTTGATGAATGCTTATATATTTTATCACCAACACTTTTTATTTTTTCCAATAATATATTTTCATCAATTTCATTTGTCAGTATCAACGGGTCAAATCTCCAGACAACTTTATCTTTTCCAATCTGATTTGAAAGCTTTATGAAAGTCTCTATCCTTTTATCAAGCGGAGGAACATTCGGCTCAAAATTTTCTATCTTATAATCATTTAAAGTAAACTGGAAATAATAATTGATTCCCTTTTTATCTAATTCCGGGAGATATTTCAAAAGCGGTTTAGGATTCTTTGACCAGAAAACGAAGAGACGTGTCTTATCGAATGAAATATACTGCTTAACATTATTAAAAGGATTCCGCCAGACGATATAACCCTTTTTCAATCTTTCCATCAGCCACTTTGAATAGAAAGCGGGAATATCAGTCGCCCTTGATGCAGAGATAATCACCGGAGCCGATGCTTCGGCTTCCTCCCCGTTTTTATTCTTAATCAATATTTTTTCCCAGGATTTAAACATTATATTTTATAACCATTTAAATTTGCCTTTATCACATATACCAATACAAATTTCATCACCATAGTAATTTTTAAAGGACACATCCTTTAAAATTGATAATTCTGACGAAATATTATCAACAAATTGACTTTTTCCCAAGACTATATAGTAATGTTTTGATACATCTTTTCTTTTTTTACTATGATTGACGAACATTACTCTTTGCCTAAAACATTTTTTAGGATTTATACACGGCATATATTCTTTGCATATCCGTGGAACCAAAATTGCTAAATCACTTGAAAACCGTAAATAATCACTCACTTCCTCATTTATTATATAAGGCATAAAACCTCTTGACCCTTTTTTATCAGGGGGGGTAATATCTATCAAAGATATTATTCCCGTTTCCGACAAATATTTACCAGCAATATTTAATAATTCAAAAT
Organism: Ignavibacteria bacterium; assembly: GCA_036508135.1. Classification (GTDB taxonomy): domain Bacteria; phylum Bacteroidota; class Ignavibacteria; order Tepidaquicellales; family Tepidaquicellaceae; genus DATCHW01. The sequence continues at coordinate 70,493 of DATCHW010000013.1, forward strand.
AATGATTATTTTCCCCTTCAGGATTTTGACTATACAATTCCGCCAAAAATTTAGAGGATATAATAAAATCAAAATCCTGAGTTATAAACTTTTTTTCGGCTCTTGAAAAAGCTTCTTTTAATCCTTTCTCGCTATCAACGGAACCGTGTAAAGATAAAAATTCAATTTTTTTTCCATAATAGTTTTTTACATTACTAATAAATACATCTTGATATTTAAATGAAAATTCATTCCCGTCCATCGCGATGATTTTGAAATTATTTATATCGGGTAAATTATCAAGAAAAGCATACAGTAGTCCTGTTAAATTCCCACCAGTCCCCGCACCTATATCCAATATTTTAATTTCATGTTTGCTTGATAATATATCTTTATACTTTTTTTTATCAAATAAAAAATTAAAAAGACTATAACTTTCTGCAAAACTTCTTGGGAAATAAGTACCAAGATATTTTTTAGTTTTTATTTCATCGTTATTTAAATTTACATCTACATCTTCACCGGGAGAATATATTCCGCCTAATTTTTCAAATATTAATTTATCAATATATTTCGGTAAAGTAATTTCCATAATTTAAAATTTACCTTTTCTACTATAAAACTTTTATCCCAAAAAAATAATAATATTTCTTCTTTAAATATAGGCAAGTTTGCGGAATGATTTTCTTAACTCATTTCCTCAAATATAGTTCTATATTTTTCAAATATATATATTTTGGGTCTTAATCCCTTCTCAAGTTCTTCTATTATACCAAGTTTTTCTAATTTGTCCATAATCTCAAGTGCATATTTGCTTGAGACTGGAATTAGTTCCTTAATGATTTTCGACGTTAAGAATGGTCGTGAATATAAATATTCATATACTTTCAGTAATTTTCCTGTTCTTGAACCGGATGCATTTATTTTCTCTAAATCATATTTCTTCATTTCCACTATTTTATTGATTGTAGATGTCGCTCTTTCTGCTGTTATTTTTACTCCCTCAAGAAAGAATTTTATCCAGCTTTCGATATTATATTTATCCCTTGCGTTTGATAATGCATCGTAATATTCCTGTCTGTATTTTTTAAAATACTCAGACAAATAGAGTAATGGCTTTTTTAAAACCTTTTTGTGAATTAAAAAAAATGTTATTAACAGCCGTCCGATTCTGCCATTACCATCAAGAAAAGGATGTATAGTTTCAAACTGATAATGTATTAATGCTGTTTTGATTAATACAGGTATCTGGTCGCTTGTGTAAAAGAATTTTTCGAGTTCGTGCATTGCCGTTTTCATTTCTTCGACAGGAGGAGGAATATAATTTGCGGTCTGAATTGAAGTACCGCCTACCCAATTTTGTGATATGCGAAATTCTCCAGGTGTTTTATGTTCACCTCTGACTCCTTTCAATAAGATCTTATGTATTTCTTTGATTAGAGGAAGTGAGAATGGAAAATCTTTTAAGCGATTTATACCATAATCCATCGCATTAATGTAATTTCTTATTTCGTCGGTATCGTTGGGTAATTCCTTAATTTTCAACTTCGACTCTTCTTTTAAATAATCCGATAATGTAGCTTGAGTTCCTTCAATTTGTGATGATAATGATGCCTCTTTACCTATATACATTTTTAAAAAATAATTGATATCAGGTAAATTTTCAGCGATTTCATCAAATCTTGCAATTGCCGAATCTGCTTTTGAAAGCAAATTCACTAAATCATCGTCATATTTTATATCAAAAGGCAGATTTTCAGGAATAAACGCTTTGAATTGCGTTTCCCCTGATAGTTGTTTTATATATCGTCCTGTACTTGATGTTTTCATAAAGTAAATTTAATGTCTGTAATTTACCTAAAACCGCTTTAAAAGTAAATACTATGATTTGTGTTTACCTAAGGCCGCTCTAAAAGTAAACAAGAAGGGTTTTATTTACTTGAAATCCTCACTAGGTTAATCTTTTAAGTAAGACAGGAAAAAAGAATATTATTTCAATATCTTTATCTTTTCTTTGGGGAGGTTTATGCCGTATTTTTTTGCTGACTTTATTCCTTCTGATTCAATTTCTGCATAGCGGCTTCTTGACGGATTATTTAATGCTTCTTTTATTTTTCTGTTAATCTTTGACCTGTTCGGCAAAAATCTTGCCGCTGAAATATTTTCTTTTTTCTCAAACATTTTTTTATACTGCCCTATATCCTGATCAAGATGGGAAAAACTTTCTATATAATAACTGATTATACATTCAAGAAATTCCATCGGCAGTTCATATAAGTAAACTTTCATATATTTTTCTCCGCTTATTGCTTTTGTAAGAAAATAACGGTAGTAACAGAATTCCAACGGACCTAATATTATTTCATTGTTATCTATTTTTAAAGATGGATGTTTAATTGTCATCACTATTTCCGGCTTCAATGCCTTAATTTCCTTTTCAAGGTGTACTATTCTCGGAAGTCCCGTGCCGAGTTTTACTTGCGTGAATGGTTTGCTTTTAAATTTTGGTTCACTGACCCTTATAATTTCCAACGGGAAATCACCGGACTCTGCCATTAATATCCAGCAGACCTGCATAGAAGGTGTTCCTGAAGATATTGCAGCAGTTAATTTAATTGTTTTTAGCCTGTTTTCGAATTTATCCCTGCAAAGTTCTAAGAGTTTAGGATAAATTTCATTATGGTCTGTGACATCTTCAAGTTCAAATGGATGGAGATAAACAGAAAGACAATGCTTTCTTGCTTTTATTTCTTTTTCAAGATACTTTGCAATTTTATAGCTGTCAAATTTTTCCTTCTCTGATTTTGTCCAGATAAGATTTAATTCATCAAATTTTCCGGCTTTCAAAAGAGTAAGTATCGCCCCGTCATTCTTTCCTTGCATTTTTCCTGCATCGTTTCCACCGACAAATGATATAAGAATGTTATACGCTTTTTTCATTTGACACCATTTTTATTGAAAAATTCTATAATAATAAATTATTTACAACCCCCTTTTATCCCCCTTTTTTAAGGAGGAATTTAACACACCCTTAATCCCATCCAAAGATTAAAAACTATTGGTGTCGCTTTGCTTAAACACCAACAGCGGCGAAACACAATCTTTAATCCCCACTCAAGAAGAGGCAAACCCCCTCTTGCTCTCTCTTATAAAGGGGGAGAGAAATTAATTTTTATAACCTATCATTAGTGATGTATCAAGAGATGTTTTTTTAAATTCAATATTTTTGAATCCTGCAGTTATCAACCAGTCTGTAACTTCCTTTTCTGTGTAGGTATCACCTTTTTCTGTTCCGACAAGCATATTTATAGAGAAAAAAGCACCTATTCCGGGTGAAGTCCGGGTTTCATCCATTACATAATCCAGTATAACAATTTGACCGCCGGGATTTAAAGAGTCATAACATTTTTTAAACAGCAATTGATTTTCAGAGGGAGAGTTGCTGTGTATTACCGCGGACAAAAAAGCCATATCATATTCGCTTCCCAGTTCATCAGTTAAATAATCACCAGGTATTGTAGCAATTGAATTATTAAGTCCCTCTTTCGAAATATATTTCTCAGTGAGCGGAACTACATTTGGTAAATCATAAATTACACCTTTAAGTTGTTTATTCTTTTTGATGAATTCAAACAGAAAAGCACCGGAACCGCCGCCAATATCTATTACAGTTTTAACTTTATCAAAATTTATAAGCGAAAGAATTTCCCTGGCATGATTTCCTCCACGGGAATGCATTGCAGCTATGAATGCTTCAAGCCAGTCTTTTCCCCTTTCATTAATTGAATCTCTGGTTAAAATTGAAGTACCCGCTTTTACCGCTTTTGTCAATGTATCCCATGAATCCCAAAGATTTACAATGTGTGCAATGCCGCCCATATATGCAGGACTTGATTTCACGAGGTGCTTCGATGCCAGAGGAGAATTTGAAAATTTATTTCCTTTTTTTTCTATCAATCCGGTCACTACCAATGCATTTAAAAGCCTGTCAGTTGCTCTTTCATCGGTGTGTAACATTTCCGATATTTCAGAAGAGGTTTTTTTTCCCTCTCCGACGACACTGAATACTTCCAGTTCATAAGCAGTAAGGATTATTCTGCTAATGCGGAATGAATTAACCGCTTCCTGTAAATCAACCGGTGATAATATTTTATTATTCATTCAGATAATTATTTTATTATTTTAAATTCCTATATTCTGTTAAGATTCCTGACAAGTTTAGTCTCGTTAATAACATAAATATAATTGAATTATTAGAAAGATTTAATTTAATTTTTTATATAAAATTTAATATGAATAACTTTCGGGGGAGGTGTTTTAAATAAAATTCGATTCGAAAAATCACAGTCCTTTGATATGATGGTAAGATTATTATTTTCTCATATTCCCAAATTTCTTCGTCTGAGAATTTTTAGTTATTATCTTTTAAATGAATAAATTCATCTCTATTCCAAAGAGAAAAATAATACGGTAAATTTAAATCTATTAAAAATTTTGCCATTTATGCTACTACTTTGATAACATAATTCCTACCCATAAGATCTGCTGCAAACTTTATACATGCATCAATATCTTCTAACTCTAGTGAAGGGTATTGTTTAAGAATTTCCTGTTTTTCTTCTCCTGCACTCAGAAATTCCAGAATTGTCTGAACGGTAATCCTTTTACCTCTTATCGTCGGCTTTCCGTTACAGATTTTTTCATCTATCGTTATTCTTTCTAATATTTTTTTCATATTTTTTGTAGTGAATTTATTATCAAATTAATCTCTTTAAGTATTGAAATCAAATTTTTTATAAAGTCCTTTACCTTTTTATTTTGTACAAAAACTCATCAGATGAAACAAGCATTAACGTAGGTAATTCATCGGGTGAGTAAAACAGTGTCGCAACAAAAAACCCTGCAAGTGCAGGGTTTTTTGTATTCGTATTATTTCTAAGTATATATTTTAATTCCCTGTTTGCTGAATTTCTCCTTCGGATTCCCTTTGTTTTCTTTGGGCTGTCTTTTGTGATTTTGAACTGAATTGTTCCCCGAAGTTAAAGGTCAATGTCAGGAATGCCGTTCGCGTACTTTGTTTCTGCCATATTCTTTGTGTGAAATCATTCCCTGCCAATTGTAAATTAAACCTTAGCTGGTTGAAAAGGTCGTTAACCCTGAATCCGAGAACAAGTTTCTTATCGAAGAAACTTTTTGAAATCGAAAGATTTACCATTTGATTAGGTTCAATATCACCTTGTGATGTCGCCTGCTTTCCGAAATAAAAGTAAGTTAATTGTAAATCTGCAATCTCGGGAATGGAAGCACTGGTTGATAGACGAGTTGTCCAGGAATTATAAGTTTTATCAAAATTATTTATACCGTCATTATTAAATATATTTGTGTTGAAGTAACTATAATTTCCGTTGAATGTCCACCATTTTGAAAGACTTCCCTGCAGAATTAATTCAAGTCCTTTTGAATTTGAAGTTCCTGCGTTTTCAGGATACATCAATGATACTCCGTTTGTATCAACGGTGCTTAAGAAGTTAAGATCATTTTTGGTGTTCCTGTAAAAACCTGTTAACGTAACGGTGGCAAAATTTAAGGAACGTATATATCCAAGTTCCAGCGAATTTGTATATTCCGGTTTCAAATATGGATTGCCGGTTCTCTTTGTGTATGCATCGAATTGTTCAACAAAAGGATTCAGCATATTAAGCTGAGGACGGTTGATTCTCCGGCTATAGCTAAACTGAAATTGATTTTCCGTTCCGAGCTTTTGAGATAAACTTACGCTTGGAAATAAATCAAAATATTTGTTGTTGTATTTTTGTGTTCCCTGCAGAATTGAAAAATCAATATATGTATATTCGCCCCTTAGTCCTGCCTGATAGCTAAAATCTTTATAACCGCCTGAAAACGTACCATAAAATGCAGATATCCAGTCTTTGTAATCTGCATCATTAGTTCTTCCCGGATCCGGAATCGATGTGCCGGAATTCCCATCGAAATTATTGAAAGTATAATTTCCTGAAATATTTCTTAAGTCTGATTTAACTCCGGTTTCAAGTTTCGAAATTTCACCAAACGGGTGGACATAATCTGCCTGCCAGTTGAGAAAGTTAAATTTGAAATCTGAAAACTTCTCTTGAAGTAAAACAGAATTTGTGAGATAATTTTTGTAACTGACAGGACTATTTTCTTTCCTGCCCGAATAATTCAGGAAGGTTGTAAAATCTCTTCCTTTCTCTTCAAATTTTTTAGTATAAGTAAGTGTGGCATCGAAATTATAACCGTTTCTCCCATCATCCATTTCCGCAATATTATTAAAGGTGTTGTTTCTATTTATATCGAATACATTAAGTGTATTTTTGGAGACAATGTGCCTGTCAAAATTAAAGTAATTAGCAACAAGTGACAGTGTATTGAATTTATCAAAATCATAATCTGCACCAAAAGCACCGTAATGCGAAATACCTTTATAATGCCAGTCAAGATTCGTGATTATATTATTTGATGCAGTGCTTGAAAATAATGTCCTGTCTATTAATGAACTTCCCGGCATCAGATAATTCCAATAGCTGTAATTTCCGTTAACGGTAAATTTACCTTTCTTCACAGAGCCTCCCATAGAAATATTATACTTATCCTGAGTACCACTATTTGCTTTTATATTTCCATTGTAACCTAAATTATCGTTAGGTTTCATAATTAGATTAATAATACCGGACACACCTTCTGCTTCGTATTTCGCAGATGGGTTATTAATAATTTCTACTTTTTCAATCAAATTTGCAGGAATATTCTGAAGCGCCTGAGTTCCATTGCTGAGCATAGCGGAAGGCTTGCCGTCTATCAGAATTTTAACATTTCCGGCACCCCTTAAAGATACATTACCGTCATTATCAACATCTACGGAAGGAACGTTTTTAAGCAAATCCAGAGCGTTTCCGTTTTGTGCTGTGAGATCTTTCTTGGCATCGTATATTTTTTTACCTGCTTCAAAAGTCATTTGCGGAGCTTCATCTTCTACCTTTATTTCCTCTGTGGTTTCCGAGCTTGCTTCGAGACTAATGGTTCCAAGATTAATTTCTTTTTTACTATTATCTACTTTCACATTTTTTGCAATTGCTGTGGAATATCCAACATAAGTGATTTTCACAGTGTAACTTCCATCAGTGATATCGCTCACTTCAAATTTACCCTCGCTATCTGTTAATATCCCGCCGATGAGAGCAGAATCACCTGACTTGAAAACCTGAACTGTTGCAGATTCAAGTGCTTTACCTGATGATTTTTCAATCACTGTCCCTTTTATTTTATTACCTTTAAAGCTGTCCTGGGAGAAAACTGACTGATTGAGTAATAAAATTGAAAGAAATAAAAAAATGGATGATATAGTATATTTTTTCATAACCGTAAAATTTATTTGTTGTAACTTTTTATTCCTATTTACGATTACAAAACAAAAATTGTTTCGTATTAAAATAAGGGTATAAAAACACTGACCGACTTTTCGACAACCCCCTTTAATCCCCCTTTATTAAATGGGAATATTTAAAGAGGAAAAAATCGGTTTAAATAAATATTCTTTATTTAAACATTTGCATTAATGTTAGTCTAATTCAAGATAGATTACCGTTGAAATCTCTTAATCTTTTAGAATTATATAGTTATTGCAGTTTAGGTAAAATAGAACTATATTGAACCCGTTAAGTAACAATACTTCTGTTCTTTTCTACCAGCAAAATGGTTAGCACTTGAAAAATGCTACGCTTTTAAAACCGATTTTTACTGTAATACCTTATTTCCATTAAATAAGTTTTATGTAGTAAAAGAAATGCCTTAGCAGCAATACGTTTTATAAGCAGGAAATCGCAGTTGTATAATTTTTAAAAAGGGTAACTCCAGAAACATTAAAATCTGTAAAATGGAAAAAGGAACAGTAAAATGGTTTAATGCTACCAAAGGTTTTGGCTTCATTTCAAGAGATGGTCAAGAAGATATCTTCGTTCACTACAAAGCGATTGAAGGTAAAGGCTACAAGTCTCTAAACGAAGGCGAAGTGGTCGAATTCGAAATCGAAGAAGGACCAAAGGGTAAGCAAGCTGCTAACGTAAGAAAAGTAGAGTAAATTAAATCCAAAATACAAAAACCCGTCACGCTAATCCGCGGCGGGTTTTTTTTTCTGATACTGTTAGAAGATTATAATGTTTTAAGGTTCAACCCAGTCCCCGTTCTCTTTTATCAGGTTTATCAATTCATTCACGGCTATTTCAGTGTTAATATTCCGTTTCATAATCTCTTTGCCTTTGTATAAAGTTATTTTTCCCTGTCCGCTTCCAACATATCCATAATCTGCATCTGCCATTTCTCCAGGTCCGTTTACTATACATCCCATGATTCCGATTTTTACACCTTTTAGATGTGATGTATGCTTTTTGATGAGTGCGGTTGTTTCCTGAAGGTCAAACAATGTTCTTCCGCATGATGGGCAGGAAATATATTCCGTTTTCGAGATCCGGACTCTTGATGCCTGAAGTATTCCGAACGAACATCTGGTTATCACGTCATCCGGAGTTCCGTCTGAATCCAGCCAGATTCCATCGCCGAAACCTTCTATAAATAATGAACCTAAGTCTGCAGAAGAATATATTATAAACTTTTCATCATCTCCGATACCGCTGTAATTTCTTTTCACCACCACAGGATGTTTGATGCCGGAATTTATAAGTTCTATAAAAGACCTCCGTAAATCCGCAAATGCGTTTTCGTTGTCTGTTTCTAAAATTAAAACAAGATTTTTTTCTTCCGCTGCTTTTCCGAATTCATTCTTATATATATCACCTGTATTGATTTTCAGGAAATTTAATTCTGAAGCTCTTTCCTGTCTGCTGATAAATTCTTTTAATGTGAATAACGGGTATGAACTTTCTTTTGATTCTGAAGAACTCCAATATTTATAATCGAATATCTTCTTCAATGTAGCCGGTAGTTTGTACTTCAAATCTTTTCTTTCGAGATAAATATAATCAGGGGCAATATCCCCTATGACCCATTTATCAAGGGTTTCACTGTAATAATATCCGGCTTTTTTAAGTCCTTCGCTTGAATTATAAATATCTTCCGTTGAAGTAAGTATCACAACAGGAACATTTTTCCCGCCGATTTTCGAGACTTCAATGGTTTCCCTTCTTTTATATTCCGAAGGGTTTAAAGGGTTTGAGGATATTTCCGGTATCGGTTTATCATTCTTTCTTGTTGTATATCTTTCTACAAGTTTCCTGCAAACGGGGATTTCAAATTCAGGGTCTTCCGTCAGGGAAACCCTCACTGTATCTCCCAGTCCGTCTTCGAGCAGTGAGCCAATGCCTATAGCTGATTTGATTCTTCCGTCTTCTCCGTCTCCTGCCTCCGTCACTCCGAGATGCAGCGGATAATTCATTCCCAGTTCCAACATCCTGTTCACAAGAAGCCGGTACGCCTGAACCATCACCTGCGGATTACTTGCCTTCATAGACAATACTATATTATAGTAATTAAGGTCTTCGCAGATTTTCAGGAATTCCAAAGCTGACTCCACCATTCCCGCGGGTGTATCGCCAAAGCGGCTCATAATCCTGTCCGAGAGCGAACCGTGATTGGTTCCAATCCTCATAGCAGTGCCGTACTCTTTGCATATTTTTACTAACGGAGAAAATCTTTCATATATTCTTTCAATCTCCGCATTATATTCATTATCAGTATATTCTATTATTTCAAATTTCTTTTTATCAACATAGTTTCCGGGATTGACTCTCACTTTTTCTACTATCCTTGCGGCTGTTTCTGCAGCATTAGGAGTAAAGTGGATATCTGCAATCAACGGAGTATTATATCCTTTTGCTTTTAATTCTTTTTTTATTTCAGCGAGGTTATTTGCATCTTTAATACTCGGTGCTGTGATGCGTACATAATCTGCCCCGGCTTTAATTATTCTGATTGATTGTTCAACTGTTGCTTTAGTATTCATTGTATCGGTTGTGGTCATGGACTGGAGGCGTATCGGATTAGTTCCCCCAAGTGGTATATCGCCGATTTTTACTTCGCGGGTTATGAACCTGGAATATTTTATAAGACTGTTACCGTAAATCATTCAAAAAGTTAAAAGATTAGTTATCGCAGTTTCTTGCTATCATGAAACAGGATTCTTTTTTCTTCATCGGTCAGGCTCTGGTAGCCGCCTTTGCTTAACTTATCGAGTATTGCATCAACTTTTACCTGAAGTTCATCCTGATTTCTGTTAATATCATTTTGGGATTCAGGGTAATCGTTATTCACTTCGGTAAATTTTGCATCCTGAACGTTTTTATTCCCGTAATTTGGGGTCTCGTCTTTTTTCTGCCCGAACCATCCGCTGCTTTTATCCGCCCCTTTGCTGCTATTTCCTGAGAAGAACTTATTTATATTGAATCCCGATGAACTGCCGGATTTGAAGTAACTCATTTTATTTTTCCTTGTAGCGAATAAATATATTATACCTACAACAGCTCCGCCGAGGTGTGCAACGTGTGCAATATTTGAATTTTGTGCCGTAACCGCAGAGAATAACTCGAGCCCCATATAAATAAGTACAAAATATTTAGCTTTAATCGGCAGGAAGAAATAAATGTAAATATACCTGTCAGGGAATAAATAGCCGAATGCTACAAGAATTCCGAAAACAGCACCCGATGCTCCTATCGTAGGACCCGGGCTCGAGAATAGAGGTGCGATAAAAAGGTTTGCCACTGCAGCACCTAAGCCGCAAAGTAAATAATAATATCCGAATTTCTTTGAGCCCCAGAGATTCTCCAGTTCAATACCAAACATCCACAATGCAAACATATTAAAGAAGAGGTGCCAGAAACTCCCGTGCATAAACATATATGTGATTATCTGCCAGAAGTAAGGGAAGAATTTAATTTTATATACTAAATTAAGTTCATCCTTGAACATTACAGGCGTGACCGGACCCAGACTGCAATATTGTGTTATCAAACTATAAAGAGGAACACCTCCGATAGTGAATTGCATCGAAAATAAATTGTAAAAAAGAAACACTCCTATATTTGCTAACAGAAGATTCTTTATCACCGGCGGAAAAAGACTGAACCCGAATAACCCGGGTTTTGTACCAAAACCATTACTCATAAAATTTTTATACTATTATATTTTGTGCATTATTATAATCATCTGCAGTATCAATCTCTATGCACTTATATCGGGAAATATCAACACTGTATAAAAAAGTCTTCTCTTCCTTTTTATCAATCACTTCCTGAAAAGAAGCTTCGTAAAACTCATTTACGTTATTTTCGTTTAATATCTTTCTATCCAATATAACAAATAACTCATCAAGAAAGTTTTTGGAGAACAGCTCGATACCGATAGATTCTCCGACTGCATTTTCAATCAAAACTTCCTTCCCAATTTCCAGGATATGGTCGTATTCGTCAATAGATACTTTTATTTGCTCCTCATCAAGTTCACCGTTAACGTTCACGGCAATGCAATTATCATGTATGGAGTTAATAAGTTTCCCGACTATTTTCTTGTCAAAAAGTATATCGCTATCCAGAAGAAGCATCCTATCTTTTATGAAATCTTTTGTCATCCAGAGCGAGTATGAATTGTTGTTATTTTCAAAATCGTGATTTGTCAGGAAAGTAAAGTTCAATCCGGAAAAATTTTTAGCAATGTAATCTTTAATCATATTTTCCCTGTATCCTGTTACAAGTATGAAATTATTTATTCCGTTTGATACAATATTCTCAATTGTTCTGTGGAGCAGGTTTTTATCTCCGATATTTAATAGACATTTTGGGATAGTATCGGTAAGGGGTCTTAGTCTTTTGGATACTCCCGCCGCAAGTATTACTGCCTGCATAGAATTATTTTGATTTGTTTTTTAAGTATTTGATAATTGTTTTCTGCCATATAAACAGGGTTATAAGAATCAGATTTCCCGGAATCAATATTACCCAAAAATAGAGGTCTATTCTGTAAACCAGCGAGAATACAACAAGAAGGCTCAAGTGTGTGGTTGAGCCGAGCCAGCTCCAGAGCCTCAGAATTAAACGGTTTTTATTTTTATACTCTTCGGGTGTTACATCAAGCTCTACGTGCCTGGTAATTTTCATTTGCCATTTTGAATAGCCTACGTATAGGTCAACGAGGGCTTTTATGGCATATCTGCCTTTAGTTTTCCCGATTTCCTTACGGAATTTTTCATAGCCTTCTATTTCCCTTTTCACATCATCGACTTTGTTATAAACATACCTTAAATAAAGGTTCCTGAAATAATCAAAATACATATTCTGGAAAGCTCTTGAGATACCCGCAACGGCAATAAGTATCCAGTATTTCGTTCCGAATTCAGGATTATTTGCCAGAGCGATACCTATACCGACAAATGTAGTCACGGCAGTTACGTAATCAATTAACCCGTCAATAATTCTTCCGATACGTGTACCGTTCTTTTTCAGTCTGGCAAGCTGACCATCGGCGCAGTCGAGCACATTGCACATAAAAAAACTCGCCGCTGCAAAAACAAAAAACTCGTAAGTTCCGAATGCATAGAAAATCCCTGACAATATTCCCAGAAACATCGCAATCACGGATATCTGGTTCGGAGTGAGATTTGTGGGATATATAAGTTTTACGAGTAAAAAAGACAATGGTCTGTAAATTACCAGGTCAAGTATTTCTTCTACATCGAAACTCTTTAACGAACTCTTATATTCTTCCTTTAATGACATTAAGTTTAACTGATTTATAATTCCGCTTTATATTCCATTGCCTGTGTTATAATTCTTATATTCAACCTTTTCGATTCATCCGATTGAACTGTTCCCCATAATAATGCTAATTGCTGAATCTGGACATCACCCTTATATTTACCCGATAACCCGAGAATAATTTCCTTCGCATCTAAGTCTTTTGCAACATTTACAATGGCATAAAAAGCATTGTTTGTAGGTATTACAACGGGAATAACGGGTTTTCCTATTTTTTCAGCTACATTTACAACCTCAGAGAACAGAATTCTCTCATCATCTTCGATATCATCCCTTATAAGTATATTCTGCCTGTCCTTAAATACCCTTGCAACCATAACTATAATATCCGTATCTTCAGTATCGGTTTCCTGAATAACCTTTTGAAGATGTAAGAGATTATTTGGATCTCTGACCGCAACAATGATTCGGTTTGCCTTTTCACATCCGAGAGTTTCCGGAGATACTATACTGTCCGGATCTAAATTAAAGTGCTCTAAAATTTTCTGATGTTTTTCATATTCATATTCTTCCTTCGATAGATGATGCTCTATCATTATTTTCCGCTTTACAATATATTCTGAAATCGTGAACACAATAAAGAAAACCAACGTAAATATTATTCCCGAAATTGTTGCAATTGGTTTTGTGAATAAATTTGTAATTGCAATAATAAATAATGCACCTGCAATGATGAATAAACCAAAAGGAAGATGAATCTTTTTGATATCCAAATTAAGAGGAACCCTCCATTCTCTCGGGCGTTTATCTTTATATCTTAATATAACCATAGCTATCGCTTTAAAGGTTAGACTCCAAATCACACCAAAAGCGTAAGCTTCTCCAAGTAATAAAATATCACCCCAAGAAAATATAATTGTGGAAATCTGCATTATTGCAATCAGGTTGAGGATTCTGTAAGTTGTTCCGAATTTTTTATGAGGTTTCCTGAACCAGTCGGTTAACACTTTATCCTCCGCAACTCTGTTGAGAACGCTGTTAGCACCTACAATTGAAGTATTTACAGCTCCTGAAAGAATCAGAACACCGACCACTACAACAAATGATTGCATAATCAATCTGAGCCATATAGGTCCATGCAAAAACATAGCTATTCCACCTATCAAATTATCTATGTATTGAGGGCGGACGTTATCAGGAATCAGCATAATACCAAGGAAACAAACCCCCGGTGTAACAATAACGCTGAATATAAAAATTACAAGACCGGTTTTTTTAAAGTTCTTTAGTTTTGGATACTCTATTTCACGGTAAACCTGTCCGAGAGTTTCTTCGCCGCTTAAGGCAAGCAATGAATGTCCAAATGCAATAAATATACTGAAAATACCGATGGATTTAACCCAATCAACATCTTTCAGCCAGCCATATGCCTCATTAGACAATTTTAACTCCAATGGAGGAAGATGGGAGAAAAATGATTCTTTTTTTAATAGTAACGTTACAATACCCCAAACTATTACGAGTACAGCCATTACACTTGTAATCTTAAATATCTTTAAAGCTTTATCGGATGATTCTTCAATACCTTTAACATTTTCCCACCAAAAATAAATCGTAATAAGCACTGCAAGAAGCATCGAGAATATGCTTCTGGGAAGAACAATATTTATTCCGGCAAGATGAAAAGAGTCATTCATCAGCCCTGTAAAGTATTGACCGCCGGAAACACTGCTGATAGGACCCGTTAGCACATAATCGAAAACGAGTGCACTAACCGATACTTTCGCAAACCAGTCTCCCAGAGCGAATTTTACAACCCTGTAAACTCCGCCTCTGGTAAATAACGGAGAAGATTCCATATATAATGCACGGACTGCATAAGAGAAAAGCATTACACCTAATATAAAGTACGGAGCTATTTTTCCGATGAATTGCTCTGCAATGCCGCCTATGTAATACGCCGTCGAACCTAAATCACCTATCACAACTGCCGCTGCACGCCAGTAGGATATAAAAGTGAACATAACAGTAGTTAAAACTACTACCTTTGTTGTTGTTCCTAACTTTGATGGTGGCTTTGGCTGCGAAGACTCTCCGAGAGGCGTATCTGCTGTATCCAAAACTTATTGTAAATTAAATTATATTAAAATATTATAATCAAAAAAACTATTTTACAAGCAGTCAAAATATAATAAACGGAATGAAATTACAAGTGAAAATATTGAAATTTTAACCGGATATCATGGTTAAATAATTGATATAACAATGATTAATCTATGAGACTTAAAGGTTTTTTAATCTTATTAATTCTTTTTTATGATTTCTTTTTCAATTCTTCAGCAATTTTCTTTTTCTTTTTTGCTTTTTTCGACCCCCTCCCCATTCAAGGGGAGGGGCAAGGGTGGGGCGTAAATCTGTTATGTATTTTTCTTTCTCACTTTTTTCAACCCCTTCCCCATTCAAGGGGAGGGGCAGGGGTGGGGTGTAAATCTGTTATGTTTTTTCAATAAACTTTTTTATCCTTTGCAAAATATCATCTGTATTACCCAATAATTCCTTATCCCGGAACCTTAGTATTCTATATCCCTTTGTCTGAAGGTAAGTCTCTCTGATTTTATCTTTTAATTTGCTTTCTTCTTCCTCGTGCAATGGTCCATCAATCTCTATAATCAGACTTTTCTCTTTACAATAAAAATCAACAATGTAATTATCTATTGGATGCTAGCGGCGGAATCTGAGTCCTTCAAAGTTTTTATTACGTAATAATTCCCAGAGAACTTTTTCACCAAAGGTTAAATTTTTTCTAAGATATCTTGCCATTTCCTTTTTGTATTTCATTGTTTTTTTGTTATCATTTATAACCACATCCACCCCTCCCCTAACCCCTCCCCTTGAATTGGAAGGGGAATGTTTTCATATATAATATCACAAATATTTATTCCGAAACCAATTTACAACACCTTTATAAAGATCACCACCCCACCCCTAACCCCTCCCCTTGAATTGGGAGGGGAATGTTTTCATATATAATATCACAAATATTTATTCCGAAACCAATTTACAACACCTTTATAACGATCATCCACCCCTAACCCCTCCCCTTGAATTGGGAGGGGAATGTTTTCATATAAATAAAATTAAAAAAAATTTGAAACCAATTTACAACACCTTTATAACGATCATCCACCCCTCCCCTTGAATTGGGAGGGGAAGAAGATTATTTATTTTTTCTTATCGTTAATATCCTTCTTTTTTTTCTTAATCTTTTTTCTGTGGGATTTTTTCAGTTCGGCTTCGTATTTCTTCTTTACCTTTCGCAGAAAATATTCCTGTATATTAACTTCTATATCTTCACTTTCGGGCAATGAAGTGTCCGAAAGTTTTCTTGAATATGTTCCGTCCGCATTCAGGATCCTGGTTTTCACGTTATCTTTTAGATAAGATTGCAGAATATCAAACACTTCCTGTTTTATAGTTTTATCATCGATAGGGAAAAATATTTCCACTCTTCTGTCAAAATTTCTCGGCATCCAGTCTGCACTTCCGGAATACAAAACAGGATTACCGTTGTTATAAAAATAGAATGCCCTGCTATGCTCGAGAAATCTCCCGACGATGCTGTAAACATTTATGTTTTCACTCAGACCCTGAACGTTTGGTTTTAAACAGCATATTCCGCGTACCAGCATTTCTATCTTCACGCCTGCCTGTGATGCTTCATAAAGTTTAACTATAATATGTTCATCCACGAGTGCATTCATTTTTGCAAGTATATATCCGTTGCCGTTTTGCCTGTGCGAAGCTATTTCCTCATCGATAAGTTTTATTACACCCTTTCGCATTGCAAAAGGTGCTGCGAGGAATTTTTTATAATCCCTGAATTTAGAATAGCCCGTAAGATAATTAAAGAGGTTGGATGAATCAGAACAGAAAGCTTCATCGGTGGTAAAGAATCCAAAATCAGTATAGACCTTTGAAGTAATAGGATTATAATTGCCTGTTCCCAGATGCAGATACCTTTTCATTCCTCCGGATTCTTTCCTTACGACTAATGCCATTTTGCAATGTGTCTTCAGTCCGGATACCCCATAAACCACGTGCACCCCTGAATTTTCAAGTGCTTTTGCCCACACAATATTATTCTCTTCATCAAATCTTGCCTTCAGTTCAACAAGAGCTGTCACCTGCTTTCCATTTTCTGCTGCTTCAATAAGAGATTTGATTATTGGCGAGTCCCCGCTCGTTCTATACAGCGTCATTTTAATTGCTGCCACATTATCATCTTCCGCTGCCTGAGCAATAAACTCGCTCACGGAAGAAAAAGAATAAAACGGATGATGTAAAAATATATCCTGTTTCTTGATTGCCTTGAAAAAATCTTCTTCCTCCCTGAAAATTGAAGCAATCCTCGGTGTAAACGGTTCATCTTTTAAAATCCTCTCGTCTATTTTATAAATGTTCATCAGGTCGCCAAGATTAATAGGACCATCTATTTTATAAATGTCTTTTTTTTCTAAGTGCAGGTCATCGGCAAGGAAATTAAGGAATTTTTCCGGCATATTTTTATCGACTTCGAGCCGGACGGCAATTCCGAGCCGCCTTTTTTTCACTTCCTCCTCTATCAATTTCAAAAGGTCTTCAGCTTCATCTTCCTCGAGTTCAATATCTGCATTGCGTGTTATGCGGAAAGCATAACTTTCGAGAACCTTCATTCCGGGAAAAAGCTTATGGATATTGGCTTTGATAATCTCCTCAAGCAGAATAAAGTTATAGCCCTCTTTCCCTTTCAGATAATGGAATCTCGGGAAATTACTCGGCACCTGCAGAACGGTTAATTTTTCCTCTACCTCCTCAGTATCAGGGTCATCAAGTATCACTGCAAAAGCAAGTGTCCGGTTTACAAGAGTCGGAAAAGGATGCGCATTATCAATTGCAATAGGTGTGAGAACAAGGAACAGGACTTCATCAAAATATTTATTCACTTTTTCCCTGTCCGATTCATCAAGTTCATCGTATTTATAAAACCTGATACCATTTTCTTCAAGTTTCGGTACAATTTCATCATTATATTGCATATAAAGATCGTGAACGAGCAGGCATAAATTATTAAAAATATCTCCCCGCTGCTCCTGTGCGGACATTCCGTCTGATGTAAGTTCATTCACTCCGCTCGTAACCTGCCTTTTCAGCCCGGCAACTCTTATCATAAAAAATTCGTCGAGGTTCGTGCAGAATATCGAGAGGAACTTGACGCGTTCAAGCAGCGGCTGAGTCGGGTCACAAGCCTCTTCGAGAACCCGTTTATTAAATTCAATCCAGCTAAGTTCACGGTTGAAAAAATAATCCGGATTATAGTTCTTTGGCATAATTAGATTTTCCTTAATATTGCTTTATGGAAAAGATAATGAAAATAATGAAAACAAATTGAGGAAAAATGAGGACTTTGTTTATAAATACATCTGAATTTGCAACCAACACCTCTGTCTTCCAACTAAAGAAATTGCAACTGAAAAATACTAAATGCAGGATAAAAATACTCCTTTTCAAAGCAAAACCGCCCAAAAGAGTAAATTAAATACCTTGAAACACAAAAACAAAAACTCAAATTTATTAAAACTCTCTCGGGTGATTGGAGCGACCCCGCAACAAAAATAGCACCATAGCAATATTAATTATTCGGGTGCAGTCAGGTATCGAAGATATTGAAAACCCGGCTAGTAGGGCGCCTAGGAGTGAGTTTCCACTTAACTGGATTCTTAGCAAGGGAGCCCTGTGTGAGAATAAGAAAATTACCCCGTCGTTTACGACGGGGATGGCTAAACCGCCACATATTTGGGTTGGAAATCCCGATGCTCTATATCGGGACTTTAGCCCAAATTACTTTAAAGATATTTTGTGTTTTCACACAATCTCCAAATAAAGGTAAAAAGAATACTGAAGATAACACCATAAAAAAGACAAATACTGACGTAAAAACAAATAAAGAAAACAAAGAAACGAAGAAAAATAAATAACTTTTAACCGGAGTTAATATTCACGTAAAATTGTGAAATTTTTCCTACTTTGATGTTACTATAAATGGGTATTTGAATTATAAAAAATATAATTTATATTGTTATTGCTTTTAAATAAACTAGTTATAAATAACAGTGAATAATTTATAAAAATGCTTTATTGTATAATAAAAGATTTTCCATTCGCAAATTTTAATTTACTCTTCTTTCAAAACATTTTTAACAATTAACAATCTTTATGAAAAAATTAATTACAATCTTTTTCGCAATGGCTATTGTAGCCATTATGTTTGTGCAGAGTTCTTATGCACAATTAACGGGAACAAAAACTATTCCCGGGGATTACGCAACAATTACGCTTGCCGTAACCGCCCTTAATACACAGGGCGTGGGAACGGGAGGCGTAATTTTTAATATAGCAGCCGGATACACGGAAACAAATTACAATATTGTATTGACGTGTGCTACCAATCCCCCGGATGCTTCCAAACCTATAGTGTTCCAGAAATCAGGTACAGGTGCAAACCCTCTTATAACTGCCGGAATAGGAACATCTCTTACGGTTGACGGAATTATAATATTAAATGGTGTACAATATGTCACTTTTGACGGGATTGACTTGCAGGAAAATCCTGCGAACATAACCCCGACTACACAAATGGAATGGGGATATGCTCTGGTAAAACAAAGTGCCATTCTTGCTTGCCAAAATGTTACTATTAAAAATTGTACTGTAACTTTAAATAAAACGAACACGGTTTCTGTCGGTATTTATTCCGGTAACCATATTGCTACGGTGACAACCGCGTTAACTGTTACTCAGTTTATGGGAACGGCATCTTATAATAAATTTTATAATAATACTGTTCAAAATTGTTATTTAGGCTATAGTATTTCAGGTTATACTGCTCTTTCACCGTATGACCTTTACGACCATGGAAATGAAATCGGAACTGTCAGCGGAGGAAGAAGTCAGGTATTGAACTTCGGAGGTGCTGCCGTTACCGCATACGGAATTTTCGGGATATACCAGAACGGCATGAAAATTTTTAATACAAATGTTAATAGTACAGGCGGTACGAGCTCTACAGTAGCATTGTACGGTATTTATACTTCTACAGGAAGTAACTCGAATGTTGATATTTACGGGGATACTGTAAAGGTTGTAAGGGGCGCAGGAACTTCATATTCTTTATACGGAATTTATAATACTTTCGGCGCAACAGGTCAGGGAAATATAGTGAACATATATAATAATGTGATAAAAGACTGCATCGACTCGACCGCAACATCTGCATATTTTTATGGTCTCACTATCGGCGGTACAGCAACAACTATTAATGTTAATAATAACAAGATAATAAATAACACACTGCCCGGTACAGGATCATTTTATGGTATTTATCTGGCGGCTTCGAGTTCGGCTAATATGCTCGTGACGAATATAAATAATAATGAAGTCAGCGGTAACACAAAAACGGGAATTTCGGGTTCTTTATATATGTGTTATACTTCGAGCACTAATCAGATGATTAATTTCTACAGCAACCTTCTTTACAATAACAATGCAACTCTTTCTTCAGGCACGATGTATGGTTATTATGACAATGCCAGTGGTTACGGTGAAAATATATATAATAATCAGGTATATAATTCGACAAACGGAGCAGGTGATTTAATTGCATTTTTCGTCAGCACAGGATCCGGACCAACCAATAAAAGTGTTTACGGTAATACAATTTATGGTTTAACAGGTTCGGCTACAGTTGGAGGTATCTATTTAAACTACGGAACAAGTAGTTCCATTTATAATAATAATATTTATAACCTTACAAGTAATAATACTACTCTTGTTCCGGCTGTATATGGAATTCAACTCGGAACAAGTGTAAATATTAATAATAATATATATAATAATTTTATTTCTGATTTAAAAACTCCGGCAAGCACGAGTACGGGTGCTATATACGGAATGTTGATTGCAGGTCCATCTGCGGCATGTAATATTAATGTGTATTATAATACTATATATTTAAATGCTGTAAGCAGTTCTGTATCAACGTTTGGCACTGCAGGAGTTGCATATACCAATACAACTGCGGCGGCAAATTTAGATTTCAGGAATAATATAGTAATAAATAATTCGACACCCGGACCTACGGGGGGTAATACGGTTGCTTTATTAAGGGCAACAGCAACTTTATCTAACTACAATTTATTATCGGGAAACAACTGCCTTTATGCAGGAGCACCCGCCCCAAACCGGTTAATTCATTACGACGGAACGAATTCAGACTTAACAATTCAGAATTTCAAGGATAGGATGTCGCCGATGGAGCAAGCCTCATTTACAGAACTACCTCCATTCGTAAACATTGCAACCACTCCGTATGACCTTCATATGCAAGCATTAGTTGCAACACAGGTAGAAAAAGGAGGTCAGCCTGTATCAGTAACTACTGACTACGACGGTCAAACGAGAAGCGTTACATTCCCTGACGCAGGAGCTGACGAATTTTCCGGAACAATGAATGATATTGCTTCACCAAATATTCAATATGCACTGCTGACAAACGGAGGTACTGCATCACCGAGGATACTAAGTTCTTTTGCAAAGATAACAGACCCGTCGGGAATTAATACTACTGCGGGTACGAAACCGAGAATTTATTACAAAAAAACAACGAACACTAATACTTATAATGATAATACATCTGTTACGGACGGTTGGAAATATACAGAAGCAACAAATGCTGCATCACCGTTTGATTTTTCTATTAATTACAGTCTATTATTGGGCGGAAGTGTTGCTGCGGGTGATACAATACAATACTTTGTTGTAACACAGGATTTAAACGGAACTCCGAGAGTCGGATTGAATGCGGGAGCCTTCACCACTCAGCCGGCGAGCGTTAGTTTAGCGGCTGCTAATTTCCCGCTGACGGGGACTATTAACCGTTATACAATTTCAAGTAGTGTACTTACGGGAATAATTAACGTAGGTACTACAGAATCGATTACTTCGTTAACGAATGCGGGCGGTCTTTTTCAGACAATTAAAAACGGAGTGCTTTCCGGGAATTTGACTGTTAACATAACTTCAGATTTAACGACTGAACTTGGCACATTTGCGTTAAGCCAGTGGGCTGAAGTAGGAGCGGGCGGTTATACTGTTACAATTCAACCGAGCGCAGCAACTTTAAGAACTATTTCAGGAAACGTGGCAAACGGACTCATTCGGCTTGATACTGCGAAAAGAGTTGTTATAGACGGTCGTTTCGGAGGAAGCGGAAATTATCTTCTATTCAGGAATCAAAGTGCTTCCTACCCGGGAGTTCAATTTTTAGACGATGCTCAGAATAATGTGCTAAGAAACTGTATAATTGAAAGTATAAACACGAGCACAACTTCAGGAGCTGTTGTTATTGGAACGACTACGGGTACATTAGGTAATGATAATAATTTAATAACTTACAACGAAATCAGAAACAGGACTGATACTGTGAATTACTATGCGATTGGGATATATTGCGCTGGTACAATTGCAAATCTTCCGCAGTATAATAACAATTGCACAATATCAAATAACAATATACACGACTTCTTTGTAGACGGCGGAGCAACGCAAGGCGGTATTTATGTTATAACAGGAAATTCCGGATTTAATATTGATTCAAACAGTATTTATCAAACTACTACCAGGTCGATATCTGTCTCAACTACAACATTATTCTGGGGAATTACAATTAATAATTCATCTACAGTTGCGGCGAACGGAAACTTTAATGTACGGAATAATTATGTCGGAGGTTCGGCACCGCAATGCGGAGGAACGCCATGGAAAGATACTGTTTCGAGTACGACACAGACATATATATTTAGGGGAATCGCGATAATTACGGGTCAAATACCGAACACTGTATCGGGTAATACAATTGCAAATTTTGATTTGACAACTAATACACCCGCAGGAAGTACCGTTGTTTTTTTGGGAGTAGGAACAGGACAGGGTATTACAAACTTAACTAATAACACAGTCGGCTCAATTACCGGCAATGACAACATTAAATATACTGTTAATGGCACCGCTGCTGGTTATTCAGTTATCAGGGGAGTTGCACTTGGAGCTTTCACTTCAACAGTGTGGGGCGGTAATAATGATAATAATAAGGTCGGTTCGATTACAATAGGCGGAACTGCAAGTGTTGGAGGTGGCTGGTTTGAAGGTATATCGATTCAGGGTTCGGCTGGTCTTGTGGGTAACGTATCAATGTCTAATAACATTATAGGAAGTACGACCACTCCGAATAGTATTCGCATGACGTATACTGCTGGTGGTACTAACTTGCGTTGTATTGCTGTTTTTCCTGTAACAGGATATGATATTACTTTAAACAACAATACTGTACAAAATATTACGGATTCAAGCAGTAGTGCATCTTCCGGGATATTTGGTATATTAAGCAATTCCACAGGTGTACTAAGAAATGTAATAACAAACAATACATTTTCCGATATAAGGTCAAATACTACCGGACCGTATATAAATGATATGTCAGGTATATATATCTCTACACTTTCGACAAATAATTTGGTGTCAGGCAACACAATTAAGAACTTAACGCTATCGAATACGGGTGCGTTTAATACCGGCTTTGAAGCGATATTGACACTGACAAATAATTATTCAGGCGGTACTATAGAAAAGAATAAAATTTATAATATCAATAATCTTTCTACGGGCACTTCGCCGTCTGCTTTTGGTATTTACCATTATAACGGGGCTGATTGGAGGCTAATAAATAATATGATAACGATGACTAACGGTGAAGCTACGGATGTATTTACAAATGTTGCAATGAATAATTTTAATAATCGTATAAATATACCGGACGAAGACCATACATACCGTAATGTTTTAGCAGGATATGAAGTTCCTTCGAACTATAATCCTCAGTCAGAAAAGCAAACTGATATAACAGAGAATATTACGAAGCTTGAGGATGTACATATTGTAAACGAAGAGTTGACTAAGAAAGGAAAAGTTGAACTTAATGCACCTCTTTCAACGAGCAATATGCAGATGATTGGAATTTTAGATGCATCATCCGGCGGAACTAAATCGCTTTATTATAATTCAATTTATATCGGTGGTTCTGCCCCCGCCGGTACTTCAAATAGTTATTGCTTCCTTAAAGGCGGAACCGGTAGTGTGATATTGAGAAATAATTTATTATACAACAACCGTACAAGTTTAGGAAGAAATTATGCAATAGGAAATACAGCTACTATACTTACTCAAGGATGGAATAACA
This sequence comes from Ignavibacteria bacterium, assembly GCA_036508135.1. GTDB lineage: Bacteria > Bacteroidota > Ignavibacteria > Tepidaquicellales > Tepidaquicellaceae > DATCHW01. The sequence goes on from DATCHW010000013.1 coordinate 94,541, forward strand.
CTTCATCTAATTATAATGCATTTGTTGTTCCTGATACAACATATATAGGTGAGTGGGGTACGGGAAATGGCGTGACTCCAACCGGCTGGAGGTCAGCGTCGCTCGGTGATAATCTAACTCAAAATGCTTCAACGACAGTTATACCTGCGGCAAATTTATTCCGTAGTATCGCGAACGGTAACTTGAATATAGATTCTACACAGATCTATTCGATGTTTATTTATAAAAAAGGTATAGGAATAGCGGGTATTGCTACTGACTTTAACGGAAATCCGAGGAGTACCTCCGGTTCAACATGCATCGGTGCAGACGAATTTTTATATAATTTGCTGGTTACAAAAAATAACTTTGCAGGTGTAATTCCTCAATATATGACATCAGGAACATCAACAAGATTACCTGTTGCATTTTACGCAACAGTCAGCGGATTAGCACCGGGAAAAACTTACCGTTACTTTAATATGGCAGCAGGCTTCGGAGATATAGGTACTACAGCTCCCGGTGCCGGTGTTTTAATGTTGATAAATACAAATACACAAATTTTTACGTATTCTAGTTTGGGTAGTTTAACTACAGCGGGACAATATGAAACTTTTGTAGCAAACGGATCGGGAAATTATTCCGGTTGGTTTGCATTTTTAAACTCAGGTAACGTTAGATTCACAGCAGGAAAATATGTAATGCCATCAATTGTAATCGGCGACTCTGTCGGAACGACGCTTGCAAGATATGCAATGAATGACTCAATTTTTGTGCTCGGATTCTCAACTTCGGCGGGTTCTCCAAATGGTACCGGTATTTACGGGATTTCATCAGCAGTTCCGAAAAACTTTGTAGCACTTTATGATAACACATCGGGTACGGGAAGACCGTTATCACAAACTTACGTTGAAAGCGAAGGTGATACTGTGCCAAGTGTCGTACAGTTTTATGCTGACAGCGTAAATGCAAGAAACGGAAGATGGGGAACTATAATTCCAAATGCGTTGCCAAATGGTGTTCGAAGAGTGGAGCAAAGGGCATTATCCACAGGTTCTTTAGTATCATTCAATTCAGATGCGGATGGATTATGGCCCAGCGGAGCAAATACAGTAAATCCAGCGGGAGGTACAACCCCGATTGTTCTTACAATGGCTGATGCACCGCTGCAATTCATGTCAGTTAACCTGAAGGTTTACCTTGAAGGGTTCTGGAACGGAGCAACACAGGTTTCGGATACTTGCAAAATTTATCTTGCAAATTCCACAACTCCATTTGCATTCGTAGACAGCACTACGGTTGTACTTTCAACATCAGGTACGGCAGTACCTATATTTACTAAAGCAGGAAATGGAAACTATTATATCGTAGTTAAACACCGCAATCACCTTGAGACCTGGAGCAAGTTAGCCCAGTCATTTGTAATGAACGTGGCAGTAAACTATGACTTTACAACAGCAGCAAATCAGGCATTCGGAGACAATATGAAACAAGTCGGAAGTGTATGGGTATTATACGGAGGAGATGCTAATCAGGATGGTCAGATCGGTGCTACTGACGTACCAATATTCATTTTTCAGTTCGGAACACAAGGATACTTAAGTTGTGACTTTAACGGAGACGGGGATGTGAATGCAACTGACATTCCTATATTCCGTAGCAACTTCGGATTAACCAAGGCAGTTCCGGCATTATTTGATAATCCAAATAAAGGTAAGAAGAATACTGAAGAAATTATGATTAAAAAGACTAATACTGACGTAAAGACTAATACTGATGTAAAGACTAATAAAGAAACGAAGAAAAATAAATAACTTTTAAGTATTATGCAGCCATTAGGCTTAAATGCAGAATGGCTGCATAACATAAAAATGATAAACCAAATTTTTAAAAATATTAATAAACAAAAAATCATGAGAAAAATAATAATAACACTCATATTACTATTCGCTGTGTTTAATTTATCATACTCACAGCAAAAAATGAGCTATTCACTGGATAATCCGAGGACATCCGGCGGATATTTTATGTATGACTTAAAGGTTACGGTATTAGCCGGACAGGTTTGGAATGTAGGGGCAGCAAATATCAGGGTCTCGTTTGTCTCCACTCCTCCGGGTGCTTTGACTGTAAAAGCTGATACTGCAGGTTCTGTCGTAAACGGGAATCCTAATATCAGTACCGGGAACTATTCTCTTTCAACTACCTCTGTATCAGGCGGAGCCGCTATAGGTCTGAACATCTTCACATTGATATCGAGCGGATTCTATACGTTTACTCCGGGAACATACTTGCTCGGTACACTGAGATGGACAATTACTCCTCCGTTCACGAATGCACAGATGAGTTTCAGGAATCCCCCGACTCAGTTTTCGAGCGTAATATATGACGGTACTACCCTGCTTGCATATAGTACAAACTTCACTACAACAGATCCGGGACCGACGAATGGAAACGGATTAATTGCGGAGATTCCCAAGGAATACAATATGTACCAGAATTATCCGAATCCATTCAATCCTACAACGAAGATAAAATTTGATGTTCCGAAGTTATCTTATGTAACTATGAAGATATACGACATAACCGGACACGAAGTAGCCACACTTGCGAATCAGCAGATGGAAGCAGGTGTGTTTGAGCTCAGTTGGGATGCAACAAACTATGCAAGCGGAATTTACTTTTGCAGAATTACTGCGGGTGACTTTAAAAGCACCAAGAGTATGGTCTTGCTGAAATAAAATAAGAGACCATAATCTGATTA
>DATCHW010000014.1:0-1045 GCA_036508135.1 Ignavibacteria bacterium
TCCATTAAGGCTTCAACAGTTTTCTGTACTGTTACCTTTTCAATACCAGTGTTCTTGGCAATTTCATTAACAATGTCTGCTTTAGTCATTTTTCGTGAAGTTTAAAATTCAACAAATTATTTTGAGTATTCGTTTTTTCAACGATGCAAATATAAAAATATTATTTGTTTAAATAGAAACACTTACATAATAATTTTTTTTTAGGCTATTATTAATGCCTTAAATACAATGAAATAGATAAAATATGACTATAATCAGGTATAAATTACAGACAAAAAAACAACTCATCAGGGAATTAGTAAAATATTGACCAATTGGACTTTGATCAATTAATGGAAATCAGGGTTGCTGAAAGTGGTTTTTTTATTAACTTTACAATCCGGAAATTGAATTATTAATAAATATATAACTATATGTCAATCAATAAAGTTATACTTGTCGGTAACGTCGGAAAAGATCCTGCCGTACGGTATTTTGATAAAGGTGTTGCCAAAGCAAGCTTTCCACTGGCTACTAGCGAGACCTACACAAATCAGCAGGGAGAAACAATAACTTCAACTGAATGGCATAACATTGTTCTATGGCGGGCTCTTGCTGAGGTCGCTGAAAAAACAATCAAAAAGGGCTCACAGGTTTACATTGTGGGGAAAATTAAAACCCGGTCGTATGTTGATAAGGACGGGGTTAATAAGTATATAACTGAAATACTTGCAGATACACTTCTATTGCTTGAGAAAAAGCAGTCTCCTCCTTCTTCATCACAAGTAGATACTGCAAAAAATGAGGCACACACTGGCTCAGTCGTTAATGACCCGACTACATCATATCAGTCATCAAACGAAGAAAGCAGCAAAAACTGGCCTGATAAATCCGGCATTGCAAATGATGATTTTGGAGGCGAAAACAAAACTGCCGACAGCCAAAATGAAGATGATCTTCCTTTCTAGATAGTTTATTAAACAGGAACTCAGTTGGAACAGGATTATCCGCTATCATGTTTATTAATGCTTTCAGGTGTTGGTATAAATACTCCTGATTTTAAGAT
>DATCHW010000015.1:0-197124 GCA_036508135.1 Ignavibacteria bacterium
GCTTCCGGGTGTTTTAACTTCATTTACAAGTTTCGAAACTTCCCTTCCAAGAACATCATATACCTTCAATGTAACGAAACCTTCTTTCGGTAAATCATATTTAACCTGAGTTACCGGGTTGAAAGGATTCGGATAGTTTTGCGATAATGAATATTTATTTGGAATCGTGATACTGATTGGAGTAACACCTGTTAATGTTGATGATTGACACATATTATCAATGTATAGATTATTTCCATAAGCACTCTTTGCATAAAAATGGACTTTATTTGTTCCGGCAGGCATTAAAAATGCTCTTGATTTCCATTGTCCTGCTGTCGGAGTAAATGGTGAAGTCAACTGAGTCGTTGACATACAAAGTGTAGCAGTATAATTAGTTCCTGCATACATTCTTGCTAACGATGTATATGTTGTACCGTTGTTTGTTGATGCTTCTATAATCAACGAATCAATATATGTAGTACCAGAACCATAATAAGCATGTGCTAAATCAAACTTAATAGAGTCTCCCGCAGGTGATGGATCGAATGTAAGAGTAGTTAAATATTCATTTGTTCCGCTAATTGCACTATAGTAGTTAAATTCTGCTGAACCTGTTCCTGTACCATAACCGCTGACTGCATTATATAACCAGTATGTTCCACTGACTGTCCAGTCTGTCGGAGGAACCACTCCACCACCGAAGTTTTCACAAATTTTTAATGATACTATTTTAAATTTATATAATGCAGAAGAATCCCTGTTATGATTGTTTGAGCTATCCTGAGCAAAAATTCTATAAAATACTGAATCACCTATTACTACATCTGAATTTAACGAATTAAACGCAGCCGAATAAGTGCTCCCTGATATATTAAGCAATTTAAATTGCTTTATTCCTGTACCTGTATTGTTCTTATACCATTTTACCCAAGTTGAATCAACTTTAATGTTATCTGTTACTGTTGCTGTTACCGTAGCAGGCCATTGACCTTTTGGTACATTAACAAGCGGAGTCGTTACAATAACAGGTGGAGTTAAGTCTGTTGATGCAATAAATGAATAAAAACTTGTCGGTGCACCAGAAGGGGCAGTTACAGTTCTTGAGAGTGAATCTGTCGTTGTTATGTAATAATTATATGTACCTGCACCGTTTAATTGAAGATTTGCAGTCCAGGTTGTACCTGATTTTGACAAATTTACATTTGTCCAGGTTGCTGTTGGCTGCATTCTGTAATACAATTTTGTCAAATTTGGATTTATTCCGGAACCCGCGGTATTAATTATACAACTAACTAATCTGTTTCCGTTTAATTGTTCTGTGTTTCCAAGTGGAGTATGTGTAATTGACGGTCCGATAGTAATTTTCGAAGTGTATGCTTGCCAAATACTTGCACTAAGTCTATTATCTGACCAGGTAGTCCAGGCTTTGCCATCTTGTGCAATTGTTTCATAATAATCTCCTGCATATCCGCCCGCATAGGGTGACGGAAAAGGTGCCGGAGTCCACCTTACATCGCTGACTCTTCCTCTTTCCCACGTATTCCCACCGTCAATAGAGACTGCCATATATCTTGCTGTTAACATGCTAACAGTGGTATCCATATTATGATATCCTACTGCTACTGTACCGCTGGATTTATCTACTGCAATAGAAGGCATCCACTGCTGCTTACTGTTTCCAATTGCATCGTCATTTATTCTGATTGCAGGGCTCCATGTAGTACCTCCATCAGTAGAACGCCTTACGTAAACGTCTGCATCTCCTGTGCTTCTGTCAGGATATGTTATATAAATCCATCCTCTTCTGGATCCAGTAGATCTGTCAACATCCATCTTTGGAAAACTGTTTGCACGTGTATTGTTGTATGCAGCTATTCCACCATTAGAAGTCCGAAGTCCTGATATTGGAAATGCAATAATGGGAGTTGAAAAACTCTGACCACCGTTTGTTGATTTTGCAAAACCAATTCCTGTTTCAGGAAAGGCACTTCCGGTATAGTGACCCCATGCAACATAGACTTCACCATTAGGACCTGTACTAATATTTGCTCCATGGCTCCAATTACTGCCTGCCTGAAGATTTATTATTGATTGCCAGGTAACGCCACCATCAGTGGAGCGTGAAAAACTAACGGGTTGAGGAGAACCTAAGTTAAAATCTGTCCAGGCACAATAAACATTGTTAGGATAAACGCCCGATAAATCACAGGCAGCATGTTGTTTATCGTCTTGGGAGGATGCACCATTTGGATGAGGATTGCCTAATGTTGTCCAAGTCGTTCCATTATTTGTAGTTTTAGCAAAGCCACATCCACCGGGACCGGAACCGAAGCTTCTCAAAGTGCACCAGTATGCATCACCGTTTATGTTATAAAATGCAACAGGGTCACCTGCATTACCTATACCATTAGGATTAGATTCAGACCCGATATAACTTGTACCGCCGTTCGTAGTAAAGAAAGCTGGTTGTGAATTTAATTCATTAAATGAAATCATATGATTATCAGAATTCAAAGGATTAATTCCGATTGAATTCTCAGACTGAAGATTGGCTGAATTATAAACCTGAACATCAGCAAAATCAGTAAATTTTTCGATCCCGAGAAATTGTACAAAGGGCTTAAATATCGGCTCAAAGACCGGTGGAACTAAATTACGGTCATGGTACCATTTTGTGATACCAACTCTGTTTAAAAATGGAGGTGGTTCTTCTTTTCCTACTGAATAATAATTCGAGGAATTCGAAACTTTGTAATCATTGGTTTGACCTGTAAATAATAAAGCGGCAAAAATGACCACTGGAATGAGAAAAAGTAATTTCTTCATAAAAATGAAATTAGTTAAATTAAAAAAAATTTTTACAAAAACAATATTGTGTAATATAAAAGTATTACTTAAAAATAACAATTATGAAAATATTTGAATTTAATTTTTTTACATTTTACTGAAATAATCAAAATTCATCTTACTGTTTATCTAAAAAAAAGGAGAGTTTTAGACTCTCCCTTTTTTAGTATTCAATGTTATTAATTACTATTTTATAAGCATCATTCTCTTTACATCATTGAAGCCATTGGTTTCTAGCTTGTAGAAGTAAACACCACTTGCGAATTCTGAAGCGTTGAAATCAACTGAATATTGTCCTGCTGATTTAACTTCATTCACAAGTGTTCTTACTTCACGTCCAAGTACGTCATAAATCTTCAAAGTTACAAATCCTTGTTTTGGAAGTGCAAAATTGATTTTCGTTGTCGGGTTGAACGGATTTGGATAGTTTTGACTTAATGAATATTCATCTGGAATCGTCATACTTATTGGAGTAACATCTGTTATTGTTGATAATTGACATATATTATCAATATACAAATTATTTCCATAAGCACTCTTTGCATAGAAATGGACTTTATTTGTTCCGGCAGGTATTGCAAATGCTCTTGATTTCCATTCTCCTGCTGTCGGAGTAAATGATGAAGTCGACGAGACTGTTGACATACAAAGTGTTGCAGTGAAAGAAGTTCCTGCATACATTCTTGCTAACGATATATATGTTGCACCGTTGTTTGTTGATGCTTCTATAATCAATGAATCAATATATCCAGAACCATAATAAGCATGTGCTAAATCAAACTTAATAGAGTCTCCCGCAGATGATGGATCGAATGTAAGAGTAGTTAAATATTCATTTGTTCCGCTTGAAGCATTGTAGTAGTTAAATTCTGCTGAGCCTGTTCCTGTGCCATAACCGCTTGCGGTTGAATATAACCAGTATGTTCCACTGACTGTCCAGTCTGCCGGAGGAACCACTCCACCACCGAAGTTTTCACAAATTTTAAATGATACTATTTTAAATTTATATAATGCAGAAGAATCCCTGTTATGATTGTTTGAGTTATCCAGAGCAAAAATTCTATAAAATATTGAATCATTCAATGTAACATCTGAATTCAACGAATTAAATGCAGCTGAGTAATTTGTTCCACTTGTAAAATTAAGTTTGAATTGTTTAATTCCTGTTAAAGCATTATTCTTGTACCATTTTACCCAAACTGAATCAACTCCGATGTTATCTGTAACAGAAGCTGTTACTGTAGCCGGCCATTGACCTTTTGGTATATTTCCAAGCGGAGTCGTTACAATGACAGGTGGAGTTACGTCTGTTGATGCAACAAATGAATAGAAGTTGCTTGGAGCACCTATGGGAGCAAATGCTGTCTTGTTTAAATTATCGCAAGTTCTTATATAATATTTATATGTGCCTGCACCGTTTAATTGAATATTTCCTGTCCAGTTAGTTCCGCCTGAATTTGTCAATTGAACACTGTCATATGCTCCTGCATCCTTTGCTACAAATAATTTTGTAAGTGAAGTAACTATAGGAGCGTTTGCAGGAGTAATTACACAGTTAACTGCTCTTGGTCCATTCGTTTGTTCAGTATTTGTAAGAGGTGTGTGTGAAATCAAAGGACTCATCATTTGTAATAATCTGTATGCATTCACTTTTCCGTAGCCCATTTCATTATTCCAGGTGCTTCCTAAAACTGCTAAAGGTCCGATGCTTGTGTATGAATAGGAGCCAACTTTGTCTGCAGTTCTGCTAATTCTAACTCTTAGTGAATCCCATCTCATAGTTGAATCGAATGATAATGCAAGAGCACATACTCCGGCAGTGTTTGGTGTTGCACTGGATGTACCATTAAAAGTACTAAAATAGTTGGTTGAGGTATAACCTACGCTACCCATCCTATCTGTTGCATAAACTTTTACACAAGGTGCTACTATATATAATCCGGTTCCGTAACTGGCGCCCCACCAACTTTCACCGTCACAACTTGAAGGAGATTTTCTTTGATTGCAAGGACTGTTACCACCAACAGAAATTACGTTAGGATTTGTTGAAGGCCACTGTATAGGTCCATTACCATTACCTGATGCAACGCAAAAGACAGTTCCTTTTCCGTTTCTTCCTAAAGTTACTCCGTCTAAAATAGCCTGATCCGCCGCAGAAACCGGTGAACCACCGCCCCATGAATTACTCGAAATCCACTCACCTTGTTGCCAGGAATAAATTAAACCATTAGTTAATGCTGTATTAGTTGTACTTCCGGCAGCATTAAATATTTTTATTCCGATTAATTTCACATTAGGTGCGATTCCAGAGATACCTATTGTGTTGTTTCCAACTGCAGCAACTATGCCGCCTGTACATGTACCATGATTCATATCGTCAGTTTGCAATGGATGACCATTTATAAAATCATACCCTTTCGAATTTATCAAATTTGCTTTAATATCTTCATGGGTTGTATCAATTCCTGAATCAACCATACCTACAATACATTGAGGAATACCCAAAGAAATATTCCAGGCACTATCAACTCTCATATCACATCCTGCAGTACCGGTTATTCCGTCAGGAATGTTATTTCCTAAATTCCTAATCGACCATTGTTGAGGGAAAAATTGGTCATTAGGTATATAAGTTAATAAGCCTGAATAATAAAAATTTGGTTCAGCCCAGTTTACAAGACCACTTTTATAAACCATGTTTGCTGCATCCAACGTAAACATACCTGAACTTTTCGGGACACTTAAGACATAAGATGTACCACCACCCAAATCTAAAGTTTGAACTATACCAAAATTGTTCCTTAGTAAATAATCTTGTATTATATCCTTCGAAACAGTTTGCTTAAATTGAACCAATATTTCATCTGTGACACCTTGAAGTACTTTTGTATTTCCTTCACCTTCTCTTGGAGAGTAAACAGGTGAAGAATATTCAATATTTGAATTCTTGTTAATAGTACTTAATAAGTCAATCAATTCTGATGAATTCATAGATTTATTTAAATCGAGGAATTGCATCTTTTCATCTTTATCGAATTTATTTAAGATCGAAACCTGTGGATAAACACTTAAACTTGATTTTAACTCTTCCGCAGATAATTGTTGTTTTGTTTTTACAAAGATTTTATCCGCTCTTAAATCAAGATTCAAAGGTTTATCCTGATAATAATAGAAATTTGTAATCGAGTTATTTACATCAGAGAATCCGAAACATGATAATACTAATCCTATTATAACTAAAAGTGTGATATTTTTCAGTTTCCACTGAAAAAATGAAGAATGTTGCATTTCTGGCTCCTTGTTTAATTTTAAATAATTTATATGAAATGATTTATTTCTGTTTGCTAAGTAAAAAATTTGACCTGGTTATTTCATTTTCATTTAATACATGCATATTATAAACAATGAAAATGTTATTTTGTCTATTTTTAATTAATTAAGCTAATGAAGAACTTTCATAAAAACAATATTATATAATGTAACATTATTACTTTAAAATAACAATTATGAAAATATTTGAATTTAATTTTATGGATTAAATTTTATTGAGATACTCAAAAGTCATCTTACAATTTATTATAAAAAAAGGGGGCTGTCCCAAAAGTGGATAGCCCCAAAGTTCGTAACAATTGCAGAAAATACGGGGAATTATTTTTTTGATTTACTTTGACTTTCAAATACTGCCATTGCCGTTATATTTACAATTTCATCAACCATACTTCCGGGACCAAGCAAATAAACCGGCTTTTTAATTCCGAGGATCATAGGTCCTATTGCAACTGCACCTCCGAGAGTAGATAGTAATTTATATGCAATATTAGCAGAAGTTAAATCGGGACATATAAGTACATTAGCTCTTTGCTTCAACTCGCTAAAAGGATAATATTCTGCAAGAACCTCCGGATTCATTGCAGTATCTGCCATCATTTCACCTTCTACTATCAAATCAGGGTTATACTTTTTAACCAATGCAGTAGCTTTTTGAACTTTTTTACAAAGAGGATGCCGAGTACTTCCGAAATTACTGAATGATAACATAGCAATCCTCGGTGATACATCAAGTTGTTTTACTTTTTCAGCAACAAGCAGTGTTATTTGAGCAAGAGCTTCAGCATCCGGTTCAATATTTATAGTAGCATCGGCAATAAAAATTGTCTGGTTCTTGAATATCAGCATATACATCCCGGCAATTACATTTACATTGTCTTCTTTGCCTATTATTTGCAGAGCAGGACGTACAGTATCGGGATAATGCTGTGTAAGACCGGAAATCAATCCGTCCGCATCTCCCATACGCACCATCATCATTCCGAAGATATTCCATGTTTTCAAAAGTCTTGCTGCATCATAATGTGTAGTACCTTTTCTTTTTCTGAATTCATAAAACGCTTCCAGATAAGTATTGTATTTATCCGATTTAGATGGCTTTATAATCTCAACACCATTAAGGTCTAATCCCAAATCTTTAATTCTTTCATTGATAATCTCAGGATTACCGAGAAGTATCGGTTTAGCGATTTTTTCATCGAGAATGATCTGTGATGCACGTAATATTTTATCTTCCTGCCCTTCCGGAAAAACAATACGTTTCGGTTCATGCTGTGCCTTATGAATAAAGAATCTCAAAACCTCATGAGATTTTCCTAGTCTCGCTTCGAGTCTGTCAATATATTCTTCGATATTTTTATATGGAGTTTTTGCTACACCTGACTCTATCGCCGCTTTTGCAACAGCCGGTGCTTCCCATAAAAGTACTCTCGGGTCAAAAGGTTTCGGAATTATATATTCTCGTCCAAACTCAATTCTTTTTCCGCCATAAGCCCGTATTACTGAATCAGGGACATCTTCTTTTGCAAGATTTGCCAGTGCATAAGAAGCGGCAATTTTCATTTCTTCATTAATTGTGGTAGCTCTCACATCAAGAGCACCTCTGAAAATGAATGGAAATCCTAAGACATTATTTACCTGATTGGGATAATCTGACCTGCCTGTTGCTATAATCACATCGCTTCTCGCTGCGACGGCATCTTCGTATGTGATTTCAGGATTTGGATTAGCCATAGCAAAAACAACCGGGTCGCGTGCCATAGATTTTACCATCTCCTGAGAAAGAATTCCTTTTGCGGAAACACCACAGAATACATCAGCATCCTTCATCGCATCTGCAAGCGTACGGAAATTAGTATCCACTGCAAAGTATTCCTTGTAAGGATTCATTCCTTCGATTCTTCCTTTATAAACAACACCTTTCGTATCAATTAACATAATATTTTCATGTTTCACGCCAAGTTTTTCATAAAGTTTAGCACACGCAATACCTGCAGCACCGGCGCCGCTGAATACGACTCTGACTTCACTCATTTTCTTATTTACTATTTCCAAAGCATTGAGGAGTGCGGCTCCGCTGATAATTGCTGTTCCGTGCTGGTCATCATGAAATACCGGAATATTCATCATTTCTTTTAGCTTTTCTTCTACATAAAAACATTCGGGAGCTTTAATATCTTCGAGATTAATTCCTCCAAATGTTGGTTCAAGTAGTTTTACTGCTTTTATAATATCATCAGGGTCATGAGTATCCAACTCAATATCGAATACATCCACATCAGCAAATCTTTTGAATAAGACTCCTTTTCCTTCCATTACAGGTTTTCCGGCAAGAGCTCCGATGTCTCCAAGACCAAGAACGGCAGTTCCGTTGGAAACAACTGCGACTAAGTTTCCTTTTGCCGTATATCTATATGCATCATCAGGATTAGCTTCGATTTCAAGACACGGGTCTGCTACTCCGGGTGTGTAAGCGAGAGATAAATCTCTCTGGGTTGCACAGGGTTTAGAGGATATAACCTCGATCTTTCCCGGTCTCCCCTGCTCATGATAATTCAGAGCATCAATTTTACGTATCACTTTAACCTCCTTAAATAATTAATATTAAAGAATTGAATTTGTTTTTATTTTAAGATAACCATTCTTTTAGTATCTTTGCACTCTCCTGCATCGAGTCTATAATAATAAACTCCACTGGGTAAATTATCCGCAAAGAAAGTAACTTCGTATGTTCCTGATTTTAATGTTTCATTCACTATTACTGATACATCTTTTCCAAGCGAGTTATAAACTTTTAAAGTGACATATGCGTTATTTATCAAGCTAAACTTGATATTTGTACTGGGATTAAATGGGTTCGGATAATTTTGATATAACATTGCACTTTTGGGTACTTCGGATTCTACGTTTCTGATATTTGTAATGAGCCAGTTATTGTATAGAACTTGTAAAGAATCAATCGGGTCTCTGTTAACAGGAGCATTTAACACTTTAAGATTAAGTAGAAGAACACCGAGAGTATCACCGGGTCTTGCTACCCTAATAAAAGCAGATTGTGAGGAGGTGCCACGAGAGGCGCATCTTGTATCTGCACCAATAACTTTTGCACCCTGCAATGCAGCCATAAGTTTATCAGCAAGTGTTCCTGATGTTCTATTGAATCTTGCTTCCATTGAATCAATAATCCCGGAACCTGAAAGAATATTACCCTGAATCGTATACGTTATTCCTATAATGTGACCCTTCCAGATTGTACAGTTTGCACCTGTATAAGCTGCTTTCCTTCCGCCGCCAAATAAATCAATAATCCCATATTGCCGGACTAAGGGATTACCCTGTGCATCGTGAGCTACTAAGGAATCAATAATTTCCTGTGGAGAATAATGTTTATTCATAAGTGTCCTTGCATAATTCTGATTTGCTGCGAGCCACGATGCCTGAGTGTGTACTACTCCCCATCCAGGATGAACATCGGTGAGAATAGTACAATCAGTAACGCAGGAAGCACCTGCACTTCCAACCTGTCCGGTTACTGTATCAATCGCAACTATAGAAAATGTATCCTGAGCTAATAAATAATTTATTCCGGAAAAAAATATTATTATAAAAAGAAAAGTAAATTTATTCATAAGGATTTAATTGCCTTTTAGAGAAACTAATAAAAATAACATATCGGATTCCTGTTTACCGTAAGTTATTTATAATTATAATAAACTTAAACTTAATTTAATATACTTTTTTAGTTTTTAATTTTTTATATCTTTAACAGGTTTTTAAATAATAAGATAAAATAGTGCAAATTAATAATAATCCTGGAAATCAAAACGATTTCCAATACAGTAATATACCTGAAAACCCTAACAAGGATTCTTCGAAAAAAACGACATTAATTCTAATTTCGGTTTTCTCCTTTTTAATACTTGTTGCCCTTGCAGTAGTTATTTATTTTATAGCCTCAAAACAGGAAACCAAAATCATAAATTCAGAAAAACCGGGCGATATTAAGACAACTGAACAGACCAAGACTGAACCGAAAACAGAGCAAAAAACAGAAACCCCAAAAAGTGAACAGTCACTCAAGATGGAAATTAAAGGAACTGTAATCAGCTGGCTTGAATGCTGGCAGAATAAGGATTTGAACTGCTACGCTTCGCATTTAACTTCTGATTATATGTTTGAAAGCTCTACATCAAGAGATAAAAACCAGGATTACGATACAAGATTAAATAAACAAAGACAGTACTTCAGAGAAAGAGATTATATTGTTATCACCTACAATAATATGGTTGTATTTATTTTATCCGATGATAAAGCAAAAGTTACTTATGACCAAAGTTATTATTCTCCACAATTCTCAGATAATGGTTTTAAAGTCATTTATTTAAGAAAAATCGGCGACCAATGGAAAATTTACAGAGACACTTTTCATTAATAAAGGAAATGAGAAAACTTTTAATTAGTTTTATTTGCATTTTAGTTTTTATCATCGCTTTCACAGGATGCGGAAAAAGCCAGAATAAAATTTTTCAGCAAGTTGAGAAAAAAGATTCAGTAAAGAAAATAAACGAATCATTCGAAGATAAGAAAACTGAAAGTAAAGATTTAAAGGAAAGTTTACTTGAATTTTATATCGGAGAATCAAAGGTCAATGTTTTAATGATTAAAAAAAATGGAGAAAAGAACATAAAGTTTTTTAATATGCATGAAAATGAGCAGACATCAGTTACAGCCGGAAAAGATATTGTTGAGAATTACGGAGGAACACTCATATCATTTAAAACGAGAGGCAACCGTGAAATTACATTTTCACTATCAGGAAGGTCCTATACCGTCGACCCGAACAGAATCTTTACTTCTACAGGTGTTCAGAAGACTTTGAAAAAATATGGGAACTATTCCGAGGATGCCAAAGAAGCAGTGAATAAATTTGTCAAACAATTACTTGATTCTCTTTTCATCGACAGTAATCAGATAATCGTAGCACTCCACAATAATACAAATAATAATTTATCTATTAAAAGTTATATGAGAGGCGGAGAATACGAAAATGAAGCGATCAAAACTTATCAGGACATAGAATCTGATATAGATGATTTCTTTTTTGTGACTGATATAAACTTTTTCGAAAAGCTCAGTGGCAAGAATTTTAATGTGGCTTTGCAAAACAATGCAAATGTAACTGATGACGGTTCTTTATCAGTTTATTGCGGATATAATAAAATTCCGTATATCAATGTTGAAGCAGAAACCGGACATTTATCAACTCAAATCAAAATGCTTGAAGCAGTATTAGAGATTTTAAAAAATTAATTTATTTATTATGAAAACAAGCAATATTATTTTCTGGATAATAGCAATACTAATCACATTAGCTTCTGCTTATTATCAGAGGATTACAGGACCTACCTATCCCGCTTCGGGAAGCGTTATTTTCAACGGTAAGGAAATTAAATATAAATTAGAACGCAGTTGTGATACGAGCAGAAATTGTCCGGTTAAAATCGCAGTATTCGATAATACTTTTAAAGGAATATTGAAATGGAAACGATATAAAACGAAAGACGAATGGACAACTGCAGATATGAAGTTTGAAGATAATATGCTTATCGCTGAATTGCCAAAACAACCTCCTGCAGGTAAATTGATGTATCAGATAAGACTCAGCAAAGACAATAGCGAAATACTTATTCCTGAAGATAATAAAGAAGTTGTTATGAGATTTAAAGGTGACGTTCCTTTCGTAATATTAATAATACACATACTTCTGATTTTCGTAGCAATGTTATTATCGACCAGAACGGGACTTGAGTTTTTCAGGAAAGAACCGGATTATAAAAAATTAGCGTGGTGGACATTAGGATTTATTGCTATCGGTGGAATGGTTTTAGGTCCTATTGTTCAAAAATATGCCTTTGGCGAATTCTGGACTGGGATTCCTTTCGGCTACGATTTAACCGATAATAAAACCTTATTTGCACTTATTGTGTGGATAATAGCAATCATCGGAATGTATAGATCAAAGAAACCCGGTTTCTGGATACTTGGCGCTTCAATAGCCACATTAATAATATTCGCAATACCGCATAGTATGTTTGGTTCTGAACTGGATTATTCAAAAGTCAACTGAATAAATTGAAAATTAAAAATTTAGAATTAAAAATTTAATTTAAAATTTTAAATTACGATACAGTATGGATAATAAAACTTTTGATATCAAGATTAGATGTTACAAATTCTCATTAACGGTAATGAAACTAATTAATGAACTTGATTCAAAAAGGATCTATAATTCAATACTAAATCAACTATTAAGATCAGCTACTTCTATTGGTGCCAACATGGTCGAAGCTCAGTCAGCGAGTTCCAAAAGAGATTTCATCAAGTATCTGGACATTTCTTTGAAATCCGCAAATGAAACTAAATAATGGTTATGTTTAATACGCGATGGAATGAATACAGAGCATGGAATAGTAGAACCGGTTTTGGCTGAAGCAAGTGAAATATCCAAAATTATAGCTTCGAGCTTATTAAAACTGAAAAACAAGAAATAATGTTTTTTCATATAATTTTAAATTTATCATTCAGTTTTAAATTTTGACTTTTAAATTTTAAATTTTAAAAAAATAATTAATGAAAACAAAATTTATCCTGATTCTCTTTTTCGTTTTTTCATGTAATATTCTTTATTCCCAGAATGATATTAATCAATACAGGAATAACGATATAACGAAAGATGAAGTTTTCTCGCACATTAAATACCTCGCTTCTGATGAACTCGAAGGAAGGATGGCTGGTTCAAATGGTGATATTCTCGCTCGTGATTATATCGGGAAGGAATATTCTCAGTACAATCTTATTCCTGCCGGAGATAGTTTATATTTTCAACTGTTTCCCATCAAATCTAAAATATCATTCGGCAATAATAATTCACTTCAGCTTTTTAATAATGATAAGACTCTGAAAGCAGTGGTTTTCGGAAAAGATTTCTCTACACTCCGGATTTCTTCATCAGGCAAAGGTGAAGGTAATATAGTTTTTGCAGGATATGGTATATACTCTAAAGATATTGATTATAATGATTACAAAGATTCAAACGGCAAAGAAATAAACGTCGAAGGCAAAGTGGTCGTAATTCTTGACGGCTCACCTTCACATAAATATCCTGATTATGAGAATCTGAGATATAAAACATATGTTGCTAAGTCGAGAAAGGCTGCAGCTTTAATAGTTTTATATCCCCCGAATTCTATTTTTACTGATGAACTCCTTGAACTAAATTTTGACAGAGAGACGAAGGATGCCGGTTTGCCGGTGTTAACGGCAAAGACATCTGCATTTAATGCATATTTTGAAGAAGCCGGGACAAGTTTCAAAGATGTGCAGAATAATCTCGATAAGTTAAAATCAAACCCACTCGAATTCAAAGAATCTAAAGTTACTTTTGAAACATCACTCGAGACAAATGATGTTATAACTTCAAACATCATAGGGTATTTAGAAGGTAACGACCCGGTTTTAAAAAACGAAGTTATAGTAATCGGTGCTCATTATGACCATCTTGGTTATGGGGGAGAAAATTCTTTGTATTCAGGCAAGACGAAAATGATACATCACGGTGCTGATGATAATGCCTCCGGTACTGCCGGTGTACTCGAACTTGCAGAGAAAATTTCTTCGAACAGAGACAATCTCAAAAGAAGCTATCTTTTCATCTGCTTTGGTGCTGAAGAAGAGGGACTTCTCGGCTCTGCATACTTTACCAAATCAGACTTGTTCAATAAGTACAACATTATTTCAATGTTAAATTTCGATATGATAGGCAGAATCGGAAGTAAAAATACTTTAGTAATTAGCGGTACAGGTAGCTCACCGATATGGGATAGTCTTCTAACGGCAAACAACACTAATTATAATTTCTCCCTTTCACTGGCTCCTGAAGGGATGGGGGGTTCTGACCAGACTTCTTTTTACCTGAAAAATAAACCTATTCTCTTTTTCTTCACCGGACTTCATGAAGACTACCATAAACCTTCGGATACGTATGATAAAATAAATCCCGAAGGAGAAGTAAAAGTTCTTGATATGGCTTATGATGTTATTATGAGTCTTGATAAAATGGAAGTTAAACCGGAATTTACCGGTGCAGATAAAACTAAAGTCAAGAATGAAGAGAAGAAGGAAGAAAAGAAGGGTTATGGAAAAGTTTATACAGGTACAATTCCAGACTTTTCTGAAAACGTTGAAGGATATAAAATTTCAGGAGTGAATCCTGATAGCCCTGCTGAAAAAGCCGGATTAAAAGGCGGAGACGTAATTATCAAATTCGGAGACAGGGAAATAAAAAGTATTACAGATTACACTTATGCCCTCGGTGACCATAATCCCGGTGATGAACTTGAAATTATTGCATTGAGAGGAAATGAAAAAATTACTATGAAAATTGTATTAGGAACTAAGAAATAATATATTTCAACAAATAAAAAGAAAAATTACAACATTAAAACGCACATAAGAAAAAATCTGCGTTTTTAATTTTCATCTTAACGAATGGACTTTGTTCCTTACAGGAAGATCGAATTCTTCGATGGGAATTTTTGCTTCGAAGTCTTTACGGAATTTTCGGATAGTCCACTTCACGGGCCACGCAGCTGCATCACCGAGTGCACAAATTGTATTGCCTTCGATATTTTCCGAAATATCTATCAGTAAATCAAGATCGCTCATTTTTCCCTGCCCTTTATTAATGCGTTTTAATATGCGTAAGAGCCAGCCTGTTCCTTCCCTGCAGGGAGTGCATTGCCCGCAGGATTCGTGATAATAAAAATGTGCGATTCGCTCGAGTACCTTGGGAATATCTGCATCTTCATTCATCACTATCACTCCGCCTGTTCCGATTGAAGAGCCGATTGCCTTAAGTGATTCGTTATCCATTTTAATAGTAAGAGCTTCTTCACGTGTAAGAGGAGGCATAGATGTACCACCGGGGATGATCATTCTGATTTCCTTGCCGTCGAGCACTCCACCGCAATAATCATTTATGATTGTCATAAGTGGAATACCTGTTTCGAGTTCATAAACACCGGGTTTATTCACTTGTCCGCTTACTCCAAATAGTAATGTTCCGGGGTGCTTTGGCTCGCCGATTTTCGAGAACCACTCACCTCCATTTTTTACTATTTCGGGAACATTAGATAAAGTTTCAACATTATTTATTGTTGTTGGATTTCCCCATAGACCGTTTGCAGCAGGGAAAGGAGGTTTCACACGTGGATATCCCCGTTTACCTTCTATGGAATTCATCAGAGCTGATTCTTCGCCGCAAATATATGCACCCGCACCGCGATGAATATAAATATTAGTGGAAAAATCCGAACCGAGAATATTTTTCCCTATATAGCCTTTTTTATATGCATCGTCAATTGCTGTTTGCAAAAGATTAATCCATTTATAATATTCCCCGCGGATATAAACATAAGCGGTTTTGCATCCCATTGCATAGCATGCTAGCAAAGTTCCTTCGATGAACTGATGCGGATTGCGTTCGAATATTTCCCTGTCTTTAAAACTGCCCGGCTCGGATTCGTCGCCGTTGCAGCAAAGATATTTTGGTTTCTCATTTCCTTTAGGCATAAAAGTCCATTTCAATCCCGTGGGAAAGCAGGCACCGCCACGACCCTTGAGATTGGATTTTTTTACTTCTTCGGTAACATCCTCAGGTTTCATTTCCTTCAATGCCTTGCGAAGTGCTTCATACCCGCCATTCGTTTCATAAACGTCTATTTTATGTAAATCAGGAATATCTTTTAAAATTATCTTCATCATTTTTTAAATAATTATTTCACTAAGTCACACAAAGTTACACAAAGAACCACTAAGTGTATTAGAGAACATACCTTTTTAAACCGTTCTTTAGTAGTGTAACATTAAAATTAATTAGTAAACCAATCTTTTTATTTGCTAATTTTAAATAAGTTAAAATTTGCGCTTCGTGAACATTTGTAAATGATTCTACAGATTTTAATTCAAGAATATATTCATCTTCAACAAGTACATCAATTCTTTATCCACATTCAAATACAATATCTTTATATATAATCGGAACAGATTTTTATCTTTCTACTTTAAATCCGCTTTTTATTAATTCAAAACATAAGCACTCTTCATATACAGATTCTAAAAGCCCCGGTCCTAAGTGACGATGAACTTCTATCGCACAACCAATAATTTCACTTGTTCTGTCTATCATACATTAAAATCTCTTAGTGAGCCTTGGTGTAACTTTGTGAATCTTCGTGTAATTTTTTAATCAGCTCGTCGATTTTTTCATTTGTTAAATTTTCGTAATATTCTTTATTATTCACTTGCATCATCGGGGCGGTGGCACAGCTGCCAAGGCATTCCACTTCTTCAATAGTGAACATATCACCGTCAGAAGTTTCCTTATTATTAATTCCAAGTTTTTCTGAAGTATATTTAAATAATTCATATCCTCCTCGCAGCATACAAGATACATTCGTACATATTTGTAAATGGTATTTTCCGACAGGTTTTTGATTGAACATCGTATAAAAAGTAACCACTCCTAAAATATGTTCATAAGAAATATCAAGCAAATCACCGACATATTTCATTGAATCTTCAGAAATCCATCCATGCTTTTCCTGAATCATCCATAATACAGGAAGCAGAGCCGCGTTGCTTTCAGGATATCTCGATTTTATTTCTTCTATTTTTTTTAATTCTTTTTCGTCAAACATCGTATGAAATAAAATTAATCAAATTAAACATTGACCATTAAAAAATAATTATTTATCCGCTTCACCCATAACAGGGTCAAGACTTCCGAGAATCACTATAGTATCGGAAATCAAACATTCCTTAATCATAGCAGGCACCGATTGAAGATTGCAAAAACTTGGAGAACGGATTTTCAAACGGAATGGATGCCCGCTGCCATCGCTTATAATATAGAATCCGAGTTCACCTTTTGAAGCTTCAACTGCCATATATGATTCCCCTAACGGCGGATTAACTCCGAAATTTATAAGCATAAAATCGTGAATCAGTTCTTCCATCTTTGTATAGACCTGTTCTTTTCTTGGAAGTACTTTTTTTGCAGCATCGGCATAAATTGGACCATCCGGAAACTTATCAAGGCACTGTTCGATTATTCTTGTTGATTGAACCATTTCCTCTGCCCTTACATAATATCTTGCAAGACTATCGCCGTCCGAATATGTAGGTATTTCAAAATTCAAATCCGGATACACTAAATACGGTTCATCTTTCCTTAAATCCCTGTCAACACCTACAGCCCGGAGCACAGGTCCTGTAACACCAAGCGCAATAGTATCTTCTTTTGACAGATAGCCGATGCCTTCTGATCTTACAATGAATACTTTGTTCCTCTCCATCAGGTCACGTATTTCCTGTAAGTATTTAGGAAATTGTTTTATAAATGCTTTAATCGCACTTACAGACTCGGCTGAAAAATCCTGAGCCACTCCGCCTATACGGGTATAAGAGGTTGTAAATCTTGCACCGGCTACCATGTCATAAATATCAAGAATTTTTTCTCTTTCCCTAATTGCCCATAAGAAAGGTGTTGTTGCCCCCATATCCATAAATAGCGCTCCGACTGAAAGCAAATGGGACTGTATTCTTCCAAGTTCAGAAACAATCACGCGTATATATTTCGCTCTCTCAGGAATATCAAGATGAATTAATTTTTCAACAGCAAGGGCATAAGCTACGTTATTGGCAATTGGTTGAAGATAATCCAGTCTGTCTGTATGAGGAATAAATTCGTGATACGAGCAGGATTCGGCAAGTTTCTCATAACCGCGGTGAAGATAACCCAATTCCGGAATGCATTTTTTAACGGTTTCGCCATCAAGACTCACAAGCAACCTTAAAACTCCATGCGTTGCCGGATGCTGTGGTCCCATATTTAGTACCATTTCATTATCGAGAGCATCTGAGAAAGTTACATTTAAATCTTCAGACTCAAGCGCTTGCAGAATTTTTGTTTTTTTGATTTTATTATCAGAATCTTTTAAATCATTATAAATTGTATGCGGCATTGCAAAATATTTATTTATTAGGTAAAGGAATAGAGCCGGATATACCCATAAGCGGAAAATCTTTTCTTAAAGGAAAATGTTCAAATTCCTCCGGCATATAGACTCTTCTTAAGTCCGGGTGATTAATAAATTTTATTCCCATCATATCATAAGCTTCTCTCTCATACCAATTTGCAGATTTCCAGATTACGCTGAGAGTATGCATTTCAGGAATTCTTGAATCGAGTTTAACCCTGATAAACAATCTGTCTTTGTATTTATTTGAGTAAAGATTATAAATTACTTCAAATCTTTGATTTTTTGTAAACCTGTCTACACTGACAGCATCAACAAGCATGTCAAACGAAATTTCCGGATATTCTTTCAGAACTTCACAAACTTCCAATACATTATCCGTATGCGGTGTAATCCTGGGTGTTCCGTTCACATCATCATACTCGACATCGAAAATTTTAATTTTCGACATTATTAATTTTAAACGCTCTTCCGTCATAAAATTTAAATTTGTCAAATTTACAGATTATCGCGTTTAATTTAAATAACAAAATAGGAATGAGAAAAAATTCAAAATGAATAAAAAAAAAGCGGCTTCAAAAACAAATTGAAGCCGCTGAATAAATAATAGTGTTATTATTTAATTAACATCATTTTCCTGGTTTCTAAGAAATTGCCTGCTTCAATTCTGTAATAATAACTGCCGCTGGCAAGATTTGAGCCGTTAAATTTGACTTCATAGAATCCTGCAGTTTTGTTCTCATTTACAGGTACGGATACTACCTGACCAAGCATGTTGAACACTGTAATTTTAACATCGGAAGCTTTAGGTATTGCAAATTTTATACTTGTAGAAGGATTGAACGGATTAGGATAATTCTGTCCTAATTCATATTTCGTTGGAATCCCGGTTCCGAGATTTGTAATACTACTTGGATTACCAACGAATACGTCATCCAAATATACAGCAAAGCCATTATTATTAGCTGTTTGATCTGTGTTGTATAAAAAACCAATATATGCTGGCAATCCGGCAAATCCTGCTAAACTATATTGATATTGCGTCCAGGTTCCATAAACAGAGCCGTTCGGCCAATAAATTGAAGCAATCTTGTTTGTAAAGTTTGCAGGTGTTGAATCAATAAAGCTTATCCATACTTGAATACTGTCACCATAAGATGCCGAACCACCGGTAGCCCAGAATTTTAACATGTCAGTAGTTTCAATGTTTTCAATTTTCTTTGTAACTAACCATCCAGCAGCGATATGATATCCTTGAGCTGTATCAAACCCCATATACCAGGATACACCGCAAGATTTTAAACCACTATGTGCTCTGGTCGATCCGTTTGATAGCCCTGGCATCCATACTCCTGAATCCCTGACAGTCCAGTTTGAATAAATCGGGCTATAATATATTGGAAATGATGCTTCATTATATTTGACCCACCCTGTCGGAAGATTATTAGAATCACACGTTTCAAAGCCTTCTTGTATTTTAACTTGCGAAAATAATCCGCCGGAAAAGAACACGAGAAGTAAAAAAGTAAAAATTAGTTTTTTCATTATTATTAGTTTTAATTTAAAAAATATACTTATTTATGAATCAAAAAATTATTTCTGTCACTTAAATAACTTACAATTACAATATAATAAATTAGAAATTAAAAATTCAAGGAAAAAATTAAGAAAATTAACAATTTAACAAAGTAATTTTATGTATATTTAAACAGCCTTTTCATTTTTTTGTATCTTCTCCTGAACCTGTATAAGTGCATTCAGCAAATTATCTGGTCTGGGTGGACAACCTGCAACATATACATCTACAGGCAGGAACTGATCTATACCCTGAACAACAGAGTAAGTCCTGTACATCCCACCGCTTGAAGTGCAAGCACCCATAGCTATTACCCACTTAGGTTCCGGCATTTGGTCATAAATTTTCTTAACTACTTTTGCCATTTTGTATGTTACGGTACCGGCTACAATCATGATATCCGACTGCCTCGGAGAAAACCTGAATACCTCACTGCCGAACCTCGAAATATCAAACCTAGGACCTGCGGCTGCCATCATTTCGATTGCACAGCATGATATACCCATTGGCATAGGCCAAAGTGAATTTTTACTACACCAATTAATCATAGCATCAAGTTTAGTTGTAAAAAATCCGTCTTTTCCAAGCTTTTCTTCTAATCCCATTTTAGTATTCCTTTTTTATATTCATATAATAAGCCGATTATTAGTATAACGATAAAAATCATCGCTATTATTAAAGAATAAACGGTTTCTGCAGGTTTTAAGTTCAAAAAAGAGACAGCCCAGGGATATAAGAAAACCACTTCAATATCGAACACAATAAAACTTACTGCAACCATATAATATTTAACGGAAAACTTATCACGAGCGGTTCCTACAGGTTCCATTCCACTTTCATATGTAGAAAGCTTTTCTTTATTAGGTTTTTTCGGACCTATCCAGGAGGAAGATTTTATAGCAAGAATTGCGAAAATAAGCGCAAATCCTAATACAAATATTATTGGCAGATATTGTTCAAACATTTAAATTGTTTTAATAAATATAGGTTATTTAAAAATTAATTTTAATGAAAATAATTATACTTTATGATACATTTGTTCAATAAGATGTTTGTATTTTTCTTCAACAAACTTTCTCTTTATCTTTAAAGTTGGAGTAAGTTCTCCGGTTTCAATAGTAAAAGGTTTCTCAATAATACTAAATTTTCTTACTTTTTCATAAGGGGCAAGGTGCTTTTGTATTACTTCAATATCTTTTTCAATTTTTTTAAGTAAAACAGGATTTTTAGATAATGAATGAATATCATCTGTACTGATGCTAAGATTTTTTGCCAAAGATTTTAATTCTATTAGTTCAGGAACGATTAAAGCAGTCACATACATTCTTTCATTTCCGATTATTAATATCTGGTCAATATAGGGCAGCTGGATTAACATCTCTTCAATTTGAGCAGGAGCAATATATTTCCCGCCAGATGATTTGAATAACGATTTTTTTCTGTCAGTTATTTTTAAAAATCCCTCTTTATCAAACTCTCCGATATCCCCTGTATGTAGCCAGCCGTTAATGAGCGCATTTGCTGTTTCTTCAGGTGCGTTGTAATACCCTTTCATTACAATATCCCCTTTAACGAGAATTTCACCGTCCTCTGCAATTCGTACTTTTATTCCGTCTACAGGTTGTCCTACCGTTCCAAATTTGATATTATCAGGTCTATTGACAGATATTACCGGGGATGTTTCAGTCATTCCATACCCTTCAATTGTTACAATGCCTATATAATAAAAAAACTCTCCCACGTCTTTATTCAAAGCTCCGCCGCCTGATACGAAATATTTTATTCTCCCGCCTGTTTTCTCCTTTATCTTTTTATAAACAAGTCCATTTGCAAGTTTCCATTTAATCGAATATTTTTTTACTTTTCTTTCTTTTGCGAGATCAAGTGCTGATTTAAATACTTTCTTTTGAAAACCCTCAGGCATTTCTTCATAACTCCGCATTAATTTATTGTACATTTTATCGAGCAATCTTGGAACCGTAATCACATAAGTTGGTTTGATTTCCGACATCTGTAAACCGATAGTATCAATGCTTTGAGCATAATAAATTTTTGAACCCGAGAAGAACGGAAAATAATAACCGGAAGATCTCTCGTAAATGTGCGAATATGGAAGATATGAAAGAAATATTTCTGAGTTATCTATATTTAATATTTTGAAATAAGATTTTACATTTGTGAATATATTCTTGTGTGTAAGCATCACACCTTTAGGAATTCCGGTTGTCCCCGATGTATAAATTATTGTAAGGATATCTGATTCACTAACTCTTTTATTTACATTTTCTAAAACCTCGAGCATTTTTGGTCGGGTATAGGCTGATTTATTTTCAAGAATATTTTGAAGCGAAAAAATGTTTTTTCCGTTATGGTCTTGCCTTAACTCTGAATAAGAAATAATATATTTTAATCCGGGAAGCTCGTTTTTTACTGAAAGTAGTTTTTCAAGTTGAAGTGAATTTGAAATAAAACAGATTTCTGTATTGGAATCTTTCAGGATATATTTAATGGATTCGGGACTAAGAGAAATATAAATAGGAACAGTAATTAACCCTGAAACATAACAGGCAATATCTGTAATTACCCATTCATATCGGTTTTCGGAGATTATTGCCACCTTATTTTTGTTTTTCAATCCGATTTTTAAAAAATAGTCTTTTAAGTGAAATGCTTTGTTAAGAATTTCAGATCTTGTAACACCTTTGTAAGAATTGTTTTCTTTTGTGAATATGATTTCTTTATCATAGTCATTATTTCTAGTGACTTCCATTAACAAATTTACTAGGGTCTTTTTATGCATAATCTGAATCTAAAAAAATTCTACACCTTAAAATTATTAAACTTTAATTTATAGAATTTTATTTCTTTTTAATATAATAAAAAACTTTCCCCTTAAAAAAACGAGTAACATCATATAATTTATGTATATTAATATGTAGTTTGATATTTTACTTTATTTTTAGGAAATTTAAATGAATTCATGATTCGGGAAGAATAAACTGTAAATTAATATATAGTATTAATTCATATTTTTTAAAAATTAAATTTACAAAAATGAAATACCTAAAAACTTTTTTATTAATCTTCATAATCTCAATTCCAATCAGCAGGAGTACATATGCTCAGCTCGATTCTATAATCAATATGGTTCTGGAGCAAAGCAGCACTCTTGGACCGATATTAGCAAATTTAACATTGCTCTCCGATGAAGATGAAATGAATTATGGAGACAGAATAGCCGAGGATTTCAATAAGAACGTTTCAATTGTAACAACAGGTCAAGCCAGAGTTGAGAAAGCCGGAGGGTCAATGATTAAGTATGTTGATAGAAATATCATCAAATATAAATTCCGCGTTATCGAAACTGATGAAATAAACGCATTTGCAATTGCCGGTGGTAATGTATATGTAACTACTGCTCTGCTCGATTTTGTTGACAACGAAGATCAACTCGCATTTGTAATCGGACACGAGATCGGACATGTTGACCGGAAGCACTCTGCAATTATGGTACAGGGGTTAGCTTTGGCATATTCGCTTGGCGGCAGTGAAGCAGAAATGATTGCAGGGATTGCCTACAATATTCTATCTACTCCCTTTACAAAGTATCAAGAGTATGATGCAGATCAAGCAGGTGCCTATTTCTCAAAAAAAGCAGGTTATGATCCATATGCATCATTAAAATTTTTCGATAAACTTTCAGTTAAAATGGAAGAAGAACAGCAAAGGAATAACAGTACAAATATAGATTATATAATGAGAAGTCATCCCTGGTCAAAAGACAGAGCAACAAGAATAAAAACCTATATCGATACGAGTCTAAAATAAATGATAATAATTTGCGATATTTTACACATTCGTTTTTTGTTTTATTGATAATATTCTTTTATTCCGGATGTTCATACTGGAAGTTATTGTCTTTCAAACCACCGGAATTAAAAAGTATAAGCAAAGTCACTTTAAAAAGAGCGACTCTCAGCCATGCTTATCTGCTTGTTACTGTTGAAGTTACTAATCGGAATGATTTTAACACTATATTAAAATCAGCAGATTATAATATTTTTCTTGATGGAACATATCTCGGAAAAGGGAATAACGACAGCGTTCAGATTATATCGAAAAATTCAGATTCGAAGTTGAATTTTCCGGTTTCTATCAGTTTATTTGATGCCCTGCGAAACGGATTAAATTTTTTAAACCTTATTGGAGGTAACCAATCCCTTACTTATAAAGCACAGGGGAAAGCAAAAGTTCAAGTGGAGGGTATAAATAATGAATTCGAAATTCCGTTTAGCATAGAAAATAAAGTTAATACAATTCAAGAATAAAATGTTTTTAAAAAGTAATGTTTGAATTATGAAATTATTAATGGTAGGAAGGTCTCCGGAAAATGACATTTGCCTTAATGATGTTTCTGTTTCGAGAAAGCATTTGAAGATTGCTGTAGATGATAAAGTATTGATTGAAGATCTTGGTTCCGTGAATGGTACTTTTGTAAACGGAAAACCGGTAAAATTTGCATATATCACTCCACAGGATACAGTCCGGCTTGGTAATGTTACATTAAATACCGCTCAGCTTTTCGTTCCGCAGAATACAAGTACAACAGAAAAAAAAATCGATAAGACAATTTACTCAAACGAAAAAAATGTACCCCAGACTTTAAAAACCATATCCGTTGGTAGAGCTGCTGATAATGATATAGTATTAGGTGATACACAAATTTCCGCACACCATGCAAATTTTTATATCGATGGCAATAATATTATTCTTGAGGATAAAAATAGTACTAATGGCACTTTCATTAATAAGAGAAGAGTAACAAGAAGTAATGTAACATTAAGTGATACTATTTATTTCGGTAATTTTAAATTTTCACTTGAAGCATATAAAAATCTTCTCGAAGGTAAAGCAAAAATAAGTGAACAGGATAAACCTATTAAAATAAAAGAAGGCATTAACAGGATAGGCAGAGCAGATGATAATGATATAGTTATAAAGCATCCTATGATATCTTCACATCATGCGATTATAAGGAAAAGTAATGAGATTCTTGAAATTGAAGACATAAATTCTTTAAACGGAGTTTTTATTAACGGGAAAAAAGTTACTAAGAGCAGAATAACTTATGATGATGTGATAAACTTAGGAATTTATCCTCTGCGACTTAGCGAACAAAAAATAATCCGGGCTTATGAATCTGACAACCGGATTGACCTTGTAAATTTAAGCTTTGCAGTAAATGATAAAGGAAATCAAAAAGTTATTATTAATGATATTTCCTTAACTATCTATCCTACTGAATTTGTCGGGTTGATTGGTCCTTCCGGGTCAGGAAAAACAACTCTTCTAAATCTTATGAATGGATATTCGATGCCAACTACAGGAGAAGTAATTGTAAATTCTTTTAATCTCCATAGAAATCAGAATCTCTTCAGAGGAATGATTGGTTTTGTTCCACAGGATGATATTATTCACAGAGAACTCACGGTTTTTGAAAGTTTATATTTTTCGGCAAAGTTACGCCTACCTTCGGATTCTTCCGAAAAAGAAATAGAAGACAGAGTGAATGATATTATAGAAAAACTTGAACTCACCCGGGCGAAGAATGTTATTATCGGTTCTCCTGAAAAAAGGGGTATAAGCGGAGGTCAGCGGAAAAGAGTAAATCTTGCACAGGAGTTAATTACGCAGCCGACAATTCTTTTTATGGATGAACCAACAAGCGGATTAGACCCCCGTTCCGATAACAAAATTATGAGGCTTCTTCGCTCACTTGCAAATGAAGGCAGGATTGTGATACTTACAACTCACCATATCTCCACAGAAAATTTTAAACTATTTGATAATATTGTATTGCTTTCAAAAGGAGGCAAAGTTGCTTTTTATGGTCCTTCATATCCTGATTCTCTTCAGTATTTTAACGTGGATGACCCTAAAGAAATCTTTGACGAAATAGAAACAAAAGCTGAAAAGAGCGACCCTTCGGCAGAATATAAACAAAGTAATTATTTCGAGGAATTTGTTTCGAAAAGAAAACTTACAACAGATAATAGATACAAATCTTCTTCGGAGCAACTAAAGAAAAGTAAAGTTTCAAGTGTGAGGCAATTATTTATTTTCCTGAAAAGACTTATCAGAATTAAAATATCTGATAAAGCGAATACTATGATTTTACTTCTTCAATCTCCTATACTCGCATTTCTTATAGCTTTGACCTTAAATCTTCCAAAGAATATGCGGATGGATACTGATTTCCTGAATCCGCTTAATATTATGGTTATTACAGCGGTATTTTTCGGGATAATCAATACTTCTCGCGAAATTGTTTCAGAGCGGGCAATATATATGCGGGAACGTAAAGTATTTTTAAAAATCCCGCCTTATTTATTTTCTAAGTTTGCTCTGCTATCTTTTATAAGTTTCGTGCAATCGTTTTTCCTTGTAGTTATTATTCATTCACTATGTGACCTGCATTATAACATTGTCAATATGATTATGATCGTTTTCCTAACTTCAGTTGTGAGTATGTGTTTCGGACTTTTCATTTCATCAGTTGCAAAATCTCCTGACTCAGCTATATCTCTTTCAATATTCGCACTTATACCACAGATAATTTACGCAGGAGCTGTCGTTCCACTGGGAAAAATGAACAGTGCGGTGAAAATAATTTCTAATTTTTGTATTACAAGATGGTCTTTTGAATCATTGTTAATAAAAGAAGCACGTGTAAGACCTGATTTTCTTTGGATTCAAAGCGATACAACAAAAATGCCTCCGAAACTAGATTCAATTTATATCAGTATGACAGATTATCTGAGAGGAACGGATATTGAGGGAGTAAGTCACGACTTCAAAGAAACCCGTTATATGCTTGAGAATGCGAGTTTTAATTTTAACATGATTATGCTTGCAGCCTGGGGAGTTTTTTTCCTGCTCCTTGTAGTAGTTTTATTAAAAATGAGAGACAGAATTAAATAAATAATAAAATGGATAATTTAAAATTCCTTAATTACAGAGTAATTAGTTTAATCGGTGAAGGCGGAATGGGTAAAGTTTACCTTGCCGAAGATGAGATGCTGGATAAAAGAGTTGCATTAAAAGTACTAAATCTTGAACTTTCTCAGGAACCTCAATTCATAGATAGGTTCAAGCAGGAAGCAAAGATACAATCAATATTAGTTCACCCGCATATAATTACGCTTCATAATCTGCTTGTTGATAATAACAGGTATTTTATAGTAATGGAGTATGCGGAAGGAATTACACTAAAGGAATTAATACAAAAAACAGGTCCTGTTAATGAAAGCAGAGCGTTAAAGATTTTTGCTCAAACACTTGATGCTGTCGGCTATGCCCACAGTAGAAACATTATCCACAGAGATATAAAGCCAAGTAATATTATGGTTTCCCTGAATGACGATGTAAAGATTATGGATTTTGGAATTGCTAAGCTTCTTGGTGAAAGAAGCTTGACCGGCACCGGTGCAAAAGTAGGTACACTTTATTATATGTCTCCCGAACAGATTGAAAGACCTAAAGATATTGATTATAAAACCGATTTATACTCTCTCGGAATTGTACTATTTGAAATGGTGACGGGAAATTTACCTTTCAATATTGATACAGAAAGTGACTTCAAATTAATGAACGAGATTGTTAATGCCCCGCTTCCCGACCCGAGAAAATATTATCCACACATTTCAGATAAAACTATAGAGTTAATTAGTACTCTTACTCAGAAAGATAAAAACTTACGATTTGCAAATTGTGCTCAGACTTTAAATTTCGTTAAATATGGAAAGACAATTGATGATAGAATATTTAAACAGGAAGCATCTGTTCCTGCGGAAGAGAAGACTGCATTAACACCTCCTCCTATCACCCCTCCAGAGAAGACACAGATAGCACCAAATTTTGAAGCTCAGAAAATGGTATATCAGAAACCATTAGCGAAGCAACCGGTAACAAACCCTAACACTCCGCTCCAGCAGTCAATTCCGGATCACAAAATATTACAGAAGCCATTAGATTCCCAAAATATTTCAAACATTCCTGTAGCTAATAAATCAAAAGGTTCTAAATCTGTTGTATTTATTATCATCGGAGCGTTATTATTTATTGTTATCGTTGCAGCTATTATTAAGTTCGTTATTTTCGCTGATGGTGAAAAACCTATCGAGTCAAAAACCATTTCTGTCAATCCTGTAGCACCGGATTCAATTAAAATAAAAGAATCCTTAAAAACATATCTTATAAATTTATATTCAAAGAAAGATGTTAATGAATCCCTTGTTAACAAGGATGTTAAATTTGAATTTAATTACACACAAACGGATAAATTTGATGCCGAGAAATATAATCCTTATTCAAGTGTATATAAAACCGGTAATGATATACTTCTGTTTAGTAATTTCAATTTTATATCTTTTCTTGAAAACAAATTTTCGGGTTCTTATGAATTGAAAAATGATGAATGGGATATAAATGCAAAAATTTCCGGCAGTTTTGCTAACGATAAAGTTTCTATATTAGAGATTAACTATATCTCTGTTTTATATAGTGGTGTAGTACCGGACGAAATAAATTCAACAATAGAAAAAAATACTTCCCTGAAGAATGTTAAACCAAAACCAAACGTAAATAAAACGACGAAAACAACCACTATTGAAAAACCGAAAGTGAATCCTGATAATGGCAATAAACCTAAAGTAAGGGATCCGCACTGATTTTTATCTCACCCGATAACTTTAGGTTATCGGGTGATTTGCATTTCAATCCTACCGGAGATATTTAAAATAGAAATGTTATTTTTTATAAATTTATTGAATTTATCATTTTGAAGCTGAAAATTTATATTATACTTCATTTTTATATAATATTTTCTTAATTTAAAAAGATATTTAAAAATTTAATTCGTTTATTCTGAAAAAGAGTTTCTTATATTTCTTTATAACTGTTTTCTCGGGAGTGCTTTTCTATTCCTGTGAAAAGAAAAATGACAGTATTATTGACCCGGTGTATAATTCTCCTACGATTTCAAGTGCATACATTTCAAAAGATACTGTTTTTACAAATTCAGTTTCACCTGTTATTGGTTTTAATACATCTGTAAAAGTTGATTTAAACGGTGGAGACCCGGTTTCTTCAGTGACCTGCAAGATTTATCTTTCAAACGGAAACGTTATGGATTCAACCAAACTTTTTGATAATGGAATCTTGCCGGACAGTATTGCAGGTGACGGAAGATACTCCGGCACTTTTAATATTACATTTATTCAATGCCTCCAGGTAGGAATTTATCAGGTTCAATATTTCGCACAAAACAGATCGGGACTTTTTAGTAATATTATTTCTAAAAATCTTCCGGTTGTAAATGGTACCAATCTAGCTCCGGTACTTTCTAATCCGATACTGCCTGATAGTGTTGTAAGGCCTGTATCCGGCTCATTTGACATAACATTAACGATGACTGTAATAGACGCTGACGGTGACTGTGATATTAATTCTGTCTTCTTCGATGCATACAGACCTTCAGGTTATCAAATTGGAAACGTAAGCATTCCTATGTTTAAAAGTGTAAATAATACATACACATTTACTGCTCCGGTATTACCTGCAATTCCGGATTCCTCATACGGATATTTTAAATACGTTTTCAGAGCATACGATAATTCGAATGCATTCAGTAATATTATAACAGATAGTATAAAATTCGTTAGACCATAAATGAAATTATATAAAATCGTTTACATATTAATTTTCAGCATATTAAGTTTGAGTTTAAATGCACAAACTATTTTTCGCCCTGAAAATTTCAAGCTTTCAAAAATGTTTTTTGAAAATAATTTCAAGACTTTTTCTCCACTTTTTTCGAAAAGCCCGAATGTATCCGTTAACCCAAATACTTCAAAATACCCTATCAGCAATTTCATAACAGATATATTCATTACCGGAGATTCTGTTTATTTTGGTACAGGCAGCGGAATAATGAGAACGATCGACAAATTCAGCCATTTTCAGAATTACTATGGATTGTCACCTTTTGGAGAGGATGACGTCGCAGGTTTCGCAATAAATAAAAATATATTAGTAGTGGCAACTGCTACAACTGTTGAAATAAGCGGGGACAATGTGCCCACAGGAACAGGAATAAAAGTCTCAACAGATTACGGTGTAAATTGGAACAGTTTCGGACAACCTATAGATGGAAGATATGACTCATCGATTGTTTATGGCTCCAATACTCTTTATACGCTGCCTGTCGTGGTTCCCCAGCAGAATCTATCTTATGATATTGCAATAACTAAAACAAAGAATAATCCCGGCAATTACACCATTTGGATTGCATCCTGGGCGGGAGGTATCCGTAAATCAGATGATTATGGTTCTACCTGGCAGAGAATAGTATTACCGCCTGATAATCTCGATAGTATTTATATTGGAGGAACTTATAATTTTGCACTGGATGTAAGGAATAATAATAATCACAAGGCTTTCTCGATTTATGCGATTAATGATTCGACCTTATATGCAGGAACTGCCGGAGGAATAAATAAATCAACAGATTGGGGTATAAGCTGGAGGAAATACAGCTTTCAGAATTCCGGAACAGGTGTAAATCGCGTGGCAGGAAATTTTGTGGTAAAATTATATGAACAAAAATTCAGCAACAATAGTGTTATCTGGGCTGCAACTCGTAAAGCAGATGATCCTAACGAATTAAATGCTATAAGCTATTCGACTAATAACGGTTTCAGTTGGTCTTATACACTAAAAGATATTGCTCCAAACGGAATTGGTTCTCTTGATTCACTAGTTTATGCTTTGACTGATGAAGGTATCTGGAGAAGTTACTTTGGAAATTTCAGCTGGTCAAAACCCGGATTAATATATGATGAAGAAACCCGGGATATCTGCAAAGCAAATTCTTTTTATTACATAAATAATATCCACGACACATTATACATAGGAAGTTCAGACGGTTTACTCAGAATTAAAGAAACCGGTCAGCCGTGGGTAAGCAAATGGAAAATTTACAGGGCACTTAAAGAGATCGATTTGTCTTCGGACATCAAATCATATGCTGCACCTAATCCATTTGCTCCGAATACGGAATACACAAGAATTTTTTACAAAACAGGTAAGAATATCTCAAAAATAACAATCCGTATTTTTGATTTCGGAATGAACCCGACAAGAACAATAATCCGGAACGCAGTAAGAACAAGCCCGGAAGAGTTGTACACAATATGGGATGGATTGAATGACAATGGATATCAGATAGCAAACGGTGTGTATTTCTATAGAATCGAAATTGAAGGAGAAAAAGACGAGTGGGGAAAAATAATAGTTTTGCAATAAAGTTTTTAAATGAATGAAAAAAATTTTTATAAACATATTTTTATTTTTACTATTTAGCGGCAACCTGCTTGCTCAATCGGGTAGTTATGCCGGAAGTTTTGCACGACTTGGATTCGGTGCACGAGGGCTTGCTATGGGCAATGCAATGGTATCAAATATATACGGGGATGTTGCAGGATATTACAACCCCTCTCTCGCCTGCTTCCAGGAAGACGCTGTAATAAATCTTGGATATACATTTCTTAACTTAGACAGAAAACTCAACTTTGTAGGATTAGCAAAGAAGTTTAAGATTCCGAATCAACCATCGGGTGGAGCCGGAATCACGCTTGGATGGATAAACTCAGGTGTTGGTAATATCGATATCAGAGATAATGATGCAAAACATCTTGAATATGCTTCGACTTATGAAAATCAGTTTTATCTCGGAACCGGATTTTTATTAAGCGATAATTTTGCAATTGGAGTTGCTTTTAAACTCTATAACGCAAAATTATATACGGATGTAACAACGTCAAGTATAGCATTCGATATCGGAGCACTCTACAAAGAAAATGACAATCTTGCCTTCGGATTTTCTGTAAAAGACATTTCTGCAAGATATAAATGGGAAACATCCAAGCTTTATGGAAATCTGGGTGGCACAACCGAAAACAAATTTCCAACTCTGTGGAATCTTGGTGGTTCTTACAGACTTCCAAACAAAAGAGGCTCAGCATCAATAGAATTTGAAATGCAGTATAATCCTGTATTTATTACAAATAAAGAGACAGGCGAAAAGTCTGAAAGAAAAAATAATTATTATTTTAAAGCAGGAGTTGAATATAACCTTAGCTCAAATCCCGATATGCCTATAATTGTCAGAACCGGAATCGACAGGATAGAGCTGGCAAGCGATGACTTTACCGGAAATCTCAAACCCGGATTTGGTATCAGTTTCAGTAAATTGTTTTCAAAAAATGTAATTTTAGGAGTCGATTACTCATTCCAATATGAACCTTATACACACTATCCGATGCAGAATCTTGGAATATCTTTTAAATTTAAATAATCAAATTATAAATGAGATTCAAAATCTTAATAGTAATATTCTTAATTATAACAATTAACCAGACAAGAGCACAAAATGACGGTGCCGGAAATACCGGACTTGCATTTTTAAAACTCGGAGTCGGAGCCCGCTCTATTGCAATGGGAGAAGCTTTCTCATCATATACAGATGACGCTTCAGCAATCATTTACAATCCTGCACGTCTTCTATATGGCGAAAAGAATAATGTGATGCTGATGCATAATTCTGCCGCGCAAGATTTTACTAATGATTTTATAGGAGCAAAAATATCTTATGACAAATTCGCTTTGGGGTTCGGTATCTTTAAATCCGGTGTAGATAATATTGAAATCAGGCTACAACCGGGAGCAGCTTTAGGTAAATTCAATTCACAGAACTTATCCATCAATCTGGGAGCGGCATATAAAATAAACGACTTTGTATCTGTAGGATTCACCGCAAAATTTTTATATGAAAAGATATATGTGGATGAAGCCTCCGGAATGGGATTTGATTTTGGAACAAATTATACAAAAGACAATACTTCTTTTTCCTTCGTGCTTTCAAATCTTGGATCTATCAATGAACTGAAATCAGTAAGTACTAAATTACCTACAGCGATAAGATTTGGCGGCAGTTATCTGTTTCCAACAAAGAATTTCAACTTCGGAATTTCAGTTGACGGTTTTAAAGTTCTTGATGGAGGAGTCTTTCACGTAAATGCAGGCGGAGAAGCGTCATATAAGAATCTTGTTTTTATTAGACTCGGATATCAGACAAAATACGATAATAAAGGTTTTGCAGCCGGATTAGGCTTCAAATATAAGGGTCTCACTGTAGATTATGCAATAATTCCATATGTTAATAATTTCGGAACAGGTAACACATTTTCTCTGGGTATGACGTTTTAATTTTCTATGAATTCATTTCTAAAATACATCAATGAAGATAAAAATCTTCGTAATATTTTTTTGTTCATTGTTGTATTTATCGCATTAGTCAAAATCCCTTCCATTATAAAAGCCGATATGCAGCCCTGGGATGAAGGTCTTTATGCAACCCGTGTATTATCAATTCACATCAATGGTGATTTCTGGAATCAGAGTGAACACGCCGTTGGAAAATTTTATTCAGCCTCTCATCCCCCATTACTTATCTGGGTTGGGTATATTTTTACTTTGATCTTCGGTATGAATGCAGTTTCATTGAAGTTAATTCCTTTCATTGCATCTCTTGTATGCATTTTACTCCTTATGTTGATCGGGAAAAAACTTGATAATCTCAGAAGTGGCGTATTTGCAGCTTTAATTTTTTCAAGTACGATAATTTTCAATGTTTTTTCAAAACGGTATCAGTTCGATATACCCTTTGTGATGCTCGTTCTGTTTTCTTTTTATTTTTTCTTGAACTATATTTCAAGCGGAAAGAAATCAAAATTAATTTTCTTAGGGATTATTTTTGGATTAAGTTTGATGATAAAGATACTTGTAGGATTTTTCATTCCGATAGTAATTTTTTTATATTACCTGTTAGATAAAAAAAGAATTAATTTCACCTTTAAAGACTTTTTACTTTTCATATCAATTGGCATAATTATAGCCCTTCCATGGCATATTTATATGATATTGGTTTATGGAAAAGAATTTATTGATTACTTCTTCTCATACCATATTTTGGATAGAGCTCTGGTCGGGGTTGAGCATAATGAAAAGCACAGCGGACCATTGTACTATTTCAATTATTTTCTTTCAATCCTTCCATATGGTATTATACTATTTTCAGGATTATTGAGCGATTTTAAAAATTACAGGAATTTATCCTCCCAAAAGATCTTCCTGTACGTGTGGTTCTTCACAGGTCTGATAATCATATCAGCTTTCAAAACTAAACTTGAAGCATATACCTTTTTTATAATTGTTCCTTCATCCCTGATAATTCCCTCTGCAATCAATTATATTGGACAATATTCAAAGAAAATTAAATATATATTCTCTTTTCTGCTCATATTAAATATTATATGGTTCTTATCTTACCCGGACAGGGAACATTATAAAAATGTTATAGTTGAGAATATCAGTTCTGCAGGATTATTATTCATTACAATTATTATCGTTTCAATTTTATTATTTGTTTATATTATTCATAAAATTAATTATAGTAATTTTATTTACGGCTTTATTGTGATTTATTTTTTTATTATTAATACATTTTACTTTTACAAAATGACTGAATGGGAAAATAATTACCATATTTCCGAGTGTAAAACTCTTATAGATATCAGTAATAAAAAAAAATTAATCTATGTGGGTACAAATTACAGATA
This sequence comes from Ignavibacteria bacterium, assembly GCA_036508135.1. Taxonomy (GTDB): domain Bacteria; phylum Bacteroidota; class Ignavibacteria; order Tepidaquicellales; family Tepidaquicellaceae; genus DATCHW01. The sequence continues at coordinate 34,569 of DATCHW010000015.1, forward strand.
CAATGCTCAATTCAGTTTTTATTTCAAAGGTGTTGACTTAGGCTGGAAGAACAATGAGTATACTTACACACTTCTTGATACAAAGAACGGAATAGTAAAAATCAAAGAACAACTTGATAGTTCGATAAATGATTATTCCACTATCATTGTTGAGGGAGATAATATTAACCGGAATAATTTAGTGAATTCAGCTTTATTAATTCCTGACAAATTCGAATTGAAATTAAAAACAAACGGATACGAAATTTTTCAGAAAAGATGAAAATTATCAGAACAAATATAGCAACAGATAAAGAGTGGAATGAATTTCTTGGTAATCATTATAATATGTTTTTTGACAACAGGTTTCTTGACTATAATGATTTTTTTAGCAAAGGACTTCTCTGGCACCATTTAAAAGTAAAAGATGATGCAAAGAACAAGGTAATAGCACTACTTACCGGATGCGAAATAATAAAAAATTCAAGAAAAGTTTTTATTTCCTGCAATGGGGTGAGCTTCGGGGGATTTCTATGGAGAGAAAAAACAGGAATTAACGAGATGATGGAAACTCTCGATTCTTTTAAGCTATACACAAGTGAAAATCATTTTGACGAAATTATTGTAAGAAACCCTCCAAATATTTACAAAAGTGTTTTCAATGAGGAGTATGAATATTCTCTAATCTATAAAGGATTTGAAGTGGTTAATTATGCTATAACGAACATTATAGATCTGCAGGATTTTGTTTTCGAAAAACTTGCTAATCCTAAGAAAAGATCTATCAATAAGTCCGAAAATAATATTGAAATTGAGACGCTGAACGGACCACTTGACTACAATTCTTTCATAGACTATTACAACGTACTGCTTGAAAACAGGTTAAAGAAAAATGTTCAACCAACTCATTCAATTGATGAATTGATATATCTGAAGAACGAATTAAGTGATAAGATAAAGATTTTTTCAGCGAAGATTAACAGATCAATTGCGGGTATTTGTATTTTATTTATTATCCAGAATGATATTATATTAAATTTTTATCTCGCAACAGACGAACAATATAAAAAAGAAAGAGTTGCTGATTTTTTACTTTATAAATCTATCGACTGGGCAAAGAAAAATAACTATAGATTATACGATATCGGGACTTCCAATGTAGGAAAAGAGTATCTTTCGGGATTATTTGATTTCAAAAAGAAATTTATGGCAGATGGTTTTTTGAGGAAGACATTTAAATTAATTTTAAACAAATAATGTAACGTGAAAATAAAAAACAAAAAAAAATTTATTACAGGAAGTACCGGTTTTATTGGAAGCCGATTAGCCGAAAAACTATTGTGTGACAATGAAATAATTTATATTAAAGAATCTTTCTTTTATAAAGGATTATTCAAATGAAAATAATTGACGGACATACTCATATAGGACAATGGAGCAGTATATTTTTTAATTACAAGTCTTCAATTAATGATGCGATAGAAGTATTTAAAAAATCAGGGGTAGATGAAGCTATCTGTATGCCAGCAGATTCAGAACCAAATGAACGCTTATTACTCGGTATAAAAAGCATTATGGATTTTAAGATTTACTTTTGCGCCTGGATAAATCCCTTTGATGATATGCTTGATTCGTTTCTGGAAAAAAATATTGATGATATTAAAATATTTAAAGTGCACCCATCATTAGAGAAAATAAGAGTTTCTGATGTAGCTTACTCAAAATATCTCGATATTGCCGAAGAAAATAATATTCCGGTCATTGTTCACTGTGGAAGGTGGCAGGAAATTGCTGGATACAAGTTCCCACTCGAAATTGCAAAAAAACGTCCACGTTTAAATGTCATTCTTGCGCATATGGGAGGAGACCAGCCTGCTTTATGTTTAAGTTGTGCTGAAGAAATTAAATCCAATAATTTCAAAAATGTTTATCTCGGAACAGAATCCGTAAGAGAATTTTATTTTGTGAATAAAGCTGTAAAGATTGTTTCACCCGAGAGAGTTATATTTGGAAGTGATTATAATTTGGGGTTACCGGATATGTACATTCCCATTATTGACAAATTAGATATAAAACCTGAAGAAAAAGAACTAATCTTTTCTGAAAATATATCAAGATTAATGAATTCTTAATTACAGATTTAATATTTATTTTTATAAAAAATTGAGAATTTGAAGATACTTCACATAGCGCCTCAAAATTTTGCAGGAATACCGTTTGATTTTGTGAAAATGCACAGAAAAAACGGAATTGAATCCCACCTTATTACGCTATATAAAAACACACTGAATTTTGAAGAAGATATTTGCCTTAATTTACCTCTAAAGACAGGGAAAATAGCAAACAAATGGCGTAATTCTAAAATAAATACAGCAGGAAATAATGAACTGAGATATTGTAAACCCAAAAACATCGCTGAACAAATCTATTTTAGACTCCGTGATTTTAAAAACAAAGATGTGATTGAAAAATATATCAAGGAATTTAATTTATTAAACTATGATATTTATCATTTTGATGGTGGTATGGATTTATTCCGGGATGTTAGATTTGCCAGACAGTTGAAGGAAATGGGCAAGAAAATTATATGCTGTTATTTTGGCAGTGACCTGAGATCAAGAGGAGTTTTTAAAGAGCTAGATAAAATCAGCGATCTGAACATTACAGTCGAATTTGATCACAGATCCATTCACCCGGATATACATTACATTTATTTTCCTTTTGATACTGAATCATATAAGTTCAAATTAAATAAAAACAAAATACTTAACATTATTCATTCCCCTACTAACAGGTTATTCAAAGGTACAAATAAAATCATTTCTATAATTGAAGATCTGAAAAAAGAAATTGAAATTAATTTCATCCTCGCAGAAAAAATGGATAGGAGTAAAGTACTCGAACTCAAATCTCAGTGCGATTTGGCAATTGACCAGGTAGGCGGATTATTCGGTGGAACAGGTTATGGGAAAAATTCTATCGAAAATCTATCTATGGGTATCCCTACTATTACTGAGTTTACTAAAGAATATCTTAAATTCATCGATGAGAATCCATTTATACACTCTAATATTGATAGCCTTAAAGATACTATTATAAATCTTCATAATAACCGTGAAATACTTGGTGACCTTGCCTTCAAAGGAAGAGAATGGGTGGAAAAAACTCATTCATTCAATGCCGTGAATCAAAAACTAAATGAATTATATTTAAAAAATGAAATCCTACTTTAATTGAAAGAAAAAAAATCCCATATTAAAGAACTTTTTTCCACAACATCCATATATGGAATCAGTATATTTCTTAACAGGTCTGTAAGTATAATTTTATTGCCATTATACACTTATTTTTTCCCACCTGTAGAAATGGGACTGTTGAATATTATGCAGTCCGTATGGCTGTTTATCATTCTTTTCTATGTCTATGGAATGGAAACTTCATTTATTAAATTTTTTATTGATGCAAAAGATGTTGTAGAGAAAAAAGAAATATATTCTACTTCCTTAATCTTAATTACCCTAACTTCTGTAATTTTTTCTGTTGTTCTTCTCACAGCAGGAAGTAAATTAACTTTTTTATTCAAATTTGAAGATCCAGCGGAAGCAAATTCTCTGTACAATGTACTATGTTATCTATTATTCTTCGATGCTCTTTCCCGATTTCCTTTATTACTTTTAAGGGCTGAATTGAAAGCTAATTCTTACTTACTGCTTAATTTTATTTCAGTCATTATAAATATCGTCTCGAATATACTTCTTATAGTATATTTCAAAGCAGGGATATTATCTATATTTTATAGCTACATAATATCGGTATTAATAAGTTTCATTTTAGGACTTGTTATCACAAAGCAATATCTTCAATTTTCGTTCAATTTCATTAAAGCTAAGGCTTTGATAAAATATGGCAACAAATTTATATATATAGGAGTTTTTCTTCTTCTGATAGATATTTCCGATAGGTTTTTTCTTAAATATTTTTGTGATGAAGCTACTGTAGGTATATATAGTGCAAGTTATAAGCTTACATCCGTTATGAGCCTGATAATTGCAGCCTTTAAATTTTCCTGGACACCTTATTTCCTGAATATATCAAAAGATCCTGAGAATAAATCAATAATCTCAAATATATTCACATATTTTATTTTTACCGGATTGCTATTATTTTTAATATTTGCTTTTTTCACCGAACCCATTGCAAAAATTAATATCGCAGGAATTTCAATACTTGATTCAAGATACCAGCCGGGTCTGATTATAGTTCCGGTCATTTTACTCTCGTATTTATTTTCCGGAATTTATGCAATTCTTAATGCTGTGCCCTTTTTTAAGGATAAAACATCATATTTGTTCATAGTAAGTGCCATCGGGGTTCTTGTAAACTTTATTCTGAATTATTTGCTCATTCCAAAGTTTACTATTATGGGTGCAGCTTATGCAACTTTGCTAACTTATTTGATAATGTCTATAATTTTATTTTTTATCACACAAAATATATATAAAATTGAATATAGTTTATTAAAAATTTTCGGGTTGTTCATTACAGCTTTTTTAATTTATTTTGCCAAAATATTAGTTTTAGATAATTTCGAAATTAATAATATATATCTGATTTTACTGCAGTTTATTTTAGTTGTATTATACCTTTGTATCATACAGTTAACCGGAATTCTCGAGTTAAAGAAGGTAAAATTAATATTTAACAGGTCTTCCTAAAGTTACACTTTAAGTATTTTATACTTGACATATGAAAATATAGTAGTTATATTTGTGACAACTTTAATGGGTAGCTTTGGGTAAAGTATTAATTATAATAGTATCAGTTCTTTTTTTAAACTCAGCGAATCTATTTTCCCAATCTACTTCCAAATATGATGTTCAGAAATATGAAATTGGTATAGAGGAGTTTATGGGCATGTTCGATGGTATTTTCTCCGATAACTTAATAGACGAAATAACTTTCAACTTGCCGGATGAACTTACGGTAGTAAACTATAGCGTTGCAGATTTTACAGGTGATGGATACTTAGATGTAGGAATCGTTTATAAAGATAAAACATGTGCCGCAAGAACGTTTAAAGTAATTTTATTAGAAAATATTGAAAACCGAAGCTTTAAAAAAGTTCTGGAATTAGATGCTAACTGGAGAGATACACCCTTTGATGTTGGTTTTGCAGTTGAAAAGAATAATATAAATATTGTCTTCAGGAGAAATAAAAATTGGATTTTCGCAATTTATACAATGGATAATAATAAATTAAAATTATTAAGAGAAGAAATTTACTGAGTTTTCCACATCACCCTTTCTTATAACGCAGTCCAGTCATTTTTTCAAATGGCTGGATTTTTTTTGAATTATATTACATTACCTGGAAAAACATTTCCATTCTTATGACAAATTTTACAGCATTTTGAAATTGATTTCATAATTTTTGATTATTTCTGCTTTGGCACAGAGGTTGCAATTATGGAAGGCAACAGGAACATTAAAAATAAAAATAATAAAAATAAGGAGATAATAAATGAACTTAGTAAGATTTAAAAAAGATACTGACTTATTCAATGATGCTTTCAAATCAGTATTTCATAGTCCTTTCTTCAGCGAGCGGACCTTTGATACATCGAACATTCTTCCGAAAGTCAGAATTACCGAGGATAAAGATAATTTCTATATTAATCTCGAAATGCCAGGTGTAGTCAAAGAAGATATGAAGATCAGCTTAGAGAACAATATTCTTTCCATTAGCGGAACAAAGAAACAAACTAAAAAGATGGAAGAAACCAATTTAATTATGAATGAAATTTATTTTGGTGAATTCAGCAGAAGTTTTACAGTCACTGATGAGATAAGGAAAGATAACATAGAAGCTGAATTTAAAGATGGCGTTTTAAACATTGTGCTTCCTAAGGTAGAAGAAGCTAAACCGGTTATAAAAGAAATTGCAGTTAAGTAATTACGAACAAAAAATTAATAATCAAGGCAAGGCGAGTATGGAATCCGTACTTGCCTTGCTATTTTAAAAATTCAGAAAGGACTTTAAAGTTATGGGAAAAATTATAGGAATAGACTTAGGAACAACAAACTCTTGCGTAGCTGTCATGGAAGGTAACGATCCGGTTGTAATTCCAAATGCAGAAGGATCACGAACCACTCCTTCAGTAGTAGCTTTTACTAAAACAGGTGAAAGGCTGGTAGGAGATGCCGCAAAGAGGCAAGCTGTAACAAATCCCGGTAATACTGTATTCTCAATAAAGAGATTTATGGGGAGAAGATATGATGAAGTAGGTTCGGAAATCAGCGAAGTACCTTATAGAGTTATCAAAGGTGAAAATGATGTTGCGCGTGTAGAAATCGATGACAAAGCATCTAATCAGAAACGAGTATATTCTCCTCCAGAAATATCAGCGATGATTCTCCAAAAAATGAAAAAAACAGCGGAAGATTATCTCGGACAACCAGTAACCGAAGCAGTTATTACTGTTCCGGCTTACTTTAATGATTCACAAAGGCAGGCAACAAAAGATGCTGGAAAAATCGCAGGACTTGATGTAAAAAGAATAATTAATGAACCTACAGCAGCAGCTCTTGCTTATGGATTGGATAAAAAAAAGAAAAATGAAAAGGTAGCAGTATATGATCTTGGTGGAGGTACGTTTGATATTTCCATTCTCGAACTTGGAGATGGTGTTTTTGAAGTGAAATCAACTAATGGAGATGGTCATCTTGGTGGTGACGACTTTGACCAGAGATTAATGGAATATTTAGCCGATGAATTCAAGAAAAAAGAAGGAATTGATTTAAGAAAAGATCCAATGGCTTTACAAAGACTTAAAGAAGCTTCTGAACAAGCTAAAAAAGCACTTTCTACAAGTATGCAAACAGAAGTTAATCTTCCTTATATCACTGCTACTGCAGATGGTCCAAAATTTTTACTCGAAACTATAACTCGTGCAAAGTTCGAATCACTGATTCAGGACTTAATCAATAGAACTATTGAACCTTGTAAAAAAGCACTAGCTGACTCCGGCTACTCGATGAATGAAATAGACGAAGTAATCCTCGTTGGTGGTTCGACCAGAATTCCTATGGTACAGGAAACCGTAAAAAAATTATACGGGAAAGAACCGAATAGAAGTGTTAATCCTGATGAGGTTGTTGCAATCGGAGCGTCAATACAAGGTGGAGTGCTTTCAGGAGACGTTAAGGATGTTCTTTTACTTGACGTAACTCCGCTTTCACTTGGTATTGAAACCTTAGGTGGAGTGATGACGAAATTAATTGAAGCTAATACAACAATTCCTTCAAAAAAATCTCAGGTCTTCTCCACTGCTTCGGATAATCAGCCATCTGTAGAAATCCACGTATTACAGGGAGAACGTCCGATGGCTTCTGATAACAGAACTCTAGGCAGATTTCATTTAGATGGTATTCCTCCGGCACCAAGAGGTATTCCACAGGTCGAAGTCACCTTTGATATTGATGCGAATGGTATATTAAACGTCGCTGCAAAAGACTTGGGAACCGGCAAACAACAGGATATTAAGATTACTCACTCCTCAGGTTTATCTGAATCGGAAATTGAAAAGATGAAAAAAGATGCAAAGGAACACGAATCTGAAGATAAAAGAAAGAAAGAAGAAATTGATACTAAGAATCAGGCAGACTCTTTGATATTCCAGGGCGAAAAACAATTGAAAGAATTCGAAGATAAGTTAAGTGCAGAAAATAAATCAAAGATTCAGGCTGCAATAGATAGACTCAAAGAAGCAGTGAAAGGTACAAATACAACTGAAGTAAAATCTGCAATTGACGGGCTTAATGCCGCTTGGAACGAAGCTTCAACTCAAATGTATTCTCAGGCATCCCAGAGTGCCCAGGGACCAGGTACCGGTCAGCAGCAAGGCGGCAGTACTCCGGGACAGGAACAGCAGCAAAAGAAAGATGAAGGCAATGTAGAAAACGCTGATTTTGAAGTAGTTGATGATAAGAAATAATTGATAATAATTATTCAAAAAATAAAAAGGCTGTTGTTTACACAACAGCCTTTTTTATTAAAATAACCCTATAGGTTAATATCCCTATTTAACCAAAATCATTTTACAAAATCAATATTAGATAAAAAATCGATTTTATAGAAGAATTCAAAATTGATGTACAATTTCAAAGGAAATTCATTTATTCAAAAATGAATTTAATAATTTTTTCTTTAGGGGATTCCGGAGTGATTTCGAGAAATGTTCTGCGGTCGCTTGTCAGAGCTAGCCAGTTGGAAATTACTTTAATTTCGTCGAGTTCCTGCTGAGTATAGCGATGCTTGACGTATTTATTAATAGAGAAGAAGAAATAATCAACAGATTCAAGAATTTCATACTTGGTTTCTTCCTGGTTGAATTCATTTTCCTTTTCGAGATAAAAAGTATTGACCAGTTTTCCGTTTTGTATAAAAAATATTTCACGGTTTATTTGTTGATTGCATTTGATAATTATATTTTTATCATTTATAGTTGATGTGATAACTTTCTGGAAGCTCATTACTTTTTCAATATCTCTGAGGCGATCGCGAAAGAATGATGCTTTTTCAAAATTTAAATGCTCGGAGTATTGAATCATAGTTTTCCTGTAAATTAGTTTTAGAGATGACTTCGACTCCCCTACTATATAATTGTGAGCCATTTGTACCTGTTCTGCATATTCCTCCTGCGAAATGCTGATATTGCAGGGAGCATCACACCTGCCGATATCAAAATACATACAAGTGGATTTACCCGGTGTGGGTTTGAGATTTTTATCACTGCATTTGCGGAGTTTGAATTTATCGTAAATGTCTTTTACTATCATATTAACGGTAAGTCCGCTGCGGAATGGTCCGTAGTAATTAGCCCCGTCGTTTTCGATTTCAAATACTTTTTCAACATAAGGATAATCATCCTGAATATTAATTTTAAGAAATGGATGATAGCGGAAACGCTTGATGGCTGTATTGAAACGGGGCTTGTGCTTTTTGATGAGCCGGGATTCAAGTATCAGAGCAGAGAGTTCGGACTTTGTTATTTCAAATTCGAGGTGATGGACTGATGAAAGCAGTTTCCTGATTTTATATGAAAGTTCGGAATTATGACGAAAGTAAGTAGAAACCCTTTCTCTCAGATTTTTTGCCTTACCGATATAGATGATTTCACCTGAGCGGCTCTTCATAAAATAAACACCCGGCTGTGAAGGGAGGTCTTTGAGGCGGAGATTGATACGGCGGAGTGCGGGTGATTTATTTTCTTCAGTGTATATTTTTGTATTTTGATAAATGAGAAGTTCAGAAAGAGTTTCTATATCAAAATTATCTTCAAGGTACTCGAGGAAGTAAAGAAACACCTTCGCCGTCGCAAGGGCATCATCATAGGCACGGTGGTGGCGGCTACGCTCAATTTGCAGATGTGCTGTTACATTTGTGAGGGATTTGCTTTTTAGTTTCTTCAGAATCCTTCGGGCGAGTTTACAAGTACAAAGAGTTTTAAAATCGAACTCTTCACCTTTTTTAATTCGATTAAAAGATTCTTTAATAAATTTATAATCGAAACTGACATTATGCCCGACGAAAACGATATTGTCCGATTCGCTATATGGAGTCATAAAAGTGAGAATATCTTGATTTATATTATTGAACTCCGGTTTATTCATCACGTCTTCATTCGTGATACCTGTAAGTTTTGTAATGAATGATGGAATATACTGCTGTGGATTAATTAACGTTTTATAAGTATCCACCAGCTCGAAATTGTAAATTTTCAGAAGAGCAATTTCTGTTAGGCGATTGGAAACAGGAGACATTCCGGTAGTTTCAGTATCACAAACTATAAAAGTAGTATTGTAGAGTGTGTCGGTTTTGGTATCGCTCATTATTTAAAGAAGATTGCTCGCAAGTTCTGCAAGTTCTGATCTTTCCCCTTTTTCTAGATTGATATGAGCATATAACTTCTGACCTTTAAAATGCTCTATTAAGTAAGTTAAACCGTTAGACTGTGAATCGAGATATGGATGATCAATCTGATAGATATCTCCCGTAAATACAAGTTTAGCACCTTCGGCAACCCGCGTAATGATAGTTTTAATTTCGTGAGGCGTTAGATTCTGTGCCTCATCTACAATAAAGAAAATTCGCTGAAGACTTCGTCCCCGGATATATGTTAGAGGTTCTATTACAAGTTTTTCTTCTTTAAGCATTGTATTTATTTGCTGATGGTGCTTGTCAGTTTCCGGGAACTGGTCCTGAATGACTTTTAGATTATCCCATAACGGTTGCATATATGGAGCGAGTTTATCTTCTACGTCGCCCGGAAGAAAACCAATATCCTTATTACTTAAGGGCACAACCGGGCGGGCAATTAGAATCTGTCGAAAATTCTTTTTCATATGCAGAGCAGAAGCAAGTGCAAGCAATGTTTTACCTGTCCCTGCTTTACCAGTTAAAGTAACGAGAGGAATCTGCGGATTAATGAGTGCTTCTATAGCGAATGTCTGTTCAGCATTGCGGGGCTTAATTCCATAGAAAAAATTTTTATCTACTTTTGTGAATATATTCTTGAGTGGATCATAATATGTTAGCACCGAACGGAGAGAATTTCTAAGAATATAAAATTTATTCGGTACTTTCTCTGTTTTTATTTTCTTGAATACTTCATCTGACGGGACTTCAAATGGCGGAGCATAAAGTTTATTAAGCAATTCATCGTCAACATTTTCAATTAATTCTTTTCCGCTGTACAACTCTTCAACATTCTTAATCCTATCGGTAGTATAATCTTCTGCAAGGATACCTAGAGATTTGGCTTTCATTCGAAGATTGACATCTTTTGTAACAAGAATTACCGTATCATAAATCTTATTTTTATTTTTAACTTCGAGAGCCGTACTGAGTATTCTGTGGTCGGGAGTATCTTCAATGAAGATCCCTTTAATTTCATCGCAAACACCTTTTGTGAGAGCAACTTTCACTTTCCCTTTTCCTTTCCCAAGGGATACGCCACCGTTAAATAGCGCCTTACCGGTAAGAGTATCGAGCGTTCGTGCAAACTCCCGTGCATTAAGATTAATCACCTGACTGCCTCTTTTAAAATGGTCGATTTCTTCTATCAATGCAATTGGGATTATAATATCATTCTCCTGAAACTGACATATGCAGGTTGCATCATGCAGAACTACATTTGTATCGAGTACAAATGCTTTGGGTTTTTTCTTAGCCGCCATAACCTTTCGATTTATTCAAAAGTTAAAAATAATTAACCTGATATTATTTTACAAGGAGCATTCGTTTTGTTGTTTTAAAATTTTCAGTGATTAAACTATAGAAATATACTCCGCTTGAAAGATAATTATTGTTTTTATCTTTTCCATCCCAGATAATTTTATACTCACCGGGGATTTGAGTCGTATTAATCATTTCACGAATAATTTTTCCGGTAATATCGATAATAATTAATCTTACATTACTAATCTGAGGAAGATTATAACTGATTGTTGTAGATGGGTTAAATGGATTCGGATAATTTTGATGTAAATTAAAATTTTGAGGAACAATGTTTTGATTATTACCTTCAGAAGTAATTAAATTCTTGTTGAATCGGTAAATTTTTCCGTTTCCAATTCCCAGAATATATACTTCATTAAATTGGTCAACACCAAATGAAGAAATTGAATATGGCGAGTCTATTAAAAGTGAATCAGAAGTTACCAGATCGTTATTATATCTCAGCATCCAAACCTTACCGGTGCAATAATCTGCATAAATATAAGCACCATATAAATCAGGTCTTCTATTACCTCTGTACACATAGCCGCCTATAATTGAGCAGTCACCGGCAGAATGATCATAAACTTTAATAGGTAATGTTATTCCGCTCGTATCACATCCGGAAGACGGATTATAGCAGGCAAAGCCTTCCATTATCCGCCATCCATAATTTTTTCCATTTTGAATAATATCAATTTCTTCCCATATATTTTGACCTACATCTCCCGCATAAATCAATCCTGTTACAGGATCCTGCGAATATTTCCAGGGATTCCTCATTCCCCAGGTAAATAATTCTTCCATTCCCTGTGCTGGATTGTTATAGAAAGGATTAGATGTTGGAATTACATATCTTTTCAATGCGTTGGTATCATTAATATTTATTCTGAGCATTTTCCCAAGAAATGACTGAAGATTTTGAGCATTATTTTGCGGGTCACCACCACTTCCACCATCACCCATTCCTATATATAAATAACCATCAAGACCGAACATCAGAGTTCCACCGTTGTGGTTTGAATAGGGCTGATTTATCTCAAGAATCTTATATTCACTAAGTGAATCAGCTTTATCCGGATTATTAGAAATAACTTTAAATCTGGAGATAACTGTCCTTAAAGGATTCGCCGCAGTATAATTAACATAGAAATATCCATTCGAGGAATAAGAAGTATGGAATGCTAATCCCAGCAATCCTTCTTCGCCTGCAGACGATGAAATTTTATTCGAAATATTAAGAAATGTTTTCATATTCATTGCTGATACATTTGAATCATTAGGAAATACTTTAATAAATCCATTTTGTTGTACGACAAAAATTCTGTTTGTTGCATCATTGCTATTGGTAAGGTGGACGGGTTTTGTAAAAGATAATGATGGAAAAGCATCAACTAACTGCACAGAAGGATTCTGTGCTGATAAATCCATTCCATATAAAAGAAATAAAAAGATTAAAGATAATTTTTTCATAATGCTAATTTATCTTTAAAACAATTCAATTTATTAATTAATTTCAATATTTTAGGAGGTAATTATAAAACTATTATATTATGAAATCATTTAATATATTTATTTAATAATTAAATATTTCAGTATGAAATACGGGAAAGCATTTATATTAACATTCTTCATTTTTTTGATAGTTTTTAGTATTCAGGGATGCAATAAAATTAACAAACCAAAAAAGAAATTTGATACGAAACCTGTATCTATAAAACAATTTGATACCCCTCCCGGAGCTGATATTTCTATATCTGCTGAAATGGGTGGAGAAAATTTTAGTGGCGAAGGATGGGAAACTAAAAAAGATTACAATATTCCTGGAGATAAGAATGCAGTTAAAGGAGGCAGCCTTGTGATGTCTTTGAGTGAATTTCCCGTAACATTAAGATCTGAAGGAAAAGATGCTAATAATTCTTTTTGGGAACTTACCAATGATCTGCTTTATGAATCTCTCTTAAGAATTGATCCTGTCACAATGAATTATACACCCGGAATAGCATCACACTGGAAAATATCTGATGATAAAACAACTTTTAAATTCAGAATTAATCCCAATGCCAGATGGGCAGATGGAAAACCTGTAACCTCTGACGATGTGATTGCTACCTGGAAACTATTAACCGACCCCGGGATTTTAATGCCTTATGCCAATACTCTATGGAATTCTTATGAAAAACCCGTTGCTGAGAGTAAATATATCATATCCGTTAAATCAAAAGAAAAAGACTGGAGACTATTTTTTTATTATTCTCAATCTTTAAGAATACTTCCGGCACATTATATTTCGAACATTTCAGGGAAAGAATATCTTGATAAATTTCAGTTTGAGTTCATTCCTGGAAGCGGACCTTACATCGTCTCTAAGGAAGAGATAAAGAAAGGTGAATCAATAACCGTAAGAAGAAGAAGCGATTACTGGGCTGAAAAGGAAAGATTCAATACAGGAATAAACAATTTTGATTTGATAAGATTTGACGTCATCCAAGATGAATCATTAGAATTAGAAAAATTTAAAAAGGGCGATTTAGATGTAATTTGGGTACGAAAAACTCTGACATGGGAAGAAAAGCTCAACACTGAAGAAGTAAAGAGAGGGTTAATACAAAAAATAAAAGTTTTTAATGAATATCCCGGCGGTATTTCAGGAATTTGCCTTAATTCCAGAAAATATCCCTTTGATGACATAAGAATAAGAAAAGCATTTGGATATTTGTATAACAGGGAAAAGTTCAATGAGAAATTATTTTTCAATGCTTATGTCCCAATTTTCTCATATTTTTCCGGGACAATTTACGAAAATAAAGATAACCCGAAATCAGGATTCAATATTGATTCTGCAAAAATTCTTTTATCGGAAGCAGGATGGAAGGATAAAAATTCTGATGGTTATCTGATAAAAGACGGGAAATATTTAGAAATAGATTTACCTTTCTTAAAGGGTATGGACAGATATTTTACGATTTATCAGGAAGACTTAAAAAAAGCCGGAATAAAACTTAACCTAAGGGAATCAGATTATAATACAGTTTTCAAAATGGGTAACGAACTGAATTTTAAAGCATTACCTATAAATTGGACTGGTACATTTATTCCAAATCCGGAAAGTTACCTTGGTTCTGAAAATGCAGACTCTTCCAATACTTTGAATTGGAGCGGAATTAAAGATAAGAGAATAGACGAGTTATGCAACTCCTTCAAAATATCATTCGATCAGATTGAAAGAATAAAAATATTAAAGGAAATTGATTACATTGCCTGTAATTATTTTGGATATGTTTTTGGATGGTATTCACCATACCAAAGAATTGCATTTCAAAATAAATTTGGATACCCAAAAGGTATAATAAGCAGAATAGGTGGATATGGAACAATAATTAATTTGTGGTACAATGATCCTGAAAAATTTGCAGAATATGATGCTGCGATAACCAATAAGAATAAGATATTGCCCTTCGATAATGTTGAAAATAAATACTGGCTGGAAAAGAAAGCCGAAGATAGTAATAAATATTAAAATTTACTTCGTTCTGAAATCAAATACAAACAGGCATAAATGACGGGATACATCATCCGCAGATTTCTTCTAATAATACCCACATTTTTAGGGATTACAATCATAACTTTTTTCATTCTGCAGATTGTTCCCGGAGGACCTCTCGAAAATGAATTAATCAAATTACGATTTGGAAATCAATATATCCCGGTTGAACAAAGTAATATTTCTTCTCCAAAAATCCACAACATTAATATTCCCGAATCTGCTTTAAACGAAATGAAATCATTCTATGGGTTTGATAAACCTATCATTGAAAGATATTGGATATGGTTACAAAATATTTTGAAATTTGATTTAGGAAAATCATACATATATCAGGAGAAAGTTTGGGATGTTATTTCATCAAGATTTAAAATCTCGATTTATTTCGGATTAATAGGGTTTACATTGACATACCTCATTTGTATCCCGCTCGGGATAATTAAAGCCTTGAAAAGCGGTAGTAAATTTGATTTTGCATCTTCAGTTTTTGTATTTCTTGGATATTCGATACCGGGATGGGCATTCGGAGCTTTGTTACTTATATTATTCGGAGGAGGAAGTTTTTGGGATATTTTCCCTCTTGGCGGATTTAGATCGGAAAATTTTGATAGCTTGAATTTTCTTGGGAAGATTTCAGACCAGCTTTATCATACTATACTTCCTGTAACATCGTACTTGATTGGTAGTTTTGCAACTTTAACAATTTTAACAAAGAACGCAGTGATAGAAAATCTAAGTCAGGATTATATTAAAACGGCTTATTCAAAAGGTCTGAGCAGCAAAAGAGTAATCATAAATCATGCTTTCAGAAATTCATTAATTCCACTCGCAACAGGAATAGGGCATTTCTTAAGCCTTATTCTTGCAGGAAGTTTTTTAATCGAAAAAGTTTTCAATTTGCAGGGAATCGGATTATTAGGATATAATTCAATAATCAACCGAGATTATCCGGTCTCGCTCGGGATATTGGTAATCTCGAGTCTGTTATTATTATTGGGAAATATTCTTTCTGATATATTATACGCCATAGCAGATCCGAGAGTGAGGTTTAAATAAAGAATATTCAGTTAAAATTGACCAGTCGGAAGTATAAGATTAATTCTTTTTCCCCATCATTTCTAAAGAGAAGATGGAAGAAATTTAAGAAAATTAAAAGAGGATATTATTCTCTAATAATATTAATCCTTCTATATTTTATTTCATTAATTCTGCCTGTTTTTATTGGTAATTCTGCACTATTCGTAAGATATAACGGAAAATATTATTTCCCTCTTTTTAAAAATTTTAGTGCAAATGAATTTGAACAACATAGCCGAAATATAAATAATTCAGATACTAAACTTGAAGGAGAGGCAAACTACAGATGGCTGAAACAAGAGTTTGATGAAAAAGGAGAAAATAATTTTGTAATCCTATCTTTGTACCCGTATGGACCTAATGAAAATCTTCTTGATGAGATGGAAGGTAATCCTCCACATCCGCCATCAATGCAGCATATATTCGGAACTGACGATAGAGGAAGGGATGTATTATCAAGACTTGCTTATGGTTTCAATATTTCATTATCTTTTTCTATTATTGTCACTTTCTTTACGTTTTTATTTGGTTTTATCTTTGGTGCATTGCTCGGATATTACGGCGGGAAATTTGATTTTTTAGGACTGAGATTAATTGAAATTTGGTCAACTCTTCCTGTAATTTATATCCTGATAATTATCAGTTCAATTATTAGACCGAATTTTTTCTGGCTGACATTACTATTGATTCTTTTTGGTTGGGTAGGGATAACTTATTATATAAGGGGGGAAGTGTATCGGGAAAAAGCTAAAGATTATACGATGGCTGCAGTAGCTATTGGTGCTTCTGACTTAAAAGTAATTTTTAAACATATTATGCCAAATGCTTTAATACCTGTAATCTCATTCGTACCTTTTGCATTAGTTGGTTATATAACATCCTTAGTCTCACTTGATTTTCTAGGATTTGGTTTACCACCACCGACACCAAGCTGGGGCGAATTAATTAGCCAGGGACTCAAAAATACCCAATATTGGTGGCTGGTATCTGCACCTCTTGGGGCTCAGTTTTTTACATTATTAATGATTGTTTTTATCGGAGAAGGAGTAAGGGAAGCTTTCGATCCTAAACCATTTTCAAGATATAAATAATATTTAAAATGAATAAGTTGTTAGAAATCGATAACCTGAAGGTATATTTTTTCGTTGATCCATTATATACCGGATTTACGAAGTCTAATAATAATGAATTCAAATCCAAAGATATAATTGAAGATAGATGGATTAAAGGTAAAATACCTGTAAAAGCAGTAGATAATGTAAGTTTTGACATATTTAATGGTGAAATTTTAGGAATCGCCGGTGAATCCGGTTCCGGAAAATCTGTTACGGCGCATTCGATAATAAATTTAATTCCTTCCCCCCCCGGTAAAATTCTATCAGGTGAAATATTATACAAAGGAAAAGACATTTTAAAACTGAGTAAGAATGAATTAAAAAATATTCGAGGAAAAGAAATTGGAATGATATTTCAGGAACCATCGGTATCTCTAAACCCGGTCTTAAAAATAAAATCTCAGATTTTTGAATCTTTAATGCTCGATAAAAAATTAAACAAGAAAGATATCAAAAAGAAAGCCTTAACATTATTAGCAGACGTAGGTATCACAAATCCAGAATCTTCATTAAATAGTTATCCTCACCAGTTAAGCGGAGGAATGAAACAAAGAATAATGATTGCGATTGCACTTTCCCGCAATCCATCGCTGCTTATTGCGGATGAGCCGACAACATCACTCGATGTTACAACCCAGAAACAGATTATAGATTTGCTGGTGAACATTAAAAAATCCCGAACGGATTTTTCAATATTATTGATCACACACAATTTAGGATTAATAAAACAAATATGTGACCGGGTAATAATAATGTACGGAGGTAAAATTCAGGAAATTGGAGAAATGAAAAAATTATTTGAAAATCCGTTGCATCCATATACTGAAGGTCTCGTAGGTTGCTTTCCGGATCCTAATAGTATTTCCACTGAGAGAATAAATGGAATACCCGGAAATATTCCTGATGCTATTGATTATCCTTCAGGATGTAAATTTCATCCAAGATGTAAATATGCAATGTGCCTATGTAAAAATATTGAACCTGAACTTTTCTTGATAGAGAAAACTCATTTTGTGAGATGCCATTTATACAAAGTTAATAATATCACTGATGAATGATAATAATTATATAATACAAATAAAAAATTTATGTGTTAGTTATTTGACTGAAAAAAATCTTTTTTCACTCAAAAGTGATAAAATAGTTGCAGTTAATGATGTCTCTTTAGATATTACAAAAGGAACGACTACCGGACTTGTAGGTGAATCCGGCTGCGGAAAATCAACTATAGCAAAAGCAATGTTGAGGTTATTTAACAAAGGTCTAAATGATGTAGAGATCAAAGGTGATATTAATTTATTATTTGAAGAAAATCCGATTAATATTTTGAAGCTTTCAAAAAAAGAAATGAGAAAGCTTCGTAAACACATTCAGATTATTTTTCAGGATCCTTCTTCCTCGTTGAATCCAAGATTTACGGTTGGTAAAATCATTGAAGAACCTTTGATATATAATACTAGTTTAAATAAAAAAGAAAGAATTGAAAAAGTATTATTTCTTTTGGAAAAAGTAGGAATTTCTCTTGATAAGTATTCCAGTTACCCTTTTGAATTTTCAGGCGGACAAAAGCAAAGAATATCGATTGCCAGAGCTCTTGCATCGGGACCTGAATTAATTATATGCGATGAACCTGTATCTTCACTTGATGTCTCTATTCAAGCACAAATAATAAATTTACTGATGGACTTGCAAAAAGATTTTAACCTGAGCATCCTTTTCATAAGCCACGATATCTCTGTGGTAAAGCAAATCAGCCGGAATATTTTAGTAATGTATATGGGGAAAATAATTGAATCAGGCGAAGCCGGTAAAATTTATTTTAATTCTATGCATCCTTATACTAAACTTCTTATATCATCTATCCCCGGATATATGTTAAAAAATGAAACAGTTATTCCGCAGATCGAAAATGCGGAAAACACTCACAGACCTTCAGCTTGTTCATTTGTTTCAAGATGCAGTTTAGCACAGAATATCTGTAATGAAAATGAACCCAGACTCGAAGAAATTGCTGATAATCACTATGCTGCTTGTTTTTTTTGTAGAAAATAAAACTCGAATTGAAAGATTTCTGTAGAAAGTATTACCAGTATTTTTCAAGATGAATTTTACCGGGAGCATTTTTTTTATGCTCTTTGAAATTTTCTTTTTCAAGAGAGTTTATCATATTCATAATCATAATTGGGTGACCGCAAAGGAACATATGAGTGTTTTCAGGTGTAATATCTATTTTCCAACGGTCTTGTAAAATCCCGTTTTTCCAAATATCTTCTACAAGACCTGTAAAACCATTCCACTGCATGGGTTCATTTTCCGGAAGGCTAATCGTGTTGATGTATGTAAAATTATGACAAAGCCGTTCTATAGTGAGAAGTTCTGAACGGTATCCCAAATCCCAGGAGTTTCTTGCTCCATGCACTACTGCGTACTTCCGGTTTTCATTGCAAACTAAATCACTTCGCAACATACTCATATAAGGCGCAAGTCCTGTTCCGGTACCAAAGAAAATAATATTCTGTTCTCGTGGAATTTCACTAATAGTAAACATCCCGGTGAATTTTGGGGACATCCAGACCTTATCACCAATATTAAGTGCAAATATCCTTGGTGTTAGTGAACCGGAATTAACTAATCTTATATAAAATTCAATGTATTGTTTTTCCAGCGAGCTTGAAGCAATCGAGTAAGCTCTTAAAATTAACTTGGAAGGATCCGGAATAATTTCTTCGTTGTCTGAATACTGAAAACGTGGAGATTCAGGGAGTAAACCTAATACGGTAAACTGTCCCGCTTTGAATGGAGGTAAAATCCAATTTAATGGAGAAACTCTGATAATAGATAAACCAGGTGCAACTTCGACTTTTTGTTGAATCACTGAATTTAATTCTGGAATAGCCATATATAGGAAAACACTTTTATTTTTGAAATATTGGTAAAAATATTAATAATATTGCCAAACTTCAATTATCAAATATTAATAATAATTCAAATATCTGGATTATGAGATGCATTAAATTATTATCTATTAAATAGAGTATTTAGTATTTTCTAATCCGGATTTCCTGCTTCATTAAACGACTTGAAAAAAAAAATTTAAAATTCTATTTTGAAATGATAAGCGGGAATAGCTCAGTTGGTAGAGCGCAACCTTGCCAAGGTTGAAGTCGCGGGTTCGAGCCCCGTTTCCCGCTCATTTTTCTTAAGGCGTCGTACCCAAGTGGCTAAGGGAACAGTCTGCAAAACTGCTATTTTTACTCAATTTCATTCAAAAATCTAAGGTTTTTTCTAATTGTGGCATAAGTTGTGGCAGTTTCAACCCCAAAAATCCCCTGCTTTTGAACTCCGGGAAGGAGTTAAAATAAAATGTTTCTTTCAAAAATTCGAGGTTATTATTATCTGTTCTTTACAGATGAAACAGGCAGGAATAGAAAAAAATCCTGCCGGACAAAATACAAACCTGAAGCGTTAAAATTCTTATCTGAATTTAAGCAAAATTCCAAACTGCAAATTCAAAAATTTACCATTCTCAATATTTCAGACCTGCGTAATGAAGTTATGAAATATGTATCGAGTAACCTAAGACCCGGAACGGTGAAAATATACAATATAGCATTTGACAATCTTATAAGGATTTTAACAGATAAACCGATAAGACTAATTACCCCAAAAGATGTAGAGTATTACAAGGAGCAAAGATTAAAAGAAGTAACCCCCAGCACTTTGAATATAGATATTTTGACTTTAAAGAGTGCTTTTAACATTGGTAAACGATTATTGATGTTAGATTATAACCCCTTAGACAATATTAAGAAAATTAGAATTGAAAATAAATTAAGATTATGTTTTACAACTGATGAAATAAAACTTATGATTAATAATTCCGAGTATCCGCTTAAAGAATTTATAATTTTTGCTTTGCATACTGCAATGAGATTAGGCGAAATCGTCAATATTCAGATGAAGGAAATAGACTTTGAAAACAGGATTATTCAGATAAACAACAAAGATAGTTATAAGACAAAAAGCGGACAAAACAGAAGTATTGGAATATCTGATGAATTATTTGATGTACTTATGAATATTATATATTCCGGAAATGTAATTAATTATTTTAATCCCGATAAATATTTATTCGCAAATGAAAAGGGTTTTCCTTACCGAAGGAATTATATTTCTATGGAGTTTAAGAAACTCATAAGAAAATTAGGATTAAATGATAATCTTTGTTTTCATTGTCTCAGACATTCTGCATTATCAAACCTTATTCAGAACGGTGCAGATATTGAGACAGTAAAAACAATAGCCGGACATTCTACAATTCGGGTTACTGAAAATTATTTGCATACAAATATAAAACGAGTGCGGGAAGCGATGAACAAAATAAATTATAAATAACCCACTAAAAATATTATATATATTTTACAAAAAAATCGCTAATATAATGCATACAAAAAATAGGAGAAAACAAATTTTTTTTATTAGATATAATATTAAAGTGTATCAAAATTTTCCTGTAAAATAAATTTTGTTTATGATTGGGAGATTTATAAATAATTATCGAATAATCGATAAAATTGGCGAAGGTGGAATGAGCGAAGTCTATCTTGCAGAGCATAAATATTTGCATAAATATAACGCTTTGAAAAAACTCAAATTGCAGGATAAGACAATCATTGATAAATTCATCAAAGAAGCCCAGATACTTTATAATTTAAATCATAAATTTATAGTTAAAGTCGGGGATTGTTTTGATTTTGAAGATAGTTTGTATATAGTAATGGAATATGTTGAGGGTGAGCCATTAAATGAATATATATCAAAAAGGGAACGAATTTCAGAAGATAAGGCGATTGAAATATTTAAAAAAATTCTTTATGGAATTGATTATGCACATTCTTTAAATATCATACACAGGGATTTAAAACCTTCCAATATTATAATTGATAAAAACGAAAATCCGAAGATACTTGACTTTGGAATTGCAAAGATTGTAAAAGCAGGTATAGGCTCGGGAACAACATCGACGTCAATATTTATGGGGTCACCTGCATATATGAGTCCGGAACAGTATAAGAACGAAAAAATAGATTTAAGGACAGATATTTATTCACTTGGAATGGTTTTATATGAAATGGTCACCGGCATTAATCCATATCAATCTGAAGAAATCAGTCTTGCATCTTTAAGTTATAAAATAGTGCACGAATCGCTTCCGGACCCCAAAATATACTTACCGAAAATAAATGATAATTGCAGAAAGTTAATACTAAAATGTGCACAGAAAAAACCTGAAAACAGATTTAATACTTGTAAAGAAATAATAGATTATATTGATAAAATAGAAGTACAAACAATAAAAATTGAACCCGAAAAGATAAAAGAAGAAATAAAAATAAAATGGTATAAGAAAAATAAAATTACTTTATCTATAACTTTGATAATTATAATTATCTGTTTAGGATTAACAGGTAAATATTTATTATTCACTAACAATGAAAATCAAACAAAACTGGTTAATATTATCAATGATTCGGTTAAAAATGCTTTAAAACACGAATGGAAACTAACACAGTTAAATAAAAATTGGGATATTACAAAAATACAATTCGTTAATGATACTATTGTTTGGATGTTAACGAAAGGAAGTGAAAGAGGTATCAAGAAGGGAATAGGAAGTAACGAAAACCTTTCTCATATAAATTGGAAAGAAATTAATTATCCGGGAACAATGATAGGTGATATTTACTTCATTGATAATGAAACCGGATGGATTACAACAAAAGATTATTCTAATTTTTATTATCATAAAAACCCTGATGCGAATCCTCCTGAGTTGTTGATGAAAACTACAAATGGTGGAAATAATTGGTTCACTCAATTAAAAGTGAAGGGGCTTTTAATCGGTATTTCATTCGGTAATTTATTTTTTTTAAATGAAAATACTGGTTATATAGCCTATAATAATTGTATTTTTAAGACTACTAATGGCGGAAAAAAATGGACACAAAAAAAAGTTTCTGATGTACAGGTTTACATTCGTGAAGAAAATAAAGTGATACCTAAATTAATCTATAAAAAAGTTAATTTTAAAGAATTATTATTTATTAATGAAAATAAAGGTTGGGGAATCTCTGATAGTACTATTTTGTATACAACGGATTCTGGGGATAATTGGGAATATTCATCTGATATATCAGCAAAGATTACGAAATGTTATTTTATCGACGAAAATACTGGTTGGTTTATAGGAGAAAATGGAGAAATCTGTAAAACAGAACATGGTAGTAATCGATGGTTTCATCAAAAACAAAAACCCGATAAAAGACTTTTTTTAAACGATGTGTTTTTTATAAACGTTAATACTGGATGGGTAGTCGGCGACTACGGTTGTATCTTAAGAACAACAAATTGTGGAACAAATTGGGAGTTTGATTCTATTCCGACAAAAGCTCATTTAAAAAATATAGCAAAGAGTTCTAATAAATTATGGGTAGTAGGCGGCGAAGGTGTTATATTAACACTTGAATTGGAACAAAATTAAAGATTTAAGTATATTTAATATGAATTTGGAAAAAAGACATATTGATACATTAATAACTATTGGGATTAACTTAGAATCGAATCTTGAGTTAGCAAAACAAAATTTAAATAAACTGATAAATGATGATTATATAAATCGTTTACACTGGAAAGATTGGGATAAAGAATGTGATAATTTGAAAGATGAAGAATTAATTAATTTATTAAAAGGTGCAGTTTTTATTGAGAGAGAACTTAATTGGTTAGGTGGGTCTGTTGCAGCAGGGGTCTGGATATACCGTAATATTAGAAAAAGAAATCTCGATAAAGATAATAAAATAGCAGACTGGATTATTAAAAACACAAAAAATGATTACTTACCCTTTGGAAGTTTAAGATAAAAAATTTAAAATAATCTAATCTTTAATTAGAAATAAAGGGAAGGAAAAATGGACACTATAAAAGAAAAACTGGATTTGTTAGATAGAAAATTCGAAGATTTTTATAGTGATTGCAGTGCTTATATAACAGATAAGCGTATGAGAGAAGAAATTACTAAAAATAAAGATATTCTAAAAGAATCAGTATTAAAAAGTTTATGGTATTTTTATTTTTTCTTTTTCAAATGGAACTATGACAAAGAAAAAAATAAAATAATTCTGGGAAAAAGAAACAATAATGGATTATTAGTTTGTGGTCAAAATTATTTGAAAGATGATTTTGATATTACAATTCCGATAGATTTATATATTTCTCAAAAAGATGAATTGTTAAAATTTAGCGAAAACGAAATTGATGAACGCATCGGTCAAAATTATGCCAAAAGTAATATCTTTATTGGTTGGGTTAATGGGTTTTATGATAAATTTAAAAAAACAGAAGGATATAACTGGAATGATTTAAGTGGAGATGAACTTTCTGATAGAGTTATGTTTGGCAGGAATTTATATAATGAATTTAGAAAGATAGAAGATAAAATGATACGACCTACAGATTTAGAAGATATTATAAAATTGATAAAAGATACCAAAAATAAGGAATATATAGATTGGACTTTTAAATTCATCGTTAATGGTGATTTTGAAAAATATCTAATGAATATAAAAGGGAAACGAAAAATTACTAATAATGAAATTTTTGAATTTCTATCTCGCTTAGTAGAAAGAAAAATAACTGCCGGCGGAATTAAACAAAGGTATTACACATAATTAAAAAAGAAATAATAATTTCTTAAAACCCCTCAATAATACCCCATAAATAAAATATCAAATATTTTTAAATTTTGTTTCTAAAAACAGATTTTCCTACTAAACGCTCTATTATTATAGCGGTTAGGAGGACTATAAAAAGTCTATAAATTCTATTTACTCAGACTTAGCGTTTCTATTTTTTTGTAATATATGAAACTTTTCAAATTAAAATATTACAAATTTATATTTTTGAACGTCGGAGAATGTTTATTCCTGCAATCCCTTCCCTGCGGGATTAAGTTTCTAACTCCGGCGTTCTCTTTAAATAGAAACTTCTATGAAAACCCAACTAATTTTTAGAGAAAACAAGGTCTTCCTTGCAGCCAAGGATAAAGACTTGTATTTAGGAACAATCAGAGACAGTGTTTTTCACTGTAAAAGAAACTCTCAAATACATTACTTTCGTCTTTATACTGGTTATGGTTTTACTTCCGGTTTATTAAAACTCGAAGCTGTAGAATATTTTCACGTTTACATCATTGACGAAAATAAAAATCTATGGACTTCAAAGGAAATCATTCTGAAGCATGGCATAAAAAGACAGTTCAAGAATTACGAATCTCAATATATTTTAAGTTTAGAATTTTTTAAATCAAATAAAGAAGAAGCTGTAAAAGAATTTCTTTTTTTGAAATCTATTGAACGAAATAAAGTATTTCAAGAATCCTTATTCTCAGAGGTGAGTTAATGGGAGACATAGAAGAAGTAAAAACATTAATATTTCCGTTGTGTTTGCTTAACTACGCAGGGGAGCAACATAAAAAATATGATAAGATAATGTCATATTCCATAATAAGATTTGCTAAAAAATTAATGGATACGATAGACATTGAAGAAGAAGGATTTACCCAATATGTAAAAAGCCATAAGATTTATGATTTCAAAAAAAATATAAACTACATAAGTTTATCATTCATACGTGCAAACAATTGAATATTTCAATCTCAAATATGTCAGGATTAATCTATGATTATGAAGAAGTAAATAAATTTGTTGAGAGATATGAAGATAAATATAAAAGAGATGCACTTGTCAAAGTTGGCAAAGATTTATTATTTGATGTAAGAGATGGAAAATTCAACGAGAGATTATTCAGGGTATATTCTGCAATAAAATCTTTGATAGGTAATAAGGATTTTTGCAGGATAACACTTAAGACAATCTCATATCGTATGTATGGGTTTAAAAAACTTGATATATTTAAAAAGGAATTTGACAGTATAAATAATTTTCAGCAATTAAGTGACCGGCAGATTAAAACATCAGTAGAAAAATTAATGCAATTGAAGTTTTTCGAGAAAGCAACTATCAAAAATAGATGTACATACTATTCAATCAAGAATAGAAATGAAGAATTTAAAATAAAGTTGAGTGACTTCCTGAGTAAAAGGAAAATAGACAAGAATAAATCAAAGATACAGAACATTCAACTTGATAAAATGATTGATAAAAAATATGAAGAGAAACTTAAAAAAATAATTGGTACTGATACCGGTACAGATACTGGCTGTAAAATCACTGATATAAATTCAATTGAAGATGTTTTGCAGGTACTATATGGATAATGTAAAATGTCAACTATATGTCAATATGATGTCAACTGATATGTCAACTTGTATGTCAACATATATGTCAACTTTAATGATACTTCTTCAATGGTACTTTCTTAATGGTACTTCTTTAATGATACAAAATAATGAAACAAAAAAAATAGGTGAAAATTTTAAAAATTTTCTGTTACCTACAAAAATATTTTACGATATGATTATAAACAGTAGTTACAATCCTACAAAGACCTTCAGATACGAGAATTTAAGCATTAGGAACGTTTTAAGGCACTTTCGCAGGGGGATTAATGATTTGATAAGGAATAAATATAATCCATATATAAATATATTATATTTAATTATGGTAAACATTAATATAATCAATAACTTAAATAAGAAATAACTATGAACCCCCGTATATTAGATAGCAAGAAAAACAAAAAATGCAACTTTGTTAAAAAAGATGGTTCCAGGTGCAATGCGAGAGCAATAAAGGGAACTGATTACTGTTATTTTCATTCAAACGATGTCCCGGATGAGGTTCGGAGAGCAGAACGGAGCAAGGGAGGTAAAAGTAAGGTTTTGGTAATACCTGCGGCACAGGTTCAGACTGAAATAAAATTAAACAATCCTAAACAGGTCACAAAGTTTTATTCTAAGCTTGTCAATGATGTAATGAGCGGAACAATGGACTTGAGACTTGCCACCGGAGTCGGTTATTTATTATCCGGGCTTTTAAAGGCTATGGAGCTTTCTGAAATTGAAAATCGTATTTCAAATCTTGAAGATGTTCTTGAAACAAATCAAAGGAGTTAAATAAATGTCACTATCGAGGATAAAAAATTTAGAAAAAAGATTGGGAAATAAAAAAATACAGACTTTTCCGTTATATCAACTTGATGATGGAAGTATAAAATATGCCAATAAAATTTATAAAAATGAAAAAGAATTTATAAAAAACCAGAAGTTAACCAATAATTATGTTTTATTGATATTTAAGAACATGCCGAAAACTGGTTATTAATTGCTCATTTAAAATCGATAACATTTCCAAATAAATGCTGAAAACTTCAAGAGAATCGCATTAGTATAGATAATTTTATATTTTGTGACTACATTATAGTAAGTAAAAAATTCTAACTTTGGAACGTGAAAAGAATTTTAATTTTACAAAGACCGGTTAAGTTTTAATGGTTTCCAAAGACCTGAATTTCTTAATCGGTTTTTTGTTTTAATAGGTGTTCTTTAACAGGGAAAAATTAGTAAAAAATATGTGGCATACTTTGTGGCATAGTGAGAGCTAAATTTAATAGGTTTTTGAGTTGTAAGAGAGTTAAAAATTGCTTAAAATCGCTCATTTTTCTTAAGGCGTCGTACCCAAGTGGCTAAGGGAACAGTCTGCAAAACTGCTATGCATCGGTTCGAATCCGATCGACGCCTCATGTTTTTTTATTTATTCGAGAAATTTCATATAAACCGTACATTAAAAAATGAACGGCTTATATGGTTTCTAATTTTAGAATTTTACATTTTTTTTAATAAATCTACTACCCTGCAACTATAACCCCATTCATTATCATACCAACCGATTACTTTAATAAGACTTCCAAATGCCATCGTTAACAGAGAATCAAATATACAAGAATGTTCATTCCCTACGATATCTGAAGAAACAATCGGATCCTGAGTATATTCAAGAATCCCTTTCAGATTAGATTCTGCGGCTTTTTTCATTGCAGAATTAATTTCATCTTTAGTTACATCTTTATTCAGGATTGCATTAAAATCTGTTATTGAGCCATCTGGTGTAGGGACTCTTAGTGAAAATCCATCTAATTTTCCTTTTAGATGCGGTAATACTATTCCAACGGCTTTAGCGGCCCCGGTTGTTGTAGGAATTATATTAATAGCACCTGCTCTTGCTCTCCTAAGATCTTTATGAGGTTGATCAAGCATAACCTGATCATTCGTATAAGAATGAATTGTATTCATAAATCCTTTAATAATGCCAAAATTTTCATCAAGAACTTTCACCATCGGTGCCAGGCAATTTGTTGTACAGGAAGCATTTGAAATTATTTTATGTTCCGGTTTCAAATCACTGTCGTTAACACCAATAACTATCATAGCATCAAGGTCGTCTTTTGGCGGAGCAGTCAAAATTACTTTTTTGGCTCCAGCCGTCAAATGCATTGTTAATTTTTCTTTCGTAGCAAAAACACCGGTAGATTCAATTACGATTTCGACACCCCTTTTGCCCCATTCGAGTTTAGTCGGATCTTTTTCTGAAGTTATTAAGATTTCTTTTCCGTTCAATTTGAACCCTGTTTCCGTTGGCAGCAATTCACCAGGAAATCTCCCGTGAATTGAATCATATTTTAGAAGATGAGTAAGTGTTTTCGGATCTGTAAGGTCGTTGATAGCAACTACATCAAAACCACCTTTTTCCATCATTCGTTTAAATACCAAACGACCGATTCTGCCGAATCCGTTTATTCCAATTTTTATTGACATTTTTCCTCCAGTTTATTAAATTTTTATCACTTTTTCAAAAATTTTGATAAAAATAACTAAAAAGAGCCTCAAAATCAATTAAGAATCTATTAAATTTCATCATTTCTTTTAACAAAACCATTCTTGCTTTTAGTCGGGTAAATAACTATTTTTGTTAATATTTCATAATTAAAGATATAAAAGATTAATGGCAACAACATCTGATTTGAGAGTTGGTGTAATTATAAAATATAATAATGAATTACACACGATTTTAACCGCTGAACACAGAACTCCGGGTAATTTAAGGGCATTTTATCAGGTGAAAATGAGAAATCTCAAAACCGGTAAACAAATTGAAAACCGTTTTCGATCCGGGGAGGAAATCCAAATTGAAAGATTAGAGTCGAAAAATTACCAGTTCTTATATAAAGATACTTCCGGTTACTGTTTTATGGAAAATGAAACTTATGATCAGATTCATCTATCCGAAGAATTAGTAGGGAAACAAGGGGAATATCTAAAGGAAGGACAAATAATTTCTATATTATTTCATGAATCCAATCCTATTCAAATGGAATTGCCTCCGCATGTAATATTGAAAGTAATATCCGCTCCTCCCGGAGTAAAAGGAAATACTGCAACGGGAGCGACCAAAATAGTCACAGTTGAAACCGGTTCAAACGTAAATGTTCCTTTATTCATCGATGAAGGAGAAATAATTAAAGTAGATACAAGAACCGGGGAATATATCGAACGGGTGAAATCCTAAATAAAAGTTTTTAAAAATTAATATTATCGTTATGAAGATGGATCTGAATTACTTAAAAAAATTAATAAAATTGCTGGATACGAGTGAACTTGCAGAAATTGAGATTGAAGAGGAAGGAACAAAATTAAGATTATCAAAACCAAGACCAAAATTATATAAAAATCCTGCTCCGGTTCAAACATTTAGTTTTCCTGCTGCCACTGCTCATAATGGTTCACACTCATTAGAGCAGATAACCAAATCACCTGAAGTAAAAACAGAAGAGTCAAAAGCTGAAAATTTATATGAAGTAAAGTCCCCTATGGTCGGAACATTTTATTCTTCACCATCTCCTGATGCAGATCCTTATGTGAAAATTGGATCAGAAGTGAAAGCAGGGACAGTAATTTGCATAATTGAAGCCATGAAACTTATGAACGAAATTGAATCAGAGGTTTCTGGAAAGATTGTAAAAATAATAGCAGAAAATGCTCAAGCAGTGGAATACAACCAAACATTATTCCTGATAGAACTTCCAAAATAAAAAATTTAAGATAGCAAGGATTTTTAAATGATAAAGAAAATTTTAATTGCGAACAGAGGAGAGATTGCCCTTAGAATAATTCGTACTTGCAGGGAAATGGGCATAAAAACTGTCGCTGTATATTCTGCCGCAGATAAAAATTCATTGCATGTCAGATTCGCTGATGAAGCCGTATGCATCGGATCTTCCTCTTCTACTGAGAGTTATTTAAATATCCCCAGAATTATAGCGGCTGCAGAGATTACCAATGCAGATGCCGTTCACCCCGGATATGGCTTTTTATCCGAAAATGCTGATTTCGCAGATATTTGTATCGATTCAAAACTCGAATTTATAGGTCCGACTTCCACTATGATTAGAGAAATGGGCGACAAATCATTTGCTAAAGATACTATGAAAAAAGCCGGTGTTCCAATCATACAGGGAAGCGATGGTGTTGTAAAGTCTCTGGATGAAGCAAAAGAAATAACTGATAATATTGGATTACCAATCATACTTAAAGCTTCTTCCGGCGGAGGAGGAAAAGGTATGAGAATCGTAAGAAATACAGATGAGTTAGAAAGTGCTTATAATATGTCTAAAGCAGAATCACTGAAAGCTTTTGGAAGTGAAGACATTTATATTGAAAAACTAATTGAAAACCCGAGACATATTGAAGTTCAGATATTGGGAGACAAATACGGTAACATTATACATTTAGGCGATAGAGATTGTACTTTGCAGCGACGTCACCAAAAATTAATTGAAGAGGCACCTGCAACTGTTATTTCTGAAGAACTAAATGTAAGAATTTGTGAAACAGCAGTGCTTGGTGCAAAGGCTGTACATTATCAGGGGGCAGGAACAATGGAGTTTCTCGTTGACAAACAGGGTGATTTTTATTTTATGGAAATGAATACACGCTTGCAAGTAGAACATCCGGTAACTGAAATTATCACAAATTTAGATTTAGTCAAAGAACAAATAAATATTGCAAACGGTCAAAAACTAAGTAAGAAGAGAATAAAATTCTCAGGGCACTCCATCGAATGCAGAATCAATGCTGAGGATCCCGTAACTTTTCAGCCATCACCGGGATTAATTACTGCATTTCACATACCCGGCGGTTTTGGAATACGGGTTGATACTCATTGCTATGCCGGATATACTATTCCTCAATACTATGATTCGCTTATCGCTAAACTTATTGTATATGCCAATACAAGGAATGAAGCTATTAAAAAGATGTCAAGAGCTTTGGAAGAATTTATAGTAGAAGGTGTGAGAACGACAATACCTTTTCATCAAAAAATTATGGCGGATAAAAGATTTTTAAATAATGAATATGACACACGCTTCGTCGAAGACCCAAACGAATAATTATTAGTATTTCAAATTTGAAAATTAAATTTATAAATATTTTTATATCAGTTCTATCTGTTATTTTATTATCGCAGATTTCTATTGGTAAACCTATTCCTGATACCCTTAAACAGCATAAAGATTCTATTAAAACGAATAGCAATGCAGGTAAAACGGCTGGTAAGGATTCTGCTTCTCTGAAAAATCAGATACAGATAGACACATCCAGAATACAGGTAAATCCCGATACTGCTTTGAAAAGTAATACCGCGATTATTGATTCACTATATAAATCTGTAAAAGATAAAGATATTCTGACAAATACAAAATTGTTTTTATACATTCTTCTCAGTGTCATAGGTATCTTTTTATTCTTTTTTCTTTTTGTTCAGACATTATTCAAAATTTTTCATAAGACAAAATCAACAAGGCAGTCTTTATTATTAAGCTGGAATTTATTTTTTGTAGTTTCGATAATATGGGTATTTATAGTATGGGGAATCCTGGCAGGATTATGGAATTCTTCTGCCTTTTTAACTGTAATAATTTTCCTTTTTATAATAGGTTTAATTATGACAATTACTGCCGTTAAAAGCAAATAAAATTGAAAATAAAATAGAATTTTTATTAAGAATGAACACAAGCTATGCATTAATCTTAGGTGCTTCCAGTGGATTCGGAAGAGCAATTTCCGAAACGCTTGCAAGAGACGGCGTTAATATCATAGGTGTTCATCTCGATAGAGCAACAACAATGCCAAATGTCGAAGAAACAATTTCTAATATAAAAGGAACCGGAGCCGAAGCACATTTTTTTAATGTGAACGCCGCTGATGCAAACAGGAGAAAAGATATTCTTGATTCAATAGAAGAAATTTTTTCGGGGAAGGACGATCCTACATTAAAAGTATTGGTTCACTCGTTAGCATTTGGAACTTTGAGGAATTTTATAGATAATGATCCTGAACAGGAGATTAAACAAAAGCAGATGGAAATGACAATTGATGTTATGGCAAACAGTCTTGTTTACTGGACTCAGGATATTGTTAGGAGAAACCTTATGGCACCTGGGGGTAAGATTTTTGCGCTCACATCATCAGGCGGTTCTAAAGTGACGAAATTTTATGGTGCAGTTTCAGCTGCTAAGGCTTGTCTTGAATCTCACATCAGACAACTGGCTATTGAGTTATCAGGTAAAGGTATTTCTGCTAATGCAATACTTGCCGGTGTAACTGATACACCTGCTCTCAGAAAAATTCCTAATCACGAAAAAATAATTAGCACTGCTCTCAACAAAAACCCGCATGGAAGATTGACCAAACCTGAGGATATTTCCGGTATTATTCTGGATATTTACAAAGATAATTTGACCTGGATGACGGGTAATATTATCAGAGTTGACGGTGGTGAGAACATAATAGAATTATAAATTTAAATGAATTCTCCAGTATGGACGAATTAAATCTGAAAATTCCGGGTTCACAAAATCCAAATATGAATATTACAAATGCGGATAAAGGTTCGTTTGAGATGAAAACAGTAGAGTTTATGCCGACGATTGTAATCGGTCTGGGAGGAACCGGAAAAGAAGTTTTACTAAGATTAAGAAGGCAATTTGTAGAAAAGTACGGCAACTTGTCAGACTTCCCTATTCTATCATACCTTTATATCGATACAGATAATGCACCTTCTGAAGAAAGCGGAATAGCAAGAGATAGAGATTTCCTTATTAATGACATAGATTTTCAACCTTCAGAAAAAATATTTAATCCGGTAAATCCTGCAGATTATATTTATAGAATTAATGAACTTCCACACATTAAATCCTGGCTTAATACTACCGGGGAAATCGCAAATTTAGGAACGATGAATACCGGTGCAGGTCAAATCAGACCTGCTGCAAGACTCGCATTCTACCATAATTTTGATGAAATTTGTTCGAAATTAAATTCCGCAAAAGCATTAATTACTGATTCTCGTTCAATAAATAAAGTAAAAGATAAACACAAGATAAAGAACGTGAACACTGAAAAAATAAATGTTTATGTCGTTACATCTGTAAGCGGAGGTACAGGGGCCGGAATGTTTATTGATTTTGGTTTTTTACTCCGAAACCTTTTCAGGAATCAGGTGATTTCATCTTGCTACATTATATTACCTAAAATATATCAGGGGTATGGAAAAGAAAGAATATTCGCAAATGCTTATGCTTCTCTCAAAGAACTTGAATACTACAATTTCAAGAATAAATTTTCAACATCCTGGAAAAAAAACGAACCACAAATATTTCAACCGGGTGTGTTCGATGATGTTTATCTTATTGATGGTGAGAATCTGAAGAACCTTTCTTTATCAGAACTAAGCAGCAAAGACATTTACAAAATGCTTTCAGATTCAATTTTTCAGGATTTTTCGAATTCCGACTTTGCTAACTATAAGAGAAGCGTAAGGATAAATTTAGTCCAATACAAGCAGCGTATATGGCCTGATGACGATACAGTGTCAGAAAATACATTTTCAAGGAAATATTCTACATTCGGTCAAACAAAAATTTCAGTTCCGGTTGATAGAATAATTCTTTCCTGTTCTTATAAACTTAGTGAAGACATCGTCGATTATTACCTTTCTTTCGCGGAAGGCTCACAAAGTGATATAGATAATTATTTATTAACTGAATTTCTTCCTGAGATTGGTATTTTAGAAAATAGAAATAAGCATCAGCTCCTGGATGATTTTTACAGTCTTGGTGAAAAATCATCAATTCTTACCCGTATAAAAGAATTTATCAATTCCTTACAGAATGATCTGACAAGCGGAAAATACGGCGACAACTGGACTTCTTATATTTTATCTGAAAAACAAAAGTTCGATACTAATTTCAGGGATGATAATGATGTTCAAAGACTTGGACTCTATTACTCTCATCTTTATTCTAACAAAGAAAGAATAACAAAAAATCTGATTGGAAGCAGAGAGCAGAACCGTCTCGGAACCATAGAAAAGAAAATTATTAATCTTATAAATGATTCTACAAGAGGAGTATTCTATTCGATTAATATTTTAAGAAGAATACAGTTTATTTTGACTAATGGAAATTTTGATTATATACCAAAGTTTGAAAAAGAAATAAAAGATTTACAATCAATAATTTTAAAATTAGAATCAGAAGTAAAAAACAGGTTCCAGGATTTAAAAATTGACGAGTCAAGATCTAAGCTGAATGTGTTAAAAAAGACCGCAATGTCCGGAACTCTTGAAAAATTCCTCAAAGCACTCGACGAATATTATAATGCACTTATAAAATTAAAGGCAAGATATTATGCGAAAGATATTTGCCAAAAGATACTGATATTAATTGAAAAAGGTGTCAAAAATGACAGCGGAAAAATAACTTTTACCGGATTAATATCTGACCTGAATAAGTTAACGGGTAACCTGGGAAATCTAAAAAATAATTTCAGAAAAAAATCAGAGTATTTTGCTTCTAAGCAGGAAGATGTTTTCAACCTTTATGTTTACGAACCGGAAGATATTCTGAACGAATATTATATTAAATATATTGGAACCGGAAAAAATGCCGAAGAAAATATTAAAAGTCTTGCAAATAAATTGCTGAAAGATTTAGGTGCTTCTGACGTTACTGATATTGTAAACATTCTTAAAGATACGGATGCAAAGGCAGTAGAAGAAAGTATGATAAAGTTTTCAAAAAGACAGTTTGATGCTATTCGTGATGATTATAATATTACAGATATATTATTTGAGAAAGAAGTTACAAGAAGCGAATCAAAGATAAGAAGTATGCTGATGCAGGCGTATCCATGGCTTAGGATTAATGAAATACCGGGAAGGTTTAAACTCGATGACTCAGCAAAAAAACTATATATTGGAGTAAAAACAAACACTCCTTCTTTTAAAAAACTTCAAAATCTGATTTATTCTATTGTCGGTTCATCAGTAGAGTTTAAAGATTCTGCTGATAGCTCTTCAATTATTTTTTATTCTGAGTGGGCCGGTTTTCCTCTTTTCTATTCTTATGCCGTCTCTGAAGAGATGAAGTATTATTATATTCAGTTGATGAGGAATCATAATATTGACCTTCATCTTAATAAAAATTATTATTTATATAATGATATTATTCCTTTGACTTCCGAAGAGAAAATAAGACTAAAGGAAGCACACAGGGCATTCATACTGGGATTGATTTTTAATATTTTAGAGACTGTAAATGAAATTGATGAAGATACAGGAATAATTAAAATAATATATAAGTTCACTAAACAGGAAGGCATCACCGTAAAGAGAGTGGAACAACTTGGGATTGAATCAAGATGTATTAATCGTCTCTTTGAAGAAACCGGTAGAGATTCGTTAAGACTTCAAATTCTTAATCAGGCAGAAAGAATCAAAAAAGATTTGCTCGAAAAAAAATATTTTGCCGAATTACTCGTAATATTTGAATATTATTATGAAAACATTTATAAGATTGAAGAGGTAGAGTTATCCGGAGGTGCAAAACAAAAAATTGAAACTTATGAATACAGAATACTCCGGGATTTAGCAAAAGAAATAGAAATGAAAGTAGGAGACTCCGAAAAGCAGATTCTAGTACAGAAAGTTGTGGAATTAAAGAATAATCTTGATTCTTTTTCAAAGAAAATTAATAATCAGGACTTAAGACGTAAAATAATCCCTGCATTATTATTAAATGAAAAGCAGGAAGAAATCAAGAGTCATCCGAAAGAAATTGACCTTAAAATGCTAAGAGAACTTAAAGCAGCTCTCGAAGAGGGATTAATTACTCAGGAAGAATACAACAATACGAAAAGAAAATTTTTGGGAACAACGTAAGGGAAGAATTATGCCAACGTACGAATATATCTGCCAGAATTGTCATCATGAATTTGAGAAAATCCAATCAATAAAAGATGAGCCTTTAAAAAAATGTCCGAATTGTCATAAAGATTCGCTTAAAAAAGTTATCAGCGGTGGTGTAGGATTAATTTTCAAAGGCAGTGGGTTTTATATTACCGATTACAAGAATAAAGGAGCATCAGAAACCAAAAAGCACCCCACTATACAAAAAAGTTCGAAGAAAGAGACAAAGAGCTCAAAATCTAAATCCAGGAGTAAGGATACTTAGTCTTTTATTTTTCATTACTCTTCGTAGTATAACGGTCTAAACTAAAGTTTTCGCCTAAATATAATTTTTTAACCATTTCATCTTCAGCCAATTCATTCGCAATACCGGAACGGAAAATTTTTCCTTCGATCAATATGTATGCACGGTCAACAATAGAAAGTGTTTCGTGAACGTTATGGTCAGTAATAAGAACTCCGATATTTCTATTTTTTAAGTCTGCTACGAGTCTCATAATATCCTCAGAAGCTATAGGATCAATACCTGCAAATGGTTCATCGAGTAATATAAATTTTGGATCTGATGCAAGTGCACGTGCTATTTCTGTTCTTCTTCTTTCCCCTCCTGATAATACGTATCCTTTAGAATCCTTTATATTCTGGATATTAAATTCTTTTAAAAGTTTTTCGCACTTATCATCCATTTCCTCTTTTTCTAAATCCATAAACTGCAATACGGAAAGAATATTTTCCCTTACAGTCATTTTTCTGAAAATAGATACTTCCTGAGGTAAATATCCTATCCCAAGTTTTGCTCGCTTGTACATTGGAAATTTAGTTATCACTTCACCATCGAGGTCTATTTCCCCTTCATCCTGTTTAATCATACCACATATCATATAGAATGTAGTCGTCTTTCCTGCACCGTTTGGACCTAACAAACCTACGATCTCACCTTGCTGAAGTTTAAGGGATACATTATTAACGACTGTCCGCTTTTTATATATCTTTACTAAATTAAGTGCTTTTAAAATACTTTTCATATTTTCCTTAAAATTCTAACCATATCTTCTACGGCTTTTGAAAGTCCCAAATATATCGCACGAGACATAATCGCGTGCCCTATGCTTACTTCTTGGATTTCTTCAATATTAAGGAATGGAAAAATGTTGTAATAATTTAATCCATGTCCGGCAGTTACAATAAGTCCCATTTCAGCACCCATTCTCGCTACGGCTCCAATCTTACTTAACTCATTTATTTGTTCTTTTTCATCTATTGCGTTTGCATATTTGCCGGTATGGATTTCAATAATATCTGCTCCTACTTCAATTGAATGATCAATATTCTCAGGAACAGGATCAATAAAAAGGCTAACGAGTATATCTTTAGAATGAAGCTCATTGATAACCCTTTCGAGTTTACTTCTATTTGAGTCAATATTCAAGCCGCCTTCAGTAGTTAATTCTTCTCTTTTTTCCGGAACGAGTGTTACCAGGTCAGGAAGTATTTCTTTAGCTATTCCAAGCATTTCATCTGTAGGAGCCATTTCAAGATCAAATTTAGTTTTCACAACTTCACGAAGTAATCTTACATCCCGGTCGTTAATATGCCTTCTATCTTCTCTGAGATGGCATACGATGCCCTCTGCGCCTGCTAATTCACTCATCCCTGCTGCAATCACCGGATCCGGTTCGATTTCGCCTCTTGCTTCTCTTAGAGTAGCAATATGGTCGATGTTGACACTTAATCTCATTTTAAAATAATTTAAAATATTTTGTAAAATTGAAAATTATACCTCAAAACAGATATAATATCTATACTTATCATTATAATTGAATGTAAAATCCATGCATAGATGAACGAACCGCTCCTTAATGCCTGAATTCCAAGTATTATTCCCGCAAGAATAGAGCCAAATAATTCGAGTTCGGGTTTACCTTTGTGTAAAATAAAAAAAGGAATCATCTGGACAAAAACCGCATAATATCCTAGCTTTACTTTCAATCCGAAAAGCATATAACCTCTCCACAGGAATTCCCATCCAAGCATATAAATCAAAATACATATTTCATACAGAAACAGAAGTTGAAAATTTTCCCTGAGAGCAGGACCTCCCTGAGGATAAGTTTGCGCAAAAGATTCGGATGCAGAAACAATCCATAAAAGCGGTAACATAAAAAGATAAAAGATTAAAACAGTAAGAAACCCGAATTTTTTATCTCCGAATGTAAAACCAAAATCAGAAAGCTGCTTCTTTAGAACAAATTTAACAGAAATTACTGAAACCAGAAACATCAGAAGCCCGTCGCTTACTAGCCAGTATATTCTTGAATTAAGAAAATCCTTTCCAATAAATTTATAGTAAAAACTGACATTTGTTACGGTGAATGAAACAAAAAGAATTAAAGATATAGAGATAAATATATATGATGTTTTAAAATCAATTGTCCTGACTTCTTTTAATAATTTACTAAATTCTGTTTTAAAATAACCAAACATTTGTCAGTTCTTTCTTTTGATAATATACTGAAATTTTTGCGGAGTAATATTTATGACTGTAAGATTTTCGGGAATCTCTATGTTTGGAATTACAGAACCGAGAGTATCTTTCTCAATCATTTCAAAATCAATAGAAATATTAAAATCTGAAGGAGAAATTTTCGTAAGCTGTTCTACCCCTCCCCGAAGTGAAATAGTCATATTCGGTGGTATAAGAAGAACTTCTTTATCACCCGGAACATGATTAATTCTGATACTTAAATCTTCAAATTTCTTCTCCGCTGCTAATTCAATTTTGTATAATACTTTTACCATTTTCGGTTCGACCTTGATCAAATTTCCTAGTGAATCGTCGAGTGAAATATCAACCGATAAATCAGAATTTATAGTTTTATAATTTTTTCTTTCCGTTGATATGAATTTAATTTTTGATAATACTGAAGAAGCCCCTGTAACTTTTACGGTATCAGGTATGATTTTCGGACTTCCGACTATTTCATAACCTTCTTTTAAACTGACAGAAATGTTATTACGGATTTTAATATATTTTGTCGCAATATTATCAAAATCGATACTTAAAGTATCCGGATATGCTCCCAAAATCGAAACATCAGTGGGAAGATTAATTTTTTCTCCGACTGTCTGCAGAATGCTTAATTTAATATTTTTCCTCGTCGAACTTAAATCAAGAGGATAATTTAAATTTTTTGAAAACCAAATCCCGAGTAAATCCCATCCTCTACCCCTTAAAACAATCTCAATTTCATTAGGCAGTTCTTCAGCAAGAGCCTGATTTTCTCTTAGTTTTACATCAAGTGGAATTGTAAGATTGATGTTATATAAAAAATTAAGAGAAACGGATAACCACAAAAAAATGGCGAATAATACCGAATATATAATCAGAAATATCTGTTTTTTCAAAACCTTTTATTTCTTTAATTGTATT
Organism: Ignavibacteria bacterium; assembly: GCA_036508135.1. Classification (GTDB taxonomy): domain Bacteria; phylum Bacteroidota; class Ignavibacteria; order Tepidaquicellales; family Tepidaquicellaceae; genus DATCHW01. Next base: position 74,314 of record DATCHW010000015.1, read on the forward strand.
TTCCAGTTGTCATCCCTGAGCTCATTTCTTATAGTTGAATGAACTATTTCGTAAGTGCCTGAACCTGATACTTTTTCTATGAAGACACAAATAGCCCCGCCTTGAATATCATCGAAATGCCAGATTTCATAACTTTTTGTTTCTGCTTCGTAAGGAAATCTCTCGATATCACTTGGTTTGCCATAGATTACATATATTCTACCCCTGTCTGTTTTCCAACCCTCAGTGAATGATTGTTTAAAACTTAAATTTGCCTGAGAAACTTTTATCATATATTCCCTTTTAAATTCATTTAAAGGGGTATTCGGATCGTTGTCTCGTTTTTTCCAGAAATTAAATAAATAATTTCTTTTTTCATCTAATGTTTTCAAACTTTCAAAATATTTTGTTTCTTCATCTTTCCTGAGATAAATCGATTTAGAATATTCGTCCAAAACCTGTTCTTCTTTCATCGTTGCATATTCACTTTTAAGAAAAGATGCATCAGCAAAGGAAGTTGTATCTGTAAATGTTTTATCACTATAGATAAAGAATTTCTTTTCTTGCTTAAGGTTATGAGATTTTAGTGTATCTGAAATATTTGTAACAATATAATATGCTCCAGTAGGCAGGTTATCGAGTGAAAAAGATCCAAAATCAAGCATAGTTTCTGAAAACTTTTTGGGCTGTTTTTCTATTTTACGCACAATTTCCCTCTTATCATTTTCCAATGTTGTATTTATCGTGAAAGCTGAAGAAATTATTTCCTGATTAAATCCGTAGATTTCATAATAGTAATATATCGAATTCAGATTCATTCCAAACATAAGACTTGGGTTAGGAACCACTTCAATACCATATTTGTAGAAATAACTTGAGGTATCAGAAGACTTTGCAATGTAACTTGATATTTCAATTCCGCTCAACATCGGTGTGTTATTCAATTCAGGTATAACAAACTCTATATTAATTGTACCATAGGTTGCAGTATCATTAAAATCTTTACCTGTTGCTGTAAGTTTATACTCACCGGGGATAATAGGAACATTCTTTTGGACAACAAGTCTTTTATAAAGATTCGCACCTGAAGTGTCATTTGTATTCGTTGGAATTTTGTTTAGAACACTATAAAATACTTCTTTTGTCGATTTATTTGTTATCACTAAATCAATAAGTCCCGCAGCTTCATAAGTACCGTTAGTGTATTCATGTTTCAGTCCTTTCTGATAAAAGGAGCAATAAACTTCAAGAATATATTTCCCTCCATATTTAAATAATGTATAATCAGTAGAAAATTCAAATCTACTGTTAGAGTGTGCTTTTATGGAAAAAATTAATATTAATAATAATATAAAAATGAAGTTGCGTTTGCCTGATTTCAGTATAGTTTTCATAATGCATTAAAAATAAATAAGAAAAGGTAATCACAATCAAAAAGATTGTGATTACCTTTCAAAATAGTAAAATTAATTAAATTTTAAAATCCTACATTTAGAGTAAAGAACTGGTTTGTTGTATTAAACGCAGATTCATTTACTATTCTGTATGCATAGTCGAATCCTAAAGTTATACCACCTAAAGGATACCTTAAACCTGCACCAAATGTAGGTCCGAATAAAGATTCATTACTTTGTTTATCTGCAAAAATGCTCACTGCACCTCTCAGGTAGAAAAAATTCTTATAGCTATATTCCAAACCGAATCTGTATTCGTCGCTTGAGAAGCTTGAATTCTGGAATGCGGCAGAAATATTAACAAAATTATCTTTTCCAAGTTTTGGTGCAAAACCTACGCCAATTTCAAGATTGGTCGGCAGGTCAAAGCTTTGAAGTATTACTCTTTGTGTTGTTTTTTGACCGTTAATTTCGAATGTCCTGTCAAGACCGGCACCATTGAATGTCAAAGAAGGTCCCAGGTTCTTAAGTACGATTCCAAAAGATAATCCAGTTTTACCTCCGGTATATTGGATACCAAAATCAAATCCGAATCCTGTTGCGGAAACAGAAGCAACGCTTTCGTTTATGATTTTTACATTTGCTCCGAAACGGATTCTGTCAGTCATTTGTCTGGCAATTCCGAGGTTAGCAATAATGTATGTAGGTTTAAAAACAACGCCGGTACCTTCGGGTTGTATTTCCGAAGTTTCATTTATCTCACCGATATTGAAAGATTTGATGGAAATACCAAGAACGCCTAAGTTGCCAAGTTTAGCAATACCTCCCAGGTATTCCATCTTCATATCGGCGAAATAATTCATATGGGAAAACATCACTTCGCCAGTCTTAGTGGAAAGTGCTGAGAGCCCTGCAGGATTCCAATACATCGACTCTATACCGCTGATGGTGGATAAGTTCGATCCCGAAAGGGATGTACCTATCGAACCAACGGGTATAAGCAGTTCCGGTGCGGCAGAAGTTCCGAGTTTATTCCTCGGTCCGCCAAATCCCGTATTAGTGACGAACGCCGCTACTAATAAGATTGTTAAAAATATTTTTATATTTGTTAAATTCATTTGTCCTTTTTCTCCTTACTTTTTTGGTTAAACCCGCCGGCAAAAACACCGGCGGATTTTCAAATTAATTTTAGAAATTAATTCTTTCTTGAGCCGTAAACACAACTATCTTTAGTACTTTCTGACCTATTCCCGGTGCATCAATAAGAGCCACATAAATTCCGGAAGCGACCGGTACCCTGTCCTGATTCTGCAGGTTCCACTCAGCCGTACTGGAATTACTAAGCGTAGAGCCCTTTGTTTTCGTTATTGTCTTCATCAAGTCTCCGCTTAAAGTATAGAGCTTTATCGTACATTCAAGCGGTAAATTTGTGAATGTCACAAATTTATCAACAGATCCTCTGTCTAAAGTACTATATCCGTAATAAGGATTCGGAACAACATTTATTTTATCCATTGCATTCTTAGCAAGAGTTGGATCTCCATATAGTGGAGCCATAGTCGTGAATTCATAGAAGAAAGGATTTGTGGACCCGTTGTAATAATACGGCCTTTGTGTAGCATAAGGATAAATGAAGAATTCGTCTCCTACTGTGAAGGTACTCGAAGAATTAATAAGTTTCGGACACCAAACATACATTATATCATAATTAGTTGATAAGAACAAACCTAATGTTTTTGTTGTATCTTTATAAACTAAATCCCAGTTTACATTATCTGAATAACTCGAATTAAAGATATAGAGATACTCATTACTGCCTGAACTATCAGCCGTTGGACCGAATTTACCGTCTATCAAACCGTATGGTTTGGGTCTGTTCGTTTCTATGAAAGCGCAGTTTAGCTGCCTTTCGGAAGCTGTGCTGTCATTAGGATCGATTTCATAGACCTTAAACGGAACTTCCCGTTTATCCTGATAAATAAACCAGTTGTTAAGATTTTTCCTTCTTACAATATAAGGTATATACGAAGGATCCGCAACAGAATCAGCTGTATTAGCTAAGTATCTGTATGCGTCCTGACCATTTCCATATCCGGTATATTTAATTTTTACCACTCTTAATTGGTTTGGTTTTAATTTCGATTCTTTTCCATTAAATACCAAGGTTGTCGGATAAGTTAATGACATAGAAATCGACTGGAATTTTGCGACAGTATTATTAACGAATGCGTTATTAGTAGAGCCTTCAATAAATCTGTTCTGCGCAGGTGAATATTCCCATCCGTATCTGCGTGTTTGTATACTATCCGTTGGAAGTGTTGGATCTTTTACCACCCCGACATTGCCATCATAATTTGACAAATAGCGAAGTTTTAATAAATCAAAGAATACTCCGTCGTATGTTCTCGAGGAATCATCAACTGTCGGTTTATAATTGACCCATTTTAGACCTGTTCTTAACGTATCATAATTTGTTAATCCTGTCTTTTTTCTCATAATTTTATAAGTTGTGTCGAAAGAAAACTCAACCCTGTAAGTTGCATTTTGCAGCAGGTCCTGGTTTCTGATTATCGGACACAATCCGAGGTCTCTCACCGGAAAATTCAGGTCTAACGTATCTCCGTTTTTCATAGAGTAAAGAGTACCTGCCGGAGGTGCGATTGGTCTTATCTTCATAATTGCTGATCCGACCGAATTCCTGATAAGTTTGAATCCTCTTCTGAGATGTGTAGATGTGCTGACAGCATACGCAACAACTGCAAACTGATATTCCTGTCCATAAACAAATTTTGACTCACCGCTGTAGTTATTTCCGAATTGGGTTTGAGTGAGAGTTATATTTCTCGAAATTCCTTTATTCGGGAATCCTGCCGGAGTAGACATTTTGTATGGAGGACAAATCGGGAATGGCGCATAAGTGCCTTCATAAGTTGAGAAAGTATCAATTACAACCCCGATATTATCGTTTTTATCAAATATATCGATTAATCTGACTCCTGTTGGATCGATTGTTTCCGGTTTTGTAAAGTCCGGAAGAGAATTTGCAAATTTATTTATTTCATATACTTCGTATCCTTGGAATACATAAATATTAGAATCTTGTGGAGTAAAAAATATTGAGTCCCAATATTTATAAGGCTCAGAAATATCTCCCCAGTTAAGAACTATATTGCATTTTCCGTTTGCCGTAGGTTCAAAAGTATAGTTCACAACCGGTGCCGGAGGAGGCGGTGTAACGTTAAAATTGTTATCATAAATTATTTGAGCTGTGCTACTCAGTCTTTTCAATTTTGTAACTGAATTCACGTTGCTCGAACCTCTTGCCACAAATTGTGCCAATACGATATTCTGAGTATCTCCGGGGCTGACAACGAAATTATCACTACCTGAACTGAATATAAACCTTCTATCACCTACTGGGTTGGTGAGAAGCGGTGTGCCGGTTGTATCTCTGCCGCAATTTTGCAGAGAACCTTTGAATTCAGTCCAACCAGTATTTGATTCCGGATCTCCGGGATAGCAGAATTTTGTCTTTTTGAAAGGAGACTGAGTAGGATCCATAAATATAGATGAATCATTCTTCACACCTGTTAAGTTTAAGTAAGCAGGATATGGTGTACCATTTGGGTCCGTTTCGCAAGGGGGCGGAGAGTTACCATTATTTGTGAAAAATGTAAAAGAAGTCAAACCTAAATATCTTCCATTGATTCTATCATAAGGACTTTTAAAATAGTCCATACCGAAAGCAGGAGGTGCTGCACCATATATCGGATCATTATCATCGCCATTATAACAGAATCCCAGGTATTGAGAAGTATCGCAGCCTATATAATCATCGTTAGCTTCTCCTAAGTCCGGGTCAACTATGACTCCCATATAAGTTCTTCTCCAGGCGCTATCACCTTTATTGATAACGACCCAGTTTATGAACTGTAAATCTTCAAGTCCGGGTAATGTGTAAGACCATGAGGTCCAATGTACTTCTGCAAAAAGTATCGGATCGGTAACTCCGCCTCCGAATCCTTCACCCGGGTTTCTTTCAGATACCATTGCATCAGACATACATTCAAAAATTGTCTGACCTGCATTAATCTGACCGGGAAGATCAATACCATCATCCCACTGACCATTTTTATTAACATCTGCATAAGGTGCACCATAAGGGATCATCAAGCCCCAATTAGCATAATCTGGATTGTTATTTGCGTTATCCCCTGATCTAACAGTGTACATTTTAAATTTTGTATCATTATCCAATGTAGGTTTTCCGCCTACAGATTTTATGGCACTCGGGGCATATTCGCCCTTATAAGATGCCATGACCTGAGCCATTTTTGGACCGTTTGCAGTCCCGATATAACATCCGATACTTAAACCTGCTGTAAAGCAAGCAGTTTTACCGGAACCTTTAGGCCAGATAAGTCCCGCAAGATTACCGGATGTTGTATTTTGATCAAAAATACCGGTATTCTGGAAAAATGCATCTACGTTGTTGGCATTCAATCTTATTCTCTGTATCACGACAGTATTTGGAGATTGTGCAAATTGGAATGGATTTCCATTATTGCCGCCGTTACGGGGTTTTGAATAGCCGAGCGAAGAGCATATTAATACCAGTATCGCTACTTTTAATAATATTTTAAATTTCATTTTCAACTTTGCAATTTGTTTAGAAAAAATTAATTCAAATTTAAGCTTGGCAAAATTAAAATGTTACATTTACACCGAACCTAATTTGTCTTGGTGGACCCCAGTTCGTAAAGAATTTAATCCTTTCAGGCCACAAATACCTGAACATGGGATTAGTTTCATACGTCGAAGCTCCGGTTTCTGTTGTCAGGAATCCGTTATCATCCGGTTTTCCCGTTCCCGGGAATATTGTATTCACGATTTCTGAATTAAGAACATTGATTACATAAACGTAAAAATTCCAGTTTGTCTTCCATAAATTGACACTTTTGTCAACCCTTAAGTCGAGTCTGAAATTCCAGTTTTGAGTTAATTCGTTCTTGGATGAAGTAACGAAGCTTCCTTGGGTTCCTGTAGAAGTAGTTGATACTTCAGCCCTTGTATAAGGTCTTCCGCTGTTGAAACTGAATAAAACATTAAAACCAAGATTCATCAAAACATCACCAAGGAAACCTTTGGGTACATCTTCTCTGCCGCCAAATCTGTAATCCAGATTTATACTGCCTGTATGTCTTTGATCGTAATCCAGAGGATACACAAACTGTGGCAATTCCTGTGTAGCATCGTTTGCCAGACTAGTTTTCGAAAAAGGATCCGAACCTGTACCGCTCGCATATGAAAGTGTATAAGCAACATCAAGAGCGATGCGGTACATTCTTCTCATACTGAGATAGAAGTCGATACCTCTTGAAATTGCAAAGTCGTTATTCATATATGTTACAAACCCTACAGGCACTTTCCCATCGAGAGTGGCTTTAACTCTGCCGGCACCGATAAGGTCAGTTGACTCTTTATAAAATGCGGTTATATCCATATTGATATAATCTCCGATGGACTGTTTGAAACCGATTTCATATTGTGTCAATTTAGTCGGTGTTAAGGATGAATTTTCAATTATGTCCTGTAAAGCTGTTGAAAGGAATTTTTGTAAAGTAAGTTGATTTACAAACATTAGATTCAGCTGTGGTAATTGTACCATTTTTCCGTATTGTGCGTGAAAAATGGATCTGTCAGTTATCGGGAATGAGAAACCAAGTCTTGGACTTACATAGAAATTCATTTTGCTGTCTACGAAGTCATCGTCAGATGCAATGATTCCGTCGGGACCGGTAACGTCATTCTGAAGGTCTCTGAATACTTTAGTATTTACATCAAGAAAATCGACTCTTACCCCGCCGTTAAAATTAAAATCAGCGAAACTGACTTTATCTCTGGCGTAAAAACCACCTGTTATCGGGTGTTTTGCATCATTACCGTCGGCAATTAGCGTACCGGTAAGCGGGTCAACAATTTCATAACCGTATGTTTTCAATCTGGCAAGATTCGTTCCATACCACCTGTCAAATGAATTCTGGACAGATAAATCAGCCGTTGATCCCGGATTTATTGATAATCGTTTTAAAGTATGATATTTATATTCACCTCCGAATTTTACTTCGTGATCTCCATAATTCTTCGTAAGAAGGGCAAGAGTTGCATCAAGTTTTGCACCTAAATAGCTTACGTCAGTTTTATTATAGATATCGATTACCCTGTTTATTCTTCCATAAAGGTAAGCAGTATTCGGGTCTAATCCAAGATTTCCTCCTTGTGTGAGTCCGTATCTTGCTAAATCAGGATTATATGCAGTATCGCCGTATCTTGTCAATTTATCACCAAAAATCGGGTCATATTGTTCAGCCCTTGAACTGTAATAACTGCCCTGCAATTCGTAAAAGAATTTGCTTGATACGTTGTGTATTAACCTCGCATAATATAGATTGTCAGTGTTATCCGTAACAGGATTTCTGAATGAATTGCTTATAACATTCCCTGAAACTGGATCAACGTAGTTATATACATTTGAACCGTATAGTACTCTGCCTTTTGATGAATTGAGAGTAGCACCAAGTTTTAACTGGAGCGGAATATTGGAAGTTTGGATTTCCGTCAGGTTAAAATTCAATCTGCCGCTGATGGAATAACTTCCGTTTTCATTATCTCTAAGGTTGCCGTTCGGAACGATAGTCGGTACTTTATCAAGTATCCACGAACCTATCGTGATTCTCTGGAAGGATCTCTCAAGACTTCCGAAGAAGTTAATCACTTTAGAAAGACCTTTTGTCGGAATAAGAGGACCGCCAAAGCTGACATTATATAAATTGTATCCGGTGGATTTTGTATCAATCCATCTGTTGGTAAATTCATCAGTGATTGCTTCAAAGGATCCCGTGTATTTATCGGAACCGCTTCTTGTGGAAACGTTAATAACGCCGCTGAGTACGTTTCCGTATTCTGCACCGAAACCGCCTGTTAATACTGAGATTTCCTGTAATAGGTTATTCGGAATGAACGCTCTTGAAGTACCGTCTAACGGATTCGTTGTTTCAACGCCATCAACGATTATAACGTTTTCATTGGTTCTGCCGCCTCTTACGTTAATAGCGCCGCCCCGTTCATCCTGAACGACACCTGCGGTTTTTGCAACGATGTTTGTAATACCGCGGACACCTGAATTATTGATTGTTGAATTTTCAATAACACGACCGCTTTGTTCTACGTCAATGCCTTTTCTTTCTGCTTCAACAGTAATAATTTCTGTTGTAATACCGCCCATAGTAGCTAATTCAAAATTGACTTTGGTCTTCATATCTACTGAGACCCTAACGCCGGTTTGAATTTTTTTGTCATATCCGACATAAGATGCTTCTACATCATAAGTCCCTACATCTACATTTAGAATAACATAGTCACCATTGTCGTTTGTGATTGCTCCCTGGTTTGTTCCGACGATTTTTACTGTAGCTCCCGCAAGCGGGGAATTATCTTTTGCGTCAACTATAAGACCGCCTATGCTGCCTGTAGATTGAGCAAAAATTTCTGTCGAGCAAAAAAAGAGAAGTACAAATATAAAAAGGGAAATAACTTTAGAAAGAGTATAATCCCTCATCTTTACCTCCGATGTTTAAGGTTATTTTAAAAAAAACAACCCCCATAAACATTTCGTCGAAACGCATTATGAGGGTTGTTATGTTCATTAACAATTATAAAAATTTATTTGATAAGCAACATTTTCTTTGTATCCTTGAAATCACCAGCCTGTATTGTGTAGAAATAAATTCCACTCGACAGGTTAGTTGCATTAAATTTAACTTCATTGGTTCCTGCTGAAACCCTTTCATTATTTACTAATGTTTCAATAAGCTGACCATTTACATTGAAAACCTTAATAGTTACTGAAGAAGTTTTCGGAATCGCAAACCTGATTGTTGTTGTAGGATTGAACGGATTAGGATAGTTTTGTTCAAGACTAAAATTATCCGGAATCTGTGTTGTTATGTTCCCAACTCCAATTGATTCGGGAATTGAAATTTGAACATAATGTACTGTTGCGTCAGTCTGTGGATTACCTGTGTAAGTTGAATAATTGCCGGGTAATGAGTCAGATACGCAAACAACATTAAACACATAATTTGAACCTACTTTTTCGTTTGTTTGAGAAACACTTGGAAAAACCCAATCTCTTACCGGAGTAGAAGGATTCAATTGTACCGGTGCATTCCATGATGTTCCATTATTACCGGAAACCAAATAATAAATGTTCATATAACTAACTGTATCCGGAGCATTACCAACAAAGTCTGATGGTACCATCACAGCAACAAATAAAACATTACCTGTACTTGATTTTCCAATAACCGGTCTGGTTGTATTACTGTAACCATCTACAGTTGCATTAGGACCGCTGTGAAAATATGGATGATATCCTAAGTTATTTGTATCTGCAATAATTACACTTCTGTTGGGGTCGGAACCCGGTAAGTCTGAAGACCAGTATCTGAGTTGTGATGGATAACCAGGATAGAAATTTCCAGCAGTGGTTTGTTTAACATTTTCCCAGACAATTTTCGGAACATTGCCATTATAACAAATTGAAACACCATTTAATGCACAAATACTATCACCACTACCCCACACAGCATCAAAAATCTTTGTAGGAGCAGAGAAAGATGTACCATTATCTGTGGATTCTCTGAATAAAACGTCACCATAGTCAGGTGCGTCAGTATAACCGTTGGCAACATTTACTAAACCGATTCTTGAACCGTCATCACTTCTTGCAAGCATATAACTATTTGCAGATGCACTTTGTACTGGTGTCCATCCTAAAAATGTGGAAGAACTAAATGAAGTTCCGGTATTTAAAAAAGTACTATCAAAAGTGGTATTATTCACAGATCCGATTATTACAAATTTATTAGTAAGGGAGACATTACTTGTTGCAACGATACTTGGCCATATATAAGGGTTAGTACCTGCCAATCCCGGGTCTAAAGGTGTAAATACACCTACGCCTGGGAATGCATCAATAAATACAACAGTTCTATTTGTACCACCTACTGTTAAACCAGTATGGTCTGCAATCAATGCATTACCTTCAGAGTTGCCCGAAATATTGACAAATCCTGCCCTTAAACTAGGAACATTTGATATAAAAGACCAAGTAGTTCCAGCATCTGAACTGAAGTAATATTTAACTAACCTTCCATTAAAAGCTGGTGCCGGGTCAGGATTCGGGGAAAAAGTAAAAGCACAATGAAGGTTAACAGGAGTTGCTGGATCCTGCCAGATTTCAAGGGGTGACCCATTTGATTGAAGCGTATAAGCCGTCGGTCCCATTGTAGTAAATGTGATAGTATTTGGAATCCCATCAATCTCTGTAATTCTTGAAAAATTCGGAGCTAATGATGTCTTGATAGATTTATATGGACCTATTTTAACATTATTTATTGCGCCCTCCTTCATATAAACAACTGCATCACCTACAAGGGTCATTTTGAAACTTGACATTTTTGATGATTGTTTTTCATTATATGTCAATTTTCTCGGACCCGCATAAAGTATTGAAGATAAGAAACACATAGCAAACGCTAATGTGAGTAATTTATTAAACATTTTTCTCTCCTTTATTTTTTATTTAGAAAAAATTTACTTAAACGTACAATATTAAATAAAACTTGTAATTAATATAATACTAATTATATAATTTGTCAATATAGAATTTCGTTAATTACTTGTAAAATCAAAGTTTCAATTTATAAGTTTTTATAAAAATCAATCTAATTTTTAAAATATTTTTTTATTTGTCTAATTATTTCTTCTGCTATTTTATATTTACTTTCTTCGGTTTTACCTGCGATATGATTCGTCATAAGAACATTTTTCAGGCTGCTAAATTTTTTATTGATAGCAGGTTCATTATTAAAAACATCTAATCCTGCAAACTTGATTTTTTTCCTTTTTAAAGATTCAATCAGATATTCCTCGTCAATAACTCCACCCCGCGAAGTATTGATTAATACTGATGTTTCCCGAATTAAATCAATTTTCCTTTTTGAAATAAATTTTTTATTATCTTTATTCAGGGGGATATGCAAAGTTACAATATCTGAGTTCTTTAGAAGATAATTTATATTTACAAATTTATATATTTTGTATTTAAATTTTAATTTTTTATTAATGTCATTAATTAATAATTCCATACCAAAAGATTTTGCTAATTTTGCAACTTTACTACCTACTTTTCCTATACCGATTATTCCAATCGTTTTACCATTTAATTCATTTCTTTGAAAATTATTAATTCCGAACTGATTACTTCTGACAAGATAATCCGAGTAATTGATTTGTTTGAAAATATTTAATATTAAACCTATAGTATGTTCAGCAGTGGAAATAGAATTCCCATCAATAGCTTTTATTATTACAATATTTTTTTTTCTTGCATATTCCGCATCTATATTATCACACCCTCTCGAGCATGTTGCAATTACTTTCATATTGCATTTATCGAGGAAATGCCTGTCTATCATACGTGTACTTCTTATGATCATGCAATCGAACTGATCAGATGAGTCGAGAATAGTTTGATTTTCTATTCCCGGATTTATTATGATATTGAAATTCTTTTCGGGAAATATATCCAGATTACTTAAATCAATATCGCCTGCAATTAAAATATTTATTTTTTCCAAGAATCAGGGTTTAGGAAATGCGAAAAAAAGAAATTACTTTTTCGGACTTTTTAGCTCGCCGAATATCAAGCCAAGAATTTCGTTTTTACCTTCACCGGAAATAATTGAGAAAGGAATATAGTCCTTACACATATCTTCATTATTAACTATTTTAGAAGCACGGTAGATTTGCTTTTCCATTTTATTTTTGGAAATCTTATCGGATTTCGTAAGTACGATTGCGTAAGGAATTTCATAATACTCAAGCCAGCTCACCATAAGTTCATCAAGATAAGTCGGCTCGTGCCTGGCATCTATAAGCACAAATACCATACTTACATTTTGTCTTTCACTGATGTAATCTTCAACAAGTTTTCTCCATCCGGCTCTAATCTGTTCAGGAACTTTTGCATATCCATATCCGGGAAGATCTACGAGGTAAAAATTTTCATTTATCAGGAAGTAATTCAGTTGTCTTGTTTTCCCGGGGACAGAGCCAACCTTTGCAAGTTTCTTTTTACCGCATATTTTATTTACGAGTGAAGATTTTCCGACGTTCGATCTTCCTACGAAAACAAATTCTGAGAGTACGGATTTAGGTAAAGTCCTTAAATCGTATATACTATCTATAAATTCAGCGGATGTAATTTTCATTCTTAAAAGTTTGATAATAAAAAAACCCTTAACTTAATTTCCTAACATCTTTTTTAAAAATATTCCGTTTTTCAAGACATTTAAGTTAAGGGTTTAAAAAAAATAATTTATGCCGAGAAATTTGTTACTTCAAAAATAATAATAAAAATTAACTTTTTAAATGAATAAATATTGCTAACCTTTTTTCTTCCCGGTGTGTTTTGTTGTCACTTTTGATTTTTCTTCTTTCCCGGTTTTCGATTTTGGGGCTCTAGGTTTAGATTCGGCTTTATCGCTTTGTTTAATTTTTGATTTTTCTTTCTTTTCTGTTTTTTCTTTCGGCTCTTTTTTCGTTTTGGATTTTGTACTTTTCTTCTTCTCTTCGGCTTCGACCATATCCTTTTCAGCTGTTTCTTCTTTAGGAGTTTTCCCTTTACTTTCGGCTTTTTTCTTCGATTCTTTTGCTTCAGCTTTTGCATCAGCCTTTGCCGATTTTAGTTTTGCTACATCATAATCAACTAATTCTATGATAGCTTCGTTTGCTCCATCTCCTGCCCTGAATCCTGTTTTGAGAACTCTCGTGTAACCTCCGGGTCTGTTCTTTACCATTTGTCCAATCTCATCAAAAAGAATCTGAATCGCTTCTCTATCTTTTATCATACTTGCAGTAATACGTCTTTGATGAACATTTTTATCCGGATCCAAAAATGCTATTTTTGCCTTTGTTATAAATGGCTCAATATATGTTCTTAATTCTTTGGCTTTTGCTTCAGTCGTTTTAATTCTTTTATATTTGATTAGTGATATTGCTAAATTTGAAAGTAATGCTTTTCTATGACTGGCTGTTCTTTTTAACTTTCTGCCTTTTTTCCTGTGTACCATTCTAATTAACCGTTTTTATGATAATTTAACAATAAAAATTACTTGCCTTCATCTTTCAGATATTTCGAGATGTCCATCCCAAAATTCAGGTTGTAGCTTTCAATAAGCTCACCCAATTCAGCAAGGGATTTTCTTCCAAAATTTCTGTAATGAAGCATTTCAGATTCATTTTTGCTGACTAAATCAGCGATTGTTTTGATATTTGCAGATCTTAAACAATTCTGCGATCTCACCGATAGATCCAGTTCATCAACAGGCATCAGCAATACTTTCTTTACCATTTCAAATTCTTCGTTCTTTTCTTCTTCAACCGGTACAGAATCCTGCATGTCGGGTTTAAGATCAAGAAATAATTGCAAATGCTCTTTTAATATTCTTGAAGAAAGCAGAACTGCTTCTTCAGGATTAATTGAACCGTCAGTTGTGACTTCAAGTATTAGTTTTTCATAATCCGTAATTTGCCCAACTCTCGTATTCTCAATTACAAAGTTGACATTTTTTACCGGTGAATAGATTGAATCAATCGGGATATATGTAAGAGGTAATTCATATTTTTTGTTTTCTTCAGACGGAACATATCCGATTCCGTTTCCGATTCGCAATTCAAGATCGATAACCGCATCCTTATTTAAAGTAGCAATATGAACATCAGGATTTAAAATTTCAAAATCCGCAGTTGCGTTTTGTATATCTCTTGCTGTAAATTCTTTAGCGCCTTTAAATTTTAATTCTATCTTATTGGATTTTTTAGTAATATCTTTGAATCTGATTTCTTTTAAATTCAGGACCATTTCTGATACATCTTCAACTACACCTTTAATAGTTGAAAATTCGTGCGGAACATCATTTACTTTTATAGCAACGATTGCTGTACCCGGTAGCGATGATATCAATACCCTTCTTAAAGAATTTCCGATTGTTACTGCATAACCTCTTTCAAGAGGTTGAACTATAAATCTGCCGAACGTTTCTGTATAAGAAGATTCTTCTATAACAACTTTTTCCGGCATTTGTAAATGATTAATTTTCATTATATTTGTAAAATTGAATTTATATTATTTATTAAAAACTTTATTTATTTGGAATATAATTCCACAACCAATTGTTCGTTTCCAATGAATGGTACATCAGCTCTTTCTGGAATATGGAGATATACTCCATTCATATTTGCTTTATCGAGAGATAACCAGGTTGGGAGCATATTTTCTTTCATCCTCTTCATAGAATCATGAATGACCTGAAGCTTTTTGCTTTTATCTCTTACCTGGATTACATCACCTGCTTTTAAAAGATATGAAGGAATATTGACTATTTTTTTATTTACAGTAAAATGGCGATGCGTGATTATCTGTCTTGCTGCTTTCCTTGAAGGAGCTAACCCAAGGCGGTATAAAGTATTGTCAAAACGGCTTTCGAGTATTTGAACAAGATTATCACCTGTTACACCTTTTTTCCTCGATGCCTTCACAAAATAATTATGGAACTGCTTTTCAAGTAACCCGTATGTTTTACGGATTTTTTGTTTTTCTCTTAACTGTACCGCATAGTCAGTTATTCTGGGTTTTCTTGTTTGTCCATGCTGACCCGGAGGAAAATTCCGCGATTCTATCGGACATTTATCTGTAAAACATTTTGTGCCCTTTAAAAATAATTTTTGTCTTTCTCTTCTACAGAGTTTGCAATTTGCGTCTGTATATCTTGCCATTATTCGCTATTAAATTTTTCTTTAATAAAAATTATAAAATTATACTCTTCTCTTTTTCGGAGGTCTGCAGCCATTATGAGGAAGAGGAGTAATATCTTTAATGCTGGAAATATCAAGTCCTGAAGTTGCCAGTGATCTCACTGCGGCATCTCTGCCGGAACCGACTCCTTTAATAAGTACTTCTACTTTTCTTAGACCAAGATCGAAAGCCTCTTTGGCTGCTGCTTCTGCCGTAAGCTGTGCCGCGAAAGGAGTATTCTTTTTAGATCCCTTGAATCCCATTTTTCCGGATGAAGCCCAGGAAATTGTATTCCCATATAAGTCAGTCAAAGTTACAATCACGTTATTGAAAGTAGCTTTTACGTGAGCAACTCCGTTTGACTCTACCTGAATTTTCTTTTTAGCTTTTTTTACCGTTTTTGCCAATTTTATACCTTAATTGTTAATTTAAACAAAACTATATTTTACTTTTTAGCTGCCGCTTTCTTTTTACCTGCAACAGTTTTTCTCTTACCTTTTCTTGTCCTTGCATTGGTTCTTGTTCGCTGTCCACGTACAGGTAGTCCTTTTCTGTGTCTTTTACCCCGGTGTGTCCCGATATCCATCAACCTCTTGATATTCATCTGAACTTCTGAACGAAGTGCACCTTCGACCTTGACCTCATTGGCTATTTGAGAACGAATCTGGTTAACTTCATCGTCTGTTAGTGCGGAAACCTTTGTATTCTCATTAATACCGAGTTTGCCCAATATTTTTTGGGAAGTCGAAACCCCTATTCCGAAAATAGAAGTTAAGCCAATTACTATTCTTTTGTTTTTTGGAAGATCTATTCCAGCAATTCTTGCCAATTTTAATATCTCCTGATTTTACTGTTTATTAATTAAAATTATCCTTGTCTTTGTTTGTGTTTGGGATTAGTGCATATAACTCTTACAACGCCTTTGCGCTTTATTATTTTGCACTTATCACACATCTTTTTAACTGAACTTCTTACTTTCATTGTGTTATAATTTATTTATATCTGTATGTAATTCTGCCTTTTGTTAAATCATAAGGCGATAACTCAACTGTTACTTTGTCACCTTGTAAAATTCTGATAAAATTCATTCTCATTTTTCCTGAAATATGCGCTAAAACTTCATGTCCGTTTTCCAGTTTGACTTTAAAAGTTGTATTAGGTAAAATTTCAGTAATTATACCATCAACCTTTATTGAATCTTGTTTAGCCATTCAGTTTAATAAAAATGATTTAAATTAAATCGTCAAAATTTCCGGTTTACTAATCGTAACACAAATAGTATGTTCAAAATGAGCCGAAGGCTCACCATCACCCGTGACCACTGTCCATCCGTCATTTTTTGTAATCACACTAAAACTCCCGTAATTTACCATGGGTTCTATCGCCAATACCATTCCGCTTTTCAACCTTGTCGTATTTGCCGAACTGTAAAAGTTCGGAATTGCCGGTTCTTCGTGAAGATTTTTTCCTATACCGTGACCGACTAATTCCCTTACTACTCCAAATCCGGATCCTTCCACATAATTTTGTATAGCACAGGAAATATCATTTACGGTATTTCCTTCAACCGCTTTACTAATCCCTTTATAAAGAGATTCTTCAGTAATCTTTAACAGACGTTTCTTCTTTTCATTTACTTCCCCGACTTCAAAGGTATATGCACCATCACCATAATATCCGTCTTTCCTAACTCCCACATCAATAGAAACAATATCACCATTTCTAAGTATCCTGCTGTCGGATGGTATGCCATGAACTACTTCTTCGTTGATAGAAATGCATAGACTCGCAGGAAATTTATTTCGTTTCACTTTGTATCCTTTAAAGGCAGGATATGCATTTTTCGAAATAATAAATTCTTCTGCTAAACGGTCGAGTTCGGAGGTTTTAACCCCATCACTGATAAAACTTTTTAAATATTTAAGAACTTCACTTACTATTTTAGAACTTTCTCTAATTAGTTCTATTTCTTTTAAAGACTTAATTAAAGACATTTAAATTAATACCTTCTCGATTTTAATTTTGTACCTTTCATAAATCCGTCATAATGTCTCATCAATAAATGTGACTCTATTTGCTGCAAAGTATCAAGTGTAACACCGACAACAATCAAAAGACTCGTTCCTCCGAAGAATGATGAAAATCCCGGAGTAACTCCTAATTTTACAAGAATATTCGGCATTATAGCAATAATTGCGAGGAATATTGATCCGGGTAAAGTTATCTTTGTTAAAATATTGTCAATAAAATCTGAGGTAGGTTTCCCCGGTCTCACTCCCGGAATAAATCCACCCTGTTTTTTCATATTATCTGCTACATCTTTTGGATTAAAAGCAATAGCAGTATAAAAATATGTGAAAAATATTATCATCAAAGCATAAATCACAGAATATAAAGAACCTGTATATTCAAAATACTTTGCTACTCCCTGCATAAAATCGCTATTAGGGAAAAAAGATAAAAAAGTATTTGGAATAAACATGATTGACTGAGCAAATATAATAGGCATTACACCTGCCTGATTAACCTTCATCGGAATATACTGAGTTACGCCACCGAAAACCTTTCTTCCAATAACACGTTTAGCATATTGTACAGGTATTTTCCTCGTTGCAACAGTGACAGCAATTACGCCCGCTACAATAAAAACGAATCCGGCAACATACAATAATTCAATTAAAAGATTCTGTCCTCCGTCTTTGACCAACTTTATTTCGTCAAAAATCGAATATGGGAATCTGTCTATGATTCCGATAAATATTATAAGTGATATTCCGTTTCCAATTCCTCGTTCAGTAATTTGTTCGCCAAGCCACATCATAAAGATTGTACCTGCAGTCAAAAATATTACTGTCGATAACGTAAAAACGAAATGGGAAATTTCAGGGTATATAACTGATCCCGTACCTCCTCTGGAATATAATTGAACACTCACACCCCATGCCTGAAGCGCTGCTACCGGCAGAGTACCTAATCTTGTCAACTGATTGATCTTTTTTCTTCCATCTTCCCCTTCTTTTTGAAGTTTTTGGAAATATGGAAAAACTGCTCCCAATAGCTGGATTATGATAGAGGAGCTAATATAGGGCATAATACCCAAAGCAAAAATTGCAGCTTTACTAAATGCTCCACCGACAAACATATCATAAAGTCCGAACAGCGAATTATCACTTGTCTTCCCTAATTCAGCCAGCTTTGCGGCATCAATTCCCGGAAGAGTTATGTGTGCACCAATTCTTACAACTATCAGTAATGCAATTGTGAAAAAAATTCTGCTGCGGAGTTCTTCGATCTTGAAAATATTTCTAAAACTACTTACAAAACCGCTCATATATTTACTGCCTTGCCTCCGGCTTTCTCGATTTTTTCTTTTGCAGTTGAACTATAAGCATCTGCAGAAATTTCGATAGAAGAGTTTATATCTCCATTGCCTAATATCTTTAAGGGGAATTTGCTGTTTTTAATTATTCTTTTATTAAGAAAATACTCTTTGTTTAAACCGGATTTTTCAATTTTACCGGTATCAATAAGTTTCTGAATATCACCGACATTAATTACATTGTATTCAGTGCGGTTAATATTTTTAAAACCAAATTTTGGAACTCTTCGTTGTAATGGCATCTGTCCGCCTTCAAACCAGGCTCTGTTTTTGTTTCCTGATCTTGACTTGGCACCATTCTCACCTCTCGTGGATGTTCCTCCAAATCCTGAACCTTGCCCTCTTCCGACTCTTTTCTTCCTGTGTCTTGAACCTTCTGCGTATTTTAGGTTGCTTAAAATATCCATTAAATTATTATCTTTGCTGTTTTTCTTATTTATTTAATCGCTGTTTTTATTAACTTTTTAATAAACAGACCCCTTGTTTTCAAGCAAGGGGTCTGTATGAAAAAATTGACTTATTTCAACTCAATTTTAAATTCATTTTTAGAAATGAACGTTTAACATTATACTTCCAAGTCCGGTTCCAAAAGTAGATGTTTTTGGACCTGTATATGTAACGGTAGTTCCACCGTTTGTTATAGTTCCATCCGGTGCACTATTCATTGCCATTCCTAATGTATATTTTCCACCTAAAGAAAGTCCGGGTGTGAAATACCAATCAAATCCAAAATTCAAACCGAAACCAATGGAATTTCCACTTGATTTACTTGTATAAGTGTTTGTACCAGATGTTGCTTCATAAGTTGTGCTTCCGGTTCCGAGATTAACATTTAATCCAAAATAAGGAGAAACACTGTAAAGGGATTTAAAATGGTAGTTACCATCAACAGAAACACCAAACGAAGTAGTGGTATATTTAACTGTTTGTCCAGCCCAGGTCGGTTCGAATGAGCTTGTCCCAAATTGCAAACCAAGAGCTACAGCAATTTGTGGAGTAACATAATATTGAAAACCAATACCGTATAAGTTGGATAGACTAACATTTGAAGTATCCTGGAAATTTGAGAACGAACCAGAATATACTGAACCTAAGTTAGCACTTACAAAAGGAGAATACACGAACACAAAGTTCTTTGATCCGGTATAAATTTCTGGTTTTGTACCGTCCCAATTTTTGTTGATTTGTGCAAAAGAAAAACTAGAGATTAAAAAAACTAACATTAAACTAATGAATAATTTTTTCATTTTTTGAATCCTTTCATTTTGGTTAATAAATAATTTGTTTTTGTTGCAAAAAATCTTTAGCTATTATGATAATTTTATACCATAAACATTCCTTTCGATAGTTAATAAAATAACTTTTTAAAAGAATTTTCTTATGATACCTCAATTTTCACCAAATGTTTCACTTTTTCAATCATTCCTCTTATCTGAGGCGTGTCGTTTTTTATAACGCTGTAATTGGGTCGTCCCAATCCTAAAGCTATAATAACCCTTTTTTGATTCTCTAACCTGTCTATTACACTTTTAACCTGAGTTATTTTGATTGTATTCGCCATTTATTTCTAAAGACTTATATTTTATAATGTAAATACTTCTTTAATACTTATTCCTCTTTTTTCAGCCATGAATTTTGCATCTTTAAGGCTGGTTAAAGCTTTCATCGTAGCTTTTACAACATTGTGAGGATTAGAAGAGCCTAAAAGTTTAGTTAAAACATCTTCGACTCCGGCAGATTCAAGGACTGCCCTAACCCCGTGTCCTGCAATTATTCCTGTTCCCGGAGCTGCGGGTTTTAAAAGAACTTTTGCTGCACCATACTTACCGATGATCTCATGCGGAATTGTACCTTTCAAAATTGGTACACCAATTAAATTCTTCCTCGCATCTTCGACACTTTTCCTGATGGAATCTGTTACTTCGTTTGCTTTACCAAGTCCGAATCCTACGTGTCCTTTTCCATCACCAACAACACTTACTGCGCTAAAACTAAATCTTCTTCCGCCCTTAACAACTTTAGCAACTCTTCCGATATAAACGAGTTTCTCTTTAAGTTCTAATTCACCTGCCTTTATATTCCTTTTTTTCATCTAATATAAATAATATAAAAAAATTTAATAATAAAATAAACATATAAATATGTAAATATTACATTGATTCCCTTAACTAAATTCTAAACAGTTCTTCTTATATAGTATTAATATCTATCAGTTACCTTGTTCTCAGGGGAGGATTCGAACCTCCGCTAACGGCTCCAAAGGCCGCTGTCCTGCCATTAGACGACCCGAGAAAGTATCAATTAAGTATCAAAAAAACAATCCAATATACTTGGATTAAAATTTTAATCCACCTTCTCTTGCACCATCAGCAACAGCCTTTACTCTGCCATGATATAAATATCCGTTTCTATCGAACACAACTTCACTTATCTTTTGAGAAATTGCTTTCTCAGCAGTTAGTTTTCCAATCAATTTACTTTTCGGGATGTTTCCTTTCTCTCCTGAAATTTTTTCGGCTATTCCTTTATTGTTAGAAGATACTGAAAACAAGGTTTTTCCATTAACATCATCTACTAACTGAGTATAAATATGAGTAAGACTCCGGAAAACTACAAGTCTCGGTTTTTCAGCCGTTCCTTTTATTTTCTTCCTTATCTTAAACTTGATTTTATGTCTTCTGTCTATGTTTTTTAGTTTTGCCTTATTCACTTTATATCAATTGCTTTAATTTTTTATAATATTATTTAGCTGCTGTTTTTCCTGCTTTTCTTCTAATCACTTCATTTTCATATTTAATACCTTTGCCTTTGTATGGTTCTGGCGGTCTGAATGTTCTGATTTTTGCAGCGATTAGACCGACCAATTGTTTATCGATTCCTGATATAACTATATTGTTTGTTCCTGATACTTCTAAATTTACGCCTTCAGGAGCATTAAACACAATTGGATGTGAATAACCTAACTGAAGCACCAGAGACTTTCCTTTCATTTCAGCTCTGTAACCTATTCCGACTAATTCGAGTTTTTTAGAAAACCCTTCCGTTACACCGGTTATCATATTCTGTAAAAGTGATCTGTATAAACCGTGCAGAGCTTTATTTTTCTTTAATTCGTTTCTTCTGCTAACAGTAATCTCGCTATCGCTAATTGCTACATCAATATCCCCTTCAACCGCAACAGCAAGTTTTCCTTTTGGACCCGATACTTCAAAAGAATTACCGGTTCTGGAAATTTTTATACCTTTGCTTATTAGTATTGGTTTCTTTCCTATTCTGCTCATTTTAAATAAATTTACTATTAATTAATATTTACCAAACTTTACAAACAACTTCACCGCCAACTTTCAGTGCTTTAGCTTTCTTTTCAGTCATTAACCCTTTGGAAGTCGATACAACTACTACACCTAAACCATTTTTAACCCTTGGAAGTTCTTCATATCTCACGTATCTTCTTATCCCGGGTCTGCTGACTCTTTTTAATCCTTCTATTACGCTTTCTCCATTATGATATTTCAATTTAATCGCAACAAATTTCTTTTTATCTTCTGTTTCAATCAACGAAAAATCATTAATATAGCCGGTAGTTTTTAAAATTTCACTCAATGCAATTTTGAATTTTGAAGCGGGAATATCAACCGATTTTTTTTCCGCTTTTAAAGCGTTTCGTAATCTTGTTAAATAATCTGAAATTGGGTCAGTCATTGACATAGTTTTAATATACTCCTATTTTTTATTTTACCAGCTTGATTTTATAATACCGGGAATTTTTCCCTGTAATGCCAACTCACGGAAAACGAGTCTCGATACTCCGAATTTCCTGTAATATGAACGTGCGCGCCCCGTAACCATGCATCTGTTATGTAATCTGGTTGCACTGCTGTCTCTCGGCAGTTTTGCTAAACCTGCATAGTCACCTTTATCCTTTAACTCTTTTCTTTTTTCAGCATATTTCTTAACAATACGCTCTCTTCTTTCTTGTTTGACTATTAACGCTTTTCTTGCCATTAATTTATATTAATTTTGTTGTTTTGTACTAAAAGGTAAACCAAAATGTTTTAAAAGTGCATACGCTTCTTCATCTGTTTTTGCACTTGTTACGAATGTAATATCCATGCCACCAATTTTATTTACATTATCAACATTTATTTCAGGGAATATTATCTGTTCTTTTATTCCGAGAGAATAATTTCCTCTGCCATCAAAACTTTTATCCGGAAGTCCTCTGAAATCTCTGATTCTTGGAATTGATACATTAACTAATCTATCTAAAAATTCATACATTCTTGCGTTTCTTAAAGTGACTCTGACACCAATGTTCATACCTTCCCTTAACTTGAAGTTTGAAACTGATTTTTTTGCTTTTACAACCGCCGGCTTTTGACCTGCGATAGCTTCAATATCTTTTACAGTTGATTCAATCAGTTTTGGATCTGCAACCGCTTCCCCAACTCCTACGTTCAGACAAATTTTCTGAAGTTTAGGCACCTGCATAATATTTTTATAACTGAACTTTTTCTGCATTTCAGGTATAACTTTCGAACGGTAATGCTCTAATAATCTGACAGGAACTTTCTCTTCAACAAACTTATCACTTTTTTTAGATTTAGATTCCTGTTTGCCTTTTTGCTTTACTTCTTCTTCGCTGCCTTTTTTTCTATCTAACTTTGTCTTTGCCATTTATATTAAAATTTTATAACTTTTTTGACTTAATTTTCAAAAATATCTGTTAAGCATTAAGATATTATAATATCTCCTGATTTTATGCTTTTTCTCATTCTTTTCACTTTCCCTGATTTATCGTCACTGATAATTTCCATACTTATGCGTGTTGGTTTGTTCGTTTTAGGACACATCAGTTGAACATTGGAAATGTTGATAGGGGCTTCTCTTCTTATAATTCCACCTTGAGGGCTTTTTTGTTTTGGCTTTGTGTGACGATGAATAATATTTACACCTTCAACAATAACTCTTCCCTTTTCCCTGTCAATAAATAATATTTTTCCTACGGTACCTTTAGAGTTTCCGCTTAATACTTTCACTGAATCGTTTTTCTTGAGTCTTGATTTTATCATTTTTCTGACTTTTTTACTTTTTATATTACTTCAGGCGCTAAAGAAATGATTTTCATAAACTGTTTTTCTCTTAATTCGCGTGCTACGGGACCAAATATTCTTGTTCCACGGGGTTCATTTTGTGCGTTGATCAATACAGCCGCATTTTCATCAAATTTAATATAACTTCCATCTTTCCTTTTAGTTTCTTTAACTGTTCTTACGATCACCGCTCTAGATACTTCACCTTTTTTTACAGCACCACCCGGAATTGCAGATTTCACTGAAACCACTACAATATCTCCGACACCGGCATATCGTCTATCAGACCCGCCTAACACTCTAATGCAACGTACCGATTTAGCTCCTGAATTATCTGCTACCGTAAGATTTGTTTCTTCCTGAATCATTTTTAATTTCTCTCTTTAACTTTTCTTATTTATATTATTTTGCTTTTTCTACTATTTCAACTAAACGCCATCTTTTATTCTTGCTTAAAGGTCTTACTTCCATAATTTTTACTATATCACCTGTCCTGCATTCATTTTTTTCATCATGCGCCACGAATTTCGTAGTCTTTTTGAAAAATTTCTTATACAAAGGATGTTTGACCTTTTTTTCAACTGAAACGGTAATTGACTTATCCATTTTATCACTAAGTACTTTTCCGACCTTAGTCTTCCTGTTATTCCGTTTATTTGAAACTTCCTCGGAAACCACTTCAGGCATCTCATTCGTCACCTCTGGGGTCTCATTTGAAACAACTTCCGGAGTAATCTCCGGCATTACTTCTGGAGTCTCTTCGTTAACGTTTTGATTATCTTCATTTATATTTTTTTCGTCAACCATCTTTAATCGTTATAAATATTTAATTATTTTTTAATTTTCTTTGAATTGATTCCTAATTCTCTTTCTTTCAATAGTGTTTTAAGTCTCGCAATCAATTTTTTTGTATTCGTTATACCTTTATAATTTTCAAGCTGTCCGGAAGCGTGCTGAAATTTAAAATTCTCAAGTGCTTCAATGTTATCTTTTAAACTGTTTTTAAGATCTTCAGTTGGTAATTCTCTTATTTGATATGTTTTCATATAAAATTCTTATGATACTCTTTTTACAAATTTAGTCTTCAGTGGAAGTTTATGTGATGCAAGTCTCAGAGATTCTTCAGCAACCTCAGGTGTTACACCATCAACTTCAAACATTATTTTCCCGGGCTGGATAACTGCTACCCAATATTCAGGAGCACCTTTTCCTTTACCCATTCGAGTTTCAGCAGGTTTTTTAGTAACAGGTTTATCGGGAAATATTCTTATCCATACTTTACCGTCTCTTTTCATATGCCTGGTAAGTGCAACTCTAGCGGCTTCAATTTGTCTGTCAGTCACCCAGCAAGCATCCATCGCTTTCAAACCGTATGTACCAAAAGTAACCAGATTACCACGGCCTGCTTTTCCTCTTCTATTTCCTTTTTGGGTCTTTCTGTATTTGACCCTTTTCGGCATCAGCATAAATTATAAACTCCGATTCTTGTTTTTGTATTAATAATTATTTTTTAACAATTTTTCACCCCTGCAAATCCAAACTTTTATTCCAATTGCACCATAAATCGTATGTGAAGTTACGGAGGCATAATCAATATCTGCTCTCAATGTCTGCAATGGGATTCTGCCGTCTTTATATTGTTCGGTTCTCGCAATTTCTGCACCGCCTAATCTTCCGGCACACATAATTTTAATTCCTTCAGCTCCCATTCTCATTGAAGCTGTTATAGATTGTTTCATTGCTCTTCTGAAAGAAACCCTGTTGGCTATTTGTGCGGATATGTTTTCAGCAACCAATTGAGCACTTAACTCCGGTTTTTTAATCTCATGTACGTTGATCTTTACTTCTTTGCTCGTAACATTTTTTATTTCATTCTCGAGCTTAGTAATTTCTTGTCCGCTTTTACCTATAACAAAACCGGGACGGGAAGTAAAGATTGTTAAAGTTATTTTCTTTAAAGTTCTTTCAATAGTTATTTTTGCAACTCCTGCTTTTTCAAGTCTCTTCTTGAGATAGCTCCTTATTAGCGAATCTTCTTTCAACTTGGACGAAAAGCTCTTTTCATCGTACCAATTAGAATCCCAAGTGTTTATGACTCCTAGTCTAAAACCTATGGGGTGTGTTTTTTGTCCCAAAAATTCTCCTTAATTAATCTTTTTAAACTTTATTAAAATTATACTTCTAAATTTTCAACCACAAGAGTGAGATGAGCAGATCTTTTCCTTATTTTATATGCTCTTCCCTGAGGAGCCGGCAGCATTCTCTTCATAGATGGACCACCGTTCACGAATACTTCCTTTACGATTACATCACTTTGATTTAATTTTCCTGTATCTAATTTATTAATCAGATTTGAATAAGCAGATAATAGCGTCTTTTCGACAACTTTAGCCGGATGTTTCTTGGAAAATCTCAATATTGATATCGCTTCATCCATTCTTTTTTCACGAATCAGGTCCACAACGAGCCTCATTTTCCTCGGAGATGAACCTTCAAACCTTTTTATTGCTCTTGCTTCCATTCTTTACTTAACACCTCCTGATTTCTCTTCTTTTCTTTGGCCTGAGTGAGCTCTGAAAGTTCTTGTATGTGAAAACTCACCTAATTTATGACCGACCATATTTTCAGTAACATAAACCGGGATAAATTTATTACCATTGTGAACAGCGAAAGTATGTCCGATAAATTCAGGAATTATGGTACAAGCTCTTGCCCAGGTTTTAACAACCTTTTTTTGATTATTTTTATTCAGTTTTTCAACTTTTTCAAGCAAATCATAATTGATATAAGGACCTTTTTTAAGCGAACGAGACATTAATTATTTCCTCTTTTTAACTACAAATTTATTTGAAGGATTTTTCTTTTTTCTAGTTTTATAACCTTTTGCAGGCAAGCCCCAGGGACTGACGGGATGTCCGCCACCGGATGTTTTACCTTCACCACCACCCATCGGATGATCTACAGGATTCATTGCCACACCTCTGACGTGAGGTCTTTTCCCCATCCATCTTGATCTCCCTGCTTTACCTATACTGATATTTTCATGTTCAATATTCCCGACAATTCCTATTGTTGCTTTACATTCTTTTCTGATAAGCCTTACTTCACCTGATGGAAGTTTAACCTGACAATATTTTTCGTCTTTTGCAAGAATTTGAGCAGATGCTCCGGCGCTTCTAACCATTTGTGCACCTTTTCCAGGCTTTATTTCAATGTTATGAATAAATGTTCCAACCGGAATCGAATCTACGGTCATCGTATTTCCAGACTTAATTTCAGCTTCGTTTGAAGACTGGATAGTATCTCCGACTTTTACATCATTCGGAGCAATCATATAATTTTTTTCTCCGTCAGGATACTGTAATAATGCAATTCTTGCTGTTCTATTCGGATCATATTCGATCGCAATTATTTTTGCTTCATCAGTTCGTGTTCTCTTGAAATCGATGATTCTATAACGTCTCTTATGTCCTCCACCACGGTGACGGGATGTAACCCTGCCGAGATTATTTCTTCCGCCTGATTTTTTTATCGGCGTTAACAACGATTTTTCCGGTGTAGATTTTGTAACCTCTTCAAACGAAGATATCGAGTAATATCTTGTCGCCGGTGTTGTCGGTTTTAATTTGCGTAATGCCATCTTTATCTAATAAAATCTTGTAAATTCTTGCTGAGCAAGTAAAATTAATAACTTAAATTACATTTTGAAAATTCCACAAACTGCAAATTAGTCAAATTCTCAAATAAAGTCAATATATGTAATAGTCCATTTTGCCGAATATTATGAAATAAGTACAGAATGTTAAAGGGAGTGAAGTCTTTGATTTTAATTACAGAAACTGCATAATAGTCTCTTATCCACTATTATCTTCGAACAATTTGTTTATTAAATCCAATACGCTTACATTGTCAGCTTCAGCGTTGAAATTCAGAATAAGTCTGTGTCTTAAAACAGATATTGAAATTCGTTTAATATCATCTATTGTAGGTGAAAACCTGCCTTCGAGAATGCAGAGAGCTTTTGCTCCTATAATGAGATATTGTGATGCTCTTGGACCGGCACCCCAGCTCAGATAATCTTTTATGAATTTAGGAGCAGTCGGATGTGTTGGGCGTGATTTAGTTACTACGTTAACGACGTACCTGATAACTTCATCAGCAACCGGAACTTTCCTTACAAGGTTTTGATATTTGATAATTTCTTGTTTCGAAAATATTTTTTCAAGAACCGGTTCGTATAAACTTGTTGTTTTATTTATTACTTCAACTTCTTCATCTATTGATGGATAATCAAGCCAGAGATTAAACATAAATCTGTCAAGCTGAGCTTCGGGTAAAGGATAAGTTCCCTCCTGCTCGATTGGATTTTGTGTTGCAAGTACGAAGAAAGGTTCTTCTAAAGTATAAGTGTTCCCCGCTGCAGTAACTCTGTGCTCCTGCATAGCCTCGAGCAATGCGGACTGCGTCTTTGGAGGAGTTCTGTTGATTTCATCAGCAAGAAGAAGATTTGTGAAAATAGGACCTTTTATAAATTTAAAAGTCTTTCCTCCGTTTAGTGCGCTTTCCAATATTTCAGTTCCTGTAATATCTGACGGCATCAAATCCGGGGTGAATTGTATTCTGCTGAAATTCAAATCAAAAACTTCTGCGAGTGTCTTAACTATCAAAGTCTTAGCTAACCCCGGAACACCTATCAATAAACAATGCCCTTTCGATAATACTGACACAAATATTTGTTCGATTATGTTTGACTGACCGACAATTATTTTTGATATTTCTTTTTTAAGTAATATGTAATTTTCACAAAGACTTTTAACTGATGCTTTATCCGATGTATTATCTTTTAATATTTCCTGCATTGAACCGTATTTAAAAATTTATATTATTTAAAACAGATACATTCCCAAATTGTTCCATAGATTTGGAAATTCGCTCTGCGTTTCCTGCTATACTGATTATAACGTTTTCAGGATGAATATGTTTCTTTGCGGTTTCGTGAATATCTTCAACCGTTATTTTTTCCATCTTTGAAAAAAGTGTGTTGTAAAAATCTTTCTCGAGTTCATAAAATTTCAGTCTCAACAGGCTTGAAGCAATTGAGTTTGAAGTTTCCATCTGCAAAGGAAAACTTCCTTTGATATAATTTTTTGCATTATCAAGTTCTACTTTTAACACCTGCGTTGATACGATGGATATTAATTCGTCAATAATTATCTCGATAGAATTTGCTGTTACTTCCGTGTTTACACTTGTTCTGGCTAAAAATTCTCCGGTATATTTCTTCATATTGAAAGAAGATGATATTCCGTAAGTATAACCGCTTTTTTCACGTAGCCTTTTATTTAACCTCGAAGTAAAAGTACCGCCAATTATTGTGTTAAGCAAAAGCATCTTTATATAATCGGGATTCTTTACAGGTACAGAAAGATGCCCTATATAAATATCCGATTGTACGAAATCTTTTTTATCAACAATGTAAATTTCATTATTTTTACTAAGATTATCTTTCGTGACATTAATTTCCGTGAATTTTTCCGGTTGCCAATTGTTGAATTTTGCTGCAGCAAGATTGTATGCTACTTCCGGAGAGATGTCTCCGATAAACGCCATAGTGAGATTCCCCGAATGAAAAAACTTTTTATAAAATGTTAATATATCTTCGTTTGTCAGATTTTCAATTGACGAAAAGCTACCCATTGACGTATTCGAATAAGGAGAATTTTTGTGAACTTGCTTAATAAATAATTTTGAAGAAAGGTACTTTCCGTGGTCATTATAATATAACAGATTATTTAGCCTTTGAGTTTTCAGGCGGTTCATCTCTTCTTGTTCGAATAAAGGATTCTGAACTACATCGGTTACAATGTCAAAAACTTCTCCAAAATATTTAGTCAATGATTTTGCACTCACAAACATTGAGTCAAAATTACAATTAGAATTTAAATCCGCACCGAGAAATTCTATCTCTTCTGCAATCTCTTCAGCATTTCTTGTTTTTGTTCCTTTCGTAATCAATTCAGAAACAAGAGAAGCAGTACCGGATTTATTTTCACCAATAAGCGAATCATGTATTGACCCTGATCTGAAAAGAAGCATAGTACTTACGATAGGAATCTTCCTGTCTTCCAATACGAGAATATTCATGCCGTTGGCGAGTGTGTTTTCATATACTTCGGGGAATTTTATATCCGCAAAGCCATCACAAAACGGTATTTTTGTTCTGTCTAGTTTTTTCATCTTGGTATCTTTCATTTTTTTGCCGGAATATAATTCAACACGACCCGGTTCTCAACATTCAGGTATTTTCTTGCACAATCTATAATGTCTTGTTTTTGGACAGAGAGAAAATTTGATACTTCAGTATTGATCAATGATAAATTATTGAAGAATATTTTTAGAAAAGAAAATGTATCTGCAAGGTAATTCATTGATTGTCTCTTTGAAACGAAGGATGTTTCAAAATAATTTTTAACTTTCACTAACTCTCTTTCCTCGAGGTTCCCGGATTTAATAGCATCGATTATTTTATCTATTTCAATCCCTATAGTTTTCAGCGGGACTTTTTTCATAGCAAATGCATTTATATTAAAAATCCCTGCTTTTTCCATTCCATAGTAATATGAGTCAATTTCACTTACCAGTTCTTTTTTATAAAGCAGTTCATTGTATAGTTTTGAGCTTTCACCATCTGATAATATCGCGCTTAATAGTCGAAGTATATAATAATCTTTTGTTCCCTGACCAGGTGCCTTATAATAAATGAATTGTGCCGGAAGTTCAATATTATCTTCTATATTATCTCGAATCTCCTTTGTTATTTTCATATCCTCAAATTTCTTTTGCAAAATGCGTGTACCGGAAGGTATATCCTCATAATATTTTGTAATTAGTTTCAGTGTTTTATCATAATCTATATCTCCTACTACGGATAATACTGAATTTTTCGGAACGTAATATCTCAGAAAAAAATCTTTTACATCTTCTATCGAAAGTTTCTTTACATCTTCCATTAATCCAATAATTGGTCTTTCATATCCATTACCTTTGAAGAGCCTTTTCGAGCTTTCCCGCTCAAGCGAGCCGTAAGGAACATTTTCATGAACCTGAAGATTTTCTTCCTGAACAACGCTCTTTTGGATTTCAAGACTATCTTCGCCAATATTGAATCCCGCAAGCCTGTCGGAATCAAGCCATAATGCAAGCTCTAGTTTATTAGACGGTAGTGTAATATGATATCCTGTATAATCCCATGATGTAAATGCATTGCTGTCGCCGCCATTCATATTAAGTATTTCATCGAACATACCTTGTTTCACATTTGGAGACTCTGTAAACATTAAATGCTCGAATAGATGTGCTAATCCTGTTTTACCTTCATCTTCATCCTTAGAACCAATCTGGAAAGAAGTATTCACAGTGACCATAGGAATATTATCTTTTCTGCACATAACGACTCTCAGACCATTTGTTAGCTCTGATTCTTTATACTCTATTTCCGGAAATTGATTTTTATTTGTCATAATAATAGATGTGTAAAGTAACTTTTTTAGAATTAAGAATCAGCGGAAAAGAAAAATGATTATTACATTTAATGGTCAAGCCAGAACCAAAAAGAAAAAATCATAAAAACAATGTCAGTAGAGTAGATTCAGATTGCAGAGAACCTGCAATCTGAACCCCTCGTCAAACCGTGCATGCGATTTTCCCGCACACGACTTTCCTGTAATTTTCATCTCAAGTTTTCACAAAATTTCAACGATTTAGCATTTCTTGTTTTCTTCTAACAATTAGTGTTTTGGCTTAATACCTGCCTTATCATTATACTTTTCTTGCTTGGCTTTTTGATATAGTTTTCTCTGAAAATGTAGTACTTTTATTTCTCTTTGCAGATTTTTCAACCAATTAGAGAATACTACTTTCTTCGATACTTTATTTTACAGTAATGCCCCTTTGCTACTGATGAGTTATGTTGTCTCATCTATCTACGCTACTATGGGCATATCCGACTTCTTAACTGCCTACCTACGCATTTCGTTTTCACTTATAACGTGGTATTTATAACTGCCATTGCTATTAACAGTTAAGACCTCTCACATTCATTCAAGTACATTTTATAAGTACGCCATCAGCTTTGACCCCGACAGTCTTGTAAGTTGCTCTTTGTCGTTTCTTCACTTACAATTACAGGTTTCATCACCTTCGAGAGACTGACCGACTGCATTGGCGTAACGAGGCTCATTTCTGTTCACTTTTGTTACGGCTTACTTACTGTTTCAAAGAGCTTCAATATATTCATCACTGAACATATTGTCTTTGACCCTTATAACTGAACGACAAATTAGTTATGTCAGATTTTCACTGACTTGCATTTGAACGCATCGTGACGCACCGAAGCCCTCAAAGAAAAAAATACAATATACTCATCCGCTGACTGCTCTTGGTCATCGGATGAGTATTTTATCTTTTGGGAAGTCAGGAGTTACCTCCTGACTCAGTTAGTTAAATAATATAATTATAAAAATAATATCTGTCGGGAGGAAACTCCCGACAGCACGGCAACAGCACAGTAAAAATTTATTTCACTAATATCATATGTTTCGTTTCACTAAATCTTTCCGCCATTAATCTGTAAAAATAAATTCCGTTTGGATATTTTGTCCCATCGAATGTAGTCTCATACTTTCCGGGCTTGAACTATTCGTTTACGAGGGTTTGCACTTCGCGACCAATAACGTCATACACTTTTAACGTTACTGGATTCCCGATAGAAGCACTCGGGAATGACAAAGCGGGGATATCAAATCTAATCTTCGTTGATGGATTGAACGGATTCGGATAGTTTTGCGATAAAGAAAATGAAGATGGAATTTCTGTAGAAATATTTTGTATTCCGACATTGCCTGTTGGGTCACGCTTGTAGTATATCTCTGCGTTTCCATCACGATCGTCATACCATACAACATGGACAACCGAGCCGGATACTGCGACAGTGGTGTTTATCCCTACAGTAGTTTTATTAGTTTTCCCTTTCATATTTCTAAAATATTTTCCCAAATCTTTTTGAAATATTTAAATAGTTTAGACAAATATAATTAATAAAAGAACTAAATACCATTTAAATAAAATTGCAAAAAGCAATGAAAAAATCCTACACAACGGTTACTTATAATTATTTGGCATTGGATAAAAGATTTGACAAATTTAGAAAATAAAAATAAATTGTATTCGGGTTCTATTTTTTTGTCGATATATATTCAGCAAAATGGATTACACATACTGTTCCATAGTAAAAGTGCTGATAAACAGCAATTCCAGTAAACTGAAAATTCGCGTTGAGGATGTTCATCCTGTGTCCGCGATCTTCGATGTCTTCATCAATTAAAAAAAGTATAACAATTTCAAGCGGGCTCCCCGAACCATAATAAATATTTTCTGCAATGCTCCCTTTCCACTTGGCATAGCGTTCAACACGCTCTGCAAGGTCTGAGCTGTCACTTCCGGTATGCCCGATAAGACCATTACTGCCTATATCTTCTGCATGGTCGAATGCAGATCTATACAATTTTTCTGACCAAACAAGTTCAGTTCCAGGTGTCAGTCTTACCATTTCATCAAAACATTCATCAGCTTCCCGGGATTCCTTTATTCTTGGAAAAATATAATCATTCGCAAAACCCCCGGGATTTGTTCTTGCAAGATTCATATAATATAAAACATCTTTTGCTTTTTGCAGATTCACATCGTCCTGTCCTGCCGAAATATTAATTATTATAACAAAGCAGAAAAAAAAAGAAACTATTTTTAATCCGGTTTTCATAGTCTACTAAAACATAATTTTATTTTTATTAATTATCAAGAATCTATTTAAGGTTTTTTTCGTTATGTATTATAAAGAACAAAAATTTATGGTATAATTAAATTACACTTGAATAATTAATTATAAATATCTTTTTTATTAGTAATATGAAAACAAAAATATTAATAGGGATATCAATATTAATTTCTTTACTGATGGTATCCCAAAGAGCGTTACCACAATTTGGAAAAAACAAAGTTCAGTATAAAGAATTTAAGTGGAAATTTATTCAGACACAGCATTTTGATGTTTATTTTTATCAAGGAGGGGAATCTCTCGCAGAGTTTGCTGCTGTGGAAGCGGAAAGTTCGCTTGCATCCCTGGCAAAAAATCTTCAATATAATATTTCGAACAGGATTCCATTAATAGTTTTTGAATCACATAATGACTTTCAACAGAACAATATACTTGATGAATTTCTCCCTGAAGGAGTGGGGGGAGTAACGGAATTATTTAAAAACAGAATGCTCATTCCTTTCGAAGGTAAGTATGAAATGTTCCGTCACGTTATTCATCATGAACTCCTGCACGCATTTATGAACGATATGTTTTATGGTGGATCGATACAGAATATTATTTCAAAGAATATAACTCTTGCATTCCCAACCTGGTTCAATGAAGGGATGGCAGAAAGTCAAGCCCTGAACGGACTCGATAAAGCCGGAGATATGTACATCCGTGATGCTGTAATTAATAATTACCTTCCCCCAATTGAATATGCAGACGGTTATATGGCATACCGTGCCGGTCAGAGTTTCTTTTCGTTTCTGATGGATTACTACGGCGATTTTAAAATAGGAGAACTGTTGAATAATATTAAAGTTCTTGGAGATGTAGATGCCGGGTTTAAAGAGACCTTCAAACTTAATACTGAGGAACTTTCTGAAAAATGGACAAAAGAAATGAATAGGACATATTGGTCTGATTCGAAAACTAGAGAAGAGATTACCGATATTTCGAAACGCCTGACCGACCATACAAAATCCGGAGGATTTTATAATGTAGGTCCTATAATATCTCCTAAAGGAGATATGTTTGCCTTTATTTCTAACAGGGATGATTTTTTTGATATTTTTATTGCCGATTCAAAGACAGGGGAAATTATTGATAAAATTGTTAAAGGTAATACTACAAGCAATTTTGAAGAACTGCAGGTACTTACACCGGGACTAACCTGGTCCCCTGACGGCAAAAAAATAGCAGTCAGTGTTAAAGCAGGTGATAATGATGCAATTTATGTCATCGATGTTTATAACGGTGATGAGGATAAACTTCCGCTTCTAATGAATTCAATTTCTTATGTGAACTGGGGACCTCAGAACATTTTAGCTTTCATCGGTACAAACGGGAAACAATCTGATATATATATTTACAATCTTAAAACCAAAAAAATTGATAATCTCACTGATGATAATTTCTCGGATTATATTCCATCCTGGGCACCTGATGGAAAGTCAATTTATTTTACTTCAGATCGCGGTGATTATTTAAATTCAGCTCCCTCTGATTATAAAATGGCAAAAAATGATTTTGATACCCGTGATTTATATAAAATAGATGTGGATACAAAAAAAATCGAGCGTATTACAAATATTCCTCACTCAAGACAGAGCTATGCCCAGTTTAGCGAAGACGGAAAGAAGATGTTATATTTATCCGATGTTTGTGGGATCACAAATATTTATCTTAGAGAAACAGATTCGACCGGAATTTCAAAAGATAAACCCATCACTAATTCTTTAAATCCTATTGACCAGATTTCTCTATCAAGAGATGGTAAAAAGCTACTCTTCGTTTCTTTGAACAAAGGCGGATATGATATTTTCTCTCTTGATAATCCGTTTGACAGGGATATAGGAAAAACGGAACTCGAACCTACAGACTTTGTTAAAAATCTGAATAAATTTGAAAATAAGAAAATAACTTCAAGACAGGATTCTGTAATGAACAAAAATGATTCTACTTTTGTACAGAAAAAAGATTCCCTGAAAATGTACGGGGAAGATATTCAGATAAAATTTAAAAAAGATAACGACTCTTCAAGAATTTTCAGTATATTCGATACTGTTTACACAAACAACATGAAATTTCAGGTCGAAAATAACCTTAATGAAGACGGATCTTTCAAGATTAAAAATTATAAAGTAAAATTCTCTCCGGATTTAGTTTATGGAAATGCAAACTATTCTAGTTTTTACGGAGTCCAGGGCGTTGCACAAATTGCTTTAAGCGATATGCTTGGTGATCATAGAATATACTTACAAACATCTATGGTGATTGACTTAAAGAACAGTGATTATGCTGTGGCATACTATTATTTGCCCAATAGAATTGACTGGGGATTTGAGTTATTCCATACGGCAAGATTCCTTTTATATAACAGAGGGACGGGAAATGGCGATGAACTTTTCAGATTCAGAAATTATGGGGGTAATATTAATTTCAGTTATCCTATAAACAGATTCAGAAGGTTTGATGGAGGATTATCCGTTATGACTGTATCCCAGGAGAATCTCGATAATAGTAATGAGGAAATCCATAGAAATACTTTTCTTGTTCCACAGTTTAGTTTTGTGTTCGATAACACATTATTCGGTTATACTGCCCCTATTAAAGGTACGAGATATAATCTTACTACGCTTGGCACACCAAAATTGAGTAATGACGGAATAGGTTTTGCTTCTTTAATCGGAGATTTCAGGCATTACTTTAAACTTGGAGATGATTATTCTTTCGCATTCAGATTAACAAGCGGGGCAAGTTTCGGACCAAATCCACAAAGATTTTATCTCGGTGGAACTGAAAACTGGATCAACAGGGAATTTGAAAATAATAATATTCCTATCAGTAATGTGGAAGAATTTGCATTTTCTACACCAATAACGCCTTTAAGAGGATTTAATTTTGACAGAATTTCAGGTTCGAAATTTGCACTAACAAATTTGGAACTTAGATTTCCTCTTTTCAAATATTTAATATTTGGCTTAATACCTCTCGGGTTTGCGGATATCAGAGGAGTGTTATTTGTTGACGCAGGTACAGCCTGGAAAGATAATAATACACTGCAGTTATTCCACAAAGAAGACGGTATTACTAAAACAAAAGATTTATTAATCGGAATGGGTTTCGGGACGAGATTTATTTTTATGAATTTCCCTCTGAAGTTTGATGTAGCCTGGAATTACAATATGAACCGATTCTCCCCGCCAAAATATTATATTTCGTTGGGTTATGATTTTTAAGTAGTATATAAAAAAAAGGAGTCTTTTGTAAAGACTCCTTTTTTATGTTTTCAAATTAATTTTCTTACTATATTTCCCAGGTTGAATTGCCTGCTAATAATTCATCAACACTGACGGGTTTTCCGCCGATTGCAGTTTTAATTTGCTCTTCCATATCGAACTCATAAGTATTTCTTTTCCTTGCAAGGAAAACCCCCACAGGCATTGGTAATCCGGGAGTTTCACCAAACTCGCTAAGGATAAATGCGAGTTCACGGGAAGTTTCATCGTGTATTAATACATCATTGACACTACTTTTTCCATCACTTAGATCAACTACTATTGGTTTCAATCCGTCCTGAAGCTTAATACCTTTGTTCTTATTTTTCCCAAATATTAAAGGTTTTCCATGTTCAAGGTATATAACATTATCATCTCTTGTTTCTTTTTCGGTATATTGCAAATAAGCTCCGTCATTAAAAATTACGCAATTCTGGAAAACTTCAAGAAATGAAGTTCCCTTATGTCCTGCCGACCTCATTATCATCTCCTGAGTATGCTTCTGATCTCTATCCATCGCCCGGGCAATAAAAGTACCTCCAGCCCCGAGGGCTAATGAAACAGGATTAACAGGATATTCAATTGTTCCTAAAGGTGATGATTTTGTAATCTGACCATGGTCAGATGTCGGGGAATATTGTCCTTTTGTTAAACCATAAATCCTGTTATTAAAAAGCAATATATTTATATCGACATTTCTTCTTAAAGTGTGGATAAAATGATTTCCGCCGATGCTGAGGCAGTCACCATCGCCTGTCGAAACCCAAACTGATAAGTTTGGATTTGCAATTTTTACTCCGCTTGCTATAGCAAGTGCTCTACCATGAATCGTATGATAGCCGTATGTATCCATATAATATGGGAAGCGGCTTGAGCAGCCAATTCCTGCAATAAAAACTAAATTCTCTTTCTTGATCCCGAGATTAGGAAGTGACCTTTGAACCTGCGCAAGAATAGAAAAATCTCCGCATCCGGGACACCATCTTATATATTGGTCCGAGGCAAAATCTTTTGCGGTATAAACCGGTATATTAATATTTGTGTTTATTTCGCTCATCTTCTATATTAATTATTTTTTAATAACGTTTCTTCAATTTTACTTTCTATTTCAGGCGATTTCAGTGGCGCACCTTTTACTTTTGAATAAATTATCGTATCCAGCAGATATTCACTTTTTATCAATTTGCTTAACTGACCTGTATTTCCTTCAGGAATTAATATTTTATTGAATTTCTTTAAAACGTTTCCCGTATTTTTTGGAAATGGGAATAAATATTTTAAGTGTGCAAAAGATACTTTGCGACCCTTTGCTCTTACGTTTTCAACTGCGTCCGCAATCGCTCCGCAAGTACTTCCCCATCCAAGAACTATCAATTCACCTGATGGATCTCCGTCTACTTGAAGTTCGGGTATATCCATTTCGATATTTTTTATTTTCTTTGCCCTGATTTTCGTCATAATCTGATGATTCTCCGGATCATAACTAACATTACCGGTAATGTTTTGTTTTTCAAGTCCGCCTATTCTATGCTCAAGTCCTTTAGTTCCGGGTTTTACCCAGGGTCTTGCAAGAAATTCATCCCTCAGGTAAGGATAAAATCCTTCAGGATTTGTACGGAAAGTAACGTTAATTTTAGGAAGGTCAGCAAGTTTCTGAATTTTCCAGGGTTCGGAACCGTTTGCAATATAACCGTCTGTAAGAACTATTACGGGGGTCATATATTTGATAGCTATTCTGGCTGCTTCATAAGTCATAGTAAAACAATCTGAAGGAGATGTAGCAGCAAGTACAGGAACAGGGCATTCGCCGTTTCTGCCATATATAGCCTGTAATAAATCCGCCTGTTCTGTTTTTGTAGGTAAACCCGTCGATGGTCCGCCTCTCTGAACATTCACAATTACTAATGGAAGTTCCGAAATTACTGCAAGTCCGATAGCTTCTGTTTTAAGAGACATTCCGGGACCACTCGTTGAAGTGGCTGAAAGACAACCTGCAAATGAAGCACCGATTGCAGTGCTTATACCGGCAATTTCATCTTCTGCCTGGAAAGTTTTAACTCCGTATTTTTTATATTTTGAAAGAGCGTGTAATATTTCAGAAGCAGGTGTAATTGGATAACTACCAAGAAATAATTGCAGACCGCTGTTCGCAGCAGCTGCAACAAGTCCTAATGCTACTGCATCATTGCCATTGATATTCCTATACAAACCTTTAGGTAGAATAGTAGAAGGTTTAATATCGAACCTGTTAGTAAATATTTCAGTGGTTTCACCGTAATAGTATCCTGCTTTTAATGCCCGTGAATTTGCTTCTATTAGATCCGGTGACTTTTGAAATTTATCGTGAATCCAGTTCAAAGTATTATCCGGTGCTTTATTATATAACCAGTAAACCACCCCTAAAGCGAAGAAATTTTTGCATTTAACAACTACTTTCATCGAAAGATTAAGATCTTTAAGTGCACTTATCGTAGTTTTTGTAATTGGAATAGCATATACTTCATAATTTTGAAGTGAATCATCTTCGAGTGGATTTGTCTCATAATTTGCAAGTTCAAGATTTTTTTTATCAAAAGCATCAGCATTTGCGATGATGATTCCTCTTTTTCTTAAATCTTTAATATTAACTTTTAATGCAGCGGGATTCATCGCAACGAGTACGTCAATTGAATCTCCGGGTGTGTGGACTTCATGTGTCGAAAAGTGAATTTGATAACCGCTGACACCGTGAAGTGTTCCCAGAGGAGCACGGATTTCTGCCGGGTAGTCCGGTAAAGTCCCTACATCCAGGCCGGATGCAGCTACAGTATCGGAAAACTGGGCACCGGTTAATTGCATTCCATCACCTGAATCGCCGGCAAATCTTATCGTAACATCATCAATTGGAACTATCGGAGTTGAGCCACCGTTAACATTTTCCTTTACATCAGTATCTTTAAATGATTTTTCTTCTTCCATCTTAATTTAATTTTTTATAGAAAATATATCTTACAATAATACTTATTATAGACCTGTTATTCAAGTTAAAATACATATAGAAATTTGAATTTTTATGCTTAATTCATAAAAAAATCCGCTCCCTGAAAGGAAGCGGATTCCATATTCAAATTACTGAAAAGCTCTTTATTCTTTAGCTTCTAATGGTTCATCTGTAGATTTGTCCGGAGAAATTTCTTCGACTTCTTTGATTACATTTACTTTAACTTTTGCGATAACAGTTGAATGAAGTTTTACTTCTACGAAATGTTCTCCGAGGGTTTTGATGGATTCTTTCATTAAAATTTTTCTTTTATCAATATCACCAAAACCTTTTGCCTGAAGATTTTCTAATATCATCTGGGATGTAACGGAACCGAAAACTTTATCTTCCTCACCCGTCTTAACATGAATAGTAATCCCTATTTTTTCGAGTTTCTCAGCTGTTTTCTTAGCACCGTCAATTTCTTTATTTACTTTTCTGCTCTGCTGCTTCTTTATTTCCTCTAAAGCTTTAATATTGGACGGTGTAGCGTTATAAGCAATCCCCTGTGGAATAAGAAAGTTTCTTGCATATCCGTCTTTGACATCTTTTATATCACCGGCATTACCGAGATGGTCAAAATCTTTTCTGAGTATGATTTTCATTTTTTATTACGATATATATTATATAAATAGAGTGATTTAACAATCACCCGTAAAAATTTGCGATTTATTTACTTCTTTAATGCTTGATTAAATCTGAATCTTCGGGAGTTAACAATGAATCAAAATTATCATCAGTAAAGGTTGAAGGCTCATCTTTTTCTTCATGTGGAGAATCCGAAGCCCGTTTATTTAAGAACTGGATTCTTCTTGCTTTGATTTCAACGATTGTCCTGTTGCTACCGTCTTCAGTTTTAAACGTTCTGCTTTGCAGCTCACCATCAACTAAAACAGCATTTCCTTTTCTGAGTTTGTCTCTGCAGCTCTCAGCAAGTCTGTTCCATGCAACGATACCGACGTAACACACGTCTTCTTTCCACTCATCATTTTTATCTCTGAATCTTCTGTTGCTTGCGATTGAGAAATTTACGACAGGGGTTCCGTTTGTAGTTTGTCTGAAAATCGGGTCTTTCGTAAGATTTCCAGCAATTATTACAGCGTTTAATTCGGGCATCTTAAATTCGGCCATATATCTCCTCCAAATTATTTGGTTTTATTATTTTTGTTTTTAAAAGATTAATTGAAATACTATTTTGTAAACAAAAAAATCTAATCTATTAACGGAAAATCAGAGTTTAACGGATTCCTTATTGTCCTGATTTTCAACCGCTGCCTGTTCAGTGACTGTCTCTGTCTTTGCCAGGTCTCTTTTCTCTTCTTCTAACTTTTCTGCAATCATCGCTTTTTTCTTTAAATAGTCATCTTTTTCCAGAGTTGTTTTCTTATCAATATGAATATTTAGATATCTTAAAACATTTTCATCTAATTTAAAAGCCCTTTCGAGTTTTGCAATAAAATCAGGGCTGGATGAAATTTCAAAACAGACATAATATCCATTTAGTTTTTTCTTAATTGCATAAGCTAATCTTCTTCTCCCGATCCTGTCAATATTTTTAATGTCAACTTCGTTTTTTTTGAGTAAATTTTCGTATTTGCTAATAAATTCCTCAATATTGCTATCTTCTAAGTTACCATCGAAGATTATGTATGATTCGTAATTTTTCTTCATCAAAACTAAAATATTTAAAATTTGCTTAAATTTAAAGGTTGTAATATATTATTATTTATAAAAATAATCAAGATATTTCAAAACAAAGCTAACTTTGCATTTTAATATAACTATCTTACTAAAACAAAAAACGCCGATAAATTGTCAGCGCTCTTTTGTGCGGGAAGAGGGACTTGAACCCTCAAGCCTGTGTGGCGCCACCCCCTCAAGATGGTGCGTCTACCAATTTCGCCATTCCCGCAGTAACTAATAAAGTAATAAATAAAATCTTTAAAATAAATTGCTAAAAAGATAATCCTATCATTTTCTTCTTAATTTTTGCAATTCAGTAAAAAGTTTTTCTTCTTTTTCCGATATACTTTTTGGAATTATCACTTCTACTTTGAAATATAAATCACCAAATTCATTTATCTTCCCATATAAAGGCATTCCCATTCTTCCAAGCCTTAAAATCTTTTCATTTCCGGTACCTTTCGGTATATCAAGTTTAATCATTCCTTTTATAGTCTTT
Organism: Ignavibacteria bacterium; assembly: GCA_036508135.1. Lineage (GTDB taxonomy): Bacteria > Bacteroidota > Ignavibacteria > Tepidaquicellales > Tepidaquicellaceae > DATCHW01. The sequence goes on from DATCHW010000015.1 coordinate 116,418, forward strand.
ACTTCAAGTTTACCACCTAAAATTGCAGTATAAAGATCAACCGGTAAAGCAGCATGAAGATTATCCCCATCCCTTTCAAAGGTTTTATGTTTAAGTACTTTTATAGTAACTAACAAATCACCTGGTTGACCCCCGTTTATTCCGGGTGAACCTTTACCTGAGATCTTAAGAATATGTCCATCAGGTATTCCAGGCTTAATATTTAGCCTGATAGATTGATTTGCAACTTTAAATATTTTTGAAACACCTGTATATGCTTCTTCCAGCGTGATTTCAATAACAGCGGAATAATCATTACCTCTCACTCCTGATCTCCTCGTGGACGTTCTTCTTCCTCTTTGGTCAGAACCAAAACCACCTCCAAATATTTTTTCAAAGAAATCTGAATAACCTGAGCCACTGAATAAATCCCCAAAATCACCTTCAAAATTAAAATTTGTATTGCCGCTACCTGAAGGCTGACCTCCTCCTGCATAACGGGACCAGTCAAATCCGCCATGCTGACCCGACTGCTGATAACTGTTATAGTTTACACCGAGCTCATCATATTTCTTCCTTTTTTCTTTATCACCTAATACTTCATAAGCTTCATTAATTTCTTTAAATTTTTCTTCTGAAGCCTTAGCACCCTTATTCTTATCAGGATGGTATTTTATTGCTAATTTTCTGAAAGCTTTTTTTATTTCATCCCCAGATGATTTTTTTTCTACGCCTAATATTTTATAATAATCTTTAAATTCCATTTGTTTTCAATGTTTAAACAAAATTAAGAAATTAATCAATGAATAGTTATTAAATAGTAAATCATTTTCTCAAATAATTCCGTTTTCTTTGAAACTATAATAACCTGTTTGGGTTATTATCAGATGATCAATCACTTCAATCCCCATTATTCTTCCTGCATCTACGAGACGTCTCGTGATTTTAATATCATCATCCGATGGCTGTTTATCTCCTGATGGATGATTATGAGCTACAATAATCTGAGCTGCTATCCTTTTTATGGCACACCTGAATGTCTCCCTCGGATGAACAAGACTCGAACTAACTGTTCCTTTTGAAGCGTTATCGATTGCAATAATTTTATTCCTGACATCTATGCTCACTACATAAAAATGTTCTTTAAAAAAATCTGTCATTTCTACTCTTATTTGATTCGCGACATCTTCCGGACTATAAACTGCTGATGATTTCACTCTTTCTTTTTCTGCATTCACTTTTTCTGCATGCACTCTTCGTGCAATACCCAGAACGGCTGATATTTGTGTCGCTTTTGCAAAACCTATTCCTTTCATATTTTCAAGTTCCTGTAATGAAGCATCAAGCATATTACCCAATGTGCCGAATTCTTTCAATAATTTATTTGCTATTGTCATAACCGATTCACCCTTTACTCCTCTGCCCAGGATTATGGCAATCAGGTCTGAATCAGATAAATTATTAATCCCATAATCCCTTAATCTTTCCCTTGGAAGTGATGATTTTGGTAAGTCTTTCATAGAAAGATTTATTTCAGATTTTGAATCGATGTAAGTTTCTTTTTTCATAATAATTTCCAGTTTATTTTTTAAGGTAATGAACCGAATCAGAAATATACTCTGTTTTATTTTCCAGAAAGAGAATCAAGTTTATTTTTAGCATAAGTATTATCGGGAGAATTCTCTATCGCTTTCCTGTAATTGGATTTTGCTTTCCTCACATTTCCCATTTTCAAATATAAATCCGCTAAACCTATATATAATGAACTATTTCTCATGTCAGACTTTATCGCATCCGTGAAATATTTTTCTGCTTCGGATAAATTATTTACTGCAATATAACATAATGCTATATTGTTAAAATAACCGCTTGTACCATTGGGATTCAGTTTAGTTAATTCCAATAAATCTTTAATTGCTAACTCGAATTTACCCTCCTTATAATAAGAATAGGATCTCTTATCTAAAATTGATATTTGATTATCAGGTACAGAAGGATTTTGCTGAACGTTCGATTCTGTTTCCATTAAATTATCAAGTATCTTTCTTGAGCCTCTGTAATCAGGAAAAATTATCTGAAGTTTTTCTAAGTTTTTTTTTGCTTCGCTAAAATTGCCCTGACTCTGATAAATATTGGCTAATTGAAAATATCCATCAGGAGCAAGCGAATCAATTGCAATACCTCTTTTTATATAATATTCAGCCGAATCAGTATTACCTTTAATGAGGAATGTGAGCCCAAGATTATGATTAGCAAGAACAGAATTTTGCCTGATTTCAAGAGCTTTTCTGTATCTCAATGCTGCTTCATCATAAAGTTTTTTATTAGCATAAAGGTTACCTGTATTCACAAGCAAAACACTACCGTTTATACCCTCACCGGTTGAATACAAAGTATCATTATTTTTCCAGTCCTGATTTCTTAAAAAAGTCAGAATAGAAAAGGTTACTATAATAACAGAAAAAAATGCAATCAGAGGGTTTTTATATCTTTCAAACTTGACGATTACATATGCTATTAAAAGCGCTACGGAAAATGATGTCAGATAAAGAAATCTCTCTGCCATTAGATTCATTGATGGTACAATGTTCATTACCGGCAAAAATGAAACTAATATAAAAAGTAAAGCGAAAGAAATTTCGTTATATCGTTTATATAAAATATAAGAAGTAAACAATAATGAAAAAATTAAGAAAAGAGATAAAATCACATTAATATCTAAAATAGAATTTGCATCTGAAATCACACCGTTATAATGATATATCAAATTAACAGGTAATATCAGGAGTTTCAAGTAAACAGGTATCGTCTTCAGCATTGTAGCAAAACCCGTGATGAAATCTTTACCGTAAAAATACATGTAAGTCTCTCTTTCGGGAACATTCCTTAGTATAAGATATCTTATAATAAGATATAGAAACGTCAATACTGCAAATAAAAGATAAATATTTATTCTGTTTTTGAAAAGTGTTTTCAGATTCTTTTTCAGAAAAACATAATCATATAAAAAAATCAATACCGGTAATGTTATCACCATTTCCTTTGAGAGTAAGCCCAGAGTATAAAATAAAAGTGATAGAATGATAGAATGATTTATTTTATTATCATCGTTCTTCTTGATATAATAAAAAAATGATATGAAGAAGAAGAGTGTTGCAATAGAGTCTGTTCTTCCGCTTATCCAGCTTACTGCTTCAGTATGCACAGGATGAGATGAAAATATCAGGGTGGCGAGTAATGCTGCAAGATTAGCTGATTTGTAATTCTTAAATAATTTATTAAGCACGGAAAATAAAAAAAGGCAGGAGATCATGTTTATTATTATATTGGTCAAATGGAAACCAATCGGGTTAAGCCCCCAGAAATAAAAGTCGATTGCATAAGTAGTTGACACCACCGGTCTATAATATCTGCCTATTACTTTATGAAAACCTTCTTCGGCGGTAAAATATTTCGGAATGTTAGATAAACTTTGTATCGAAAGATTATTCTGTACTACACTTTCATCATCAAATACAAAATCATTCTTAAGCGAATTGGCATAAATTGCAAAAGAAAATAAAGCAATAATTACATAATATAATAAATTACCTTTTTTTTCTTTAATCGTTCTCGCCAAGTGTCATTAATTTAATTTTGTACTTAATACAACAGTAGTTTTAACATTATCAACCACACCTCCTCTTGCGTCAACTGCTTCAAAATAAATTATATAAATTCCGACTCTTAATTTCTGACCATCATCACCATAGCCATTAAAAATAACTGTTCCTTCGCTTCCACTTATCTGGTTACTGACCAGATTCCGTATTATCCTGCCTTTCACATCATAGACTTTTATCCTGATTTGTGAAATCGGCTGATTGAGTTTATAATTAATGAATGTTACTTCATCCCTTCCGTCACCATCAGGTGAGAACGGATTTGGAGTAATTATAACTTTCGATGTTGAAGAGAGATTATTATTAATATAAATGCTGTTCTGCAATCCCGGTGTTCCACCGAGAGCATTGGCGCAGGAACTCCAGTTAGCAGGATCGTTTGAATTCAATGTCGGGTTTATTCTTTCAAGCGAATAACCCTTTTCATCGGCAAGATTCGGATTGTGCCATTTCGGAGTATAGTGCACTGAGTCAATTATGTTATTCAGAACATCGTAAAGTTTTAGCAATTCGCCATCGTTACTTAAGCTCAAAGAAGAGCGAAATACAATATGCTGATTTACAGATAGTAATTTCAGATTTGGGAATCTGTTGTAAATTGTAGTGTCAACTGCCATTACAAGAAAATCACCGGGTCTGATTGTTGCATTGCAGGAATCTGAAAGGTTATGAAAATAAGCGGACTCTGACAGTTTCCATCCGTTTATGTTTAAAATCTTTGACGTGGGATTATAGAATTCTACATATTCCGCACTTCCAATTAAAGGATCAAACATAATTTCATTAATAACAAAATCGCCTCGCTGATAAGCAGTTACATTACTGAATGAATTCACCCTTGTCGGAGTAGAATATTCGCAATCAATTGATGTAACCCAGTTAGAAGAATCATTAGAAGGCTGTGTAGCTGAAAGTCTTTCAAGAGAATTCCTGCTAGCTCCGCCCCAGTTCGATTTATAAGAAACATAATCAACCTGCACTCCTGCATTATTAAAAATTGCAACAACATCTTTATCATTATTTAAAGTCGGAAGATTGCTCAGATATATCACTTTTGTCGTATCAATCAATGGGTGTCTGCCGACGATTGCATTACTTTTTGCTATTACGAGATAAGAATTACTTTGAATTAAATAATCATTTAACGTTATCGTAATGGGACTGCTTAATGAAGAGCTATCCGCAAGTTTCCAGTTCTTTATATTGATGGCACTATTACTGTTGTTGAAAATTTCCACCCATTCAGGTTCAGGAGACTGAGGTGCATACATAATCTCGTTTATAAGAAGTCCGGTTGTGACATTTGAACCTCCGACATTGACGCTTTTTACAGACTTATTATTTAAAGTATCTTCATCAATTGAATAATCAATAAACCCGATATACTGTTTCAAGCCACTGTCAATATTAGAGATGGAATAAGTGAAAAACAAAGAGTCATTTGCATTCAATGAGGAATAGATCTGTGAGCTAATTAATTCTCCCGGCTGGGGTATGCTATCGAAATTCATATCTCTGAAAAGTTTTACAGAAAAATTATTAGCAGAATTTAGACCGATATTTTTTGCCTCAATGCTGAAGTTTAATGTACTTCCTACTGTTGGACTCGCCGGAGTAATTGAAAAAGATTTGAGCGATAAATCATTCGGTTTTGGTGTAATGGAATTTTTCCTGCCGGGAGTTGCTTTATTAGGGTCAATACTTGTTCCCCAGTTCGATTGCAGGTTGATTGGTCCTGCTGCGTCGATTCTTTCAAGTGAATATCCGCCTGTATTTCCGCCCCAGTTATCGTTATACGTCAGTGAATCCTGGGTTTGTAATGAAGAGTTGTACAAAACGACATTTTCATTACCTGTATTATTTAATGCACTCCAGCCATTTGATTGCAATACGGAACATGTTACATTAGGAAAAGTCTGTCTGAAATTAGTTGAATCTTCGCAGATAATAGCATAAGAATTGGGATTCAAAGTAACGCTCTGTGCAGTAATCGTTCTAATGGGATTGGATGTTGCCGCATCACGCCATTTCCAGTTTTGCAAATTCACCGCAGATGCTCCGAGATTATAAATTTCAAACCATTCTTTCACAGGTGAAACGGGTGCATACATAACTTCATTGATAACGACGGTAGAAGTATTGACGGATGCTCCGACATACACGCTTTTTATGGATTTATTATTCAGTGTATCTTCATCAGAAGGAAAATCTATGTAACCAATAAATTGTTTTAAACCGCTATCGGTTGCTGCAACAGCATAAGCGAAAAATAATGAGTCATTTATATTTAATGAGGTATATATTTGTGAGGTCATTAATTCTCCCGGCTGAGGTATACTGTCGAAATTCACATCTCTGAAAAGTTTTACAGAAAAATTATTAGCCGAGTTAAGTCCGATATTTTTTACTTCAATATTAAAATTCAGGTTATCACCGACGATTGGATTTGCCGGAGCAATTACAAAAGATTTAAGTATCAAATCATTTTGTTTGGGAGTCAAAGAATTGGACCTGTTTGGAGTAGCTTTATTAGGGTCGATGCAAGTTCCCCAGTTTGATTGTAGGTTTGTTGCTCCCGCAGGATTTTTTCTTTCAAGTGAAAATCCTCCTGTTCCGCCGCCCCATGAGTTCGTATATGTCAATGAATCCTGTGTTACGGATGTTGAATTGTATAAAACAACATTTTCATTTCCCGTATTGTTAAGAGCATTCCACCCGATTGACTGTATAATCTGTCCTGTAGCAGTCGGAAATGCCTGACGGAAATTTACGGAATCTTCACATATGATTGCATAAGAATTTGCATTCAGATTTATACTTAAAGTTGTGATTGTTCTAATTGGATTTGACGTAGCCGCATCCCGCCATTTCCAGTTTTGCAAGTTCACAGCTGCCGAACCCAAATTATAAATCTCAAACCACTCTTTAGCAGGAGATGTAGGAGCATACATTACTTCGTTAATCACCACTTGTCCGTAACTACTCACGAATAAAAATATAAAAATAAAAAGAAAACCGTATTTTGTTTTCATAAACAAGTCTATTGTTAAAATGTAAATTATTTATCAATTTACTTATATTTGAGAATTTTAACAATTTATTAAATTAATGATGAATAAAAAATATTTTTTTGCTTTTATTCTGTTTATTTTATTTTCAGTTGCTGCTCAAAGCCAGCAGAACTATGCTGTTTCAATAAATTATACTCCTGTATTGAACACAAATGATTTTGCCTCTGTTTTTGGAGGTAAAACCGGAAACCGTGTAAAACTCGACGGCAGAGGTTTGATAGGTGAAATTGAATTCGTAGCATTACCAAATACTTCTTTTGAAATTCTCGAATCTATTCCTGTTGAAAGTCATTTCATTTACAAAGTAATTACAAATGATTACCCTTATACAAATTCCCCGCTATATATTGACGGTCGTTTTGTAAAGATGTCAGAAGTAAGACCGGAGATAAGGAAAATAGAAAAATTTTCAAAAGAAAAAATAACCGGCAATCTCAGCTCCCTCGAAAATAATATTTATATGTGGGGTGGAAATACTCCAAACGGAATTCCCGAACTTTTGGAATTCTATCCTGCCAATGGAAATATATCAGAATCAACAAAAGAGTTGTGGATATTAAAAGGAGTCGATTGTTCGGGACTTTTGTATTTTGCCACAGGCGGAGCAACTCCGAGAAACACTTCTTCTTTGATAAACTTTGGTAATGCAGTGGATATAAAAGGAATGAGTACAAAACAGATTTCAGATATAGTTCAGCCGCTTGACTTAATTGTATGGAACGGACACGTTGTTATTGTACTCGATAACGAAACAACAATCGAAAGTACTCCATCCAAAGGTGTTCATAAAACTGATCTCACTTCAAGGTTGAAAACTATTATGAACGAAAGAAAACCTGTAAACGATTGGCAATCAACCTCAGGAAAAAGATTTGTAATAAGAAGATGGATCGAACAATGAACAATTTATATGATAATTGTTCATTTTTCATTTATCATTATTCGTTTATTAAATACTATTTGCTATTTCCTGCTTCCCATTATTCTCAGTAAAAAAAGAAACATATTAATGAAATCAAGATATAGTGTAAGAGCACCAAGTACGGCTGCTTTTTTACCCTGCTCAGAATCAAAGTTCATTTCCTGACTCATCCTTTTTAATTTCTGAGTATCCCACGCAGTCAATCCGACGAATATAACCACTCCGGCATAAGAAATTATCCAGTACAACATAGAACTTTTGAGAAAGATATTTACCACGGATGCAATTATAATTCCTATCAATCCCATAAACATAAATGTTCCGAATCTGGATAAATCCATTTTTGTTATGTATCCGAAGACACTAACTGAGCCAAACATCAGAGAACAAATTAAAAAAGTTGAAGCAATGGATGATCTGGTGTATAATACAAAGATCGATGACAGTGTCAGCCCGGTAAGAGCCGCATATAAAAAGAAAGCACCAATAGCGAGTAAGACTGGCATTTTATTTATGGCAGCACTCAGAGCAATCACGACCCCAAACTGCAAAATAATAATTCCCCAAAAAAGAATCCTGTTTGAGAATATTACCCCTAATAATGTTTCGGATGTTGATATACCATATGCAATGATAGCAGTTAAAGCAAGACCCATTGCCATCCAGTTATAAACATTGAGCAGAAATTTCCTCGCTTCTGTCGAAACTACGGAACTATCTTTTCTAACGATACTTAAATCTTTAAATTGATTTTGATATTCGTTCATTTCTTTCGATTTTTCACTGTTAATTTTTAAAAATTCTTCGGGCTATAATTTGGTGCTTCTTTAGTAATCTTCACATCGTGAGGATGAGATTCCCTTAAGCCTGAATTAGTTATTATTACAAATTTAGACTTGGTTTTCATTTCGTATATATCTTTTGCTCCGCAATAACCCATCGCTGCTCTCAATCCACCCATTATTTGATACACAGTGTCTGTCAGAGGACCTTTGTAAGGAACTATTCCTTCGATTCCTTCGGGAACAAGTTTTGTAACGTCATCTTCCATATCCTGAAAATACCTGTCTTTACTGCCTTTTTTCATTGCTTCTATAGAACCCATACCACGGTAAAGCTTATAGCTCCTTCCTTCATACAATACCTTTTCTCCGGGTGATTCCTCAGTACCTGCAAGCATACCTCCAACCATTACTGAATCAGCACCTGCAGCAATTGCTTTCGGAATATCTCCTGTTTGTTTAATGCCACCGTCTGCAATCACAGGTACTCCCGATGTCTTAGCAGCTTTAGCACACTCGATAATTGCGGTCAACTGCGGAACTCCGACACCCGCTACTACTCTTGTAGTACAAATAGAGCCCGCTCCAATTCCTACTTTCACTGCATCCACACCATATCTTATCAAATCCTTCACAGCATTACCTGTTGCAACATTACCTGCAATTATATCCACATTACCGGATTTTGCCTTTAACTTTTTAATAATGTTAAGGACTCTAATAGAATGCCCATGTGCAGTATCAACAATAATTACATCGGCATTATTTTTCACCAGTTCATTCACTCTTTCGATAGTATCAGAAGCCACTCCAACTGCCGCTCCAACGATCAGTCTTCCGAATTTATCTTTTGAAGCATTAGGAAAACTCTTTCGTTTCTGGATATCTTTAAAAGTAATTAAACCTTTAAGGTAGCCTTTTTTATCAACGATAGGAAGTTTTTCTATCCTGTATTTCTGCAGAATGATTTCTGCTTTAGTTAAATCTGTTCCAACGGGAGCGGTAATAAGATTTTTTTTTGTCATCAGATTTTCAATAAATTCTTCTTCATGAATATCAAATCTTAAATCCCTGTTTGTAAGAATACCGACAAGTTTACCGTCATTATTAATGATCGGTATCCCTGATACCTTGTATTTTTCCATTACCGCAAGAGCATCTTTGATTTTTTTATCGGGGCTGAGTGTTATCGGATTTTGAATCATGCCACTTTCACTTCGTTTTACCTTGTCAACTACTGCTGCTTGCCGCTCAATTGTCATATTCTTATGTATGATTCCTATACCACCCTCGCGTGCCATTGCAATAGCCATTTGTTCTTCGGTAACAGTATCCATTGCCGCTGATATTAGTGGAATATTTAACGATATATTATTAGACAGTTTCGTTTTCAAAACCACTTCACGCGGCAGAACTGAGGATTTATCAGGAACAAGAAGAACATCATCAAAAGTAATCGCCGTATTTAAAATCTTATTCTTCATTTTTTAATAATCTTACTTTTCGATAATCTCGATTTCTCCCGTAACTATTACGGTTCCGTCTTTTTTCAATAGACTGACTTTGTACTTACCCGTTTTATCAAAAGTAACTTTATCAAAATAAATATATGTCATTTCGGAAGTGACTGTGAAAGGTTGAGTATTTACAACCTCATTTTTTTTAATATCAGTTACATTGATATCGACATCTGTAACTCCAATAGGTTTTGATAGTTTAACCATTACAGTTAAATACCCTGTTGTAAATTTATCCGATTCTCCGATCTCTCCTTTTACAGGATCATACTTTTCACAAAAATAAAGTTTATCACCTTTGAAAAGTGATGTAATTTTTCCGCAGCCTAATAAAAAGCCCGCTGCAATTAAAACGGTTAAATAAAATTTGAATTGGCTGTTCAGTTTTTCTTTCATAGTTTTTTAATTTAAATTAGTAAAGATATTTTTAAACTTTTACTTTAATTGTTTTAACCCCTCGACTTCACCCCAGAGTCCCCTGTTATTCTCACGGGCTTCACGCTGCAATTTTCTAAGCTCGTCGATTTTCGAAACAGGAAATTTTTCAAACACCTGAGCATAACCATCGCTGATAATCTTTCCATTAATAAATGTTCCATCTTCGAGATAAACCCATCTAAGTAATCTTCCATATTTATCCCTGTCATCATAATATGGTTCTTTAACTAAGTAAACCTTTTTTCCCTCTGCAAAATTTCGTACATAATCGCTTGCAAGTTTACCTAACTTTCTAATCGTTTTTTTATCAAGACCGGATGTTTCTGCATCTCTATCAAGTTTGTCCGATTCATAATATTCCGGAGTATCAATTCCGAGTAACCTGACCTTTTCACCATTTGATAATTTAAATGTATCTCCATCAACGACTTTAGATACTATCACATATTCTTTATCGCTATTACCTGTTTTCGTTTTATCCTGAATTTTAGGATAAATATAATAATAAAACAATACTCCAATCGTTACCAAAAAAGTTATGGTTGCGATTAATTTTAATGTCGACTTAATCATTCACTATATAAGATATCATAAATTAATTTTCCGTGAGAAGGTTTAGAATCTGAAATCAGGATACCTTTTTTAATTATTATTTCGGCATCATAAATTCTTTCACTGTTATCTGCCCATAATTCACAAATCTCATCACCTTTGCTGATTTTATCTCCCACTTTCTTAAACAACTCAATACCAGCGAGGTAATTAATTTTATCATCTGCTTTTTTCCTTCCGCATCCAAGTTCAATAGAAGCCATTCCGAAATTATAGGCTGCCAACTCTCTCAGATAGCCATCTTTAGCAGAAGTTATTTTCTTATTAAATTCAGGTCTTTTAAAATTCTTGTAATCTTTTATATATTCTGTATCACCTTCCTGGGTTTTAACAATCTCAAGAAATTTTTTAAAGGCGCTGCCGTCTTTGATTTTTTCCTCTGCAATTTTAACACCTTCTTCGATAGAAACTGATTTACCGCTTATAAAAATCATTGCACCAGTCAGTAAATTATTTACTTCAACTAAATCCGGTATATCTTTTTTACCTTCCATTACTTCGAGGCACTCTTCTATTTCAATCCAGTTGCCAATTTTCATTCCAAGAGGTTGATTCATATCTGTTAGAATCGCTATTGCTTTCTTTCCAAATTTTTTAGATACGGCAAGAAGATTCTTTGTGAGGGCAAGCGATTCGTCATAATCCGGCAGGTTAGCACCATTACCAATTTTAACATCGAATACAAAAGATTCCGCACCTTCAGCTAATTTCTTACTCATTATGCTTGAAGTGATTAGTGATATATTTTCTACTGTTGCTGTAACATCCCGCAGTGCATAGATTTTTTTATCAGCAGGGGCAAGTTCGGATGTCTGCCCGATTAGTGCGACTCCGATTTCCGATAAGATTTGCTTATATTTTTCAATACTGCAATTTACTTTGAATCCCGGGATGGATTCAAGTTTATCAAGTGTACCACCTGTGTGTCCGAGCCCCCTGCCTGAAATCATCGGAACGCAAATACCGCATGAAGCAGCAATTGGAGCAAGTATCAAAGATGTTTTATCCCCTACTCCACCGGTCGAGTGTTTATCAACTTTCGGCTTATTTATAAAACTTAGATCGACAATTCTGCCGCTATTTAACATTATTTCTGTAAGGTAATAAGTTTCTTCTTCATTCATTCCATTGAAATAAACTGCCATAAGAAAAGCAGACATCTGATAATCTTTTACTGTACCTTCGAGATAACTTTCGAGAAAAAACTTAATTTGCTCTTCTGTAAGAGTCTTATTTTGTCTTTTGAATTTTATAATTTCTACAGGATTCATGCTAAAAACTAAAAAAATATAATCTCTTAATAAAGATATTAAAAAATCTTTTTATTAAGTAAGAAATATTAGTTTCTTGAAATAAATATTTTTTGGTTATACTTTACATTGTGCAAAAATTAGCTAATATACCTGCTCTAAAATTTGCTATCCTCTTTATAGTCGGTATTCTGACCGGATCTGCTGTACATTTTAATAAAATCATTCTAATATTTTTAATTATAGTTTCATCTTTTATACTGATTTACAATTACTTTAAAAATAAAGGAAACCATCCCTCATACTTAGCAATTTTTTTTCTGATAATTTTATCGGGGATATTTAAAGCACAGATTGACTTTCACACATCAGAAATTAATTCAATAGCAAATTACAACTGCAGTGATGAATCTAATGAACTAATTTTAAAAGGGTATGTGAAAGATTTTCCTGATGCAGATACAGACAGAATAAAATTCATACTCGACTGTACTCAGCTGATTTCTAAAGATACGAGCAATGTTGAAGGATACGTATTAGTTACAATAAAGAAAAATAAATATTCCAAATCAGAAACGAAGCCGCCTGAATTAAGTCCGGGAAATGAAGTTCTTTTAGAAGGCAGAATAACAGAACCTCCGGAAAACAGAAATCCCGGTGAATTTAACTATAAAAAATATTTATTTCTGCAAAATATTCATAAATCCTTTTTTGTTTTCGGATTTGAGAATATAGAAGTTCTATCAGATGATAATGCATATTCGTTGTTCACGGAATTAATTCAAAATGCTAAAAAATATTCTGTTGATAACATTTTGGAAAATAATCCGGGAGATAACGGAGCATTTTTGCTGGGATTGGTAGCAGGAGAAAGAAGCAAGATTACCAGAGAAATGAAAGATGATTTTGTTAATGCAGGTGTAATGCATCTGATAGCTGTTTCAGGGTTAAATGTTGCTTATGTCATTTTATCAGTTTTATTGATTCTATCACTTTTCAGGATACCACAGACTTCCAAAATAATAATTGCAATATTACTAATAATACTTTATTGTATTTTCACAGGAAGTGCTGCATCAATAATGCGGGCATCTGTCATGGGTATTCTTGTTTTGCTTTATTCTATTATTGAACGAAAAAAAGAATACTATAACATAATTGGAATTTCAATAATTGTTATACTGATTTTTGATTCAAAACAACTATTGGATGCAGGATTTATACTTTCATATACAGCTGTTCTTTCAATGGTGTTCGTTTACGAAAGGCTGGATAAACTTTTTATTCAAAAAATTCTGAATAGAGACTTTAGAGGTAAGAAAATAATATCAATCCTGATCATCCTTTTCATAACTACACTTGCGGCTCAAATAGGTACAATCCCGCTTACTGCAATTTATTTTGAAAAAATATCACTAATTTCGTTATTTGCTAATATGTTTGCTGTGCCTTTATCCAATATATCATTGGCACTCGGATTTCTTCAAATCATTTTAAGCCTCTTCTCGGATTTTATTTCCTCCGCTATTGCTGAGACTAACAACCTGCTCCTCTATATTCAGCTCGCATTTATAAAATGGTGCGCCTCAATTGATTTTTCCTATATTAAGTTTTACAAATTTAATTTGATAGCTGCAATAGGATATTATCTTATTCTGATTTTAATACTTACAATAAAAAATCTCAAATTCATATTTTATAGAATTATTCTTGTTATTTCGATAATTGTTGCAATATTTATCATTAATTTTGAATATGATGATAAATTAATAATTTCCTTTATTGATGTTGGACAGGGAGAATGCACTTTGATTCAAGTACCCGGTGATAAATGTATTCTCATTGACACCGGACCTGTTACTGAAAACTTTAATCCTGCAGAAAGGAATATTATACCTTATCTTTCAAGACAAGGAATTAACAAAATTGATTTACTGATAGTTTCGCACTTACATAACGACCATATCGGGGGTATAAGCAAACTAATCGACAACATAAAAGTTGAACGAATTGCCGAGGTAGGACAGAAAACAAAAAATTATGCACGGGAAAAAATAGACAGCATAATAATCGCCAATAAGATTATTCGAGATTTTACGGAGACCGGAGATATATTGGAAGGATTTAATAATTTGAAAATTTATTTTTTATTCCCAAACAAACAATATTTGCAAAATAGAAATTTCTATAATGATGAGAATAATTTGAATCTCACTTCTCTGGTTTTCAAAATAAAGTATGGGAATACAGAAATACTTTTTACATCTGATATTGAGAAAGAGCAGGAAGATATATTATGCGAATACTATGATGATTTTCTGAAATCAGATATACTCAAGGTCCCTCATCATGGCAGCAAATCCTCTTCAAGTATTCCATTTCTATTGAGAGTTAAGCCGGATTATTCAGTTATATGCTGCGGACTTTATAATTCGTATAAAAATCCTGCATCAATTGTATTAAACAGGTTAAAGAATATCAATTCGGAAATTTTCAGAACAGATATTGATGGGGCAGTAATATTCGAATCAGATGGTGAAAATATCAATCCTATCAAATGGAGATAAAAAGTAAATTAACTATTTCTTTAAATTTACTTTATTCTTATATTTGCTTAATTCTTAAAAAATAATTAAAAGATTTTTGATATTTATTAAATAAAATATAACTAAGATGAGAAGCAATATATTAGCATGGGAAGTGAGTGAAAACGATTTTCCTTCAACCGGTACAATTCAAGAAAAAATGAAATTTTTCGTGAGGTATGCTATACTGGCACCTTCCGGACACAACACTCAGCCCTGGCTTTTCAAAATAAATGAAGATTATATCGAAGTAATTGCCGACAGGACAAGGGCACTTCCTGTTATTGACCCTGAAGATGTTGAACTTATTATCAGTGCCGGTGCTGCTTTGGAAAATCTGTTTGTCGCAATGAAATATTTCGGATATGGACCGAAAATTGATTACTTCCCTGATGAAGGAGATAATGACTTACTTGCAAGGGTTAAACTCATCGAAAAGTATGAACCCTCAGATAATGACATTAAACTTTTCAAGGCAATTCCTAAAAGAAGAACAAATAGAACACAATTTGCAGACCAGGGAGTTGATGGTCTAATACTTCAGAAAATTGAAAATTGTATATATGTTGATAAAACAAATTTATTAGTAATAAAAGATTCGGGTAAACGAGAGGAAGCACTTAAACTTATTGAAAGAGGCGACAAAGTTCAATGTGAAGATAAAAGTTTCTGCCGTGAACTCGCACAGTGGGTTCATCCAAACAGAAAAAACAGCAAGGATGGTATTCCCGGCTATGCATTCGGAATGAATGATTTAATATCTTATGCGGGACCATTCTTTATAGGCAATTTGGAATGGGGTGATATACAGGCAGCACGGGATAGAAACCTTGTAAAAGGTTCACCGGTACTTGCAGTTCTTGAATGCAAAGAAAATAATCCTATAAATTGGTTGTTTACGGGAATGTCTCTTTCCAGAATGCTGCTTACTGCCTGTGATGAAGGTATCTCTGCATCTTATTTAAATCAGCCAATTGAAGTTCCTGATTTAAAAAAGCAACTGAAAGAAATGCTCGGGCTTAACGGATATCCTCAATTGATTATCCGGATGGGGTACGGAAAACAAGTGAAAGCCACTCCAAGAAGGGATGTCGATGAGGTAATTCTTGCTTTAAATGATAATCTTGATAACGAGGAAGATTAGTGTTAAAGTTTGGTTCTGTAAAATCTTTTTTCTTGGTTCTTCTACAGTTTACATTTATCATTTTTATTTTTATTACCGGCAGAATAATTCCCGATAATATTTTTTTACAGATTATTTTTGTATTATCTTTTATACCCGGATTATTTGCAATACTGGTTATGAAATTTAATTTCAACATTGCTCCCGACTTCAAACCGGGAGCAATTTTTGTTAATAAAGGTCCTTATAAATTTATACGGCATCCCATGTACACAACTGTTCTTTTATCAATTCTCTGTTTAGTGATTAACTATTTTTCAGTTTTGAGACTTAGCATTTTCATATTTCTGTCTATTACATTGATAATGAAAATAACTTTTGAGGAGAAGATTCTGTCGGATAAATTTGATAGTTATCGCGAATATAAAATTAAGACCAAAAAACTTATTCCGTATATTTATTAAACGAGCTTTTCGATTACATTCTTCATATCAACCGGTAATTCCGATTCGAAGTACATTCTTTCTTTTGTAATCGGGTGTATAAAACCTAATACTTTTGCATGAAGCGCCTGTCTTGGCATTATTTCAAGAAGATTTTTAATTTGAGATTTAATTTTAGAAGTAAGATTGACAGAATGCGGCTCTCTTCCGCCGTATGTTTCATCTCCAAACACAGGATGTCCGATTGAAGACAAATGTACCCGTATCTGATGTGTTCTTCCGGTTTTTAAAACCATTTTTACAAGTGAAAGAATTTCGTATTCCATCAGTACTTCATATGTGGTTATGGCTATTTTTCCATAGTCTTCGTCATCCGGTATAACTGCAACTTTTTTTCTGTCTCTTTTATCCCTTCCAAGTTTCTTTTCAATTATACCTGTTTTCTTTTGCAATTTTCCCCAGATTAATGCATTATATTCTCTCACGATAGTATGTTTAAAAAACTGGTCTGATAGTTTTCTGTGAGTTACTTCATCTTTTGCAATTACAATTAAGCCTGATGTATCTTTATCCAGCCGGTGAACGATACCTGCCCTTTCAAATCCATTTAGATTCGAGAGGCTGTCTTTTTTTTGCATGGAATAATACATAATCGCATTTACGAGTGTTCCGCTGTAATTTTTATATGCCGGATGAGTTACCATTCCAGCAGGTTTATTAATAATCATCAGATAATCATCTTCAAAGGTTATTTCCAGAGGAATATCTTCCGGAAGTACATCCTGTTTTTCAGGAACCGGCAGTTCGATTTCTATTTCATCGAATGGTTTCACTATATAATTGGATTTGATATAATTTCCATTAACTATAACATTTCCAAGATTAATGCTTTTTTGGACTTTTGTCCTCGAAGCATTTTCCACGAACTGAGTTATATATTTATCGATCCTTATTTTTTGCGAAATATCCGGTACAATTAACTTATAGTTTTTTTCCAACTTAATTCCGTCCCTTTTCTGATATTATTAAAATTGTAACTTTTAAAAATTATATTCGTAAAATTACTTAAAGAACAATTTAACTTGAAGGAGAAACAATAAAAATGAAAAAACTAAAATTATTCCTAATCGCAGCCGTAATTACCGGCTTCATATCTGCAGGAATCGCTTCTGCAGATCCCATTGACTCAAAAATTCAATCACTGAATTTACAGATAAAAAAAGAACTAATAGATGTTCTTAATTTGCCTGTTTATTTAAGCTATTGCAATAAAAATCTTGAAGGGAAATCGAAAGTGTTTTTAACTGTAGATACAAATGGAAAAATAATTATTCTTGATGCAACAGGATCTAATAAATGCTTAAATTCTTACTTAAAGAAAAAAATATCTTCCAGGAACTTATGGACTGATACAAAGTATAAAGGTAAGATATTCAAGTATGATATAAATTATATAAAAAGCACATAAATACAATAATAAAATAATCCCTATTTTAAAACGCCGGTTGAAGATACCGGCGTTTTTTATTTATAACCGCCATGTTTATATAGTTGTTACAGCGTAAATATAAAAATAACTTGAATTTACAAACATTAACATCTATTTTTTATTATAAAATAAAAATTATGACAGCAAAAAAGACCCTTAAAAGCGGTAAAGAATATCTTTATATATTCTTTGCATTAATAATAGGATTTGCAGGTTTTTTACCCGGTTGCACAACCAATGTCGATGAAGACCCGGAAGTTCAAAGAATGAAAGATTCTGTGAATGTATATTCCGCTCTTAATACTGCCTATTCAAAATACAAGGATGCTTTGAAAGCTTTTCAGGATGATCAAAAATCTTCATCAAAAAAATTATACGACCAGTGCGTAGATATATTCGCAGATTTCGATATGAAGGTTTTTAATAATCCAAGAAACTCACAGTGGAAAAGCGACTTCAATGAATTAGGCAGGTCAATTGTTCAGGATTATCTTGCTTCACAGTTAGAGATAGAGGATAATAGTAAAGTTTTCAAATTAGCCGATAAATTTAAAATCAAATATGAGAAGGTAAATGTTTACACTAAAATTGATGTAGAACCTTTACCTGATGGCAAGGATGTACCGTTAATCCGGAATAATTTTGTTGATGAATATATAGATTTCTTTTCAAAGACAGATAGAGGCAGAGGGTTTGTAGATAAGACTCTTTATCGTTCAGGGATGTATTTTCCTTTGATGAGAAAAATTATCAGATTCCACAATGCACCTGAGGAAATAGTTTACCTTTCAGTTGTAGAGTCAGGGCTAAGCCCGACTATTGTATCGAAAGCCGGAGCAACGGGATTATGGCAGTTTATGCCTTCAACGGGCTCTTCTTATGGATTGTATTCGGATTCTTATCGTGACGATAGAAGGGATTTTGAAAAATCCACAGATGCTGCATCGAGACATTTGAAAGATCTTTACAGGTCGTTCGACGACTGGTACCTGGCATTTGCATCTTACAATGCAGGACCCGGAAGAATTACAAGTGCAATGAGTAAGAGCGGCTCAAAAGATTTCTGGAGCATAAGATCCTATCTTCCCGGAGAAACAAAGAACTATGTACCATCGATTCTTGCAATATCATATATTTTCCGGGATCCGGAATCGTATGGCTTTAAGGATGTTGAATTCGGAAAACCGATTACGTTTGATAGAATGAATATAAAAGCAAATCTTACTTTTGACCAGGTAGCAGATTTTTCAGGTACCGATATAGAATCAATCAGGAGTCTGAATCCTGAACTTCTTCAGGATGCACTTCCTCCGTATGATGTGCCTTATCAGCTCCGGATTCCTCGCGGCTCCTACGACAAATTTATTTCAAATTATAAAAAATCGATTGAATTCGAAAAGAACGGGATGATAGAGCCGGAATACGCTGGAGATGAAGAAGCTATGTATGCTGATGAACCAATGGGAAGCTATTATAAAGTTGAGGGTTATAATCCGGGTGATGATAAATATGTAGTGAATACTCAAAATAAAAAGAAAATTTCATATACATTTAAATCAACAGACAATCTTAAAATTGTATCGGATTCTTTCAGAGTAAGACCTTCAGATATAAGAATCTGGAATAACCTGCCTGTTGGGATATATCCTAAACCTAATCAGATATTAAATATATATCTTTCGGAATCTTCTTATAATAAATTGTATGGCATTGAGGAACCTAAACCAGATTCAACTGAGAAAGAAATTATCAATGAAAAAATTAAGGAAAAGAAAGAAGATAAAACCGAAGTCAAAAATAGCGATAAAGAAAAAAATAAACCTGTAATATTAACGACAGAAGTAAAAAAGAAAGAAAAAACCGACAAGAAGCAGAATACAAATGGGAAAAAAGAACAGTCTTATACTGTAAAAGAGGGTGATGGACTTGGTATAATTGCAGAACTCTATGGCGTTAAGATTCAGGATATTAAGGACTGGAATGATTTAAAAGATGATAAAATATTAGTCGGACAAGTATTGAAAATCTATTCAGACAAAAAAGTCGAGACAACGGTAAAAAAGAATAAGGAAACGTCACACAAAGTTCAGGAAGGTGAAAATTTATCGACTATTGCAAATGATTATGATGTATCGGTTGAGGACCTTATGAATTGGAATAATTTAGATGATGACAAAATTTTAGTCGGACAGGTTTTAGCAGTAGTTGAACCTGTTAAGATAGATGTAAAAGAAAAGACCTCAAAGAATAATTCTAAAGCCAAAACTCACAAAGTTCAGGAGGGTGAAAACTTATCTAACATTGCCGGGAAATTCGATGTGACGGTAGATGATATAATGGAATGGAATAATCTGGATAACGATAAAATACTTGTCGGACAGACACTGATTGTTTCTGACCCCGGTAATAATACAACCAAGGAAAAAACAAAAGAAAAAACTAAAGAAAGAGTAAAAAAAATAGTCCACACAGTAAAAAAAGGTGAAAACCTTCAGAAGATTGCAGATGAATACGGCGTAGAAGTGACTGATATAAAGGAATGGAACTCTTTAAAATCAGATAAAATAACGGTTGGGCAGGAACTTAAGATTATAGTTAAAGATACAGGCACTAAAAAGAAATAAAATTTTATTTTTTTAAAATTTTAAGTTGAATTAAGATATTAAAAAAATTACTTTTGTATTCATATTGCTGGCGTAGCTCAGTTGGTAGAGCAGTTGATTTGTAATCAACCGGTCGGGGGTTCAAATCCCTCCGCCAGCTCAAAATAAAAAAAGCCCGGTCATCCGGGCTTTTTTTATTTTTCTAAATTAAGATTTTTTAAACTTAAGTTCCTGTCTGTTTAAAATTCATTTCATATTCTTAATAAAATATTCACTGATTCTCGTAAATAAATGTAATCTCGTTAATCCCCCGCCAATGTTGTGATTCCTGTCAGGATAATATTCCGAATCAAATTTTTTATTTGCTTTTATCATAGCTTTTACCATTTCGACCGAATTCTGAAAGTGCACATTGTCATCAGCAGTACCGTGAATTATCAGGAAATTACCTTTTAGTTTGTCAACAAAATTTATCGGAGAATTATCATCATATCCGCCCGGATTTTCCTGAGGAGTGCGCATATATCTTTCCATATAAATATTATCATAGTATCTCCAGTTCGTGACAGGTGCAACCGCTACTGCGGTATTGAAATAATCCGCTCCTTTTGTTATACACATAGCCGACATATACCCACCGAAACTCCATCCGAATATTCCGATTTTATTCCTGTCAATATATGAAAGCGAGCCAAGATATTTTGCTGTTTCAATCATATCATCTGTTTCATATTTTCCCAGTTGTAAATAAGTACATTTCTTGAATTCTTCCCCTTTTCCGCTCGTTCCTCTTCCATCGACCGAAACAATTACAAAACCCTGCTGAGTCATATACTGATACCAGTATCCAAATGAACCTTGCCATGCATCTATCACCGTGTTTGCACCGGGTCCGCCGTAAACGTATATTATCACCGGGTATTTCTTCTTCGAATCGAAATCAGCAGGTTTGAGCATCCATCCGTTTAATTCAGTATTTTCAGATGTCTTGAATTTAAATAAATCGTAAGTTCCAAGATTAAAATCTTTCAGTTTATTTTTTAATACTGCATTATCTTCAATCACCCTGATAAACTCTCCGTTTGAATTATATACCGATATAATATTCGGCTGGTTCATATTTGAATAGCTATTAATGTAATATGTGAAATCTTTATTGAAAGTGACTGAGTTATAACCTTTTAAAGAAGTAATTTTCTTTTTCCCTGTGCCGTCGAGTTTTACAGAATAAATTAATTTTTCAGCAGGTGAATCATCAAAGCTTGAAAAGTAAACAATACCTTTGCTTTCATCAACTCCCAGAAGTCCTGAAACTTCTGAATTACCATTCGTAATTTGATTTTTCAAAACTCCATTTATATCATAATAGTAAATATGATTAAAACCATTTCGCTCACTTTGCCACAGGAAACTATTATCTTTCAGGAATGAGAGTTCGTTGATATTAAGATAATATTTATTTTCTTCGTGAAGTATAACTTTAGAGTTCAAATCCGAAGAGTTTACAAGAATTAAATCGAGAGCATTTTGCAGGCGGTTTAATTTCAAAATGCAAAATTTATCGTTATCTTTTGTCCACTCAATACGGGGGATATAAATGTTTTTATCTTCTCCCAATTCAATTTTCGAAGTCTTTGCTGAGGAGAGTTCATAGATAAGAATATCAATTATTGAATTGTTTTCTCCTGCCTTTGGATACTTGTAAGAGACAACTGAAGGATATAAACTATCGTAATCGATATAAGTGTATTCACGGACATTACTCTCATCAAATCTATAAAAAGCAATTTTATCGCTGTTAGGAGACCACATATATCCTTCTTTTAAACCAAACTCTTCTTCATAAACCCAATCTGCTGAACCATTAATAATTTGATTTTTTTTACCGTCAAAAGTAATTTGGCTTTCTGTACTTTTATCAAGGTCGTAGAAGAAAAGATTATTTGAGCGAACATAAGCGATTTTATTTCCATCCGGAGAAAAGCTTGCATACATTGAAGGTTTTGGTGTTATTTTTTTAAGTACGCGGGATTTTAAATCGAAAACGTAATAATCTTCGATTGCAGAGTAACGATAAATTTTTTCACGTGTTACAGAAAAAAGAATTTTCGTTTCATCTAAATTAAACTGATAACCCTCTATTTGAATTGTATCACTTGTACCGTCAACAATTAATTCACTTTCCCGGACTATTGTCTCTATTTTTTCTCCGGTCCTGAAACTATATTTTACTACAGATGCTTCTTTAGATTCGCTATAATCTATTGACGTATAAAATTCTCCGTTATTAAGAGATTCATATCCTGAAACACCTTCTGTAACAAGAGTTCGTTTAGCAAAAATATCATCAAGTGTTAAATTCTTCCTGCTTTGTGCGTTCAGGTTCGCAGAAAAAATTAGGATAAAAATGAAAAAGAAATATTCTTTTTTAATGTTCATATGGATTGAGTTTTCGCAGGATAAGTTTCCCATTCACCGGGAATTAATCTGCGGTAATGTTATTTTGTTAATTTGCAGTTTGAAAATTTTATTTTTACTATTTTTAATATCTTTAATATTTTTGATTTTGATGCCACTTCCAGGCTGTTTCTATTATTCTATCCAAATCATATTCAGGAACCCATCCAAGAATATTTTTTGCTTTTTGATTATCTGCGACAAGAGAATCCGGGTCTCCCTGACGCCGCTGAATAATTTCTGATTTAATTTCCCTGCCGGTAATTTTCCTCGATTTGCTTATTATTTCTTTCACTGAATAACCTACTCCCGTACCTAAATTAATAACATCTGATTGATTGTTTCTTATAAGTAATTCGAGCGCTCTTATGTGTGCATCTGCAAGGTCATTAACGTGTATGTAATCACGGATACAAGTACCATCCTTAGTATTATAATCATCTCCGTAAATCCTGATGTTTTCCCGTTTACCGAGAGCAGAATAAAGTACTAAAGGAATTAAATGAGGTTCCGGATCGTGGCTTTCCCCTATCGAAGAATCATCCGAAGCACCTGCGGCATTAAAATACCTTAATGCGATATGCTTCATACCATAAGAGATATCATAGAAATCAAGGATTTCCTCAACAATCATTTTGGTCTTAGCGTATGGGTTTATTGGTTTTACAATTTCTTTTTCGGAAATAGGAGTTTTTAATGGATTTCCGTATAAAGAACAAGTAGAAGAAAATACAAAATGTTTCACTCCGTTTTCTTTTGCTAGTTTTATAAGATTGTTGCTCCCTAAAACATTATTTTTAAAATACATTTCCGGATTTTCCGTTGATTCCCCTACATAAGCAAATGCAGCAAAGTGAATAATTGCATCAAATTTATATTTTCTGAATGATGATTTAAGGTTTTCAAAATCCAGAAGATTAACTATTTCAAAAGGAATTCCTTTGGGTATGGATTCAATATGCCCCCTTGATAAATTATCGAAAACGGTCACATTAAATCCTTTTTCAAGCAGCATTTTTACAGTATGAGAACCAATATAACCGGCACCTCCGGTAACAAGAATATTCATAATTTCGATTTTATTTATTGAAAATAAACATTTTTAATTAATTAATTAAAGTTAGAAATAAACACCAATCCGATGTTGGACAATAAAGATCCCCTCCAATGAGGGAAATCTTTAATTTCTAGTTGACTAATAATCAATGTAAACAATGAAGCAGGAATATTTTATTATATTAATTTTATTTATATTAATATAACGAAATCATAAGCATGGGAGTATGAGTTCTCGAGATTGTATATCAAGAGTTTTGTATTCAGAGGTTATACCGACAAAAACTTCTCATCATTATTGTCGATTTATTCTTTTTTGTGGATTGTCAGAATTTAAATTAGAATTTAAATGGTAAATTTTAAATCAATGAAAAAAATAATTTTCAAAAGCGTAATTTTTCTTTCATCACTAATTATAGTTTTAGTTTCAGTGATTATAATATTATCTTTCAATACAAATGATGAAAGTAAGATAAATACTTCCAATAGTGGCTGGCAGTTACAGACTAATCTGCAGACTCTTCTGAATGGAAGAACAATAACTGATATGACCTTTATAGATAGTCTGACAGGATTTGCTGTAACAAATACTCCGAATAATGATACGGGATTTATATTAAAAACCACTAATGGGGGTAATAATTGGTTTATAAATTTTAATAATATCGGACCTTATGGAGATTCTTACCTAAAAATATCTTTTATTACCGATAGTATCGGTTATAGTTGCGGTGGTGGTGGATTTGCATTTATTTGTAAGACAACAAACAAAGGAAATACTTGGATTAAAAATAGTTATTCCTGGGCTACTGCATTTTTAGGAATGAGTATATTAGGAAAAGATACAATTTATGTTGTTGATGACGATGGTCTTGTTGGTGGCGTATTCCGTTCGACGAATGGCGGACAGAACTGGCAGAATATATATTCAGCAGGGATGTATAATCCTATGGATATTTATATGTTCAATGGAAGAATTGGGTTTTATAAGCAGGATAAGCTTTATAAAACTTTAAATGGTGGTTTTTCATGGTTTAATATTAATGATACAACATATTGGGATATATATTTTTTAGACTCATCGAACGGATATAGAGTCGTAGGTGCAAAAATAGAAAAAACAACAAACGGGGGATATAATTGGATAGCTCAAACTCTTCCAAATATACCCGGAGGAACTACGAATAATGATATCCGAAAATTATTTTTTATAAAAAAGGATACAATTTGGGCAGTAGGAGGTTATGTACAATTTCATAATCCAAATAGAGACAGAGGAACTATATATAAGACCACTAACGGAGGAATTAATTGGGGATATCAGTTACCTGACACTCATATCATTCAAATTTCACGTTATTATTTATTAAATTTCAAAGGTTATGAAAGTAAATATGGCTGGGCATATAATCCCATTGGGTTGGGAGTTAATACAATAACAGGAGGAGATACAACATTTTTTGTAGGAATAAATAAAAATACGAGTAATATACCAAATGATTTTTTGTTAGAACAGAATTATCCAAACCCGTTCAATTCAAAATCAAAAATTAAATATCAAATAAATAAAGAAGTCAGAAGTCAGAAGTCAGAAGTTAAGTTAAAAGTTTTTGATATTCTGGGTAAAGAAATTATAACATTAGTGAACGAAACAAAATATCCCGGAAGTTATGAAATCAGCTTTGATGGAAGTAATTTATCTTCGGGTATATATTTTTATTCGTTATTTATAGATGGAAAAATAGTCGATGCAAAGGAAGCATTGCTTATTAAATGATTATTTAAAATAGAATTGAATACATTATATTTTGGGAAATAAAATGACTGTTCATTAAATTGGTTTTACAAATTATTTCATTATCACAATGAAAAAAATAATTTTCAAAAGCGTAATTTTTCTTTCATCACTAATTATAGTTTTAGTTTCAGTGATTATAATATTATCTTTCAATACAAATGATGAAAGTAAGATAAATACTACAAACAGTGGCTGGCAGTTGCAGACTAATCTTCAGACGCTTCTTAACGAAAGAGCAATTACTGATATGACCTTTATTGATAGTTTAACTGGTTTCGCAGTATCAAATAATAAAAGCCCTGGTGATACAGGATATATATTTAAAACTACTAATGGCGGATATAATTGGTTTGTTAATTTTATGCCCTCAAAAAGATTTACGAGAATAGAATTTGTTAATGATAGTATAGGATATGCTTGCGGGGGTTCTGGGGGGGGGACAGCTTACTATTGTAAAACTACTGATAGAGGTAATACTTGGTTTAGTTATATTTGTGGCTGGGCAGCTAATTTTATGGGTATGAGTATATTAAATAAAGATACGATTTTTTTTAGCGATGATGATGGTCTCGTTGGCGGAGTATTCCGCTCAACGAACGGCGGGCAGAACTGGGAGAATATATATTCCGCAGGAATGTATAATCCTCAGGATATTTATATGTTCAATGGTAATATTGGGTTTTATACTCAGGTCAATTTATATAAAACTACAAATGGAGGTTATAGTTGGACAGAAATAGATAGTCTGGGATTTTCAGATATATATTTTTTAAATTCCCTGACTGGTTATCGGGCAATCGGATATATCCAAAAGACCACTAATGGAGGCAATACTTGGACAACACAGACTTTACCAATAATTCCCGGAGTATACACAGGAAATTTATCAATTCAAAAATTGTTTTTTATTAATCAAGATACAATCTGGGCAGCAGGAAACTATGTTTGGTATCCGAACCCTGGGAGATACAGAGCGTTAATAAATAAAACTACTAATGGAGGAATGAATTGGGGATATCAATTACCTGATACAAATTTAGTTCAGACATATAGATATATTCATGTAAATTTTTATAATAAGAATAATGGGTGGGCATATATGGCAAATGGAAAAGGTGTATATACAACCACAGGCGGAGATTCAACCATTTATGTTGGTATAAATCAGAATGCAGGGAATATACCTGTAGATTTCATTTTAGAACAGAGTTATCCAAACCCATTCAATTCAAAATCAAAAATTAAATATCAAATAAATAAAGAAGTCAGAAGTCAGAAGTCAGAAGTTAAGTTAAAAGTCTTTGATATTCTGGGTAAAGAAATTATAACATTAGTGAACGAAACAAAATATCCCGGAAATTATGAAATAAAATTTGATGCAAGTAATCTATCATCAGGCATTTATTTTTATTCGTTATTTATAGATGGATATAAAATCGATACGAAGAAAATGCTGCTGATTAAATAACGATAATTAATTAATCGGTAGTCCTCCAATTTGTATGGGGGAGTAATGATTAAATAAAATATCTGCAATAATAGAAAAAATCATTGAATCCCCTTTGGTTAACGAAGGGGATTTTTTAATTTCAATTCCTTACATTATTTGTTACGACGAAAAGAAATGGATTTTTAATACTAATTTGACCTAAAATACCGGTTTAATTAAAATTACATTTTTTATGTCTTAGATCCGAATTGGAGAAAGTCAATTCGCCCCTTTCTGTATTCAAATTATTATATTGTATAAAAAGTTTAAAATTAAGACTTTATAAAATAAGTTTAACTTTATTTGATTTTTATGAGTGAAAAACTATTTTTGATTGATGCAATGGCTATGATATACAGGGCATATTTTGCAATGATATCAAATCCATTAATAACAAAAAGCGGACATAACGTATCCGCAGTATATGGATTTGTAAATTCACTCATTAGAATTATCGAAGTAGAAAAACCAGATCATATTGCGGTCTGCTTTGATACAGACAAACCTACTTTCCGCCACAAGGAATTCCCTCAATACAAAGCACAACGGGATGAAATCCCGACTGATATGCCCTTGCAGATATGGAAGACAAAAGAAGTAGTGAATGCTTATAATATTCCAGTGATTGAACTCGATGGATATGAAGCGGATGACATCATCGGAACTCTTATCAAGCAGGCAGAGAAAGAGGGAGTTTACAGTTATATGGTCACCCCTGATAAGGATTTTATGCAATTGGTTTCAGACAAAACCTTTATGTATAAACCTGCAAGAGGGTCATTCCGCGGAGCTTCTGACGTTGAGATTATAGATATTAAAGGAGTTGAGAAAAAATTCGGGGTTGAACCTTCAAAAGTAATCGATGTACTTGGTTTGATGGGAGATCAATCTGATAATATTCCCGGAGTAAAGGGTGTGGGAGAAGTGACTGCTACAGCATTGATAAAAGAATACGGCTCAATTGAAAATCTTTATGATAATATCGAAAATATCAAAAAGCAAAAGCAAAAAGAAAATTTAATTAATCAAAGAAACGAAGCCTTTTTATCAAAAAGACTTGTTACAATAAAAACCGATGTTCCCCTTCACAGAAATTTCCATGATTTATGCATTAAAGAAATAGACTATAAAAAACTAATCGCTTTATTTGAGGAGCTTGAATTTAAATCTTTTATAAGGAAATATTCTTCTTTTGCAAACACCCAAACACCGGCAGAATCAAAGCCAAAGGATGAGATGGATATTTCAATACTCGGTGAAAAAATTGGAAACGATGATATAAGGGTTAATATCCCCGAACCTGTTAAATCGCTGAAAAAGATAAGCGATGTTAAGCATCAATATTACACAATTAAAAACCACAATGATTATTTAAGACTGATAACAAAACTATCAGAGCAGGAGGTAATTTCATTTGATACGGAAACAGTTGGACTTGATACTTTCACTGCAAAACTGGTTGGAATGTCCTTCTCATATCAGGAATTTGAGGCGTTCTATGTTCCGCTTTATGGAAAGTTTGGAGTAAAAGAAGAGAATACTGATTTATTCGGGGAAGAGGAATCAGAAGATAAACCTTCACAAACCGGTGTTGAAATTAATTTTGCAATTGAAAATTTAAAGCCGCTGCTCGAGAGTAAAAAAGTCGGAAAAGCCGGACAGAATATTAAGTTCGATTATCTCCTGATGAGAAATCATGGAATTGAAATTGAGAATATATATTTTGACACACAGATTGCAGGTTATATTTTAGACCCGGAAAGCGAACATAATATGGATTTTCTTTCTGAAAAATATCTCAAATATACACCTGTCCACATAGAAGAATTAATTGGTGACGGTAAAGACCAGATTACAATGGATAATGTCCCGATACCCAAAATAAGTGAATACGCTTCGGAAGATGCCGATGTAACATTGCAATTATATCACCGTCTTGAATATGAACTCCAGAAAATTAATTTATATAAACTATGCACTGAAGTTGAATTCCCTCTGATTAAGGTTCTTGCGGAAATGCAATGGGAAGGGATCAGGATTGACCAGAGAATTTTAAAAGAGATTGATTCAGAACTTGCAATCTATATAAAAGATTTTGAAAAACAGATTTATGATTCTGCCGAACAGGAGTTTAACATTAATTCACCGAAACAATTGTCTTATATTCTTTTTGATAAATTGCAATTGAAACCCACAAAAAAAATAAAGACAGGTTATTCGACTGATATAAGTGTACTGGAAGAATTGAAAAACCAGCACGAAATTGCAGCGATGCTTGTAGAATACAGAATGCTTTCAAAACTAAAGTCCACTTATACTGAAGGTTTGGCAAAATCTATCAATCCAAAGACAGGAAATATCCACACTTCCTACATTCAGAACATCGCAGCAACAGGAAGATTGTCAAGTGTGAGTCCTAATCTCCAGAATATTCCGATTAGGTCTGATGCCGGCAGGAGTATCAGGAAAGCATTTATCCCCGCTGAAAAAGATAATTTAATACTTTCTGCGGATTATTCCCAGATAGAACTCCGCATCATGGCACATTGTGCTGATGATGAAAATATGATAAACGCTTTTAAGAGAAATCACGATATTCATACAGAGACGGCGCTTAAAATTTTCAATGTTGATTCCAAAAAAGATGTTACTCCTAATATGAGGAGAAAAGCGAAAGAAGTTAACTTCGGTATAATATACGGCATAGGTGCATTCGGACTCGCAAACAGATTAGAGATAAAAAATTCCGACGCAAGGAATATTATTGATAAGTACTTTGAGAAATATCCGAAAGTGAAAGAATATATGGAAAAAACCAAAAAATTTGCCCGGGATAACGGATATGTCCAAACGCTTATGGGCAGAAGGAGATACCTGAAACAAATAAATAATCAGAATGCTGCTGCAAGAGCCGAAGATGAAAGAGCCGCTATCAATATGCCTATTCAGGGAACTGCCGCTGATATGATTAAAATTGCTATGATTAATATTTTTAATGACTTCAAAAAAAACAAGATAAAATCAAAAATGCTTTTACAGGTGCACGATGAACTTGTTTTTGAAGTTCATAAAGAGGAACTTGAGGAAGTGCAAAAAATTGTTATGAGAAATATGAAGAATGCTATCAAACTTAATGTGCCCGTTGAAGTCGAAATTGGTTACGGGAAAAACTGGTTTGATGCCCATTAAATAATTATTTTATGCCCGAGATTAAATCGCAATTCATAGAATGTTATGCTTATGCAAATACTCCGGAAGGGATAAAATTTCTTTTGTTAAAAAGGCATAACGATAATAAAATACATCCGGGAATCTGGCAGATTATTACAGGGAGGATTGAAGAACGGGAGAAAGCATTTGAAACTGCTATGAGAGAATTGGAAGAGGAAACGGGATTGAAAGCTTTTAAATTTTTTGTTCTCCCAAAAATTACACAGTTTTATACTTTTCAGAATGATACTGTTAATTTAATTTCTTTATTCCTTGCTGAGGTTAAGTTGGATAAAGTATTAATTTCAAATGAACATTCTGAGTATTTATGGTGTAATTTACAGGATGCTACGGAAAAAGTACACTGGAACAGTCAAAAGAATAATATTAAAATGATTTCAGATTTTCTGGCAAATGAAAATCTTAAAAATACGTTTGTAGAAATAAAATAATTATAAAAACTATAATAATTTAAATTTATTACAATATGATAATAGTTACCGGAGGAGCAGGATTTATCGGGAGTGCTTTAATATCAAGGCTGAATCAGTCAGGATATAAAGATATAATAGTTGTAGATCATTTCGGAAAAAATGAAAAGTACAGGAATTTAATACCTCTAAAGTTCAAAGAAATCTTTGACGGGGATGAATTCATAGAAGACGTATTCGAAGACTTACTACAGGAAGGAAAATTAGAAACAATATTCCATCTGGGGGCATGCAGTTCGACTACTGAAGATGATTTCAAGTACCTCTTAAATAATAATTTTGATTATTCAAAGGAATTATGCCTCGGAGCATTGGAGTTTGATGTAAGGTTTATTTATGCTTCCTCTGCCGCAACATACGGGAACGGCAGTTCGGGTTATCAGGATAATGATGATGAGCTCGACAAACTTATGCCTCTCAACGGATACGGATACTCAAAACAATTGTTCGATGTTTGGGCGAGAGATAATGGCTATCTTGATAAAATAGCAGGACTAAAATATTTCAATGTATTCGGTCCGAATGAATATCATAAAGAAGATATGAGGAGCGTAGTTCATAAATCCTTTCAACAAATCAAGAAGACAGGCAGAGCACGATTATTCAAAACCACATCCTCTCAATATGGGGACGGTGAGCAGGAAAGGGATTTTATATATGTTAAGGACGCCGTAGATATGACGTTATTTTTTCACAACAATAAAAAGACTAACGGAATTTATAATGTTGGCACAGGTGAAGCAAATACATTCAACAGTCTCGTAAAACCTATCTTCAAAATTCTTGGTTTGAAAGAAGATATTGAATATTTTGATATGCCCGAAAGACTAAAAGAAAAGTATCAGGACTACACTCAGGCGGATATCACTAAAATCCGGAATGCAGGTTATGATGGACCTATTACTAAAATAGAAGAAGCCGTCACCGATTACGTTAAAAATTATCTCAACACTAATAATCCATATTTAAGTTAAATTAATTTATTAATGAAAAAAATATTTTTCGCTTTTATTTTTTCAATTTTCCTGATAAACATTCTGAACGCTCAGGATTTACCAAGATACCTTACCGAAGAGGAAAAAGTTTTAATGAAAAATTATACTCCTCCGGCTTCAAATCCAAAAGACATCAATCCCCCGCCTACCCCTGTCAGGACAATGGCAGAATGGGAAGAGCTTCAGGGCATTTTGATTACGTGGACTTCATTTACTTCAATACTCAGTCAAATGGTCAGTTATGCTCAGACCGAAGGATTAGTTTTTATAGTATGTACCGATTCAAATTCTGTTAAGACTTATCTTACCGGTCAGGGGGTTCCGCTTGTTAATCTGAGATTTTTAATAACGAGTTTTAATTCTATATGGTGCAGGGATTACGGTCCCTGGTGTGTATATTCAGGTGTCTCTGATAGTCTTAAATTTATAGACTGGATTTACAACAGACCCAGACCGCAGGATGATGTAATACCTGCATTCTTAGCTAATTATTTAAGTCTTCCTATTTATCAAACAACAGTTGCCCCCAATAATTTAATTGCAACAGGCGGAAATTTTATGGTAGATGGAAATCATACTTCTTTTTCTTCAAAATTAATTTTGAACGAAAATCCCAC
The DNA here is from genome assembly GCA_036508135.1 of Ignavibacteria bacterium. Lineage (GTDB taxonomy): Bacteria > Bacteroidota > Ignavibacteria > Tepidaquicellales > Tepidaquicellaceae > DATCHW01. Next base: position 149,007 of record DATCHW010000015.1, read on the forward strand.
ACATACAGAAGCTGCGATTGATACTATTGTAAATAAATATATGGGTATAAAACTTAACCGATATGTTTTTATGGAAACGTTGCCTTATGATGGTATTCATCATATAGATATGCATATGAAACTATTGGATGAAGAAACTCTTCTCGTAGGTCAATATCCTATTGGAGTTGCTGACGGTCCTCAGATTGAACTAAACCTGCAATATATTTTAACCAATTATCAAACTTGTTATGGACGACCGTATAGAGTTGTAAGAATTCCGATGCCTCCGCAAAATGGTAATTATCCGCCGACGGGAGATTACTATACTTACACTAATTCTACATTCGTGAATAAAACATTAATAGTTCCCATTTATGGAGTATCTCAGGATACAACTGCATTAAGAATTTACAGAGAAAATCTTCCGGGATATAAAGTAGTTGGAATAAACTGCACAGCCATAATTCCGTCATTAGGTGCAATTCACTGCATCAACAAAGAAATTGGTGTGCTAAATCCGATATTTATTTCGCACGCATTTTTAAGAAATACTTCTAATACAACAGTACCTTACGAAGTGAAGGCTTACGTAAAATCAAAAGGCAGTATTGCTTCTGTAAAAATGTTCTGGACAACAGATACACTTGCAGGATTTACACAGGTTAATATGTCACAGGCGTCAGATACTTTCAGGGCATATATTCCTAATCAACCCCTCGAAACTAAAGTTTATTATTATATAACAGCCAATTCAAACAATGGCAGAACTGTATCAAAGCCACTCACTGCACCGGTGGGATTCTACAAATTCCTTGTTACGAATACAACCGGAATTACAGCGAATGAAAATAAATTATACTATTATACATTATATCAGAATTATCCGAATCCATTTAATCCTTCTACTCAAATATCTTATTATTTAGAGAAAAAAGATTTTGTCTCATTAAAAATATTTGATGTAACCGGAAGAGAAATTCAAAAAATAGTAAACGGGATTCAAAGCGAAGGTATTCATACAATAAACTTTGACGGCAGGAATCTCCCAAGCGGAGTTTATTTTTACACAATAGAATCCAACGGCTGGAAAGACACAAAGCGAATGCTGATGATTAAATGACATTAGTCATTTAATCAGAAGTTCTCCTTTCTTTGTTGAGGATTGATGGTCAAATAGGCAGGATAGAAATAGTTTTTTATATTATTCAAAACAAAAAGTCCCTTTTATTTAAGGGGTTTTTTGTAATTTCATTCGATTGAGATTTTTATCTTTTGAAAATTATATCGCTTATTCTTAAAATATTTCATTACATTAAGCCTAACAATCCTTGATATATTATTTCAACTGCTATTGCGAGTATGAAGAAACCCATTATTCTGCTCATAACACCGATTCCTGTTGTTCCCAATAATTTAAATAACCTTAAAGAGATTATTAAAAGAATATATACTATTATTCCGAGTAATATAATTCCGACTGAAAATCCTAAATAATAAGATATAGAAGAAACTGAATTAGCGGAGGTTAATCCGATAACTATACCAATCGAGCCCGGTCCGCTCAACATCGGCATTGCCATTGGTGTGAATGATATATCTTCTTTATCATCTAGTTCACTCGTCTCTTCCTTCGTAAGTTTATTTTTACTGGTGACCATTTCCCAGGCTGTGTGAGCAACTATTAATCCGCCCGCAATTTTTAGTACCGGTAATGATATTCCGAAAAATTCAAGCAGTAATTTCCCGATTAGCAGAAATACAATCAGTATTATAACTACATTAAGCGAAGTTTTAAATGCCATCTTTTTTCTGTATTCATTTGTTCCGTCACTCGTTAATGTGCAAAATAATGGAATTGCTCCAACCGGATTAACCAAAGGGAATAACGCTAAAAATGCCATTGGAATTGCTTGTAAAAAATGTTCCATAATAAACGATGCTTTATTATTTGATGATATTTAAAAGTTTTAATTGCTTATAACTTTCACTTCTTGTTTCTTGATTAATATGAAATATTGTATATCTAATTTAAAGAATAAATATTACAAAGACATTCTATTATGTCGAGTGCAAATTTATACCATTTTCCAATATTTTTCTGCGAAAACGGAGATTTGAAAACGGAATTAATTATATTCTATCTATGCTTTCCCTATTCCGTAATAAACAAATTTTTTCTCTTTGAGAAATTTGGGATTGTAAATATTTCTGCCGTCAAATATTACAGGAGTTTTCATCAGGGATTTCATTTTTTCGAAATCCGGTTTCCGGTATTCATTCCATTCGGTGATTAATATCATTGCATCAGCGTCTTTCAGAGTGTCATAATAGTTATCACAGAATTTTATTTTGTAAGATGTGTTTTTGAAATATTCTTTCCCGTTCTCCATAGCAACGGGATCATTGAGTAATATTTTACATCCTTCCTCGAGAAGTTTCTCGATTAATGCAATTGCGGGGGCTTCGCGAATATCGTCCGTCCTTGGTTTAAAAGATAACCCCCATACGGCAAATTTTTTGTTATTCAGTTTTTCGCCGAAATGTCTTTTTATTTTGTGAAAGATTAATAGTTTCTGGTGCTTATTTATTTCCTCGACTGCTTTCAATATTCTAAAATCCACTCCGTTATTATCACCTGTAGAAATCAAGGCTTTCACATCTTTCGGAAAACAACTGCCGCCATAACCAACGCCGGCAAATAAAAACTTATCTCCGATTCTGCTGTCTGTTCCGATACCTATTCTCACTGAATCGACGTTTGCACCGGTTTGCTCGCAAAGCATTGCAATATCATTCATAAAAGATATTCTGGTGGCAAGCATAGAATTAGCGGCATACTTCGTAATCTCAGCACTTTTTTCATCCATTACGATAAACCTGTTCGAAGTCCGCATAAATGCAGAATATATTTCTTTCATAGCTTCGATAGCATTAGATGAAGTAGAACCTACAACTACCCTGTCGGGTGACATAAAATCCTGAATTGCCGCTCCTTCTTTTAGAAATTCCGGATTGAAAGCATAATCAATTTTATGCTTTGAATGTTCTTTAAAAATCTTCTTGATTTTATCACCTGTTCCAACGGGAACGGTACTTTTAGAAACTATGACTTTCGGTTCTTTCATTATCCGTGCAACATTCTTAGATACATCGAGAACCCTTGAGAGGTCTGCACTTCCGTCTTCATTTGGGGGAGTAGGCAGGCATAAAAATATTATTTCAGATTTATCGACCGTATTTTCAAGGTCTGTAGTAAAGAAAAGTCTTTCTTCTTTTATATTCTTCTGAATCAAATCTTCAAGTTGAGGTTCATATATCGTACAGATTCCCTTATTTAATTTTTCAATACTTTTTTCATTGATATCCATACAATAGACTTCATTTCCGCTTTCTGCAAAGCACGTTCCCGTTACAAGTCCCACATATCCCGCGCCGATAATTCCTATTTTCATTTTTCTGCTTTTAAAGTATTTAATTTATAATTTTCTTTTAGGTAATAATAAAGACCAATTAGAACAAGGAAAACCAATCCTACAAGATGATTAACTGTAGCATAGCCTAAAGCAACATCTTTATCAACCATAAAAAATCCTACAAGTGCTGTTTTCACAAAAAGGTGATAAGTCCCTGCTGAGTTCCCCGGAAGGGGTATTGTCATTGCAAACGTCCCCATCGTTAAAATCAGATTGGCATCAAACACATCAAGTTTATTCATATTCGGGTCGTTGAATGCAAAGAAAGATACATACGTTGACAGGATATAAGAAATCCAAAGAAGAACGGAAGTTATAAATATCTTGAAATAACTTTTCGGATATTTTATAAAAAGAAATCCATTGATTAACGAAATGAACATTTTATGAATTTTATCCTGAATTTTTACAGGAAAAATTCTTGACGATATTTTTTCAATTATCTTATCGGTCTTTTCAATATTAAAAAGCATTATAATAATTATGATCACACCAATAAGAATAATAATTGATGTATAAAGTGAAATGGCTTCGATATTATATTGTCCGAATGCTTTTGATATTTCTTCCCTGTAATAAAAAAGACACAACCCAAAAACAATAAGCATAGTCAGCATATCAAAAATTCTTTCCACTAAGATGGTTCCGATTGATGATGCTTTTGAAATATTTTCCTTTTTTGCTATCAAAATAGGTCTTATAAGTTCTCCTGCACGCGGAATTGCCGCATTCATCATATAACCAATCATTGTTGCTGAGAACAGACTGTTTATATTTATTTTTTCTTTCAGAGGGTCAAGCAAATACTGCCACCTTATGGCGCGTATATAGCTCCCAATGTAAACACCTATGAAAGCACCAAGGATAATATATAAATAGTTAGTTTTTTTTAATTCCTCGAATAGATTGTCAAAATTCACATCTTTGAATGCCAGATACAAAAAAAAAGCAAGCAAAACTGTAAAGAAAGAATACTTTAAAACACTTTTTAGGTTTTTATTCAATATCTTATTTGAAAGTAATCTGAATTAAAATGAAAAAAAATATTTCGAAAATTATTTATCTAAGGTCAATTTCTTCCACACCCGAAGGAGTAGAGAAAGTGAATTTTGATGAACTTAATCCCGGATCGAGCGTAATATTTTTTAAAGTATATGTTGTAGATGATTCGTTTGTAACTATATAAATCTTTCTTATTAAATTTTCCTCTTTATCAACCCAGATCTTGGCTGATTTAACAGTACTTTTGCTTCTTGGCGAAAGTTTTAAAACGTAGCATTCTTTTCCGGAGATGGTTTCTTCATCATCAAGATCAGAATAGAAGTTTTCGGGATAATCGAAAAGATATTTATTCGGGGAGAATGTGTTTCCGTTATCTTTGTAATTATCTATAATAACTTGTTTTTTCTTTGCTGAGTAAGACCAAGTTGTTACTCCGTCCGTTACTGACACCTGATCTTTGGATTCTATCCTGTATTTTTTCTCTTTTTGGATGTAAATGGTACCGGTTGATGACTGCGATTTTCCTGATTTTGGTTTTACAGAGAGTGAAAAACCTGCTTTAGCATCTTTTATTCCTTTATACTTGGATTGAACTTTTCGGATAATTTCCTGCGCATCCTGTGCAAATAATGAATTAGTTATAAATACTGAAAGGATTAATACTAATAATATTACTGTTTTTCTCATATTTATTGAAACTTAATAATATATAAAATAACAATTAAATATCTGCTATTCAATAACGATTTAAGTAAATTAATTCTGATATTTTGGTGGTTTCCATCCCGTTTTCTTATACGACGAGAGTTCCATAGTTATCTTGCCTATAACAACATTAAATTGCGCTTTAAGCGGAATCCTGTCATCATCTTTAGACAGCCATCCCGTAAAATCTCCCGTCAAACCGAAAATTGCTTTTTTAAATAATGCAATACCCTGTATCTTAATTGTGGATATATCATAATCAACACTCTCAATCGATACCACATCTTCATTCATATTAAACGAATAATTCACATTTGATTCTTCTTCATTCATATAAATCGGTACCCTGTAAGGTTTTGGTTTTAAAGAACCTACCCTTGCATTATAGAACACAGACAATCCGTCCTGAAATTTCGGAAGTTTTTCATATTTCAATGTATCATCACGTTCCAGCACCATATCAGTCTGCTTAACTAATTTGATAAAATTATCATCGTGCTCAAAATAATAATCTGTTATGGTTAACGAGTTATACTTTGCTTCGGCAGACTTCTTTTTAAACTCAGTTGAATTAAAATATAATGAATATATTTCATTATTTTTGTAATACATCTTTGTGAGGAACTTATAATTTAAACTCACAAACGGAACTCCCTCGTATGTCTTTATGCTTGCAATTGCGCTATATACGATGTAATCGCTTTCATTATCTTTGTCGGTAATTTTCAGATTTACTTCACCAAGTTTTATAAAGTGATAATAAACCTTATAAGTAAGTTCTTCACCTACTTCTAATACCTTTTCAACTGCAATAACATTCGAAAAAGATACAAGGCAGATTAATATTATAAATAATTTTTTCAACTAACCCGGACCTTAATGCAAAAATATTTTCTAAATCAAGTTAATAAACTTGAATTAGTTCGTTTTCATAACTTTTATGGCTTCATCAAATAGTGTAATAGCCTTTAAAAACTGATTATCGGTAGAAACAAATACTGCATAACTTCCTTCATTACCCCAGATATCTCTTGCTATCTGAGATTTAATAGCTATTTTGATGAAATCAATATCTCTCTGATAGTTATCCGAACTGAATTCAATATTTTTATTCTTTGCAAGAGCTAATAGTTCAGTAAGCATTCCTTCATCTACAGCAAATTTATCCCTGAACTCAGTATAGTTTTTATAATTTGCTTCAATAGTTTTTCTCATAGATTTCATATAATTCTCGGTATATTCATATATCACATTCAGACGTCTTAGTTGTACTGTATAATTTGTTAAAGTATCTGACTTGATAACGTAATCCGGAGTTACTCCTCCGCCGCCATATACAGTCCTTCCGCCCATGGTTTTAAAAACCTGTAATGTGGAATCTTTTGTGTCATTCTGATGTTCTAAATTATCACCTTCTTCAAGATCAACTCTTGTTTTTTTGTATCTCGCACCCTCGTATGGTTTTTGGATTAGTCTTCCTGCGGGAGTATAATATCTCGCTGTAGTAATTCTTAGTGCAGAACCATCTGACAATTCATATTGCCTTTGAACCAATCCTTTACCGAAAGTAGTTTCCCCGACAATCAATCCTCTGTCCCAATCCTGAATTGCACCTGAAACAATTTCGCTTGCCGAAGCAGAACCTTCGTTAACAAGGACTATCAACGGGATTTTTGAAAATTCACCGCCAATCGAATTATATGTCTCTTCAAAATCTTTTATCCTGCTTTTTGTAAAAACAATTTTTTTACCGGGATCAAGAAATTCACTCGCCATTTTATAAGATTGGTCAAGGTATCCGCCGGGATTTCCTCTAAGATCAAGGACTAATTTCTTCATACCCAGTGAATTCAGTTTACCGAGTGCCTGTTTAAATTCATCATAAGTTGTTCCGGCAAATCGCGATACCTTAATATATCCAATTTCACTATCATACATAAACGAAGCGTCAACACTGTAAAGAGGAATTTTATCTCTGATGATCGGGAATTCTAAAGGTTGATTTACACCTGCTCTTATGATTGTGATCACAACCTGGGTACCTTTTGGTCCTCTTAGTTTTTTGGGTACATCTTCACGGGATATCTTAATGCATGATTCACCGTCAATTTTTACGATTTTATCGCCGGCAAGAATTCCTAATTTTTCGGAAGGACCTCCGCTAATGGGAGATACAACCGTTAAAGTATCATTCATGATATCAAACTCGACTCCTATTCCGTCAAAGCTTCCCTGGAAATCTTCATTAACTCTTTTTAACTGATCTGCAGTGATATAAACGGAGTGCGGGTCAAGGCTATCCAGTAATCCCCTGATGGCAGCTTCTGTTAATTTTTGTGTATCTACATTATCAACGTAATACTTAGAAGTAAGATTGAGTACATCACTGAACTTTTTTACCTGTGCAGGTACTTTATCATCGGATACAGCATCATTGATTCTGATTCCGATGAATATCCCTATTACCAAAACTATGATTGATATAGGTATTAAATATTTCTTTTTAAGCATAATCTTTTATTTTTAATACATAATTTATTGAAATAAGTTCCATTTATTAACTTAGTATATGGATATTAACGAAAAAATAACAGCCATAAAATGAGAAAAAACGGTATTAAAACCGGTATAGAATACTTATAAATATATTGAAGGAAACCCGGCATTTTGACTCCTTTGCTTTCAGATATTGATTTTATCATAAAATTCGGACCGTTTCCGATATAAGTCATGGCTCCGAAAAATACTGAACCCGTAGAGATCGAAATAATAAAATCTTTATAATCAGCAGTAAATTTTAAAACATCATTTATCATATTGATATTTAAATCAAATGCCGCCATCGAAGCAGTCAGAAAATTCAAATAAGTGGGTGCGTTATCGAGGAAACTTGTTAAGATACCGCTAAACCAAAAATATTGTGAAGGTGTATTAATGCCTAAAGATTTTGAATTATTGCTGATGAGTTCAAGTGCCGGAACCATTGTGATAAATATTCCAATGAAAAGAATCGCTACTTCCTTAATCGGGTCAAAAGAGAATTTATTCCTCTTATGAATTTCGACGTGAGTGAATTTATATGACAAAAAAGTAAGGGATAACATAAGAAACTCTCTTAAAAACATTGGTTTTGTAATAAATACGCATCCAACCACACCGAGAAGGAAAAATACATTTTTAATACCCATAAACTTAAATTCTTCCGGTTTATGTTCTATTTGTTGAAGCACATTCTTCCTGATTTTATGGAAATAATAATTATCGATTATATAAAAAATTATTAAAAGGTATATTACAGTCATAATCCATAAAAGGAACATACGTTCAGTAATCCAGAAGAAAGGAATTCCTTTCAAATAACCGATGAATAAAGGGGGATCCCCTATCGGAGTTAAAGAACCGCCTATATTGCTAACAAGAAAAATAAAAAAAACTATATGATAAGGTCTTAAATGATATTTATTGGAATTGATATACGGTCTGATCAGTAATATCGAAGCTCCCGTTGTCCCAAATAAATTTGCGATTACAGCACCTGCGAGCAGAAGTAAAACGTTTTTAATCGGAGTAGCTTTACCTTTGATATTAAAAAATACACCTCCGGATATAACATATAAGCTGAATAAGAGTACAATAAAACTGAAATATTCCTCAAGAGCATGATATATACTTCCGCTTTCTTTGAAAACTATGAAATAAAATAAAACGACGATAATAGCAAGAGATATTGAAATTACGGGATATTTTTTCTCCCACCAGTTTTTATTTATTAACGGGATAAATGATATAGATAGTAAAAGAATTATGAATGGAAGAACTATCAGAAATTTTATGTCCATTTGATTAAAGTTTATTCAGGTTTTGACAGTTCAGTGTTAATCTACTTTTGTTCCTGCATTTGTTTCTCTTGCATCTCTTTTTCTTCTAATTGCTTCTGTTCTGATTGATATCTCGTTTTAATTGTCTCAAAATTTGTTAATACTTTTTTAACAGAATTTTCGGAGACACTTAGGAAAGTATTTGGTTTCACACCGATCCAGACTATGAATACAATTATAGGAATTATAGAAAACAATTCAATTTTAGATATATCTTTAAGTCCTCTGTTTTTTTCATTTTCAATAGGTCCGAGCATCAATCTTTGATAAAGCCAGAGTAAGTAAACAGCGGCAAAAATAACAGCGGTAGAAGCAAATATCACATATAAGTTTGAATGAAGATTTGCAGAGCCGAAAGAGCCGACTAAAATCAGAAACTCACCAATGAAACCATTAAGTCCCGGTAGTCCGATTGAAGATAATGAAACTATCAAAAATATAGCAGCGAACACGGGCATAACTTTCATAAGCCCGCCGTATTGCACTATTTCTTTTGTATGTCTTCTTTCATAGAGCATACCTACAATCAGGAAGAGTGCACCTGTGGAAAGTCCATGATTCACCATTTGAATTATACTCCCCTGAACTGCCTCCTGGGTAAGGGCAAAAATCCCGAGCACGATAAATCCGAGATGGCTCACACTTGAATATGCCACAAGTTTCTTCATATCTTTCTGTACAATGGAAAGTAATGCACCATAAATAATCCCTATGACCGCCAATACAGCAATATAAGGCGTAAGTTTAATAAATGCCCCGGGGAAAAGAGGCAAAGAAAATCTGAGTAATCCGTAAGTTCCCATCTTCAGGAGTAGTGCTGCAAGTATTACGCTGCCTGCGGTAGGTGCTTGCACGTGCGCATCAGGAAGCCATGTGTGAAACGGGAACAAGGGTACTTTTATCAGAAAGCCAAGAGTAAAAAGAATGAATATAGAAATCTGCTTTCCTACGGGAATCGAGGGTGCAATATTCTGAAGCGAAACAAAATCGACTGTAAATTCATTTGTAAAATTTTTTGCAATAAATCCGAGCCAGATTATTCCTATCAAAAGCAGTACACTACCAAACATTGTATAAATAAAAAACTTTGTTGTCGCATAGATCCTGTTTTCCGAGCCCCATATTCCGATAAAGAAATACATCGGGATTAAGATAAATTCCCAGAAAAAATAGAATAAAAGCAAATCAAGTGAAGAGAATACTCCGATTAATCCTGCTTCCATAATCAGCATCAGGAAATAATAAAGTTTAATTCTATCTTTTATTGTATTCCATGATGCGATGATGCACAAAGGAAAAATAAATGTAGTCAGAAGAATTAGCAGCAGAGATATGCCGTCAATTCCCACTTCGTAGTTTACACTTATGCTTTTGATCCATGCAAATTTTTCAACGAATTGAAACTCTGCATTAGCAGTATTATAAAGTGAATACAGGTATAATGAAAATACGAAAGTAATTAGAGAAATGGTTATCGCATAAAATTTTATAAAACTTTCCTGTTCTTTCTTCATAAACAACAAGGGTAGAGATAGAATCAAAGGAAAAAATATCAGAGTGGTAATTATGTTATTCACTTATATATTATGATTAATATATTTTCAAAATAATAATTTTTCATTTCATATCTTACATAAATAAATAAGGTTTCCAGTCATCACTCACGCTGCCTGAAGCAAAATTCTTAATGAAAGTAATGTGAGACGGCTTTTTGGGATTTGTAATCAGCTTCAGGTTTGCTTCTTCCGGAGTCCTGTCTCCTTTTCTGTTGTTACATTTTATACAAGCCGTAGTAAGGTTCTCCCAGGTGTCTTCTCCACCGCGGGATTTTGGAATTATATGGTCAATTGTCAGGCTCGAGGAAGAACCGCAGAACTGGCATCTGTGATTATCTCTTCTTAAAATATTTTTTCTCGAAAGAATAATTTTTCTGAAAGGTACTCTCACAAAAATACTTAGACGTACAATACTTGGATAATCGAACTTTCTGTAAACAGACTTAACAACCTTATTATCGGACTTACAGATTATTTCTGCTTTACCTAAAAACGCAAGTATTACTGCTCGTTTTACATTGCAAACTGTCAATGGCTCATAGTTCTGGTTTAGTACCAAAACTTTACCGTTTAGAGAATTTATACCGGGTCTTTTGCTGTAAACAATATCTTTATTATGGAAGACAATCCTCCGCTTTTTTAAAATTACTAAATAACCACAAATTAAAAAGATTAATAAGAATAATCAATTTAAATAAACTTAGCATAGGCTTTTGATTTATTATCAGGGTTCAATATTACAGATGAGTGTAAAACCTTATTAAATCAGATTAACCTATAAATGAATCTGTGTTAAAAAATACCGGATTTAATATAACAATTAACTTATTATATTTATTATTTTCCCTAATATTTCGGCTTGTTTGTGAAGATGATCTATTGTTTTATTATTTATCACCACAAAATCCGATTTCTCAACTTTTATCCTGTCATCCATCTGGAGTTTCATAACTTTGTCCACATCTTTTTTCCTGACACCATCCCTGAACATTATGCGTTCAGTTCTATTCTTTTTGTTTGAAAAAATTGTAATTACATAATCAAGAACTTTGTCAAATCCGCTTTCAAAAATCAAAGCCGCCTCAATGATAACAACTTTTTCTTTGGCTTTTATAACCTCTTTTTTTATTGCTTCAATCACTACGGGATGAACGATTGAATTGACCTTTTTAAAATTCTTTTCGCTTGAAAAAATAATATCTTTCAGTTTGGGAAGGATCAACTTACCTTTAAAATTAAGAATATCTTTTGAGAAAGTGTTGACTAATTTCTGTAAAAGTTTTTTATCTTTTTGATACAATTCTTTTGTGAGTGTATCTGCATGAATCACTTTATAACCGTTTTCTTTTAACATTCTGCAGAGCATAGATTTCCCGGAACCTATGCCGCCTGTGATGCCGATAACTGTTTTCCCTTTAAAATATTTCATGCTTTTAAATTAAGATTTTTATTTTGCATAAGCAATAGACCTTCTTTCACGAATCACATTCACTTTTATCTGACCGGGATATTCCATCTCCTCCTGGATTTTATGAGCAATGTCATTTGCAAGCTGATCCTGCAGTATGTCGCTGATTTTTTCCTGCTCTACTATCACTCTCACTTCCCTGCCCGCCTGAATAGCATATGTCTTTGCTACTCCTTCAAAAGAGGTAGCAATAGCTTCAAGTTTTTCGAGCCGTTTTGAATATGCTTCCACAGATTCCCTTCTTGCTCCGGGTCTTGCACCGCTGATTGCATCCGATGCTTGCACAAGAACAGCTATCGCGTGCTCCATCGGCATTTCATCGTGATGTGAACCTATTGCATTTGCAACTATCGGATGCTCCTTGCATCTTTTTGCAATTTCATAACCGAGGATTGCGTGGGGTCCTTCTATATTCCTGTCAATTGTTTTTCCAATATCATGCAGCATTCCCGCACGTTTGGCGAGATAAGCATCAAGACCCAGTTCTGCCGCCATAATTCCGGCAAGATGACCAACCTCCATAGAATGGTTGAGTACATTCTGTCCGTAACTGGAACGGTATTTCATTCTTCCGATAAGAGTGACAATATCCCTGTGAACTCCCTGAATGCTCATTTCCATAAGAGTCTGCTCTCCAATTTTAATAATCTCTTCATTCAGTTCTTTGTCCACTGCCAAAACAACTTCTTCAATTCTCGCAGGGTGGATTCTGCCGTCAGCAATTAATCTTTCCATTGCTACTCTTGCAACTTCCCTTCTGAACGGATCGAAACCGGAGATAATAATAGCTTCCGGAGTATCATCTACGATAATATCAACTCCCGTAACAGCTTCGAAAGCACGAATATTCCTTCCTTCTTTTCCGATTATTCTTCCTTTAAGTTCATCAGAATTTATCTGAAGAACACTAACGGTAGTTTCAACGGAGTGGTCTGCTGCTGTTCTTTGAATGCCTTGTATGATAATATTCTTTGCAATTTTATTCGCTTCCTGTTTAGTCTGGTCGCGGATATCCTGAAGTTTCTGGGCAGATTCAAGTTTTACGCCATCAATTAAACTATCTAATAGCATCTTTTTTGCTTCATCTTCACTAAACCCGGATATTCTATGAAGCTTTGATTTCTGTTCTTCGATAATGTTTTTCTTATCGGATTCCAGTTTTAATATTTCTTCCTGTTTTTTCTTAAGGTCTTCTGATTTTTGATTTAACTCTGAAGATAAAGAATGTAAGTTTTTCTCTTTGTTAATAATTTCTGTTTTTGCTCTATCTATACTTTCTTTTTCATTTTTCAATTTTCTTTCAAATTCCACAACATCTTTTTCTCTTACTTTTACATCTTCATCAAATTTCTGTTTTCTTCTGTAGAACTCATCTTTAACTTCGAGAAGCTTTTCTTTTTTCAGATTTTGAGCCGCTTTTTCAGCATCATGTTGAAATCCGGCTGCACGTTTTTCTGCGTCTTTTATTACAAACTGTGACTTATTTTCAGCATCACTTAATATTTTTTTTGCAATACTTTCTGCACTATCTACTTTTGCCTTATTAGACCTGCTGCTGAAATACCAGCCAATAAAAAATGTAATGAGGCATAGTATAACCGAAACAAGTAGTAAAATATATAACTCTTCCATTTTAAAATACCTTTTGCTTAAAATTTTAATTAACGAAACATAGTGTATTAATAAAAAAAGACCGCACAAATTTCCAAAAATCAAAGGCTATAGAAGAACCTTCTATAATATATAGTGGGTGGTGCCAAAGTGCCTTTTGCTTCCACTGCCTGCTTATATCTCCGGAACGAGCCGGAAAGCAAGATTCCATTCAGGAATTGAGGCCTGTAATCAACACTTGTGAGAGCGTACCTCCCGAGTCTTTACAACTGTTGGTTCTATATAATGTTTGACTCCGGTATTTGTGCGGTCAAAATTTTTGCTGTTTAAAGAACAATGTTAATCAAACTGTTTTATCAATCAAATCAGATAATTCTTCAATCTTATTATTAAACTCGTTCATAAAATTAGAATAATCCTTCTCGATATCCTGCGATGCTTTTTTTTCCTTGAATAAATTTTCAGCGATATTTAATGCAGTTACTATTGCTATAGTCTCTCCGGATTGATTGGGTGACTCAAAGTTAATCCTTTGCATTACATTATCAACGTAATTCGCCACTTTTTCTACTTCAGCCGGATTTTCACCCTGCAAATTATACTCACTGTTGAATATTTTGACTTTTGTTCCTGTGTTTTTCATTGAACCAACATTTTGATTTTTACCGGTCAAACAATTAATTAATAATCAAATTCTTTTTTATCATCATCGTACTGCTCTAAATGAACATCTATTCTTGATATAAGTTCCTGAATTCTGGACTTAAGGTGCTGCTTATCCTGTACGGATAACTTATTGTTGTTTGTATTTAATAACAAATTTTTTAAATCAGAAATTTCTTTATCTTTAAAAACTGAATCTGAATTTATTTTAGATAGCTGTAATTTTAGTTCTGTAATTTTGTTGTTTAAATCCCTTAAATTGTCTTTTAAGTCTGTGTTTTCCTCCTTGATTTCTTTGTAAGTTTTAACAAAATCTTCCACTTTCCTGCAAAGTCTCTCAAGCGCCTGCTGCTGAGTTTCTTTCAGTTTTTCAAAATTATCCCTGTTTACTTCAGTTGAATTATCGTTCATTGAATTTGTATATTTAGCTTCTTAATTCAATATTTAATTCTTTTTTAAGATTACTAATTAATTTATCAACCTGCTTATTTACGTCATCATCTGTCAGAGTCCTCTCATCTGACTGAAATTCGAGCGAGAATGTCATACTTTTCTTTCCAATTCCTAATTTCCCGTCATCATATAAATCAAACAACGTTACACTCTTGAGATTTCTTCCACCCGAATTCTTTATCACTCCGGATATATCCGAATAATGCACTTTATTTTCAACCATTAAAGCCAAATCCCTTTTTACGATGGGATATTTTGATGTTAATATGTATTCTTGCTCTGTCTTTTTTTCTTTAAAAAGAACATCAAGATTGAGTTCACATAACAATAAATTCTTCTTAATATCAAATAATTCCAAAAATCTGTTATCTACTTTCTCTAATTTCCCAAAGACCTTATTATTTGCTTTAAGCTCAATAGTGTTAGTCATAGTATTATAATAAATATATCTCTCAATTTCAAGATTTAATTTAGACAAAAACATTTCCAGTTCACCTTTGAGGTCGGTAAGCTCAAACACATCTTCTTTGTTTGTATAATATTCCATATCGTTCCTGCCGCATAATGCAAAGCATAGATTAGTCTTTTCTCCGAACCTGTTCCCCCTATCAAAAAAAACTTTACCTATTTCAAATTGCTTTAAAGAAACATCGTTGCCGGAATTATTGATGTTGTTTTTTGCTATATCAAGCATTCCGTAAGTGAGATTTTCTCTCATCGAATTCATTTCAACTGAATTAGGATTCTCAATCTTTACAAATTTTTCGTTGAAGTGTTTAAGAATATTCGCATCCTGCTGACTATAAGAAATAATCTCATTAAATCCTCTGCCTTTGAAATGCTCCCTAACCTCATTTTCAAATTTACGATTATCTTCCGTATTCTCAAATTTTGATGCTACATTTATTGAGAATGAAAAATCACATTCAATTTTTTCATATCCGTATAATCTGGCAATTTCTTCAATCAAATCCGCTTCCCTTGTTATATCATATCTCCTGAATTCCGGAATTTCGAAAATCTGGGTTTTATCTTTTTTTCCCGAAAAATTAATTTCTATTTTTCCCAATAAATTTTTAATGTCTTCATCAGTAAATTTTATACCAAGTAATTTTTCTGCTTTTTCTTTACGAACTCCAACGAATAATTTTTCAAATTTTTCCGGATACACATCTGATAAGTTCTTACAAATTTCTCCGTTTGCAATTTGCTTAATAAGTTGTGCTGCTCTGTTTGATGCATAAACTACATTTTCTATATCTACACCTCGTTCAAATCTCTGCGAAGCATCTGTTTGAAGTCCAAGTTTTTTAGAGTTTTTTCTGATACTAATCGGATCGAAATATGCACTCTCTATGAAAATGTTTTTAGTCTTTGATGTTATTTCGGATAGTTCTCCGCCCATAATGCCGGCAATACCTGAATAACCTTCTCCATCACAAACCATCAGGGATTTATCATTCAGAACTCTTTCTTTAGAATCGAGAGTTACAAATTTATCCCCTTCTTTAGCGGTCTTTACGATAATTTCTTTTTTTCTTATTTTATCATAATCGAAAGCGTGAAGCGGCTGCCCTGTTTCAAGCATTACGAAATTTGTAATATCCACAACATTGTTCAAAGGTCTTAAACCCACAGATTTCAGCCTTTCTTTAAGCCATACAGGGGAATCCTTTATTTCCACATTTTTTATTACTCTGCCGGTAAATCTTTTACAGTGTTCAGGGCTTTCAATTTTGATAGAAATCATTTCTTCAGTCTTACAATCAGACTCGATAATTTTAATTTCGGGTTTGTTTATTTTTCTATCAAAAATCGCTGCAATTTCCCGTGCCATACCTATTTGCGAGAATAGATCACCTCTGTTTGGTGTGACTCCTATTTCGAATAACACATCATTTGCTTTTATATAATCAGCAAAATGCATTCCAACCTTAGCATCTTCATCTAAAACCATAATTCCGGTATGATCTTCTGATAGTCCGATTTCATCTTCCGCACAAAGCATTCCTTCGGAAATTTCTCCGCGTATTTTAGATTTTTTAATTTCAAAATTTCCTTTGGGAACAATTGCCCCGGTTAAAGCGAGGCATACTTTCTGACCTTTTTCAACATTTGGTGCTCCACAAACAATATCAAGTATCATTTCACCTGAATTTACTTTGCAAAGCGTTAATTTTTCTGCATTTGGATGTTTTAAAGTTTCTAAGACCTCGCCTATAACAAAATTTTTGAATTTATCAGATTCATATTCTACCGATTCAATATCGAGACCGGAAGAAATCATCAACTGCTCAAAATCTTTAAAATTTTCAATTTTGAGCCCGGGAATATATTCTAATATCCAATTTAAACTTATTTTCATACTATAAATATAAAAAATTGTAATCCCACTTTAAATATAAAAATAAAAAACCTGAATGAACTGTGTCCATTCAGGTTTTCTTTTAAAAACCAAAGGTATCAAATATTATTCACCTTCTTTTTTAGGTTCCTTTTTTATTGGTTCCTTAACAGGTTCATTAGTTTCTTCCCTTTTATATTCTCTTCCTTTTTTCTCTGTTTTTTCAGTATCGTAGGTTTTAGGAGGAGTATATGTGTTGTTACCATTCGTGTTCGTTTTTGGAATCGATGTTTTAACGGTCGTCCTAACCCGGCTTGAACGTTTGCTATATCTTTTCTTTGAACCTCTTTTTTTCAAAGCTTTCTTTTTCGAACTACTGGATTTTTTGGATCCTTTTTTCTTACTTGTATATTTTCCTCTTTTTTTGCTCGTTTTTTTTGAAGCGGTTTTCTTCTTTGAGGAAGAAGTTTTCTTCTTACCGGTTGTTTTCTTCTTCGCAGTTGTTTTCTTCTTTTTCGAACTTGTTTTAGAGGATTTCTTTGATTTGGTGTTCTTCTTAGTACTTTTTTTCTTTTTAGAATTCGATTTTAAATTCTTTTTAGTTGTTTGTTCGGTCTTCTTGGTCGGGTTTTTACTTTGCTCTCCGTTTGCTCTCGCATCCGAAAAACCAAACAGACTACTAAATATAAAAGAAAAAAGAATGAAAGAAGTTACCAACATTCTTTTCGTCATGCTTATTACTCCTTTTTAAATTTCTAAAGATTAGACAACTTAATTTAATCAATTTAAAGAAACAATTCATTTTTTCACTTTCAACTTGGTTTATCTTTAAATATTTTAAAATATGGCTAAAAACAGCGTATATAATAAGACTGTTGTTGTTGCAATGAGCGGCGGAGTGGATTCTTCGGTAGCAGCAGCTTTATTAAAAGAGGAAGGATACAGTCTCATTGGGGTTACATTAAAGACCTGGGGATTTGATGATTTTCCTGAAAAAGATTCAGGATGCTGCTCGCTTGAGACTATTTATAACGCAAAAAACGTATCTGAACAGCTTGGTTTCCCTCATTATACACTTGATTTTACGGAACGATTTAATGAAACGGTGATTACAAATTTCATTGATGAATATATGAAGGGGCATACTCCCAATCCCTGCGTGCTTTGTAATAAAGTAATTAAATGGGGGGCTCTGCTTGAAAAAGCAGAATCGCTGGGGGCTGATTACATTGCAACCGGACATTATGCTAAATTGCGGTATAACGAAAACAGTAAAAGATATAATATCGCTGTATCAGGGGATAATAAAAAAGACCAAACATATGCATTATGGCGTCTCTCCCAATACGCTCTGAGTAAAACTTTATTCCCTCTCAGTCATTTTAATAAAACCAAAATAAGGGAAATTGCAAAAGAGATGAACTTAAAGCCGGCTGAAACTCCTGATTCACAGGAAATCTGCTTTGTCCCTGACAATAACTATCGTGAACTTTTACAAATAAGAGTTCCTGATTTGGATTTAAAATATGGTAACGGGGACATTATTTATAAAGGTAATAGAATAGGAAAGCATAAAGGCTTTGCATATTATACTATTGGACAAAGAAAAGGTCTGAACGTATCTCTCGGAAAGCCGGTATATGTATCTAAAATTGATGCTGAGAATAATATTGTCTTTGTTGACGACGAAAATTATTTATATAATCCGGGTTTTATTACTAAAGAAATAAATCTTATGTTATATGAAAAACTTGATAAGCCGGTATCTGCCAAAGTGAAAATCCGTTATAAAGACGAAGGTTCTGACGCTATCGTTGAACAAGTTGATGATGAGAGAATAAAAGTAATTTTTAATAAACCGAAAAAGTCGATAACACCGGGACAATCAGCTGTTTTTTATATAGGGGAAGACGTACTCGGAGGTGGAATTATTGACGAAGTGATATCTTAATAGAACAGATAACTTGTTGAGTGAAGCGGGGTACCCACCGGGTCAATCCCGATTCCCCCTCTGGTTACAATGCTCTGCGTTGTAACCTTACATTTCCGCTCATTTCCCCCTCTGGTTACAATGCTCTGCGTTGTAACCTTACATTTCCGCTCATTCAAGTTTGTCGAATTTAATCCTCCCCCTTTTTATCATTCCTGCCTCCGAGCCGGAATCCGGTTCTTACATCACTTCCCCCTTCGGAGGGGGATTAGGGGGATGATTTTTTCGCCCTTGTTGGTGTTTAAGCGAAGCGCCACCAACAAGAATGATATAACCTGTGCTGTCAGGTGTTTCCACCTGACAGATGATAAATTTTCATACATAGACATCGGTCTACCCATCTGTTTTTTTCTCTATTATATCTTTCACAATAAATCCTTATTTTTTATTAAAAACCGATTATATGCCTTTAAGCTGGAACGAGATAAAAAATCGTGCAATTAAGTTTTCCAAAGAATGGGAGAATGTCTCATCAGAAAAAGCTAAGCCAAATCATTACAGAATTTTAACACGAACTAATTCTATATCTTTACAAATAAAGGTACTACAAGTTTATTAATTTTAAGAAATTTATAAATTTATTTTCAAAAATATGAATATTAATATTACAACACTAGTAATTCCCTTATTAAGTATCTTCGGATCAGTTATTTTATCGGTCCTTGGTTCTTTTCTTTATTTAAGACAAGCGAAGATTGACTTAAAGAAGGAATATGAGAAGCGTTTTAATGAAAAGAGATGGAATACATACAATATATTTACAGAAAATGTTATTAAAGTTATTAAACTTTTATCAGAGGAACATGACAATTCGATTAATGATTTAAACTTAGGTTTCCAAAAATTTGTTGCCGAATTTTTGTTGGTAGGTTCTGATGCAGTTGTTACTTCTTATAAAGAATGGCGAGTATTATCACATGTAAATGGTCCAAGGGAAAGAGAGACAATGGAAGCATTATTTAATGTTGTGATTGAAATGAGAAAGGATTTAGGAAATCAATATACTAAGGTCAAACTGCAAGATTTACTTGGAATGATTGTTCCTAATTATCGGAGATCACTCTAATAATTGAGGTTGTCATTGTTAAGCATACAATAAAAATAAATTTATAAAAACAAATAATAATTAATGAAGGAATTAAATTATCCAGATATCCTTAAGGTAGAAGATACATTTAATGAATTTGTACTCTCTGTAGGTGGACGACTTGTAAAAGATCTAATTGCTGATAATTCAAATCCTGACTTGAACGCTGATTATTTTTTTGAAAACCAAGAATTTATAATTGCAGAGTTGAAATGTTTACAAAAAGATGGCTTAAGTGAAGATAAAGGAAATAACAGATTATTAGAAATTACAAAAAATGTTTTTGAAGGTAAATCGACAAATAAAAGAGAAATATTTTTATGGACATTGGGATTGATTCCAATGCCAAAAGAAATTTTTAACGGTATACGAAAAATTGTAAGGAGAGCTTTTGAAACACATGTTAAAAAAGCTCAAAAGCAAATAAGAGCTACAAAAATAATGTTAAATAGTCCTAATGCTAAAGGAATAATATTGTTATGTAATGATGGATATTATTCATTAGATCCTTCTTTAATGTTTGGCTTTTTATGTGAATTGATGCAAGACAATTTTAAAAAATCAAATGAAATCGATGCCGTAGTTTATTTCACAGTAAATATTCCTTCAAAAGATGATACGGATAAGTATGAATTGATGGTTTGGATACCCGCATATAAAACAGATAATAGTCCTCTTGGAAATTTTGTAAATAATTTAGGAAAAAAGTGGTGGAAATTCTACAAAAAGAAAATTGGGGAAGAAAACCTAGATACTCCACATTATACTGGTCAAAATGCTTTAGATAAATTAAAACAATTAAAAACAATAAAAAAGAAAAAGGTAAAAAAATAAAGGAATTGAGACAGGAAGTTTTGAACTTAAGAAAAGAATATCCAGACAGTAGTCTTGCAGACTTATACGACCCGATTTCAATGTGGAAGGAACTCGTGGATGCATATAAACACCTTGATAAAGAGGTTGACCTCTTCTACCGTCCTCAGCCATTCCCGACAGAGCTCTCCCGCCTCGAATTCCTCTTCGACTTCTACAAAAAATACACAACCCCAATGTTCGCAGAAGAGAAGAAGAAAAAGAGATAATATTTTCAAGAGGGTTTTAATAATGTGATGAAACTTGGCGATTTAAAATTAGCAAAATAATTTTAAATAAGGAGAAATAAAACGAATATAACAGAAATAAAAATATTATTTATTATGAGATTGAATTATGTGTTTGTGGAAATCCAGGAAAAGATTTATTGATGATTAAGAATATAATGAAAAAAATTAATACTTCAGAAAGTAGAAATATAAAATTTTAAAAATAATTATCTATTATGAAATTTCAGTCTGCAAGATGTCCAAGTTGTAACGGGGAGCTTCAAGTTCCCGAGGAGAAAGATATTGTAAAATGTATGTATTGTGGAAATTCAATAATCGTTAGAGAAGTAATAAATCAAAATATTCCTAAAGAGAATTTTATGAACCTTGCCGAGACAGAACTTAAACTGGAAAATTTTGAAAAAGCCCTCGAATATTACAATAAAGTATTAGAGATAAATCCTCAAAGTTATATTGCATGGTGTTATAAGGCAGCAACTGCTGTTGCAATTAATGCACAAAATGGTGTTTTCAGATTTAGTGATGAAGTATTAATTTATTTTAATAACGCAATGAAATACGCTTCAGAGGAAGGAAAAATCGTTATAAAAAAATCTTTATTACCATATTTATTAGATAAAAATCTTGTGGTTGCCGTAGATTCATCAGAATTCAGCAATTATATGAAAAAAGCTATGAGGGAACCATATGTTGATAAGTTGAAAAAAGTATTAGAATATTTTCCAGAAGACGAGATGATTTTGAAAAGAATTGATGAAATAAATCAAGAAATACAAGTATTGAATAGATTAATAAACAAAGAAAAAACAGAAGAAAAAGAAAAAAAAGAAAAATCTGAAAAAGAAAACCGCAGATATAAGCGAAAAGAATCCAACAAGCAATGGCTTGGGGCATTTATTTCTCTTGGGACTGTTTTAGGTCTTATTTTAGCATTAGTAAATATTAATGAAGGAAATACAAAAATAGGACCATGGTGGATTTTTATTGGTGTGTTTATTGGTATTATGACATATATAATATTTGCAACAATAAGATATTTAATCGAAGAATAATTGCTGATGAATTTGTAATGTTTTGATGGAAATTGACAAATGAATTTCTTAAATTTGTATATAAAAGAAAATACCCATGTAAAATAGAAAGCGTTTTGATAATAATAGTATAAACTAATTAACTTTATTAATTAACTAAATAAATATAAAATGAGTACTTTTATTCCTTGCCAAAATTGTAAAAATGAATTTCCTTCAGACTTCACCTGGTTTATTTGTGATAAATGTGGATTTAGAATATGTATGTCATGTTTAGGCTCTCATACGGGGCAATATAGTACAGGTGGTCACAAGTGTAGTCAATGTGCTTTTGGTACGATGTACATATCAATAGGTATTAAATAAATTTTCTTTTATTTTAATAATTAAGCATTTGAAAGAGGGAAATAATATTAAAAAACTTTTATTACGAAAGTTTTTCTTACCTAATATATTATGTCATTGGGACTAAAACAAATGTACAGATTTTAGTATTTGTTGAAAGACATCGCGACTTGTCCTGTTGGCATGAATCTTTGATCTTAATTAGTTATTGTATTTTCAAAATTTTATATCGGAACGCATTCCGAATATACTAAACTTAATATTGCAGAAATAAAATATGTTAAAACCAATAAGAAATAATAAAGATTATGAAAAAGCTCTTGAAAGAGTTTACTTTCTAATGCAAAAAGAATTAAAAAAAAATTCTACCGAATATGCCGAGCTTGAAATTCTTTCAATGTTAATCGAAAAATATGAGGACGAAAAATATCCTATCGATGCACCTGACCCGATTGAAGCTATATTATTCAGAATGGAACAACTAAATTTGAATAAAACAGATTTAGCGAAAATTATCGGTTATAAAAGCCGTGTATCAGAAATATTAAATCGCAAAAGAAAACTAAACCTTGATATGATTCGAAAACTAAACACTGATCTGAAAATTCCTCTCGAAACATTAGTACATCGTTATTGACTTTCCATCTTTCCGAATTGGGTTTCTGTCCTTTTAAATTTTGTAAGAATAATTTCTGCCGTTGCTGATGTGTCTGCCCTTGCCGGTGCTCCTTCACTCTTTATGTTCGCCCGCCGTGGAGTTTGTCTCATAACTCAAAATTCTTTGTAACCGCAGAGCCTGTCCCGACTCGTCAGGATCTTCAGCCTGCGAAATCAGAAAATAAACGCAACCTAAAGAGTTGCGACTACTGAAAAAAATAACTTTTGAGACGAACGCCGTGTAGGGGAGGATTAAAGTGAAACACCAACAGCAATTTAAAAACTGTATGACCCGGAGGGTGCCCCCATCTCGGCAGCTTGAATGATAAAAATTCAAGATTATGCATAAGAAAAAGAAAATAATTATCCTTGAAGAATCTAATAATATTTTATACCTTTAGGTATAATACCTATTGGTATAATACCATATGGTATAATGTTGATAATTTAAAATAATTTGTTATGAAAGAATCACCTTTTAAATACGGTTCAATTGTTAGTTCTAAGTTCTTTACAAATAGAGAAGTGGAGTTGAATCGCTTAAAAAGCAACTTCCTGAGCGGAATAAATACCATAATAATCGCACCCCGCAGATGGGGAAAGTCTTCTTTGATCGAAAAAGCTGTAAATGAATTACTTTCCGAAAACACCGGCATTATCCCTGTTACACTGGATTTATTTACGGTAAATTCAGAAAAAGAATTTTACGAGAAATATTCTAAAGAGATTATTAAAGCAACCTCTAAAGGGGTCAAAGAATGGTTGAATGATGCAAAAAGGTTTTTTAAAACAGTAATCCCTAAATTCCATTATAGTCCTTTGCCGGAACAGGATTTTTCACTTTCCTTAGATTGGAACGATACCGATAATTATACCGAAGATATCCTTGACCTGCCCGAAAGGATTGCTGTTAAAAAGAAAATTAAAATTGTTGTGTGTATAGATGAGTTTCAGAATCTCGCACAAATAAATAACTTTCTTACGCTTGAAAAAAAATTACGCTCTATTTGGCAAAAGCACAAAAATACAACTTATTGCCTGTATGGAAGCAAAAGACATATGATGGCAGACTTATTTAATTCATCTTCAAAACCTTTTTATCGTTTTGGAGATATTTTATTTCTTGATAAAATTTCAAAGGAAAAATGGATTACGTTTATTACCAGGTCTTTTATTTTAACAGGAAAAAAAATCCCGGCTGATGCCGCCCTTGAGATACCGGAACTTATGCAATGCCACCCCTGGTACGTTCAACAATTATCACACTATACATGGGAGCTGACGGAAAAAATTGCATCCAAAAAAGAAGTATCAAAAGCACTGGATTTATTGATAAGAACTAATTCTCCTCTATACATAAGAGATTGTGAAAATTTAAGCAATACACAACTTAATTTATTGAAAGCTATTGCATCGGGGGAAACTCAATTAATGTCTTTTGATGTTATGCAAAAATTCAATCTTGGCACACCAAGAAATGTAACGAAAAACAGAGACATCTTATTCAAAAATGATTTTATTGATTTCTCAAAGAAAAATATTTTATTTGTTGACCCGGCTTTTGAATTATGGTTTAAAAAAGAATATTTATGATCTATTTATAGATTAGATTTTCTGCCCTTGTTGGTGCTCCTCCACTCTTTATGCCTGCCCACTGTGGCGGGGAGGATTTTAGCATCCCGTTAATTCGGGAAAGGATCTCGTTCATATTCTGTTATTGAGATTCTTCGCTTACACTCAGAATGACAGGCGGAGAAAATAAATCGGCTTAGTTTTATCAGTTTTTTATACTGAAAAAGATGTAATCGGAGGCGGAATTATTGACGAGGTGATAACAAAATAATTGATTGTGAATTATAAATCTAATTGACTCTTTTGTCAGTCCTGTTCAGGAAACTCCTTATTAATTCATCTTTTGTCTCTACAAGTTCCTTTGGTGTACCGTGAAAATATATTTTACCCTCATGCATCATTGCCACTTTATCTGCAACGTCATATACGGAAAAAATATCGTGAGTTACTACTACAGAAGTTACTTTCAATTTATCCCCAAGTTCTTTTATTAAGTCATCTATAGCATCGCTCATCACCGGGTCAAGTCCGGTTGTAGGTTCATCATACAAGATATATTCAGGGTCAGTAGCAAGGCTTCTTGCAAGGGAGACTCTTTTTTTCATTCCACCCGATAAATCAGAGGGTCTCATTTTTTCAGTTCCGGGTAACCCGACGAGTTCAAGTTTTTCTGCAACTATCTTTTTAATTTCGGAAGGTTTCATTCTTGTATTTTCTTTTAAAGCAAGTCCGACGTTCTCTTCTACATTCATTGAGTCAAAAAGCGCAGCCCCCTGAAAGAGGAAACCAAATTTTGCTCTTAATTTGTATAACTCCTTCATTTTCATTTTAGCAAGATTCGCTCCTTCGATTAACACTTCACCTTCATCCGGAGTCATTAACCCGATAATATGTTTAAGCAGAACTGATTTTCCGCATCCACTTTGTCCGATTATTACAAGAGTTTCGCCTTTATTTATTGTAAGGTTCACACCTCGCAATACTTTGTTATCGTCAAATGACTTTTTTATATTTTTAATTTCTATCATACAGCTTGTTTTACCTCTCTAATAAATCATTATTAAATCTAAATCTTCATTTCAATAATATGACAAATTAACTATCTTTATTGATAATTTAAACTTACATAATATTGACAGTTAAGAATTTACATAGGAAACCGATTGGAGTATTTGATTCAGGTATCGGAGGACTTACGGTTGCAAAATCATTGTTTGAATTATTACCTAATGAAAACATAATCTATCTCGGTGATACTGCAAGATTACCTTACGGGTCAAAATCAAAAGAAACTGTAATTCTCTATTCTATAGAATGTCTAAAATTCCTGCTTTCTAAAAATGTTAAAATGATAGTCGTAGCTTGTAACACTGCTTCTTCAGTTGCAGTCCCTTTCCTGCAGAAAATAACAAAAGTACCTGTAACCGGTGTGATTACACCCGGAGCAAAGGCAGCAGTGAATAACTCAAAGAATAAAAAAATAGGTGTGATAGGAACACTTGGTACGGTGAAAAGCAAATCTTACAATAAACAAGTTCACAAATTTGATGAAGATTTCGAAATATACTCGCAACCTTGCAGCCTTTTTGTTCAACTTGCGGAGGACGGCTGGACGGACAATAAAATTGCTATTCTAACGGCTCAGGAATATCTGAAAGGACTAAAAAAAATCAATATAGATTCACTTATTCTCGGATGTACACATTACCCGATACTGAAGAAAACGATTAGTAAAGTTATGGGAAAAAATGTAAAACTGATTGATTCCGGTGAAGAAACGGCAAAAGAGGTGAAATTATTTCTTGAAGAAAATCATCTTCTCAACAGGCAAAAAGCAAAAGGGAAACATAAATTTTTTGTAACTGATTTTCCTAATAATTTCAAAGTCATAAGCGAAAGATTCTTAGGGCAAAAAATTAAAGAAGTAAAAAAAGTAAAACTCCAATGACGGGCGAAGAAATTCTCGAAATATTTAAACGGACAGGAGCTCTTCTTGAAGGGCATTTTGTATTGACATCAGGATATCACAGTCCTCATTATTTTCAGTGCGCTAAAGTTCTGCAGTTCCCCGAATACAATGTTCTTTTTTCAAAACTGATTATTGATCATTTTAATGACAAAAAAATCGACGTTGTGATTTCCCCTGCTATAGGCGGTATAGTCCTTGGAACTGAAATAGGAAGACAATTGAATGTAAGAACGATTTTTGCCGAAAGAGAAAATGGGAAGATGATATTGAGACGCGGTTTCGATATATCGGAGAATGAAAATGTTTTAGTATGTGAGGATGTTGTAACTACAGGGGGCAGCGTAATCGAAGTGATTGAATTAATAAAAAGGTATAATGCAATTGCCGCAGGTGTTGGTTTTATAATTGACAGAAGTAATGGAAAAGTAAATTTTGGAATAGAAAAATGCTCACTTGCTGAATTTGATGTAATAAAATTTAAACAGGAAGATGTTCCGGAATGGCTGGAAAAAATTCCTGTTACCAAACCGGGAAGCAGGAATTTGAAATAAACGTAAGATTGGTCTGTCCGGGTTATCCGGAATATTTCATTTGTATATAATAAGTTAATCAAATAAAAAAATAATGGATTACAATTTTAACGAAAGAGAACTTGAAGTTCAAAAGCTGACGGCTGATTTCGCAAAAAACGAGATCACCCCCCTTATTATGAAATACGACGAAACCCAGGAATTTCCATTCGAAATTACAAATAAGCTCGGAGAAATGGGTTTTATGGGAATCATATTTCCGGAGGAATACGGCGGTTCGAATTTCACAACTACGGAATATGCTATTATTATTGAAGAGATTTCAAAAATTGACCCGTCAATTGGATTAACGGTCGCCGCACATAACGGTCTCTGTACAAATCATATATTTATGTTCGGAAACAAACAGCAGAAGAAAAAATATCTTCCTGATCTTACATCCGGTAAAAAGCTTGGAGCATGGGGACTGACTGAAAACGATTCCGGAAGCGATGCAGGTGCTCTGCAGACCTTTGCTGAGAAGAAAAATGGCGACTATATTATTAACGGAACAAAAATGTTTATTACTCACGGCTCAGTGGGAGAAACAGCAGTGATAATTTCAGTAACCGATAAATCAAAAGGGAGCAAAGGCATCAGTGCATTTGTAATTGAAAAAGGAATGCCCGGATTTAATGTAGGAAAAAAAGAAAATAAACTCGGTATGCGTGCTTCTGACACGGCAGAATTGATTTTCGATAATTTAAAAGTTCCTTTTGAAAATCTTCTTGGTAATGAGGGTGAGGGATTTATTCAGGCTCTTAAAATTCTCGATGGCGGAAGAATTGCAATAGCAGCACTTTCGCTCGGAATTGCAGAAGGAGCACTTGATGCAATAGTTAAATATTCAAAACAGCGCAAGCAATTTGGAAAATATCTCGCTGAATTCCAGGCAACACAATTCAAGATTGCGGAAATTGATACTGAAATACAGGCAGCTAAAGCTATGGTATATAAAGCTGCATATCTGAAAGAACAAGGGAAAGATATAAACCTCGCATCTTCAATTGCAAAATATTATTCGAGCGAAATAGCAGTAAAAGCTACAAACGAAGCGATTCAGGTTCATGGCGGATACGGATTCAGTAAGGAATTTCCTGTAGAAAAACTTTACAGGGATGTAAAACTTATGACTATCGGTGAAGGAACTTCTGAGGTCCAGAAAATGATAATTGCAAAGAATATCATTAATTTGTATTAAAATTAAATTTTAACGTAGTGTCATTTTTAGATAAAATTGGTTTCAATAAATTAAAGCAAGGTCTCACAAAAACAAAAGAAGACCTTTTCGGAAAAGTTAACAGGCTTATCAATGCCAGGAAAAAGATAGATAGTGAATTTCTCGCGGAACTTGAAGAGATTTTTATTCTTTCCGATATGGGTTATGATACTTCAGAAAAACTAATCTCAAATATAAAAGAGCGAACACGCGAAGATAAATATGAAGATGAAGACGAACTGAATAGAATAATCAGCGAAGAGATTAAAAAAGTTTTTGAAGAACCGGATACTGAATTTAAAGCATTCGATTTCAATTCGGGCAAAAAACCTTACGTGATAATGATAGTAGGAGTGAATGGTGTAGGAAAAACCACATCCATCGGCAAACTTGCATATAATTTCAAGAAAGCCGGTAAGAGTGTTCTTATCGGATCTGCCGACACATATCGCGCTGCTGCAAATGAACAGCTTGAAATATGGGCTAACCGGGCAGGCGTCGAAATCGTACAGAACCCAAAATCAAATGACCCAGCTTCAGTCGCTTACGATACTCTCAACGCTGCTGTGAATAGAGAAATTGATGTGGTAATAATTGATACTGCAGGAAGACTGCATAACAAATCCCATCTTATGGAGGAACTAAAAAAATTGAAACGCGTGATGCAGAAAGTAATTCCTGATTCACCTCACGAAACATTTATTGTAATTGATGCAACCACAGGTCAGAACGGTCTGAATCAGGCAAAAGAATTTTCAAGTATTCTCGACGGTTTAACCGGAATAATTCTTACAAAACTTGATGGTACTGCGAAAGGCGGTATAGTAATTAAGATCAGTAATGAATTGAAAATACCCGTAAGATTTATTGGTGTCGGAGAACAGATTGATGACTTGCAGGTTTTTGAACGGGATAAATTCGTAGAAGCATTATTTGAACGACAGGAATCATAATGCCCGGGCTGATTAAAATATTGTCTTCTGCACTTTCAAACCGTATCGCTGCCGGCGAAGTTGTAGGCAGACCTGAATCGGTAGTTAAGGAACTTGTGGAAAATTCAATCGATTCCGGTGCCTCTGAAATTACGGTAATAATTTCCGGTGCGGGAAAAAATCTTGTACAGGTTATCGATAACGGGAGCGGAATGAACGAAGATGATGCGAAAATGTGCTTCAGCCGCCACTCTACGAGCAAGATATCTACTTACGAAGATTTAGAGCATATTTCCACACTCGGTTTCAGGGGAGAGGCGTTAGCATCAATTTGCTCAGTATCGCAGGTTGAAATGAAAACAAAAGCCGTTGGAGAAGATCTCGGCACTTTAATCCGTATCGAAGGTAATGATACGAAAGAAGTTTCTAAAACAAGCTGTCAAAGAGGCACTTCAATTTCAGTTAAAAATTTATTTTATAATACTCCCGGCAGAAGAAATTTTTTAAAATCAGATCCGACGGAGTTTCGTCATATTTACGAAACATTCATAAAACTTGCAATTTCTAATTATGACAAATTTTTCAAACTAATTAATAATGATAATATAGTTTTTAATCTGAAACCCGATGATCAGTATGGTAGATTGAGTGATATTTTTACGGAAGACTCCGTTAAGTCATTGATTCCGATTTATTCAGGAAATAATCTTATCCGGATTTCGGGATTTATTTCGATGCCCGGCTTCGTTAAGAAAACAAAACCCGAACAATATTTCTATCTGAACGGAAGATTCTTTACAAATAAAAATCTGAACTATGCCGTTTATTCAGGTTATGATGATTTGATTGAGAAAGGAAATTATCCGTCATTCTTTCTGTTTATTGATATAAATCCTGAGAAAGTAGATGTAAATGTTCATCCTTCAAAACTTGAAGTGAAGTTTGAAGATGAAGGTGCAGTATTCGGATTCCTGAGAAAAGCAATAAGGGAAGCCCTCGGAGCACAGGATTTAATTTTCAGCGTCGGCTTCACTCCTGAAAATCCGCAGATTGGAATTCCGAAGTTCGATTTCAAAAAAGATGAAGGAAATTTTCAAAAGAATGATTCCGTATTAAAAAGTGTTCAATCTCAATTCAAGCCTGATTCGAATCAGCCTCGCAAGATACATTCTATTTTTGAAGCATCTAAAGTTTTTCAACCTCAGGAAAATATTCCGGAAGAAAAAGAAACAAACAAAAATATTTTTGAACATTCAAAAAAATCCGAGGCAGAATTTTTTAGTGTCTGGCAATATATGAATAAATATATTATGTGCCAGACTGAAACGGGCTTGATGATATTAGACCAGCATGCCGCACACGAACGTATACTATACGAAAAAGCAGTTATTGCTCTTGATACCCAAGCCCCCTTTTCACAGCAGCTTCTTGTTCCGATAGATATCAACCTGACCAAAATCGATTTTCAAATTGCACTTTCATTGTTAGAGGAAATGCAGAATCTCGGATTCAATTTTACAGTTACAAAAGATGATATCATTCATCTCACCGGAATTCCTTCTGATGTGAGAATCGGGGATGAAAGAAAAATCTTTCAGGAACTTATCGACCAATATAAAGAATTTGAATTGACTCTTAAACTCGACAAGCGGGATAACCTTGCAAAATCTTATGCTTGTAAAGGAGCAATAAAAACCGGTGATAAACTCAATCGGGATGAGATGATAAATCTGATTGATGCTTTATTCATAACAATAATGCCATATGTCTGCCCTCATGGAAGACCGACAATTATTCGCATCACCACGGAAGAACTGGATAAACGCTTCAGCAGAACGTAGTTCTACATTGCGAACATCTACAACTATAAACTCTAAGATTTTGTCATTTTTCAGTTCATTCTCATTAAATTCTCAAAAAATTTTATTTTAATTTTCCCTCTCCCTTCAAGGAGAGGGACTGAGGGTGAGGTGTAAATAATATTGAATTTATAAGTTAGTTGCCTTAAATCTGTTCAGCAAAAAATTCACACCCCTCCCCTTGAATTGGGAGGGAGACTGAAAACTCAATTAATTTTATTATTTTTTCCCTTCCCTTCAAGGAGAGGGACTGAGGGTGAGGTGTAACCAGATATAAATTTTTAAAGATGATTGTGAATTTGTTAACAAAAATTTCACACCCCACCTCTTCCCCTCCCCTTGATTTGGGAGGGAGACTGAAAACTCAATTAATTTTATTATTTTTTCCCTTTCCTTCAAGGAGAGGGATTAAGGTTGAGGTGTAAACAAATATAAATTTTTAAAGGTGATTGTGAATTTGTTAAATGTTGAAATGATGAAATCCCCTGATTATTCTTAGCATTAAAATTATTTTTTACCTTTGTACACATCTTTTCTATGTGCCACTTTATATATCAATACTTGCTTTGAATGTTCAATAACTTCATAGATTATTCTATAATTACCAATTCTTATTCTATAAGCATTTTCACCTTTCAATTTAATACTCCCAACCGGCTTTGGGTCATCTCCCAGGTTTTTTATTCTATCAAATAGTTTTTTTACCATTTGAAAATCAATTATATCAAGTTCCTTTATTGCTTTATTTGATAGTTTAACTTTATACAAACTTTTTTGTTTTTCTATCGGTTATTTTTTTTATTTTACGGCATTTTTTCAATTCCATAAGTTCTCTTCTTTTCATATAATCATTTATATCTGTAAAAGAGACGGATTCCTTTTTTGCTTCATCAAAGTCTTTACTATCTTCAAGAACTTCAATTAATTCTCTGAAATAATCATTTTTTTTAAGTTCATTCCAAAATGCCAGCGGAATGATAACATTTTTGTTTAATACTTGTAACATATTAGTTTTTATTAATAAATAATTGAAATTACGCATTTGTCATGTTGAGCGTAGCGAAACATCTCAAAAATCAATGAAAACGAGATTCTTCACTTCGTTCAGAATGACAAACCCGGTTGTTTTTTATGGTTTGCGTAACTTCAGTAAATAATTGAAATTATATTAAGAGTAATAAATAAAAAAAAAAAGGTAAAACAATCAAATGAAGACTTTCGAAATCTGAAACATTATAGGGAAGTTTTAGAGTGTTATTTTATTGAATTTTTTTTTATAAATTGCTGTTTAATAAAACGTAACGGCAAATAAATAAAATTAATGGAACCTAAAAAAAGTAAGTCAAAAAAGGAATGGCTTGAAGATGCATCAAAGGCAAAAACAAACGGTATGAAGTTTACTTCCCTCAGCGGAAAAGAACTTGATATCTGTTACACTCCGGAAGATACCGGTATTGTTGATGTAAATTACGATGAAAAACTTGGTTACCCGGGTGAGTTTCCATATACTCGTGGAATTCATAATAATATGTACCGGGGTAAAATTTGGACTATGAGGCAATTTGCCGGGTTTGGAACTCCCGAGGATACCAATCAGAGATTCAAATATCTTTTAGAACACGGTCAGACGGGTCTTTCTACGGCTTTCGATATGCCGACATTAATGGGCTGGGATTCTGATGCTGAACTCGCTGAGGGTGAAGTCGGAATTTGCGGTGTTTCTATTTCTTCACTTGCAGATATGGAAAGACTTTTTGAAGGAATTCCTCTTGATAAAGTCTCTACATCTATGACAATAAACTCCCCTGCCATTATGCTCTATGCCTTTTATCTTGTTGTAGCTGAAAAACAGGGTGTACCATTTAATAAATTACGGGGAACATTGCAGAATGATATTTTAAAAGAATATACTGCCCAGAAGGAATTTATTTTTCCTCCGAAGGAATCAATGCGTATTATTACGGATATGATTGAATATAGTACTAATGAAGTACCTCAATTCAATCCGGTCAGTGTAAGCGGTTATCATATCAGGGAAGCCGGCTCGACTGCTGCACAGGAACTTGCATTTACTCTTGCAGACGGATTTGCTTATATCGAAGAGTGTATAAAGCGTGGAATGGATGTTGACGCATTCTCACCCAGAATTTCTTATTTCTTTAATTCACATTTAGACTTCTTTGAAGAAATTGCAAAGTTCAGGGCAGCTCGCAGAATTTATGCAAAAAGAATGCGTTATAAATACGGAGCAAAAAATCCTAAATCGTGGATACTCAGATTCCATACACAAACTGCCGGTTGTTCACTTACTGCACAGCAGCCGGAAAACAATATAGTAAGAACTGCAATTGAAGCACTTGCCGCAGTGCTCGGAGGAACACAAAGTCTGCATACAAATTCAATGGATGAAACACTTGCATTACCTTCAGATAAAGCCGTAAAGATAGCACTCAGGACCCAGCAAATAATTGCATACGAACACGGAGTAATTAATGTGGCTGACCCTCTCGGCGGAAGTTATTTCATAGAAAAACTTACAGACGAAATGGAAAATGAAGCAGAGAAATATTTTGAGATAATAGATTCTCAGGGCGGAGTAATTGAATGCATCGAAAACGGATTCTTCCAGAGGGAAATTTCCAAAGCTGCATACGAATATCAGGTTGAACTTGATAAAAAAGAAAAAATTGTTGTCGGTGTAAATGAATTTGTAGAACAGAATGAAAAGATAGATATTCCGATTTTACAGATTTCAAAAGAAGTTGAAGAAATGCAAGTGAAAAAAATAAAAGAACTAAAAGCATCTAGAAATATTAAGGATGTTGAAAATTCTCTGGAAGACTTAAAGAAAGCTGCGGAAAACGGTCTTAACCTGATGCCGAGTGTTTTAAACTGTGCAAGAAAATATGTAACGGTAGGTGAAATGTGCAGTAAACTAAAAGAAGTATTTGGTGTGTATCAGGAGAATGCTGTCTTTTAGTTCGTTAAGTTCTGTTCACAAACTAAAGTAATAATATAACTTCCAATTTTGCGGGTTTATTTGTAGAATATCTTCATCTAAACTCAAATCAAAAATTCAAAAAAGTTCCCGGAATTTATTAAACCTATTTTATTGACAGAGTAATTATTTGTAAATGTTTTGGGGATTTTGAGGTTTGTGTTTTTACTCCATTTAACCTCGAAGGCACTAAGACTTCCATTATGTTCTTCTATCAAATCAATCTCCTGCTGCTGCTTTGTTCTCCAGAAATAATATTTTACATCCCTGCCGTTATATAGATTATATTTAATCCTTTCACTGATTATAAAGTTTTCCCATAAAGCCCCCTTATCAGTTCTTAATGAAATTGGTGCAAAATTACCTATGATAGCATTTCTTATTCCATTATCATAAAAATAATATTTTTTAGATTTTCTGATTTCATTGCGTACATTTTTACAGTACGAGGAAAGTTTGTAGATTACGTAAGTTTGCTCAAGAATGGTTAAATATTTTTCTATCAAATTATGGTTCGCACCTAATTGCCTCGATAATTCGTTTATCGAAACTTCACCTCCTATCTGTAACGCTATTGCTTTTACGAGGTTCTCGAGTAATAAATGGTTTTTAACACCTTCTAATGAAAATATATCTTTGAAGAGATAACTGTTTGTCAGAATTTTGATTAAGTCCAGACTTTCATCTTTTTTCAAAACTATTTCCGGATAGTAACCATAAACTAAACGTAGTTCAAGATTCTTTTGTTCTTCAAATAGACTTGTGTAATTTACCATTTCAGAAAATGCAAATGGCAGAATTAAAAATTCATATTTTCTTCCAGTTAAAGGTTCGTTTAGTTTATTTGCAAGTTCAAAAGATGAAGACCCTGCAGCAATTACCTGAACTGATTTTAGATGGTCTGTTATGATTTTTAATGTATTCCCTATTTCAGATATTTTCTGAGCTTCATCTATAAAAACAATTTCATTCTTCCCAATTAAAGATTTTAGTTTGTTTACATTCGGTTGCGATAATGCTTCTCTATCACTGAATTCATCACCGTTTATATAAAGCAATTTTTTCGAGATAGACGTTAAAATTGAATTCACAAGTGTAGTTTTTCCGCTTTGACGAGGTCCGAATATTAAAATTGCGTTGCCTCTGAATAATTTTTCCGAAATTCTGTTTGCTAAAGTTCTCTTTACCATTTTTAGATAAATATAACTATTTTATTATGGAAATGCAAAATAGTTATAACTATTTTACTTTTGATGGCAAAATAGTTATGTTTTATGTATTAACTGCTTTAAATCTTATTTTGATAAAAAAATATGTTAGAATATTATTTTTCATTATATTTAGCTGTTTTTTTCATATATAAATATATTACTCAATGCACTGAGTTAATTAACTCAATATAATGAGTTAATTTAATAGACGAGGTAAATAATATGCAATAGTTTTTCTTTTATACTTAATTACCACCTCTTCATCACGACCATAAACTCTGTAGATTCCATTTTGGTTGTTTTTGCTTTTTGTCTTTTAACCTCAAACTTTTAATTTTTGACTTCTAACTTTTGACTTTTGAATTCTTTTCTTCTGTATTTATATTCATCTTAGTTTTTTCTAATTTGGACAAATTACTTTTACCGGAGGTTGATGTATAATATAATAAAATTAATCAGGGTCAGACAGTGGATTAAGAATTTTTTCTGCTTCGCACCTATTTTATTTGCCGGTCAATTGTTAAATACCGAACTTTTCACAAAAAATATTCTGGCATTTTTAGCTTTCTGCGCAGTTTCAAGTAGCGTTTATATAATCAATGATATTATCGACGTGGAAGCGGATAGAGCCCACAAGAAAAAAAGATTTCGTCCCATCGCTTCCGGAGAAATATCAATAAAACATGCAGTGATTATTCTGATAATTATAATTGCAATTACAGTTTTATTATCAGCACTCATCAATATTTATTTCGTAATTACTGTTGCAGCTTATTTTATAATCAATCTGCTGTATTCAATAAAAGTTAAACACGTTGTAATTCTCGATGTGTTTTTTATTTCACTCGGTTTTATGCTCAGGTTAATCGGCGGTGCAGCTGCAATTCACGTTTCCCTTTCAAGCTGGATGATACTCACAGCAATCTTTATTTCTCTTTTCCTTGCAATTTCGAAAAGGAGAGCGGAACTTTCACAAATCGAACAGGATAATCTTGACAAACAAAGAAAAGTTCTGAACTATTATGGCATAGAATTTACTGACCAGATGAATACAATTGCAGCAACCGGAACTATAATATGCTATGCTCTTTATACAGTTTCTGAAAAAGCTGTTTCCACCTTCCATACAGAGAACCTGATTTACACAACACCGTTTGTAATTTACGGTATCTTTCGTTATTTGTATTTGATACATCAGAAAAATCTCGGAGAAAGTCCCACACAGATAGTCACAAAAGATATTCCCATAATGCTGAATACGCTTATCTGGCTTATTGTATCAGTGTTCATTATCTATAAGGATAAATTTTTCAACAAATAAAAAATTCATAGGAGAGTAATTCCGTTAAAAACATCGCTCAAACTATAAAGGGATATAAACCTGAAATAATTCTTTTTACAATAGCTATTTTTTGGGGATTAACATTTCCGATTATAAAAATTGTCCTCAATGATGTTTCGGTAATGGCTTTTGTCTTCATCAGGTTTTTTATTACAATTTTACTTTTTTATTTATATTTCAGAAACGAGCTTAAGAACTTTGATAAAACAGGATTCAAACACGGAATAATTCTCGGGATTTATCTTTTCATCGGATTTTACTCACAAACGCTCGGTTTGAAATATACAACTGCCTCCAAATCCGCTTTTATCACAGG
This sequence comes from Ignavibacteria bacterium, assembly GCA_036508135.1. Classification (GTDB taxonomy): domain Bacteria; phylum Bacteroidota; class Ignavibacteria; order Tepidaquicellales; family Tepidaquicellaceae; genus DATCHW01. The sequence continues at coordinate 186,342 of DATCHW010000015.1, forward strand.
TACGAATATTGTTCTTCTCCCGTTTGTACAGATGTTTATAATTAAATCAAAACCAAATTTCGGGAATATCCTCGGAATTATTTTAGTACTTCTCGGATTATACTTTCTCACGGAGATCCGTGATACAAAAATTAATTTCGGAGACCTGATAACTCTTGTGTGTGCCGTTGCTTTTTCATTCCATATAGTTTACCTGGACAAGTATTCCAGAAAGTCAGATCACTTAGCGATAGTTTATGGACAATATATAAGTATGGCTTTATTAAGTTTTTTTGCGATGATGTTTTTCGAAGTAATTCCGGGAAATTTTCTTTTCCGTTTAAATACTTATTCGATATCGATTACATTATTCACTTCAATCTTTTCTACTCTGTTTGCACTTTATTTTATTATGAAATATCAGAAACACGTAACTCCCATAAGAGCAGGATTGATATATAACATGGAACAGGTTACAGCCGTTATCTCGGCTTATTTTATTCTATCGGAGGTTATGAGCCTTAACCAGATAGCTGGTGCTGTGATTATGACAATTGGTTTAATAATATCGGAAATTTTTACTAAATTTAGATATGCAAAAGAATGTTAGATATTGTATTACGATTACAGGATACGTACAGGGAGTGGGTTACAGGTATTTCTGCTACAAGAAAGCAAATTTATACGGGGTAAAAGGATATGTAAAAAATCTTTATAATGGTGATGTAGAACTTGAAATTGAAGGTGACGAAGGGTTGATTAATGATTATATAAAAGAATTGAAAACAGGACCACAAAACTCGTTCGTTAAATCGCTGAGTGTTCAAAAGCTTGAATATTCAGCAGAGTTCGAGGAATTCCGTATAGAATAGGATTAAATCATAAAAACTTTTATGTTTTTATTTTACTTGTTTATATCAAACGTAACTTATATTATTGAAGATTATTTGAATAAGAAAATTAATTTCTGAAATGAATATTTTAAAAAGTGCATTGTTAATTACGACAGGATTTTTATTCTTAACTTCAGCAAACTATGCCCAAAATAATACGACTTATAATTTCCTGAAACTTGATGTGGATGCAAGGTCATCTGCAATGGCAGGTAATTCTGTGTCAGTAACTAACGATGTTAACGGAATATTTTACAATCCGGCAACTCTGACTTCGCTCGGTAAACCGCAGGCATCTATCGGCTTTTACAAATATCTGCTCGATATCAACTCGGGAAATGCCGCATATACTCAAAAGTACAAAGATATTGGATATTTCGGTGTAGGTTTAAGATATTTTAATTACGGAACATTTGACAAGTATGATGAATCTTTTAATAATCTCGGAACATTCAGCGCCAATGATTTTGCCTTAACATTGACATACGCCAATAAGTATATTGAAAACCTCAGCTACGGCGCAAGTTTAAAATTAATATATTCAAATATTGATATCTATAAATCGACAGCAGTAGCTGCTGATCTTGGATTATTGTATCAGATACCCGAAACTCAGTGGAATTTCGGATTAAGCTTGTTAAATATCGGAACGCAAATATCTTCCTATGCAGACACCAGAGAAAACCTTCCCCTGGATTTAAGGATTGGTTTCAATAAGCGTTTGGAGCATTTACCTTTGACATTTTATTTTTCAATATCAAATCTTCTTGACAAAAAAGATAAATTTCTTGATAGATTTAAGGATGTAAGATTGGGCGGAGAATTTATTTTAAGTGATAATATATATTTAAGGCTTGGATATAATAACCAGCAGCGTCAGGATTTGAAAACAGGAAGTGCAACCGGAATTGCCGGATTTTCAGCAGGACTCGGAATCAAGATTGAAGAAAAATATCTTATTGACTATGCATATAATTCTCTCGGAAAAATCGGTTCTACACATAGAATAAATGTCGGCTTCTATTTAAAATAAATTGATTTTTAATCCGTCCTGCCTGATTTTTTTTGTCAGTTTTTCAATTTCTTCGAGCGTTTTATTCAGATTATCGAAAAATTTATCATCATAGATAAATTTCCCGATACCGCTTTTCCTCATTTGTATATCAGTTGTTATAACATTTATGCTTGTTACAAGACTATCGACTTTAGCCGTCAGAACCTGAATTTGCTGGAAGGTCTTTTTAAATTCAGGACTATTTTCATCAATTAAACTATTTACATTATCGAGCGCTGTTCCTGCTTTATCAGTTATCGATTTCAGTGATACAGTATTATCCCTGACAAGCAGATTCAGGTTTCTCGAAGTAACTTCGAAATTTGATAATGTACTCTTAAGATTTTTCTGCATATTTTTATCACCGATAATATCATTTAAATTGCCGAGTGCTTTGAGAATATTTTCGTTGGTATTTCCAAAACTTTTGATAAGATTTTTGACTTCGCTTGAAAGTCCGTTTACATTTCTGATAATCTCACTAATATCCCCGCTCGTTGTACCGGACAAGGTTGATTCGTAATCAATCTCCTCATTTGATCTGCCCGGCGAAATAGCCAGCTGCTTGCCTCCCATCAGCTCTGCAATAGAGATTTCCAGTTTGTAATCTTTTCTTATTTTAATGCCTCTTTCAAGGTTAAAGAGTACAATTACTGAATCGCCTATAAGATTTATTTCTTTCACTTTCCCTTTGCGGACTCCGCTTACCGTAACGGGATCTCCGAGGTTTAACCCGCTTGTATTCTGAAAATAAGCTTTTAAATCTACAAGATCCTTATTTATCACGAAACCTTTTGCCCAAAATAAAACCGAAATAATGATAGCAATCGCGATGAAAACAAAAATACCGACCTTTAACTCAGAAAATTTTCTTTCTGACATAGTTCTTTATTTTGAAATTTCTGTAATTTTATATTCAATAACCCCTGAGGCAACATCCACGTTTACTATATCGCCGACCTTCTTGCCTAAAAGGCTTTTCCCCAAAGGAGATGCAACGGAAATTTTATCCAATTCGAAATCTGCCTCTTCGGGCGAGACTAATGTAAATTTAATTTCTTCTTTGTGAGTCAAATCCTGAACAATAATATTTGATAATATGTAAACCTCTCCTTCAGGCATATCTCCATTATCGATTATTTTCACACGGGACAGCAGGTTTTCAAGCTTCCCGATTTTCATTTCAAGATGGCTTTGAGCCTCTTTTGCCGCATCATATTCAGCATTTTCACTTAAATCACCGTGTCCGCGGGCTTCTGAAATTTTTTCAGCTATTTTTTTTCTCTCTGCTGTCTTGAGCTCTTTTAATTCATTTTCTAATTCTACTAATCTTGGTCTCCTTAAATATACCGTTGTTTGCGCCATTTTCAATTAATATTAATTTTTTGTTTCGATTTAGATTTATTAAGTAAAATCAAATGACCCAATTTATCGCGTTTGGTCATAAGATAAAATTCATTTTCAGGATTTGACTGAATTTCAATCGGTACACGCTCTACAATTTCCAAACCATATGCACTTAAACCTATTATCTTTTTAGGATTATTTGTAAGTAGTTTAATTTTATGAATTCCTAAATCCCTGAGAATCTGAGCACCTATTCCATAGTCTCTTAAATCAGCTTTAAATCCGAGTTCGAAATTTGCTTCCACTGTATCTTTTCCTTTTTCCTGAAGCTGGTATGCTTTCAGTTTATTCAGCAAGCCGATTCCCCTGCCTTCCTGCCTCATATACAATAAAACTCCGTTACCTTCTTTTTCAATTTTCCTCATCGATTCAATCAGTTGTTCCCTGCAGTCGCATCTTGTTGAACCAAAAATATCTCCGGTAAGGCATTCTGAATGAACTCTCACAAGAACCGGCTTTGAAGATTCAATTTTTCCTTTTACTAATGCAATATGTTCTTTTGAATCAACAATACTTTTATATAAATAAATCCTGAACGTACCAAATTTGCTTGGAAGTTTTGCATTCACCATCCTTTCAATAAGGTTATCCCTTTCAAGGCGGTATTTTATTAAATCCCTGATAGTGATGATTTTCATCTTAAACTTTTTGGCAATTTTAAACAGTTCGGGAAGACGTGCCATTTCACCATTTTCTTTTAGAATTTCACATAATACACCCGCCGGATAAACTCCTGCGAGTTTAGCAATATCCAAAGCGGCTTCGGTATGCCCTGCACGACGTAATACTCCGCCTTTACCGGCTTTTAAAGGGAATATATGCCCCGGTTTCCCGAGGTCCGAAGGTTTTGTATTATCGGAAATCAATGATTTAATCGTTTTATACCTGTCAAACGCTGATATACCGGTTGTAGTACCGATTTTATAATCAACACTTACGGTAAAAGCAGTTTCATGCAATGCAGTATTGTACAAAGTCATCATTTCAATATCAAGTTCCTTTAATCGTTTTTCTTCAAGCGGAACACAAATAAGCCCTCCGGCATTTTTCACAAGAAAATTTACAAGCTCGGGTGTTGCTTTATCGGCGGCAAATATCATATCCCCTTCGTTTTCACGGTCTTCATCATCCACCACAATAATAATTTTCCCTTTTTGGAAATCTTCTATTGCAGATTCTATAGAATTAAACTTGAATTTTTCTGCTTTGCCCATTAATATTAAAAATTGTTTTTACTTCAATCTATTCAAAACTAATATCCAAATCTTATTTTTTTGCGGGTAATTTATCGGTCAATCCGACTATGTTTCCGACTGCATCCTTCTGAATACGGATTTTTACATTATCCGCAATTTTAACATATAAGATATTATCTTCAATATGGTCAACCTTGCCGAATATTCCACCGGATGTTATCACTTCATCTCCTACTTTTACGGAACTCAGAAGTTCTTTTCTTTGCTTTTGTCTTTTTTGCTGAGGTCTTAATATAAGAAAATAAAAAACAACTATAATTAGAATAAAAGGAATAAAAGTCGATATCATCGACATAGGACCCGCATCAGGCGCAGCTTGCAGGAATATTCCTGCGAATAAATTAATTAAAGTCATGTAATTTCTTGCCTTTCTTTATAATATAGAATTATATTTTAAATTTATTTGATAAATATTTTTCTAAAAAATCTTTTTTGAAATTCAGGAAGTCATCATTATGAATCGCATTTCTTATACCCTTCATTAAATTCAGATAGAAGCCGATGTTATGTATGGTCGCAAGCTGCATTCCAAGAATTTCTTTTGCCATAAAAAGGTGCTTTAAATATGCAAGAGAAAAATTTTCTGAAGTATAAGTCTTACATTCTTCATCAGGAGAATTAAAATTATTTTTAAATCCGCTGTTTTTAAGATTGATTTCACCGTATGTTGTAAAAAGCCTTCCGTGTCTTGCATTCCTTGTCGGGAGAACACAATCGAACATATCCACTCCCCTTTCAATGCATTCAAGTAAATCCTGTGGTGTACCAACTCCCATCAGATATCTCGGTTTGTTCCCGGGAAGAATATCTGTGGATATATCGACTATATCATACATTAATGAAATCTCTTCTCCTACTGCTAAACCGCCTATCGCAAAACCGGAAAAATCTGATTGTGCCATTTCGTTAATATGCTCTTTTCTCAAATCCTCAAAAGTACTGCCCTGGCATATAGCAAAAAGAAACTGATTCTTTCCATATAGCGGTTCACTGTTATTGAATTGTTCAAAGCATCTTTTTTCCCAACGGGTAGTAAGCTTAAGAGATTCCCCGGCTTTTTCATGCGTTGCAGGATTTGCGAGGCACTCATCAAGAGGCATAACAATATCCGAGCCGATTATGCGTTCAATCTCAATTATCTTTTCAGGCGTAAAAAAATGTTTTGAACCGTCAAGATGAGACGAAAACTCAACACCTTCTTCTGTTAACTTTCTAAGGGATGACAAACTGAAAATCTGAAATCCGCCGCTGTCAGTAAGAATGGAATTATTCCAGTTCATAAAATTATGCAATCCGCCGGCATTTTGTATAACTTCCGGTCCCGGACGCAAATACAAATGATAAGTATTAGCTAAAATAATTCTCGTATCGAATTCTTCAATATCCCTGTTCGTAATTGCTTTTACTGTCCCTGCTGTTCCAATCGGCATAAAAACCGGAGTTTCAATGATACTGTGCGAGGTTTTAATTAAACCTGTTCTTGCTTTTATTGAATCATTATTTGAAAGAACTTCATAAAACATTAATTATCTTACTTCCTGCCATTCTTTCGAAATGGACTTATTAAAAACCGTAATCGAAACCGAATTTAAAACCCAATCCAGAAACACTCTCGCATAACCAAATTTTCGGTATCTGCGGGGAGATTCATAAACTAAGCACTCCTTTAAATAGGAAATTCTGCCTGTTTTTCTTAACCTTCTGTAGAGGTCAAAATCTTCTCCTGCAGCATAACTTTCTCTATATCCCTTCATTTTAAAAAAATCTTCTCTTCTGATTATATGGCATTCGCCTCTGCCCATACCCATAAAAAATTTATTAAGAATCCTGACGTAATTATTATAAAACAAATGGAATATCCTGTCTGTTAATTTTTCTTCATCCGGAAATACTTTCACCGGACAAGCAATTGCGATAATTTTCTTATCGGATAATATTTCATTCAGAGAATTAAAGAACTTATTAATGTCAGAAATTAAAGTATCAGCATTTAAAAAAATAAGAACATCTCCGAGTGAATTGTTAGCACCTTGATTTCTTCCTCGGGAGATGTTCTGTTTAAACTTTTCTTTATGAACTATAATTTTGTCAACCGAACCATTTATCAGATTGATAGTATTATCTTTGCTTCCGCCGTCACTGACAATGATTTCAAGGTTGAATTTTTTTTTGACACTTTCGTCAAATTGAGATAAAATCTGATTTATTAACTTCTCTTCGTTGAGAGTCGGAATAATTATGCTGATTTTATCAAATTGCATTTTAAAAGATCAATCTATACGAGAGACTTAAGACCTTTTTTATCAAGTGTCTTAATTGCTTTAGTAGATATTCTCATTTTTACCCATCTTTTTTCATCTTCGAGCCATATTCTTTTTAACTGAAGATTCGGGTATTGTTTTCTTTTTGACCTGTTATTAGCGTGCGAAACGTTGTTTCCGGTTAAAGGTCTTTTTCCTGTGATTTTACAAACTCTTGACATTATTATATTCTCCTGTTATTTATGATTTAAAAAGTTTGTAAGTAGATTCATATACTTTCACGTTCCGGTCGAGGAATTTAAAAGTACCTTTTTCTGTCTTAACAGAATCTATAAGCCTTACATTTAGTATCCGGGTTTCTTTGTTCGTGTCCGGACACATAACCATATTTTCTGCTTTTCTTGCTAATTTTGCAGCTTTATCTGCAAATGTTTGGACTTTTGCCATATTTTTGTTAAATTAATCAGTTAATATAAACTTATTTAATAACATTTTAAAGTCAATAGAATATCTAAGCGAAGTAATTTGCAATTGCTTCATTCACCTTTTTTGAAACCATTTCCTCTGCTTTATAAATCATATTCTTTATAGCCAGCGGGGATGAATTTCCATGACCTATTATGCATACTCCATTTACTCCCAAAAGAGGAACTCCGCCGTGATCCTGATAATCAAATCCTTTAAGAGCAGCTTTGAGTGTCTTACTAATCAAACCAACCCATATTTTCTTTAAAAAACCTTTTCTTGCGTATGAAATAAACTTGCTTTTTATCAACCCGAGAACACTCTCTGCGAACTTGACAACGATATTTCCCGTAAAGCCATCGCAGATTATCACTTCATATTTTCCGTTCAGGATATCCCTGCCCTCTATATTTCCAATAAAATTCAATTTCGATTTTTCAAGAAGCTTGTATGCTTCAAGTGTAACTTCATTTCCCTTATTCTTTTCTTCGCCTATGCTAAGTAATCCTACTTTTGGATTAGCAACTCCAAAAGCATGAGAAACATATATACTGCCCATAACTGCAAATTCATAAAGATGATTCGGTCTGCAGTCAACAAATGCACCTACATCAAATAACATCGATATCCCTGAATCTGTGGGAAATAATGCACCGGTAGTCGGTCTGCCTACACCGGGGATTCTTCCGAGTTTTAAGATTGAATTCGCTGTAAATGCACCTGTATTACCGACACTTACTACACCATCCACTTTTTTTTCTTTCAATAGATTCAAAGCAATATTCATCGATGAATATGGTTTTGTTTTATAAGTATCTGTCGGTATATCTTCCATTGATACAACATCGGAAGCATCTACAACCTTTATATTATTCAGTTCCGTATTATTACTTTTCAAAAAATCTCTTATCAATTTTTCATTACCCACAAGATAAACTTCAAGTGTGTCCGGTTTCTCCCTTGCTGCTTCTATAGCGCCGAGAATTTCATTTTTTGGGGCAAAGTCCCCTCCCATAGCATCAACCGCTATTCTTATTTTGGTATCAGTTTCCGTATTTTGAGATTTTAATTATCTTAGAAGAAATTGATAATTCAGAATTACTTAGACTTTTTTGGAATCACAATACTTTTACCGTCATAAAAGCCGCACGATGAACAGACTTTATGGGTTAATTTCATCTCACCGCAATTTGGGCAAGCCATCAAAGAAGGAACAGGAGCTTTATAATGTGTTCTTCTTTTCCTTCCTCTTGATTTTGAGTGTCTTCGTTTTGGATTTGGCATTTTTTATTTTATTTTAATTATTATTTATCACTATCATATAATTTTTTCCAGACAGGATTGATATCATCCTGTGAATTTTCCTTGTTCAGTAATTCATCGAAATTCTTTTTGCATACCACGCATACACCGTCAATTTCCTCAGGTACATGCCTCATTGGAATTGAGAGCATTAAATAATCTCTCAAATCTTTTGTAATATCTAAATAATTGTTCAAGACCGGATAAAATCTTATATTATCTTCATCTTTGTCATTGTCTATATCGTGATCTCTTGCCGAAACAGGCTTATAGAAAAGCTCAAACTCTCCTTCGCACAGATGGTCATAATGTTCAAGGCATCTGTCACATTCAAAATTCAGTATCGTATTGAATTTTACTTTAAGTTCTAACTGGTAAATATTCTTTACAACGGTAATATCAACGTGAATATTATTCTTTAAAAAATCTTCTTCTAATTCAATTTCCGATGGAGGCAATACATAATTGAAATAATGCTCTCCTTCTTTCAGACTTAAAACTTTTATCTTTAACATAGTAATCCGGCATTAAGAAATTAACCTCTGTAAATCTGAATAAAACCTTTTTAAGCCACTACTTCCTTATATGCATTCACATCGAGGAGATTATTTAATTCATCCTGATTATCCGGTTCAATCTTCACTATCCAGCCGCCAATATACGGGTCCTGGTTTATTACTGAAGGATTATCATTTATGGCTGTATTAATATCAATTATTCTGCCGGATATCGGGCTGAACACTTCAGATACAGTCTTTACGGCTTCAATCGTACCGATTGAACCCCCTTGTTTCACGACATCACCGACACTTGCAGTGATATCCAGATAAATAATATCTCCAAGTTCTTTCTGAGCATAATCAGTAATACCGATAGTACCGACATTATCTTCTAACTTTAACCATTCATGATCTTTAGTATATTTTAGGTTTTCCGGTATATTCATTTGTTTTCCAATTAATTTTTAAAAACAAGACCTTAAATTTAAGAAAATAAGTATTTTAATTCAATTCCTAATTTTATAACCTTAGTCCAGGATAATGTTTAGGAAAATATGTTAAAAATCCTTTTGTCATCCAGAATTAATTCCCCCTCGTTCACAAGTACCTTTTGGGTCATTCCCAACACGTAATAAGTCAATAAAAATATAATATTTTTAATTTTTTATATTTAATTTTTAATATATTTTGTCTTTGCCTTTTATCTTAAACTTATTTTATATAAAACATCTTCTTTGTTTCTGTAAAAACATCATTATTTTTATTCCTATCTCTTGCTTCAAGTCTATAAAAATATATACCGCTTGATAGTCCCAATGTATTAAAGGCATCAATCGTATATTTGTGATTTCCGGTATAAAGAAGAAAATCATAAATTATCCACAAAACTGTTTTACCTGTAATATCAAAAATTTTTAATTTAACATAAGAATCTTTTGGTAATGAAAATTCAATTGTTGTTGATGGATTAAAGGGATTAGGATAATTTTGATATAATTGATAATTTTTTGAAACCATTTCATTATTATTTATTATGTCAGTAAAGATAATCAGCCCCCCTCCATTTGTAGTGTGTGCTCCGTTTCCCCCTCCATATACCCAACCCGTATTGGAATTTATAAAATTTACTGTATTTGCGATATTAATTTGAAGAGAAGAGTCTGGTTCCTGGTATCCCCAGTTTGTTCCACCATTTGTCGTCTTCCATATTAACATATCATTTCGATTATTTGGGTACGTTCTATACCCCCCCCCGCATATAATGTATCATAATTGATAATATTAAATCTATATATATAACTATGTATTCCATTTCCCGAAGGTAGTGTTTGTAATATCCAATTTAATCCTCCATTTGTGGTTTTATAAATCCCACCGTCGATAGTACCACTCCAAGAAAACCATCCAGTATTCTCATCTATAAATGAGAAATATCCTAAATACTGTGCTAGTGGTCTTGTTATCTGAAACCAATTGTTACCGCTATTCGTTGTTTTCCAAAATTTATTATCGCCACTCGGGCTAAAATGCCAGCCTGTATATTCTCCGTTTACTTTATATTTCAGAAAAAATATTTGTCCTAATCCTGTAATATCCGTTTGTTGAATCACATTAACACCACCGTTTGTTGTTCGATAAATGCACGGGGAAGGTATATTGTTTGACC